>JBGAFV010000002.1:0-677346 GCA_044227095.1 Chitinophagaceae bacterium | reverse complement strand
GTTCGTCACATCCTGGGGCTGGAGAAGGTCCCAAGGGTTCGGCTGTTCGCCGATTAAAGTGGCACGTGAACTGGGTTCAGAACGTCGCAAGACAGTTCGGTCCCTATCTGTGGTGGGCGTTAGTAAATTGAGTGGACATGACCTTAGTACGAGAGGACCGGGTCGTACGTGCCGCTGGTGTATCTGTTGTGCCGCCAGGTGCAATGCAGAGTAGCTACGCACGGCAAGGATAAACGCTGAAAGCATCTAAGCGTGAAACCTTCCACAAGATGAGTTTACTTTTAAGGGTCGTCAGAGACTATGACGTTGATAGGCTACAGGTGTAAGACTAGTAATAGTGAAGCCAAGTAGTACTAATTACCCGTAAGCTTTAATTTTTTTTATTACTCAACAGGTTTATAACTTTTTCCAATATGTCACCTTATTGAGGTCAAAGGCATAAAGCTTAAGGTTAAAGGCATCCGCCTCACACCTTATACCTTAAAACCTTCACCTTTTAAGATCTTATGGTGGTTTTGCCGGGGGTGTTCACCTCTTCCCATACCGAACAGAGAAGTTAAGTCCCCCATGGCCGATGGTACTGCACAACAATGCGGGAGAGTAGGTAGCTGCCATATTCTTTGAGCCCTTCGATTTTATCGAGGGGCTTTTTTTTGGCTTAGCCAAAATTAGTTTTGACCTTCTTACCTATCTATAATTTTAATAGCTATTACATCAATATTACCGCACAATAGGATCGATCCTGCCTTCATCAGGTGTTACATATTCTGGTTCTGGCTCTGGCAATACTTTCAATACACTATCCTGTAAAGCAATTACAGAAGATGCACTATACAAACCAATAAACTCTCCGGAGAAAGTATAATCCATCAGCGTAAGTTTTACAACCCCATCTATTGATAGCTCAATATAATTTCCGTAACGAAGCAATGAAAACAGAAATGATCTGTTGGGGTTTATCGCAAACACATTAGACTGAAGATCAAAAAAAATAAAATTGTGCCTGTCGTTAGCAGCATTATGCCCCCATGAACGAATTTTTACTGCACCGTTGGATACATCAAAAGAAATATGATAACCATTGCCATCTTTATCTGCATCAGAAACCAAACCTAGTTTTCCCATTCCTTCAACTGTAATTTTTCCTTCCCAAATAAAACTTGCAGACGGACGGGCAAAATAAAAGATTTCATACCCACTTCGTGCACCAACAACCCATTTGTCTGTTTGCAGATCCATCATTGCAGTTGCATTACCAAACAAAGCCCTTACATCGCTTATCTCATGCTGTGGTATTTCTTTTTTTATCATCTGCTTCCATTTATAATAGGTCTTAAGCAGCAACCGGCCTTTCTCATCGGTATCAAATTGTTTGGGAGGAGGCAATACACGTAATGAATCTACACGCCCTGCAGTAAAGTAAAAATTAAAAACAAGGATAACATCACCGTCTTGCACAGTTCGTGCTGCATAGTTTCCATTGGGAAGTGCAATATCAAAATGGAAGGAATGGTATTCGCCCAAAAAATCTGGCGAAAACCAATACCTCACTTTTATATCTTCACGAATTGATCCAAGCAGATAATAATTTCCATTGAACTTAAATACGCACGGACATTCAATATCATCATATGCCATTGGATAAACGAGTGGCGGAAGGAATGTTGCCCCTTTATCGTGTAACTGTACAAGTCCAACACAACCCCGTCTTGAAATAGGACCAGTATTTCTTCTTGCACAAACCAGCAGGTAAGTATTGTCTTCGTGATCAAACCTAAAAGGATCGCGGAAACTCAACCATTTCCTAGGATTGTTATACATGTTCTCATAATAGATACCAGGTGGTTCAATATAGAGAGCAGGTATGTTTGATTTTTGCCACGTCATTAAATCGTCAGATAGTGCAAAACCTACTCTTGAAATAGTACCCCTGTCTCTTCTTTGCAAACCAGTATAATACATGGTGAAATTTTTCCCCGTTTTTACAACGTCCATTGTCCATAACATATCATCATCCCATTCTCCAGGATCGCCTACAAAAATTGCATTTCTTGTACGCTTCCATGAGATACCATCTTTGGAAACAGCATGTGCTATATAGTCGTGATTGGGAATAATCAAGTGAAATAAATGATAAATACCATTATGAATAATCACTGTTATATCTCCAATTTCCCACTCATTAAACCCCGAACCTGAGTACATATTTAATTCTTATTAAAATGAAAAAACGGTACAATAAGTGTTACTCTAAAACACCTTATCTGTCTTTTTTACGAATGCACTATAACAAAATTCAAACAAGAAAATAGTTTTCTGTTCAACAGTTGCTTAATAATCTTTTACACACTAATTCAACTTATGCATACACTATGCCTGTTATGAATTTAATATACTAATAGTGATTAAATAACAATAAAGGTCTGCTTATGAAACAATATTACATTCAACTTTTTAGTCCGCATGGCTTAATCCGGCAGTATGAACCCGAAATAGGAAAAGATAAAGACACTGGTGGCCAGGTGAAATTTGTATTGGAACTTATGGAGGCCCTGTCGCAACATCCGCAGGTTAGAAAAGTAGATTTGTTTACCCGCAAAATTGCTGATAAAAATGTTTCACCACTCTACAATCAGCAAATAGAAACAATAAACAATAAAGCTAGAATTGTGCGGATTAATTGCGGTGGAAAGAACTACAGGCTCAAAGAAACTTTATGGCCTTACCTGGATGAATTTGTTGATAATACACTCCATTTTATAAAGCAAGAAAATGATGTACCTGATGCAGTGCATGGCCATTATGCAGACGGTAATTACATTGCCGGTTGCCTTGCCCGTATGTTGCATAGGCCGCAACTTGCTACGGCACATTCTCTAGGACGCAATAAACAGCAATTGCTATTACAGCAGGGAATGACTCAGGAAACAATCGACAAAAAGTTTAATATGCAGCGGCGCATTGCCGAAGAAGAAAAATATTTAAAAACAGCAGACTTAATTTTTGTTGGTACAAGGTATGTATTAGAAACACAATATGGATTGTATGAAAACAAATCTTTTGGCAAATTTGCTGTAGTACCACCAGGTTTTAATACAGAAGTTTTTTTTCCTTTTTACAGGCAGGATATGCCTTCTTTTAAACCATCAGTAGAGCAGGAACAGGCATTGTACCGTATTCATTCAGAAATAGATCGTTTTCTTTTTCAGCCTTCGAAGCCACTTATACTTTCAATAGGCCGGCCAGATGTAAGAAAAAATTTTGAAACAATAATACAAGCTTACGGAGAAGATAAAGAATTACAGGCCATAGCCAACCTGGCTATTTTTGCCGGCGTACGAAAAGACATTAGCCTGATGCCGGAAGATGAAAAAGAAATACTCACCAATTTATTATTGTTACTGGATAAATATGATCTCTATGGAAAAATGGCTATACCCAAAAAGAATGATCCGCAACTTGAAGTGCCGGAAATATACAGGCTTGCTGCCCGCAAAAAAGGCGTTTTTGTAAATGGAACGCCTGCAGAAAACTTTGGGCTTACTGTGCTGGAAGCAGCTGGTTGCGGGCTTCCTGTAATTGCATCATCGTTGGGTGGCCCTAAAGAGATATTAGAACATTGCCAGAACGGATTTTCAATAGATGTGGAAAATACTGCGCAAATGGCAGCAGCTATTAAAAAGATAGTTGCAGATCAGCAGCAATGGGAAACATTTTCCTGCAATGGCATTAGGGAAGCAGCAATTCAATTTTCATGGACAGCACACGTACGAAAGTACATTGAAGAGCTAAACCGCATTTCCAGCCAACAAAACTTACCATTAGCAACAGAAAATTCTGATCTTGAAAAAATGATTAAGAAAGCAAAACTTTTTATCATTACTGATTTAGACGGCACATTAATAACGGGCAATACTGCACCCGGTTTGGATGATTTAAAGCAATGGCTGAAGGAACAGGGAGACAATGTTTTATTTGGCGTTGCCAGCGGACGCAACAAACAACTTACAGAAGCTGCCCTTAATTACCATGACCTGGCTGCTTTTACAAATGTTATGATTTGTTCTGCAGGTACTGAAATTTATTATACACAACAATACCTGCCAGACAGGGATTATGATAACCATATTAATTATTGCTGGAATCGGGAGAATGTAAAGGCAGCATTGGCGCACTGTAAATTGATGCGCTTACAGGAAGAAGAAGCACAATGGCCATTTAAAATAAGCTATTACGTAAACGAAGAGTTTACTACTGCAGATTTAAATAGCATCCGGCAAATACTTGCTGAACATAAGCTAAAATCAAAAATATTGCTTACAGAAAACCACTGCCTGGATATATTGCCTATACGTGCAGGCAAGGGTAATGCAATAAAACACCTTAGCCAAAAATGGCAGATACCCCTGCAGCAATTTATTACAGCAGGTAACAGTGGTAACGATATTGATATGCTTGAGCTAAAGGCAAAAGGCATTATAGTGGCAAACTACAGCCCGGAAATGGAAATACTAAAAGATAAAAAGCAAATTTACTTTGCCGGACAACCTTTGGCTGCAGGTGTATTGGAAGGGATTCTTCATCATGCTTAACAATTCTAAAGTCATTAAAGAAAGATAAATTGTTTGCATAAATCCATGATGTTTTTTACCTGCTTAATTGTATATATTCGTTATTCAATAAAACATATAATGCTGTATGAAAAAAAACACCATCATTATCATTCTTGGCTTTTTTGTATTCTCGTTGCATGCACAAAAAGTAAAAGACAACCAGTTAACAAAAGCAGAAAAAAAAGATGGATGGCAATTGTTGTTTGATGGAACAACAAGTAGTGGCTGGAACTGGGCAGGCAAAACAGGTTTTCCCGATAAAGGATGGGTTATAAAAGATGGAACCATTAGTATAGAACCTGTAAAAGGGCAGGGCGAATTTGGTAGCCTCGATATTATCAGCATTAAACAATACAGCGCTTTTGAACTTTCTTTCGATTTTAATATAAGCCCTGGAGGCAACAGTGGTGTAAAATATTTTGTTACGTTAGATTATCATAACTCTCCTTTAGGTTTAGAGTACCAGGTGTTGGATGATTCTCTTCATCCAGATGCAAAAGCAGGAAGAGATGGCAACAGAACAATGTCTTCTTTATACGATTTAATAAAAGCCCAAAAGAAGCCGGAGTTTATTCACCAGCCAGGCAATTGGAATACTGGCCGTGTTGTTGTTTATCCCAATAATCATGTTGAGCATTATCTTAATGGTGTAAAAGTGCTGGAGTATGATCGAAGTTCTGCGGCCTTTAAAGAATTAATTGCAAAGAGCAAATACAAAGACTACCCCAACTTTGGTTTGGCCAGCCAGGGTTATATCCTTCTACAATATCATGGTGATAAAGTAAGTTTTAAAAACATTAAGATAAAGGAGCTGAAGTGAGAAAATGTGATGAATGTGAAAATGAGAAGAGTTGCAAGTTATTGGTACTAGCTGCAAGTTTGTTACATAATATCACAATCCGACATGGTCTTCAAAAGTTGCTGACAGACGTTATAATGTAGAAGTGTGCGACTTCTGCCCGGCTGAACCATTCGGACGGACAAGTAAAGCTTAATAGTAGTATCAATGCCTGGAACATAAGAACTAATTATGCCAGCAACATAAATAATGCAAATAACATTGATGGATATGCGCTTTTTGTATTTATGTTATTAGGCTCAATAAAAAAAGTCCGGCAATTGCCGGACTTAAATTTTATTTGTTGCTTTTGCAATTAATAGTCGCTTCTTCTGTTGAATCCGCCACGGTCGCGGTTTCCACCACCACCGCCATATCCACCGCCGCCGCCACGGTTTCCACCGCCGCCATAACCGCCACGGCTACCGCCGCCGCCGCCACCAAAGCTGCGTTTTTTAAATCCACCGCCACCGCTACCAGCAGGTTTTGGTTGAGATTCATTAACTACAATGTTACGGCCGTCAACTTCGGTTTCATTTAAACCTGCAATTGCAGCCTGGCCTTCAGCATCATTTGTCATTTCAACAAAACCAAAACCTTTACTGCGGTTGTTGTTGAATTTGTCAGTAACAATCTTTGCAGATACTACTGTGCCATAAGGAGCGAAGAGATTTGAGAGATCTTCCTCAGTTAAGTTCCAACTGAGATTTCCAACGTAAATGTTCATTTTTTTTACAGTTTGAGTGATACAAAATTTAAGACCCTAAATGAGAACAGTGAAACATTAAACCCCGGGAACATTACTTGAAAACGCTCAGAGAACAATGCGAGACTGTAAAGATCATTAGGAACCAATAACGAAGATATAGAAATAATTGAGACCGGGAAAGCTTTTTGGCGCAGTGCAAAAAAAAATTCCGGCCACGCCAAAGCGGGGCCGGAACTGTATTTTTTAGACTTGAGGGCTTATTCTGCGCCTACTTCAAACTCCAGCTCGGTAGTTTTACCGTTGCCAAAATCGATTACAGCTTTGTAAGTGCCTAATTCTTTTACCTCGTCTGGGATGCTGATGCGTTTACGATCAATTTCATACCCTTTCTGATCACGGATGGCACGGGCCAACTGCAAAGAAGTAACGGCACCAAAGATTTTGCCGCTGGTACCTGTTTTAGCACCAATTTTTACTGGTCCTTCCTGTAGTTTGGAAATTACCTGGTTTACTTCGGCCAGCAATTTGGCTTCTTTCTTGGTTTGTTGCTTAATCTTTTCTTCCATCTGTTTGATGTTGGAAGGATTAGCTTCTACCGCCATTTTGCGGGGAATGAGGTAATTGCGTGCGTAGCCATTTTTTACCTTTACCAGTTCGTTTGAACCTCCGAGGTTGTCTACGTCTTGAATTAATATTACTTGCATTGTTTTTTGTTTAGTACCCCATTGCCCAATCGGTTAAGATTCAGACTGTCTCCTGTTTTCAAAAAATATCGAAAGCAGGGTTAGGGTTGGTTACCAAAGAAAATTCTAAAAGTTCCTTAGAATTCTATTTCAAAAGATCTGTTACGTAAGGCAATATTGCCATCTGGCGAGCCTTTTTCACCGCATCAGAAACTTTGCGCTGGTATTTCAGCGAGTTTCCGGTAATGCGACGGGGCAATAATTTACCCTGCTCGTTCAGAAATTTTTTCAGGAACTCGCCATCCTTATAGTCAATGTACTTAATGCCCATCTTCTTAAAGCGGCAATATTTCTTTTGACGTTTTTCGGTTTTAATGGCAGTGAGATACTTGATTTCGTTTGCTTTTGCCATGGATTAAGCCCCCACTGTTTTTTCTGTTCCTGAATGTACGCCACCTCTCTTTTTTGCATTGTACTCAACGGCGTATTTGTCGAGTGCGGTAAACATGTGACGGAGTACACTCTCATCACGAAGAAGCTGAATTTTCAACTTCTCATTGAAGCTGGATGGCGCAGTATATTCCAGTACAAAGTAAAGACCGGTAGTCTTCTTTGCAATTGGATACGCCAGTGATTTTAATCCCCAGGGATTTTCGTGCAACACCTCTCCGCCGTTTTCTTTCACCAGCGAAGCGTACTTTTTCTGAGCAGCTTTAAAGTCTTCCTCAGATAGCACAGGGGTAAAAATCACCATCAATTCGTAATTGTTCATTGACCCTGTTTTTAAGTTAAAAAATTATTGGGGTGCGAAGGTAAGGCAAACCGGCTAAGCCGCCAAGGGTTATAAAGATAAATTTCAGGGATTTCCCCCTCAAATGGCCGTCCTGCGCTGTTTTTGGCAGTTTTTATAAACCCCAGAACCCACAAAGGGCAGAAAGCTGCGCTGAAACCTGGCTCAGTGCGCCTTTATGCCCCTTGTGCCTCCGTGGTTTTATCCTTTTTCTACTGTATCAATAATTTCTGCGTTACTACTTTTTCCTGGCTAACCAGTTTTACAGTGTACAGCCCTTTTGCCATGCCCGCAAGACTGATTGTTTTATTGGCAGTTCCCTGCGCAATAAATTGTTGCTTTAGGATTTTGCCGTTAATATCAACCAATAACAATGTTGTGGCCGAATTAATGTTGTCCAGGCTTATGTACAGGTAACTACTGGCCGGGTTTGGACTGATGCGTATGCCCGGGGTTTTTGTAAAATCTGCTCTTACAACTTTTGAATAAGTGAACTTGCCGTCTTTATCAACAGATTTCAGGCGATAATAGTTAGCACCAATAATAGGATTCGCATCTGTAAATGTATAGGCTGAAGGAATACCTTTTGCCTGCGCATCTCCAATATTGGTAAATGCCAAACCATCTGCCGAACGCTGTACTACAAAATCACTGCTGTTTATTTCTTCTGAAGTTTTCCAGGAAACCTTTACAATATTGCCGTCTTTTACAGCAGTAAAGTTTTCCAGTTTAACAGGCAATAACGCAGCATCAAACGCATACCGCGTAAATACGGGATAGTGATCACTTGTTGTATTGCCATAGTTGGGTATAAGATTAGCCACATCTGTTAGCACCGCGGCAGAAGCCCCCATATAGAATGGTTGCATTTCATTTGAAACAACAACATGATCGATTACATCATTATAAGAAACGGTTGATTTTTTACCAGTAAGGCTTAAACCTGCAAGTGTTGGTGAATAGAAACTTGCTGCATCGTCCGTAAATATTTTATACGAACTGTAACGGGGCGAAATGCCGTCTGTAATGGTAGAATCCAAATCGTCATTAAAATCGCCCAGAATAATAATGTTATCGTTGGGATACATTGTATTTAGCAGGAAATGCAAACTATCTGCACCGGATTTTCTGCGTGCATATGCAGTAGCAGTAGGCGCAGTATTTGCCTTGGCGTGAACAGCCACAAAATGAATGCGCTTGGTAACACCCTGCAAGGTTACATCTGCCGTCATCATAAACGGATAGCGACCGCTGCTCCAGTAATTATAAGCCGGGTTAGAAAGATCCGCCGCAGTATTTACGCCGTTGCTTAGCAATGAAGTGGTATCAATATTGGTGAATACAGATGTTTTGTATACAAATGCTTCTTTCTGTAACACATTCATGGGAGATGCGCCTGCTTCATATGGATTTCCATGTGAACCATAATTGCAGATAATATAATTATAGCCAGGCATCGTTCTTACAATATCTCCCAATGCTGCGGTATCTACCACTTCTACAAGGGCAAACAAATCTGCGCCAATGTTCTGCAGAACAGTTTGTGCATTTTGCCTTTGCAATGCTTTATTGGTTGGCCCCAGTGTTGGGTCTGGTGTAGAGAACCATTCCATATTCCAGTTTACTACTTCCAGTGTTTTTGCTGCGTCAATACTGGTACCTTTTACAGTAAGCATTGTATCTGCAGTTCCTGCTGTGCTAACCGTTATTGTTCCTGCAAAATTTTTATCGTTCTGTGCAGGTGCAAATTGTACGTATACAGTTTTAGAAATATTATTAGCTTCTGCTTCAGTAAAATTGATAGCGGATCCAAAATTTGTATTGTCTTTAGACAAAAGAAAACTTCCGTCTGAAGAGTTGATATTAATACCTCCACCACCGGCAAGATCATTGCCCAATACAGTAAACTGTTTGGTAAGCGTTGAACCAGCTGCTGTATAGAAAAATTCTATATTGCCTGTACTTATAGCAAGTGTTGGTGGCGGCGGTGTTGGAGAATTATCAATAGCTACATCATCAAGTGTCCATCTTGCACCATCATCGTTAGAAGAATTATATACCCATGCAATATGTACATTGGATTGTTTGAAAGCAGACAGGTTGATATTATTAGAAAGTGTCCATACATTGGATGCTTGTTGAGGGAAACGTCCATTCAAATCTGTCCATGTGGCCAGAGCAGGGTTACCACTACCGGTATAATCAGTACTTATTTTTAATTGCAATGGCAATCCATTGAATGCTGTAATGCTATAGAATGATAATAACGGATAGGCAGTTCCTGTTAAATCATACGATGGTGAAATAAGCCAGTCTTCATTTTGCACATTTGAAGGGATAGAATTATCATATCCGTTCATCTGTACTGCATTTCCTGTTCGGCCAAATGTAGTGCAGGCCCAGTTTTGCGGGCCGGTAACACTGTATTGCGTAAAGCCATCGCTTAACGTTATACTGCCGGTGCAGTTTGAAAAACCGGTTGCATACAAACCAGTAGCGCTGGTAGTAAATGCCCATGTGGTATTGTCATTAATACCTGCAAAATTATTGCTGGCAAGATCTGTGAATGCAGTGTTATCTATAGTAAAATAATAGCCAACGCCATTTACAAGTGTTGTAACGGGAAAGGACACACTGTTTCCGCTAACAACAACAGCCGCATCGGTAATATTAATGGTTTGAATAACAGCATCATCGCTGCTTCTTTTTAAAACAATATTACCTGAACCTTTCTGAATGTTTTCATCAAAAATAAGTTGTGCAGTAAGGTTGATGGCTGCATTGGTAGAATTAACACCCGGCCTAAAACTGCTTATAACAGGAGGGGTTACATCGGCAGGATTTGTTTCCAGCGAAAAATCGTCTACAGACAAACCATCGTCTGCACCGGTTGCATTAAAATCGTTCCAACGAATACTGAATACAGCGCCGGGTGCAATAGACAAACCCGTAATAGTATAACCGGTGAGTAATTTATGGCCCGCAGCATTTCCATCCAAAACGCCTAGCGATGCAGTAGTTGTATCGGGTGTTTTAAAATCAAGCTGGTTTACATCTGTCCATGTGCCATTGCTTAAACCTGTAGCATCCGTGCTGTATTGAAAATCCAGCTGATCGTAACGGTTATTGGCACCCAGCCGCCATTCTTCGCCTGTGTAAATAATTTTTATAGCGGTAATAGTTGTGCCCGTATTATTTATAAACTGGGCGCCAATAGTAGAAATTAAACTACCTGATTGTAATGTGCCAAAAGCCCTGTCAGAAGGTGTAGCAGCAGATCCAAAACTATAAGTATCGCCTGCATTGCCAGATCCTGTACCGGCAGTATAGGTTGTATTGGCTGCTGTACCGGTTTCCACAAAGCCCCAGCCGTTGTTTAGCAAAGAATATAAAGTAGCAGTACCAGAATTTGCCCAGCCGTTAAAATTTTGCGTGTAAATAGTGCCGGTGAGCGGCGCAGGGTTTATATCATCACTAAAAATATTAATAGTTGCTGTAGCAGTTGTAATTGTATAAGGTGCTGTAGCAGTTAATAAATTAATTGAAATGTTTTCATTGGGTTCGTATTGCCCGTCATTAATTGTATTGAGCGTAATAGTACCACTGCTCTGTCCAGCAGCAATGGTAATGCTGCCAGATAAGGGATCGGTATAATCAGATCCTACAGTGGCTGTTCCGCCCAGGCTATAAGTAATAGTAACACCACCCGCGGGTGCTGCAGAACTAAGCGTAATAAGAAAGGTTCCATTGGTAGATGGCTCTGCTGCATCTGCTCCAGCTGCAACAATAACATTGGTGCCAAAACCAGTGGAAGAATTGTTAGGTGTAGGTGCGCCTGTTGTAAAATCTGCACTGTTATTACCTGTGTCTGCGTGCGTGGTTGAAGAACGCTGTATAGAAGTTGAATTAGAAGGAGCAGGTGCTGCAGTGCCTTCAGATCCATTTGTGCCAGATCCAAACCCTACTTTGTCTACTACGCCATCAGTTGTGGTAGGATTGGCAATAGTTTGAGCAGTAGTTATATTGCAGAGAATTACTTTTCCTGCTGTTGCAGACATAGGAATGGTTCCGGTAGCATCTGGCGTTGGTAAATCTGCGCCATTGCCAGCGCCAGCGCCTTCCTGTACTAAATAATAACCACCAGCCGGAATAGAACCAGATAAAACTGTAACAGACCAACTGGATCCTGCTGCACTTGCATATTGTACAGACCAACCCGTTAAATCCTGGGCCGTGCTGCCAGTATTATACAGCTCAATAAAATCATTTTTAAAAGGGGCGCCAGTATTGCCGCCACCACCATAAACTTCATTAATAACAACCTGCGCAGATGCTCCGCAGGTAATGAAAAGAAATGCACACAGAAAAAAGTAAATCTTTTTCATGAACTGATAGTTTGGTTTGTATAATTTTCCTGACTTTTAAGAATAGGAGCAAGGGTAAACGGCGGTTAATTGAATAGGAACAGGAGATGAATTTTTCCGGGAAGGAATTGGAGGAAAAGCTTAGAATCTTCAAATTTAAATGACCCCTTATATTAGCAACTGTTTTAGTGCTAAGTAATTATTAACATTGCTAAAATTTAATCCAATACTAATAGTAATGTATTGTCAGTATGACAGTTTACCCTTAATGGCATTCGGTTTGAGAAAAGCTGTTCGTAATTTTCATCGTAAAAAACACAGTGTTGGCTGCCTTAGCAGTCCCTTATTGGTGACAACAAAATAAAATTTATGCAGAAAGGAAACATCAGGGTACAAACGGAAAATATTTTTCCGATCATTAAAAAATTTTTGTACAGCGATCATGATATTTTTTTACGTGAGCTGGTGAGCAATGCAGTAGATGCCACACAAAAAATAAAAACACTTTCTTCTATTGGTGAAGCTAAAGGGGATTTGGGCGAATTACGGATTGATATAAAACTGGATGCTGCTGCCAAAACAATTACCATTAGTGATAGGGGTGTAGGCATGACTGCAGAAGAGATAGACAAATACATAAACCAGGTAGCATTTAGCGGTGCTGAAGAATTCCTGAATAAATATAAAGGACAGGCTGAAGCAAATATTATTGGGCATTTTGGATTGGGTTTCTATTCTTCTTTTATGATTAGTGAGAAAGTAGAAATCATAAGCAAAAGCTTTCGAGAAGGTACAAATGCAGTTAGGTGGGAGTGCGATGGCAGCCCGGAGTATACGCTGGAGGAAACACAAAAAGCAGAACGTGGTACTGATATAGTAATGCACGTTAATGAAGAAAGCATTGAATTTCTTGAAGCAGAAAGATTAAAAACAATTCTTAAAAAATTCTGCCGTTTTTTACCTGTACCAATATTTTTTGAAAATGAACAGATAAATAATACTGCGCCGGCATGGACAAAAAAACCTTCTGAACTAACAACAGAAGACTACCAGAATTTTTACAAAGAACTTTATCCTTTTAATGAGCCGCCCTTGTTCTGGATACATCTTAATGTAGATTATCCGTTTAACCTTACAGGCATCCTGTATTTTCCTAAAATAAAACAGAGCTACGAAATACAGAAAGATAAAATTCAGTTGTACAGCAACCAGGTTTTTGTAACCGATGAAGTAAAAGATATTGTGCCGGAATTTCTTATGTTGCTGCAGGGCGTTATAGATAGCCCGGATATACCACTGAACGTTAGCCGCAGTTATTTGCAGGGAGACCCTAACGTAAAAAAGATCAACAACCACATTACCAAAAAAGTAGCAGATAAGCTGGAAGAAATTTTTAATAAAGAAAGAACAGCTTTTGAAGAAAAATGGGAGAGCCTTGGCCTTTTTGTAAAGTATGGTATGATGACGGATGATAAGTTTCTGGACAAGGCCAACAAGTTTCACATTTTTGAAGAAAGTAGCGGAGGAAAATTTTATACGCTTGAAGAATACCGCAGTGCTGCAGAAACTCTACAAAAAAACAAAGACGGCAAACTGGTTATTATTTACACCACAAACCCGGTGCAGCAGGATGCTTATATACAGGCCGCAAATGCCAAAGGATATAAGGTGGTAAAACTGGAAACCATAGTAGATGCAGGGTTTATTCAGCAAATGGAAATGAAATGGGCTGATGTACATTTTATACGTGTAGATGCAGATATTGCAGATAACCTGGTAGACAAACAAGAGGCTATGGATTCTGCACTAACAAAAGATGAAGCAGAGAAATTAAAAACCTTGTTTGAAGCCAATACCACAGATCTTCATGTAACGGTAGAAATAAAAGGCCTTAGTCCAACAGCACCTCCTGTTGTAGCCACAAGGCCTGAGTTTATGCGCCGCATGAAAGATATGAGTGCCATGAGTGGCCCTATGGGAAGTTTCTACGCAAATATGCCAGATGAAGTAACACTTACTGTAAATGGCAATCATGCAATATACCAGGGCGTAATAGCTGAAAGCAATAAAGAAAAGCAGGAAAAATTTGTTCATAATCTTGCAGACCTTGCATTGCTAAGCCAGGGTTTGCTAAAAGGCAATAACCTTACAGCCTTTATTAACCGCAGCGTAGAATTAATGGAAGGAGAAAAGAAAAGTATTATTCTTGAAGGCTAATCAAACTAAAAATAAAGTCATCCATAAAAAATCCCGGTTATATTTTGTAACCGGGATTTTTATTTTGAGTCGGTAAAGATGTATGTGAGGAAAAAACATAAAAATACTGAGGGTTTCACCGGGTTGATTTTTGTCTTTCATTCTATCTTACCCATAGCCGCAAAACTTAAAGTTGCCAACTATAATTAAGTGGCTATTTAACTGCTGTCTATGCCTTATCCTCATTTAACTAAAAGATGCAAACGCATTATTCTTTTGCTTGGCCTTATTGTCATTTTTATATCAAATCATAATTGTATTGCTCAAATAAGATGGGACGGAGAAGCTGGTGACGGGCAATGGAATTCTGCACTAAACTGGGTTGGCAATAATTTGCCTGCACCCACAGATAATGTATTGCTTGACAATAGCATTATTTCCGGAAATTATACTGTAACGTTACAAAGTTCTGCAACAGTTAAAACAATTAGCATCACGCCTACAACTGCTAACAGCATACAATTGATTATTCCTTCCGCCAATATTAATTCACCCGCTATTACAACTACTGGTGCCGGCTATACTATAAATATAAATAGCGGCGCCGTGCTTATAAATTCTTCTGGTTTGTCAAGCATGTATTCCATTGCATTGAATGATTCTATGCGTATTGCCAGCGGCGGACAATATATACATAATACAAGATCTGCACATGCTGCATTGGCAACTGGTTTATCAAAATCTGCCGGTACAGAAACGGGTATATTTAAATTTGATGTGCCAGGTGGAGGCTATACGGTTTCTTTAACCAATCATACTTACGGTACACTTGTTTTAAGTGCTGATGCTTCCGGCGGAAGCCAGGTGTATTCCAGCAGTGCTGCAAGTCCATTAACCATAAATGGTGATTTTATTTTGCAGACGGGGACTACGCTAAATCTCAATTTTTCTGCAGCGACAACAATATTTGGTAATTACAAACAGGAAGGAGGTGTATTTAATCTCGCCAGTGCTGCTAAGAACAATACAGTAAATATCAAAGGAGATTTTATACAGAAAGCTGGTATTATTACAGAAACGTCTACAGGACTGCCCGGTATTGAATTAAATGGCAGCAGCAATCAAAACATACAGCTTGGCGGAACAATTATAAATAGTGTTGATTTCAGGATAAACAATAGCGCCGGTGTGTCTTTATTATCTCCTGTATCACTTCCTTATAATCTTGGCCTTATTAATGGAATCGTACATTCCAATTCGTTTCTTACAACATTACAAGGGGGATGTACTATACAGGCAGATTCGGCTACAAACAAAAGTTTTATTAGCGGCCCCTTACGAAAAGAAGGTTTGTCATCAGGCTCATATTTTCTTTTCCCGGTTGGTAAAAGCATTAACCAAAGATGGCTTGAACTGAAAAACGCCAATGGCAACTATACCGTAGAATTTTTTAAATCAAACCCAAAACTGATTTCAACCAATGTTGGCGCCGGCATTCATCATACATCTTCTATTGAATACTGGTTTGTACAACCAGATGACTTGCCGCTTGCTTCTGCAAACATAGAATTGTCTTTTAATGATGTAAACAGCGGCGGTGTAACAGATATGGCTACTCTGAAAGTAGCGCAACTTACAGGCAATGTTTGGGTTGATAAAGCCAATACATCAACTACCGGTTCTGCTGGTGCAGCAGGATCTGTGGTAAGTAATACAATAAATATGTTTGATAATGGCAGTAATATTTTTACACTGGCCAGCAGCGATGCATTTCAAAACCCGCTTCCGCTAAAGCTGATTTCTTTCATTGGTAATACAACTAATAGTAACAATGAAGTATTGAATTGGGTAGTAGCCGGTTCATGGCAACCGCGTTTATATGAAATACAATATTCTGATAATTCCATGAGTTTTTCAACACTTTCAAAAATAGAGGCAGTATACGGACAAACGGCCTACACCTATACAGATAAAAGAAAAGTAAACAATAAAATTTATTACAGGTTGAAAATATTTGAAGATGACAGCACCGTTTTTTACAGCAATACAATTATAATGAAAGGTAATAGTGAGAATAAATATTTGCTTAAACTGCAACCTTCTATAGTACTAAACAACAGTAATTTAATTATTGATGCTTTAACAGACAGTGAAGTAAAGATTGATATCTATAACATGGAAAGCAGGTTAATGGCAACAAAGCATGTTTTACTGCATACAGGTGCAAACAGCATTGCGCTGGCTTTGCAATGGCTTACTCCGGGTGTTTATACTGTAAGTGTTACAAGCAACGATGGCTCTATAAATGTGTGCAGGTTTGTAAAAATGGGGTAGGGGTTATTATAGCTTTGTTGTTCAACCCCTTTAGGGTTGATCTTATTCGACTGTTTTCCGTAGGTTTCACCTACGGTTATTATTAGTTAAGCCTTTCAGGCTTGCTGAGTAGCAAAAGAAAATTATCAGGCATACAAGTCAAAGGCTTAAAGAGATTGATATTTTATACATCGTTCCAAGTCAAAAAGACTTTATTAAGAGTAGTCAAGAGATAATCTGCGGTAATTAAATAAAAATTAACCCAGAAAAAACCAAAGACGAAAAGTTTTGCAAGATTGATGGAGATGTAATGTTTTATTCTGTAGCGGTAAACCAGAAAGGCTTTATTAAGAGTAGTCAAGGGATAACCTGCGGTAATAAAAAAAATTAACACAGGGAAAAAACAAAGACGAAAAGTTTTGCAAGGTTGATGGAGATGTAAATGTTTTATCCTGTATACGTAAGCCTGAAAGGCTTTATTAACCTTAGCCACGGGTGAAACCCGTGGCAATATGATAAAAGTTTAATCAACCCTAACGGGGTTGAACATATGATTAGTTAAATCAAAAAATTAAATAGGTATTTTAATGAGCAGTTATAAACAGATTTTTTACCAAATAGTTTTTGGGACAAAGAACCGGGAAGCAACAATTTCTGAACAGTATGAACATGAATTGTATAAATATATTTGGAGTGTTATTGTCAATCACAAATGCAAGTTGTACAGAATTAATAGTATGCCAGATCACATACATATTTTCTCCGATCTGCATCCGTCAGTAAGTTTAAGTGATTATATAAAAGATATCAAACTAGCAAGCAGTTCATGGATGAAGCAAAGTGGAAAATTTCCTTTGTTTGCAGGATGGCAGAACGGTTACGGCGCTTTTACTTATTCATTAAAAGAAAAAGAGCGTGTAGTTAATTATATAAAAAACCAGAAGGCTCATCATAAATCAGAAATCTTTTTTGATGAATTTAAGCGTTTGTTGCAAGAACATAGGATTGAATTTGATGAGAGGTATTTATTGTAAAATTTTCTATTCAACCCCTTCAGGGTTGATCTTATTCGAGCATTTTCTGTAGGGGTTACCTACGATTATTGCTGGCTAAGCCTTTCGGATTTACACCTCAAACAGCAAGATGAAGCAAATTGCCATTATAACTTAAATGATTTTATTACCTGTTGTACAGTCTTTTTATATGCAATAAGTTTTTCCTGTTCCTGTTGTATAAAACTATTTTTATCCAGGCTGCCCGTTATTTTGTCCATTTCATTCCTGTTTTCATACACCATTTTGCGGAAGGAGTTTGTATAATCTTTTGCACGACTATCATAAATGCCTTTTACCATCCATTCTTTTGTGTAAATGCTTTGTTGCAGTAACTGCTTTAAAGCAGCCGGATTTTTTTTAAGGTTAATACCATGTACTGTTTGCAATGCAGCAAGAGCATGTTGTAATTTTTGCTGCGGATATTGTCCGGCCTGTTTTATATAAAAATTGTGAATGCCTGCCCAATTTTTTGTTTTTCCATTACGTACAGAAAGTAATAGTTTGTTCAGTTCATCATTTGGAATTAATTGTCCGCCGGCGTTTGTCCAGGATTGTAATTTACCAGCAGAAGGCAGTTGTTCTTGTAAAGCAGTTAAAGACTTTATTTTATTTTTTTCTACCAGTTGCAATAGTTCAACTACAGCATAGTAGCTAATCAATTCTTTAAAAACATGATAAGCCTGTGGTGCTTTTACAAGGATTGCTTTCCTGTCGCTGTTTTCTGCACCGGGTACAAGCAATTCCAGTTCATCTATAATGCGATCGCCAGATTCCAAAAGTTTTTCACCAACTTTTATAGTTTCCTCTTCGGTTAATCGTTGATTGAATTTTTTTGTATAAGCAGTGCCTGCAATTTGTTTCATCATGGCAAGGCCATGCACAATTTCGTTAACGGTATCCGGCGCAAGAAATCCATACTCTATTAACTGTGTTTTATCTGTTCGCTTGTCACGGTCAATGTATTTCCATGAATTGCGTGCCAGCGCATACATATTGTACAGGAACCAGTAAGCCGGCATTATCACCAATTCATCTTTACTCACGTCATTGCTTACCAATGCAAATGGAAACTGAATATTTAATTCTGATGGATAATCTCCTTTTGCAAGAATGCAAAAGCCTGCAAAAACAGAATTGTGTTTAAGGCTTACGCAAAGGCCCGGCCAAAAACCACGGCCTGCAATAATTTCGCCATCAGGGCTGCGTGAATTATGATTTGAACCAATGGTTGCTCCTGCCGCCATATTGCTTTGGCCCATCACTAATGCAGCGCATAAAAAAGAATTGTTGTGGTGTTGTTCATGCGCAGGAAAAATTAAAGAGTTCAATACTTCGCAACAAGAAATGGTAGCATTATTGCCGAGATAAGAATTAATGAGCCTTGCACCATATTTTAATTGTGAGTGTGATGCCATAAAGAATCGTACCGCCTTTACGCCGTAAAAAACACGACAACCCTCATTAATAATACCATTTACAAGTTCGCAACCTTCTCCAACCTGCGATTTTGCGCCGGCGTTTGAATTGATAGTAAGGTTCTTCAGTTTGTTGGCACCTTTTATATAAGCATCAGAACCAACCCAGACATCTTTAATAATAGCGCAGTTTTTTATAACAGTACGTTCGCCAATTTCACCATAATAACCACGGCGTTTATCAAATTCGTTATCGGTAAATTGCTTAAAAGCATTTTGCAATGCGGCATCATCGCGAAATCTTGTCCATAAATATGCGTCACCAGGCAGCATACCATCAAAAGGAATAATACTTCTTCCACCGTTTTCATTGCATACTTCCAGCCATATGCGGTTAGCTTCATCTTCACCTTCTTTTACTATACCATTTCCAAAACGCGAATAATCGGTAGTGGCAAGTTCGTTTACATTTACAATCATGGCATCGTTGCCTATAATATAATGCGAAAGATAATTGCAGTTATCAATAACAACATTATTACCAAGATCTGCGCTAATGATAGTGCTGTTGTATAAACCGACAGGCCTGCGCAGGTTATGAAATTCCAGGTAAAATGGTTCCAGCCTGCCAATGCGTACCAGCCCGTAAAATTTGCAGTTTTGTACTAGTTCCGGGGTAAAGGCATCAGATACAAGAATCTTATTCCAGTCATCAGAAGTGTTTCTGTTGCGTACCAGCACTTCAATTTCATAAGCAGTAAGCTTTCTATAACTGATTCCGGATTTGTTTTGCTGGTTACGTAAATAATATTCGTCTTTGCCTTTTGGTAAATAGTTTGGTGCTACAAAATTGTAACCAAGTGTATTGACAGGGTTTTTATGAATAATGTTCATGCAGTAGATTTAATAATGGCCAATGTAATATCTCATTGGCCTGTTAACTTTTATTCAACCGTAACACTTTTTGCAAGGTTGCGTGGTTTGTCTACATCAAGATTTTTGGCGATACCTGTATAATAACTCAACAGTTGCAGTGGAATAACGCTTAGCATAGGCGCAACAATTTCATCGGCTTCCGGTACAAACATAATATCATCTGCCATAGTAGAAATAGCTTCATCTCCCTGGCTAATAACAGCAATGACTTTTCCTTTGCGTGCTTTTATTTCCTGGATATTGCTTACAATTTTTTCATAGTAGGCATCTTTTGTTGCTACAAAAAATACAGGAAGAGATGAATCAACCAAAGCAATTGGGCCGTGTTTCATTTCTGCAGCGGGATAGCCTTCTGCATGTATGTATGAAATCTCTTTTAGTTTTAGTGCGCCTTCCAATGCAATGGGGAAATTATAACCGCGACCGAGGTATAATGCGTTTACAGCGTCTTTATATTTTTCTGCAATCCTCTTTATGTTTTCTGTATCTTTTAAAATGAGCGCAGCTTTCTCAGGTATTTCATGCAGTTCTTTTAATAATTCCATGTAACGGTCTTGCGTAATGGTGTTTTTTTCAATGGCAATTTTTAAAGCCACCATTGTAAGTACTACCAACTGCGCAGTAAAAGCTTTGGTGCTGGCCACACCAATTTCTGGCCCTGCATGCGTATATGCACCGGCGTGAGAAATACGTGCTATGGATGAGCCTACTACATTTAATATGCCGAAAATAATTGCGCCCTGTTCTTTTGCTTTTTCAATAGCTACAATGGTATCTGCTGTCTCACCACTTTGCGAAATGGCTATTATAACATCACCTTTATGCACAATTGGGTTTCGGTACCGAAACTCGGAAGCGTATTCTACTTCTACCGGTATGCGACAAAGCTCTTCAATAATATATTCTGCTACTAACCCGGCATGCCAGCTTGTACCACATGCTATAATTATTATTCTTGGGGCATTCTTTAATTGCTCAATATAATTTTGCACGCCACTCATGGTAATTGTACCTGCAATAGCATCTAATCTTCCGCGCAGGCAATCATAAATGGTATCGGGCTGCTCAAATATTTCTTTAATCATGAAATGATCGTAACCACCTTTTTCTATAGCCGCCAGTTCAAGATCAAGCTTCTGTACATAAGGCGTAATTTTTTCGTTGCCCAGGCTTTTTAAAATCAATTCATCTGCACGTAGTATTGCAAGCTCATAATCGTTTACATACACCACTTCTTTGGTATATTCTATAATGGGCGATGCATCGGAAGCAAGAAAATGTTCGCCTTTGCCTACACCAATTACCAGTGGGCTTCCTTTTCTTGCAGCAATAAGTGTTTCAGGGTTATCAGCGTCAATCAAAACAATTACATAAGCGCCGGTTACACGTTTTAGTGCTATGCGCAAAGCTTCTTCAAGTCCGCAGTTGTTGTTTTGCTGAATGTCTTCTATAAAGTTGAGCAATACTTCTGTATCAGTATCGCTTTTAAAAACATAGCCTTTGTTTTGAAGGTCTTTTTTTAGCTGCGCATAATTTTCAATGATGCCATTATGTATCATTGCCAATTTGCCATTGGCTGATACATGTGGATGTGCATTACGATCGCTGGGTTCTCCGTGCGTGGCCCAACGTGTATGGCCAATGCCAATATGCGAATGCATGTCTTTACCAATAACACTTTCCTCCAGTTCCGCAACTCGTCCTTTTTTCTTGTAAACTTTTAATCCGTTGTTGATAAGTGCCACACCTGCACTGTCGTATCCCCGGTATTCAAGTCTTTTTAAACCTTTTAAAATAATTGGGTATGCTTCCCTTGGTCCTATATAAGCAACAATTCCACACATAGACGAATAATTTTAATCAAATTTAAATTTTGTCAAAAATAAGCCGGTTTCCAATACGGCTGAAGATATTTCCATAGTTAGTACGGGCTTAACAAAGAATCATTGCGTGAATGATGTTTTGCACCCATTGGCATCTTTGGATAATAAAATACAATTTTGAGCTACTAATGTGTAACAGTTGCCATTAGCAGTTTAACAGGATGGTTCAGGACGATTAGGCTCATGCCTTGTTTACTTTTAAATGCTGGCTTATTTAAATCCAGTTTGCTATATGAACAAATATATCTTTTTGGGCCCCGTTCTTTTTATTGGGGCTATTATTACCAATGCACAACAAATTCCTATACTGGAAACCGGGGTAGGAAAAATGCCGCGTATATGGATTGATAAAGACACACACCATAAAGTAATAAGGATAACAGATAATGGTCGCAGTAACATGGGTTTTTATTTTCACAATAACCCTTTTGCAGGCAATAGCATGGTGTATTATAGCAGTGCTGCTACACAGGCGGATAGCGATAAAGCTGCAAAGCAGGAAACCTATAACAGCAATACAAAAGATAAACAGTTATACAAAGCAGATTTAAAAACATTGGTATCTACTTTTGTTACCAAGCAGTCTTTGCCAATGAACGGAGAGATACTTGGAAAGAAAGGCAGGAATGTTTATTACCAAATACAGGATAGCGTTTATGTTACCAATATCGATAGTAAAAAAACAAAACTGGTGTATGTTTTTCCGGAAAATTTTAAAGCAAACATTACCACGCTGAATGCGGATGAAACATTGCTGGCCGGTGCATGGTCTGATGATAAAGAGAAAGAGCTTCTTAAAAAGAACCCAAACAAATCAGACTATTTCAATATTATTTATGAAGCAAAACTTCCGCGTACACTTTTTACCATTAATGTAAAAACAAAGGAGCTTACAAGAATTTTTACAGACAGTGCGTGGTTAAATCATGTACAGTTTTCTCCAACCAATTCTTCTATGTTGATGTTTTGTCATGAGGGGCCGTGGCATAAAGTAGACAGGATTTGGACAATTGATGTACATTCAAAAAAAGTAAAGTTGGTGCACAAGCGTACTATGGATATGGAAATTGCAGGGCATGAGTGGTTTGCACCCGATGGAAAAACTATTTGGTTTGATTTGCAGATGCCAAAAGGAGAAACATTTTTTGTTGCAGGAGCAGATGTTGAAACAGGCGCTGAAAAGAAATATTCCATTACAAGAGATGAATGGAGTATTCACTTTAATACTTCTCCGGATCAAAAATTATTTTGTGGTGATGGCGGTAATGAAGGACAGGTTGCAAGAGCGAAAGATGGGATGTGGATTTACCTGTTTACGCCGGACGGCGACAAGTTTAAGTCTGAAAGGCTGGTAAATATGAAACACCACAATTACCGGCTTGAACCGAATGTGCATTTTTCGCCAGATGGTAAATGGATAATATTCCGTGCTAATTTTGAAGGGGTGGAGAATGTGTATGCTGCAAGTATAACGCCAATGTGATAAATGTGCAAATGTGATTAATGTGAAAATACTTTGCGGAGTAATAGAACGCAGATTGAACTAATGTGCCTATGTGGTAAGGATGAAAATATAAACTCCTTTATCTCTGTGAAAAAACTCTATTAAATGCTGTGGTAGAACTTTCAAATTTGTTATATAATCGAAGTGTGCGACGTCCGCCCGGCTGCCATTCGGACGGGCAACGATGTTGAGAAGAAATCTAATGCTGGCTACAAAAAATATTTCATGAAAAAGAATTTATTGCTTGCTTTCGTTTTAGTGTGCTGTTATTCTGTTAATGCGCAAATACAATGGCCTGCTATTACACAAACTGCAAAACCGTGGACACGTTGGTGGTGGCAGGGCAGCGCCGTAAACAAAACAGATCTTGCTGCGGCCATGAAAAAATACCAGCAGGCAGGCCTGGGTGGATTGGAAATTACACCCATCTATGGCGTAAAAGGATATGAAGCACAGTTCATCAATTATCTTTCTCCGCAATGGACAGACATGCTGCAATTTACCTTGCAGGAAGCAAAGCGATTAGGCATTGGCGTTGATATGGCCACCGGAACTGGCTGGCCTTTTGGCGGCCCTATGGTTACGCCGGATGATGCCTGTAAGAATATCAATCTTGTTACTTACACATTAAAAGCCGGAGAACAATTGCAACAGCCAATTCAGTTTATACAACAGCCGTTGGTAAGAACAGAAAGTGGCATAACGCCGAATATTAAAACCCTCTCTTACCCAATTGCTACAAATAAGAACCTGCAGTTGTATGCTTTTGACCAGGTACGTTTTGAAAAAAAATTGCCTCTTCACCTTTTAATGGCTTATTCTGATAAAGGCGATACACTGGATATTACAGATAAAGTAGACAGCTCTGGCAAATTAAACTGGACGGCGCCAGAAGCTAACTGGAACCTGTATGCGCTTTTTCAGGGATGGCATGGCAAAATGGTAGAACGTGCAGCGCCAGGTGGAGAAGGTGATGCTATTGATCATTTCTCTGCAGTTGCGTTAAAAAATTACCTGTCTGTTTTTGATAAAGCTTTCCAGGGAAAAGATGTAAGCTATCTCCGTTCTTTTTTTAATGATTCTTATGAAGTAGATGATGCACGGGGACAGAGTAACTGGACGCCGGATTTTCTGCAACAGTTTAAACAACGCCGCGGATATGATCTTAGAACTGAATTGCCGGCGCTATACCAAAAAGACAACACAGAGAAAAATATAAGAGTATTGTACGATTACCGGCAAACCATTTCTGAATTACTGCTGGAAAAATTTACTACGCCATGGCACGATTGGGCAAAAGCAAAAGGAAAAATCATTCGTAACCAGAGCCACGGATCGCCAGCGAATATTCTTGATCTCTATGGCGCTATAGATATTCCTGAAACGGAAGGAACAGATGTACTACGTTTTAAATTTGCAACTTCTACTGCGCATGTAATGGGCAAGCCACTGGCTTCTTCAGAATCTGCTACCTGGCTTGATGAACATTTTCAATCCTCATTAGGAGATGTAAAGCAGGCTATCGATAAATATTTTGTTGGCGGAGTTAACCATATATTTTATCATGGCACAAACTATTCTCCTCAAAACGAAACATGGCCGGGTTGGTTGTTCTATGCCGCGGTGCATTTTACACCAGCCAATTCTTTCTGGAAAGATTTTCCGGCATTGAATAATTATATAGCCAGGTGCCAATCGTTCCTGCAATCTGGTAAGCCGGATAATGATGTATTGCTGTATTTTCCTTTCAGCGATAAAATATCAGAGCCTGGTAATGAAATGCTGCATCATTTTGATGGCATGCGGGGTTTTGAAAAAACGATTTTTAAAACAGGAGCAGAATATCTTCTTGCAAAAGGCTATGCATTCGATCTTATTTCTGACAAGCAAATTTTGAATGTAAAAACTGCGGATAAATTATTGCAGACTGGTGGTATAAATTATCAAACCATTTTACTGGCTGCAACACATTACCTGCCTCTTGAAACAATGCAGAAGCTGGTTCAACTTGCAAATGAAGGTGCTACAATTGTTGTTTACAAAGATTTTCCCAAAGAAGTTCCGGGCTTTGCGGATATAAACAACAGGCAGAAAGTTTTTAATCAGCTTGCTGGCGAATTGCATTTTACAGATGCAACTGGTTATAAGAAAGCAATAGTGGGACAAGGACAATTTTTAATGGGTGATGATTTGCAAATTTTAATGGATGCTGCTGCCATAAGAAGAGAAAGAATGACGGATAATGGATTGCAGTTTGTGCGCAGGCAATACGCAGGCGGAAATTATTATTTTATCAGTAATCCCGGCATCAACAGGTTCCAGGGTGATGTAGCATTGCAAACAAAAGCCACTACAGTAGTATTGTTTGATGCTATGTTGCAAAGAAAAGGAATTGCAAAAACTAAAAATGAGGCTGACAAAAATGTTTCTGTATATCTTGATTTGCAACCAGGCGAAAGCATTATTGTGCAAACAAGCAATACTAAAATAAACGGAACTGCTTTTCCATATACACAATCAACTGGCGATGCACAAATTATTGCCGGTGATTGGAAAATTAATTTTATTAGCGGAGGCCCCGTTTTGCCGCCAGCTGCAACAGTAACGGAATTGGGTTCGTGGACTAATTTACCGAATGACGATGTAAAAAAATTTTCGGGCACTGCAGAATACAGTATTCATTTTAGAAAGCCTAAAGGGAAAGCCAGTGCATGGATATTGGATCTTGGTGAAGTAGGTGAAAGTGCCGAAGTTTTTTTAAATGGAACAAAACAAGCTGTATTAATAGGGCCTTCTTATCAGCTTACAATTCCTGCTGCCTTATTTAAAGATGATAATATACTACAAGTTTTTGTTACAAATGGAATGGCTAACCGCATTGCAGATCTTGATAAACGTGGCGTGGTTTGGAAAAAATTTTACAATACCAATTTCCCTGCAAGATTGGCTAAAAACCGTGGTGCAGATGGGTTGTTTACCGCGGCCAAATGGGAACCCAAATCTTCAGGTTTAATTGGACCGGTTAGCTTAACGCCTGTTATATTTGTACAATAGTTGTAAAATTGTAAACGACACTAAAATAAAAAACATGAAACAATTGCTTTGCTTTTTATTGATGGTAACTATTGCCGGCAATACATTGTCTGCACAAACAAAAGATGAGAAAGCTGTAACAGACGCAGTAGAATTTCTGCGTAAAGCTATGGTTGATGGAGAAAGGGCGGCTTTAGAAAAAATTACTGCAGCAGATTTAAGCTATGGTCATTCCAGCGGAAAAGTAGAAGACAAGGCAGCTTTTGTAGAAGCATTAGCAAGTGGTGCAAACGATTTTGTTTCTATAGAATTATCAGAGCAAACTGTAAAAGTAATTGGCAATACTGCTATTGTTCGTCATAAATTAAATGGTGTTACCAATGATGGTGGCAAACCCGGCACTGCAAAAATTGCTATACTGCTGGTTTGGATTAAACAGGGGAAAGAATGGAAGCTACTCGCAAGACAGGCAGTTAAAATTTTACCTGCTTCTTAAAATATTAATTGCTTATGGTCATTTCATTTCGTTTGCTGGCAGGAAAAATGTTTTTTGCAGTTGTAGCATTATCAATTCATTTGTCTTTGCAAGCACAGCAGCCTGCGCCAAAACCACTATTCAGCGATCCGGTTTATGATGGTGCAGCCGATCCCGTTGTAGTTTATAATAAACAAAAGAAGAGCTGGTGGATGTTTTATACCAATCGCCGTGCTAATATACAAGACAGTACTGTAGGATGGGTTCATGGTACACGTATTGGTATTGCCGAATCAAAAGACGGTTCAACCTGGAAATACAAAGACACTGCCAATATTAATTACCGGCCCGATAGCGGTTATACTTTCTGGGCGCCGGATATTACCGAGTACAATGGTGTTTACCATATGTATGTAACCTATGTGCCGGGCATATTTACCAATTGGGATCATCCACGCAATATTCTTCACCTTACCAGCAAAGATTTAATGAACTGGAAGTTTGAATCTGTTTTGCCATTGGTAAACCAGAAAGTAATTGACCCAAGCATTTTTCGTATGCCAGATGGAACTTGGCGTTTGTGGTACAACAATGAGAAAGACGGTAAGTCTATTTATTATGCAGACAGTAAAGACCTGTATAACTGGGTTGATAAAGGAAAGGCGATAGATGCACATGGCGAGGGGCCGAAAGTTTTCAAATTTCAAAACAGATACTGGATGATTGTAGATGTTTGGAAAGGAATGGATATTTACCACTCTGACGATTTATTGAACTGGATAAAACAACCTGTAAGAATATTGGAAGAACCTGGCACCGGTGTTGATGACGCAGCAATTGGCGGGCATGCAGACGTGGTTGTAAACAATGGCAGGGTTTTTCTTTTTTATTTTACACACCCCGGCAGAAGCAAAGCACATCCGGCCCCGCCAAGATCAAATGAAGCAAAACGCAGTGTCATTCAGCTTACAGAACTGGTATATGCAAATGGTGAATTGAGCTGCGATAGAAATAAACCAGTGTTTATTAAACTGCAGGAAGAGAAATAATAATAGGCCCATTTAATTAAATCTTATTGTGCTACTGCTGCCAACAAACGGAAAAGTTGTTACATTAGTTGTTTAACAGGTTATCCCTCACTAATAAACTGCTTTTTAATGACAACGATTTGTAAGCCGCTACCGTTAATCCTGCTGCTGTTTTGCTTTTATACAACTGTTATTGCGCAGAAGAAGTTTGTATATAAAACAGATAAAGCGCTGTTGCAAACCATACAGCAAAATATTCCTGATGCTGCCGCACAATATAAAGTGCTGATGAAAAATCTTCCCGAAGGAAAATTCCCCAAAACGTATTATCCCGATAAAAACGAATACGGTTTTAGTGGTTCTGAATGGTGGTGCAGTGGTTTTTATCCCGGTACATTATTGTATTTGTATGAAGAAACAAAGGATGATGTTTTGTACAAAGAGTCTTTGCGCATGCTTGAGTTGTTGAAGAAAGAACAGTTCAATACAGGTACACATGATCTTGGGTTTATGATGTTTTGCAGTTTCGGAAACGCTAATCGCATTGCATCAAAACCGGTGTACAAAGAAATACTGCTGAATAGTGCAAAATCTTTAAGCACACGTTTTAATCCGAAAGTGGGTTGCATAAAATCATGGAATTCTAATAACCCCAATGACTTTCTAGTAATTATTGACAACATGATGAACCTGGAATTGTTATTCTGGGCAACAAAAGTTACAGGCGATTCATCGTTTTATAAAATTGCGGTTACCCACGCAAATACCACAATGAAAAATCATTTCAGGGCAGATTATAGTTCTTACCATGTGGTGAACTATAATATTGAAACAGGTGCTGTACAGCAAAAGAAAACAGCGCAGGGTTATGCAGATGAATCTGCGTGGGCAAGAGGGCAGGCTTGGGGATTGTACGGTTATACAGTGATGTATAGAGCAACAAAAGATAAAAAGTATTTGGATCAGGCAAATCATATAGCCAGGTTTCTTTTGTCTAATCCTAATCTTCCTGCAGATAAAATTCCTTACTGGGATTATAATGCACCCGGTATGCCCAATGTACTGAGAGATGCTTCTGCTGCGTCTATTATGGCTTCCGCATTAATTGAATTAAGCGGTTATTCAACAACTGCACAGGCAAAAGAATACATGCAGGTAGTGGAAACAATTTTGAAGTCTTTATCAAATTCTACCTATAAAGCAGCACCCGGAACTAACGGTGGCTTTATTATACAACATTGTGTTGGCCACCTGCCACAAAAATCTGAAGTGGATGTGCCACTAACCTATGCTGATTATTATTTTGTAGAAGCCATGAAAAGGTATAAGGCGCTTGATAAATAAAAACAAAACATGAAAAAAATTATCGCCGTCACCTTAGCTGTTATGTTTTTGCATAGCGGGTTTGCACAGAAGGATAGTGTGTTTATGTTTTCTTACTTTAAAGACAATGGACAGGATGGCCTGCACCTTGCGTTTAGTGATGACGGCTATGCTTGGACTTCTATTAAGCACGACAGTTCGTTGCTAACTCCAATGGTGGCAAAAGATAAATTAATGCGTGACCCATGCATCATTCGTGGGGCAGATAACAAATTTCATATGGTGTGGACTGTTAGCTGGAATGATGGAGGTATTGGTTATGCCAGCTCAAAAGATTTAGTGCACTGGAGTGAACAACAATTTGTACCAGTAATGAAAGATGAACCCACTGCACGCAATTGCTGGGCGCCTGAGATTTTTTATGATAAGCAATGTAAACAATACATGATTTACTGGGCTACAACAATACCGGGAAGGTTTGCACAAGGCGATACTGCAGGCGATGACAAATACAATCACCGGATGTATTATACCACTACAAAAGATTTTAAAACATTTTCCAAAACCAAACTGCTGTACAACAAAGGCTTTAATGTTATTGATGCTACTATTCAGAAAGATGGAAACAGGTTTGTAATGTTTTTAAAAGACGAAACAAAGAACCCGCCGCAAAAAAACCTGCGCACTGCATACAGCAATACATTAACCGGTGGTTACAGCGACCCATCAAAACCCATTACCGGTAATTATTGGGCAGAAGGGCCAACTGCCATTAAGATTAATGGAAAGTGGATTGTTTATTTTGATAAGTATACCCAGCATAAATACGGTGCTATAGAATCTGCAGATCTTGTAAACTGGGCCGATATATCAGACAAAATTATTTTTCCTGCGGGAACAAGGCATGGAACAGTATTCAGGATTAGTAAAAAAGAATTTGAAACACTGAAGGCTGCTGTAGAATAGATTAAAAATGGATGAAAATGTAATGCGCTCAGTGAAGCCCGTATGTACAAGTGTGCGACGCAACGATGCTTACTAGTAGTAAAAAAGCCGGCCTCGTAAAAAATATCCGGGTGAAGGATACATTCCTGTAAATGATCATCAGGATGAATCAGGATGGCTGCAACTGTTTGTAATTGTAACTTTCACTTATAAAGATTGTCTTGCTATGGTACAAAGTATAAAACGCCTGCCTGTTTCGGTAATGCTTATTTTCCTTTCTGTTTTTTCTTTTGCGCAAATAAAATTGCCGGCCATTATTTCTGATAATATGGTACTGCAACAAAATGCTACGGTAAAACTATGGGGATGGGCCAATGCCGGCGAAAAGATTAGCATAGCCGCATCGTGGAATGCAAAACCAGTAATAGTTACCACAGGTAGCGATGGCAAATGGACAGCAAGTATAAAAACAATAAAAGCAGGCGGCCCGTATTCTATAAAATTTTCTGCCTCAAATACTATAGACGTAAGTAATGTTTTGCTGGGTGAAGTGTGGGTGGCTTCCGGTCAATCCAACATGGAATTTTTTATGCGCAAAACCGGCGGCGGCTATACTGGTGTTATAGATTATGAAGAAGAAATTAAAGCAGCTGATTACCCGCTTATAAGACAGATAGATGTGCCCAACCGTGTTTCTGATGAGCCACAGGAAGATTTTACCGGCAAATGGAAAGTTTGTTCGCCACAAACTGCCGATACTTTTTCTGCAGTTGCTTATTATTATGCAAGGGCAATTTTTAAAGCAACAGGTTATCCTGTTGGTATTGTAAATGCAACCTGGGGCGGTACACCTGCTGAATCCTGGACAAGAAAAGAAATACTGGAAAAAGACAGCAGCCTGAATATAATTCTTGAGCGTTATAAACAACAATGCGCAGATTACCCGTCAGCATTTGAGAAATTTAAAGTTGAACTTGATAAATGGAAAGCAGATAGCAGCAAAACAAAACCTGCTGCACCAAGAGAGCCAATGGGGCCAAAACATAGCAATTCTCCTTACAAATTATACAATGGTATGATAGCGCCGCTCTTGCCCTACACAATTAAAGGTGCTATATGGTACCAGGGCGAAGGCAATGCAGGCCGTGCTGCACAATACAGAAAATTATTTCCTGCAATGATTGAGAATTGGCGTGAAGATTTCAACAATAAAAAAATGCCTTTCTATTTTGTGCAGATATCGCCACACAGAAGTCAGAACCCCGAGATACGTGATGCGCAGTTGTATACATTGAGAACTGTGCCCAATACCGGAATGGTGGTTACTACAGACAATGGAGATTCGCTGGATATACATCCACGAAATAAAAAACTGGTTGGCGAAAGATTGGCGCTATGGCCATTAAAATATGATTATGGAAAGAAAGATATTGTTGCTAGTGGTCCCCTGTACAAATCAATGAAGATTGAAGGCAACAAAATACGCATACAGTTTGACAATGCAACTGGCTTAACTGCAAAAAATGGTGAACTAAAAGAATTTTCCATTGCAGGCGATGATGAAAATTTTGTTGATGCAAAAGCAAGTATAGATGGCAATACAATTGTTGTGTGGAGTGATGCTATTGCAAAGCCTGTTGCAGTAAGGTTTGCGTGGAAGAATGTGCCTTTTCCCAATTTATATAACAATGCCGATTTGCCAGCATCGCCTTTTAGAACAGATAAATGGAAAGTTCCTACGGAGGGAAAAAATTAATGAAAAGCGTTGTAATTATTATAGTTGCAGTTTTTTTTGTACAGTATGCGGTTGGGCAAAACAAAACTGCAATGGCATGGATAAAAAAAGTGGGTGCCAAAACATTTCCCTCTTCTAAAAAAATGTTTAATACTGCCAGTTACGGTGTTGTTAGCGATACAAATATTGTGAACACTGCGTCTATTCAAAAAGCGATTGATGATTGCGAAAAAAACGGCGGCGGCGTTGTGATTTTTAAACCTGGCGTCTATGTAACAGGATCCCTGTTTATTAAAAAGAATGTAGAACTGCGCATAGACAACGGCGTAATATTGCTGGGGTCTCAAAATTTTGATGATTATCCGGAAATTAATACCCGCATTGCAGGTATAGAAATGAAATGGCCGGCGGCACTTATTAATATCATTGGCGTATCAAACGCTGCGCTTACTGGCAAAGGCATTATTAATGCAAGAGGAAAATTTTGCTGGGATAAATACTGGAGCATGCGTAAAGTGTATGAAGCAAAAGGCCTGCGCTGGATTGTAGATTATGATGCAAAACGTGTACGCACTGTGCTGGTACAAAATTCAGATAACATTACTTTGCGGGATATAACGGTAAAGAATGCAGGTTTCTGGACATTCCAGTTATTGTATTCCCGAAACATAACTGTAAACGGCGTTGTTGTGCGCAATAACGAAGATGGTAAAGGGCCAAGTACAGATGGCATTGATGTAGATTCATCATCGTGGGTATTGATTGAAAACTGCGACATTGATTGCAATGACGATGATTTTTGTTTAAAAGCTGGTCGAGATTGGGATGGGCTGCGTGTAAACAAACCTACAGAATATGTGGTGATAAGAAAATGTACAGCTCGCAAAGGCGGTGGTTTGCTTACGCTAGGCAGCGAAACTTCCGGTGGTATAAGGCATGTATTTGCTACTGATCTAATTGGAAAGGGAACCGGCAACGGCTTTCATATAAAATCTGCTATTACAAGAGGTGGAACGGTAGAAGATATTCATTTCAGTAATTGTACGCTTGACAGTGTTGGTAATGCTTTTATGTTTACCATGAACTGGAACCCGGCTTATAGTTATTCTACTTTGCCAGCAGGGTATAATTATGATTCAATACCTGCTCACTGGAAAACATTGTTGCATAAAGTAGACCCACCGGAAAAAGGCACACCGCATTTTAAAGATATTTTTGTTGACAATATCAATGCTAGAGGAGTAAAGAAAATAATCAACGCTGCTGGTTTGCCCACATCATCTTTGCAAAATTTTCAGTTTACCAATGTGGTAGTTGAAGGAAAGGCAGCAGGAGAAATTTCTTTTGCAGAAAACTGGCTGTTCAATAGAGTAACGCTTACGGGTGCGGATGGAAAAAAATTATCAGTAACTAATGCTGCAAACATGAAACTGCTGAATAATTAGGCAGGCACAGTTTGTTTGTGTAGTTTACCTTTTATAAATACAATAGCATGATTCGGTTTTTTTCAGTTTATTCTTTATTTCTTCTTGCAGGGTTAAGTTTTGCAAATGCACAACAAACTACAGACACTGCGTTTATTTACGTAAAAGCGTCAGCAGAAATAGCAGACATGAAACCAATATGGGCATGGTTTGGTTACGATGAACCGAACTATACTTATATGAAAGACGGAAAAAAATTATTGAGTGAGATTGCCGCTTTAAGCCCTGTGCCTGTGCATGTACGTGCACACAATCTTTTAACCACTGGAGATGGTACGCCAGCGCTTAAGTGGGGTTCTACCAATGCTTATACTGAAGATGCCAATGGCAATCCTGTTTACAACTGGCATATCATTGATTCTATTTTTGATACTTATGTACAACGTGGTATGAAGCCGCTTGCGCAAATGGGTTTTATGCCAGAGGCATTGTCTACAAATCCGCAACCTTATAAACATCATTGGCAGCCAGGCACCGGGTATGGAAGTATTTTTACAGGATGGGCTTATCCGCCAAAAGATTATAGCAAATGGGGCGAATTAATTTATCAATGGGTAAAGCATAGTGTAGAACGTTATGGTAAGGATGAAGTAAATACATGGTATTGGGAGTTATGGAACGAACCCAATGGTGGCAATGGATACTGGAAGGGTAATGTACAGGAATATTGCAAACTCTATGATTATTCTTCAGCCGCAGTAAAACGTGCATTGCCTACAGCAAAAGTTGGTGGCCCTCATGTAACCGGCCCCAATGGAAAAGGTGCTGCTGATTTTTTAAAATCATTTCTAACACATTGCGCTGGCGATACAAATTATGTGACTGGCAAAATTGGTTCGCCGCTCGATTTTATTGCTTTTCATGCAAAGGGCGCACCCAGGCTGGTAAATAATCATGTACGCATGAACGTTGGAACCCAGTTGCGGGATATTTCTGCCGGTTTTACTATTGTTGCTGCTTACCCGCTGTTTAAAGATCTGCCTATCATTATTGGCGAGAGTGATCCAGAAGGTTGTGCTGCATGCGGCATGGCTACCAATCCGGAGAATGCTTACCGCAATGGAACTATGTATTCTTCCTATACAGTTGCGTCTTTTGCACGCAAATATCTATTGGCCGATTATCATAAAGTAAACCTGCTTGGTGCTGTGTCATGGTCTTTTGAATTTGAGAACCAGCCCTGGTTTTACGGCTACCGGGATTTGGCTACTAACGGTGTAGACAAACCGGTTTTAAATGTATTCCGCATGTTTGGCATGATGAAAGGAAAACGCATTGAAACAACCGGAAATAAAATGTACCCTTTTTTATTGATGAGAGATAGCAGCGTAAGAATGGGCGATGATGTGGGTGCGCTGGCGGCAAAAGATAAGAATAACATTACTGTGATGTTGTGGAACTATCACGATGATGATACAACAAAACAACCGCAACAGCTTTCAGTAGAAATAAAAGATGTGCCGTCTAAACAAGTTACAATAACAGAATACCGTATTGATAACAGTCATAGTAATTCTTATGAAGTGTGGAAGAAAATGGGTTCACCAAAAGAACCAACGGCACAGCAGATTGCTACACTGGAAAAATCCGGGCAGTTGCAAACAATAGGCAAACCTGTTACAATGAAAACCAATAGCGGTGTTGTAAAATACAAACCGGTTTTACCTGCCCAGGCAGTGGCATTGTTAAGAATAGAATGGAAGTAAGGTGTACCTGGCAGAAGTAACACGGATTGATCATAGTTGCGTCGCACAATTCAACTGCATTAACACAGATGATCTTCTTTTAGTAAACAATAATAAGTAACCAGCGTAAAATGAGCGTAAGGCGAACAATACAATTTTATTTTGTTCTTGTTTTGTGTCTTTGTGATAAAGCTGTTACAGCTCAAAATAAAATTGATCGGTACGCTTTAGTGCACCGGCATAACGTAATCAATACTTCATTTGATTCTTTGTCTTCGCTTTCTGTTGGCAATGGGGCTTTTGCGTTTACTGCAGATGTTACCGGCATGCAAAGTTTTCCCGACGCTTATGCTAATGGTGTGCCATTGGGCACAGAATCAGAGTGGGGCTGGCATAGTTTCCCCAACACAGAAAACCTGAAAATAGAAGATGCACAAAAAACCTATGAGCTGGAAGGGAAAAAGATTTCTTACACAGTACAATTAAAAGAACCGGAGCAAAGTAAAAAGGCTGTTGAATATTTTCGGGTAAACCAGCACCGTTTGCAATTGGGAAATATTGGGTTGGAAATAACAAAGAAAGATGGTTCAATAGCAGGTATAGAAGATATAAAAAATATACAGCAGCAACTCGATCTATGGACAGGCACCATCAACAGTTCTTTTACAGTAGATGGTGTTGCGGTAAAAGTAATTACTGTTTGTCACCAGCAACAAGATGCTGTGGCATTTAAAATTGAAAGCGAACTGATTAAAGAAAAGCGTTTGCATATCCGCATACGTTTTCCCTATCCTAACGGGCAATTTAAAGATGTTGGCAACAACTGGAAAAGCGATTCAAAAGCCTCAACAGTTTTTACCAATGCCAGCAGTGGGGGTTCAATAAAACGTATGCTGGATACTACAGTTTATTATACAAACATTGTATGGTCGGCTAAAACCGATGTGCAAAATAAATCTGCAGATTATTTTTTGCTAACCCCATCTACAGTCAATAACCTATATACAATTAGTGTTAGGTTTTCTCAGCAACGGCATTCACTTCCCGTTTCATTTGCTGCAACTGCAAACAATAGCATTAGTGAATGGAAGAAATTCTGGCAAACAGGCGGCGCTGTAGATTTTTCAGGCAGCACAGATGCACGGGCAGTTGAAATAGAAAGAAGAACAGTATTGTCGCAATACATTACCAAAATACAATGCAGTTCATCATTTCCCCCGCAGGAAACAGGCTTAACGTACAACAGTTGGTATGGAAAGCCACATCTTGAAATGCATTGGTGGCATGCTGTTCATTTTGCGCAATGGGGCAGGAGTGATTTGCTGGCAAAAAGCCTTGACTGGTATTTTACAGTTGCACAAAAAGCAAAAGCCATTGCAAAGCGCCAGGGTTTTGATGGATTGCGTTGGCAAAAGATGACAGATCACCAAGGAAATGAATCACCTTCTTCTGTTGGCGCCTTTTTAATTTGGCAGCAGCCGCATTTTATTTATATGGCAGAGATGTTGTACCGCAGTAAACCATCAAACCAAATTATTAATAAATACAAAGCACTTGTTTTTGCCACAGCAGATTTTATGGCATCGTTTCCAACATATAACCCGCAAACAAAAAAATACAATTTAGGCAAAGGCTTAATTCCTGCGCAGGAATGTTTTGATGCAGTAAAAACATTTAACCCTACTTACGAACTGGCTTACTGGAGTTGGGCATTAAACATTGCACAGCAATGGCGTACAAGATCTGGTTTGCAAAGAAGCAAAAGATGGGATGAGATAATTAATAACCTTGCTGCATTGCCGCAGGCAAACAATGTTTACCTGGCTACAGAAAGTACACCAGACTGTTACACAACAGAGCGTTATCTTACAGATCATCCCGCTGTGCTGGGTGCATACAGTACGATTCCTGCTTCTAACAATCTCGATACAGCGATAATGAAAAACACTTTTAACCTGGTATGGAAAATTTGGAAATGGAATGATACATGGGGATGGGATTTTCCATTAACTGCAATGACGGCAACACGTTTGCACATGCCTGATAAAGCTATAGAAGCTTTACTGATGCCAATAAAAACAAATACCTATCTTAATAACGGGCACAATTTCCAGGATCAGCGCCTAACAATTTATTTACCAGGTAACGGTGGCGTATTAAATGCTGTTGCTATGATGTGCACAGGCACAGATGCAGATAAACAAATTAACCCTGGTTTTCCTGCTGATGGCAAATGGAAAGTAAAATGGGAAGGCCTCAAAAAAATGCCTTAGCAATTATATCTCTTCCGTAAACAACACTCTTATTATCAGTTTTATTTGGTGTACACTCTTTAATATTGAGTGATACTATTTTATTGTTGTAACAATCTTTTTATAAAATACCTGCTATAACATTTGTGTATTTTGGTATGCTGCTTTAAGGAATACTTTTTTTTCTATTTCTAATACTTTTTTAATCTTAAAAAAATTCCGGGAACGATTGCGTAAATAGTTGCATTGTATCAGCATAGAACGGGATGGCTGTGGTTTGGCTGTTTTCTACATTTAATCTTCGGTTGTAAAATTTATTGCCAGATGAACATTTTATACATGCTTAATAGCAAAAAGTATTTTCTTTATTGCTTGCTGAAATTATTCTGCACTTCACAAAGTTTACCATACAAATTATCATTAGTAAAACCAGCTGATGCCAGCATTGTAACAGATAGCTGATCAAGGCAATTTGCATACAGCGCAACCATTAATTCTATAATTTTTTTTAGACTAAAACAACGCATATGAAAAAAAACTTTCTTTTATTGCTGATTACACCGTTACTTTTTTCAATCGGTGTATTTGCGCAGGACCGGCAGATAAAGGGCCAGGTACTGGATGATTCTACAGGACAAGCCATTCCCAATGCTACAATATCTATTAACGGAACCGACAAAGGTACAAGCACCGATAACAATGGCCGTTTTTCTATAGTGGTTCCACAAGCTTCATTAAAATCCAAATTGACAATAAGTTCTGTTGGCTATGGTGCAAGGGTTGTTTCAATTGGGTCTGACAATATAGTGCGGCTACAGAAAGAAAATAAAACGCTTGATGATGTAGTGGTGATAGGATATGGTACACAAAAGAAAAAAAATGTTACCGGTGCTGTTTCTTCTTTTGATGCAAGAAAACTGGAAGAACGTCCTGTTGCACGTATAGACCAGGCACTCATAGGACAAATGGCGGGTGTAACAGTAAAATCAACTACCGGTGTGCCAGGCAGGGGTTTGAGTATAAATATTCGCGGCTCTGGATCTATCAGTGGCGGTAATGAACCATTGTATGTTATTGATGGGTTTCCTTTGTCAGTAAATTCAAGCAATACTTCAAATGGTTCTTTCGCAACCGGCAACCCGCTTGATAACATCAACCCAAATGATATAGAATCCATACAAGTATTAAAAGACGCTGCAGCAGCTGCCATTTATGGATCGAGGGCATCAAACGGTGTTGTAATCATTACAACCAAACGCGGACAAACAGGTAAACCAAAAGTTAGCTTTAACATATATGGTGGTTACAACCAGGCAGCAAAAAAACTGGAGATGATGAATGGTGATCAGTGGATTTCAAATGCTACCGAAGTAATCAATGCACAGTATGTAACAAAGTATGGATCAACTGGCGCTACTGCAAACGACGACAGGGCTACCCGCCTTGCAAAAAACGGCGGCGTATTCGATCCTAATTATATTCTTGATCCACGCTGGACAATGCCCGGTCATCCAGGGCTTTCATACATAGACTGGCAGGATGCTATAGAACGCAAAGGCGCTATTCAGAACTACCAGGTTTCTGCAAGCGGCGGTACAGATGTGGTTAAATATTTTTTATCGGGCAACTATGCCAACCAGGATGGGTTTGTTATTGGTGTAGGGTATAAAGCATATTCACTAAGGGCAAACCTCGAAGTAAATGCTACTAAAGCGTTGAAGTTTGGTGTGAACATTTCGCCAACTTACTCAGTTACACAAGACCCTGGTGTAGATGGAAAGGATGCTATTTTTCACCAGGCACTAAGTCTTGCCCCGGTACAGGAAGATACAATGGGTTTGTTTCCCAATGCACTTAGCAACGGACAGTATGTATATAGCAGTACTACTAATTCTCCCTATGCAAAATTGTTGTATAACAAAGGCACAACAAAACGTTACCGCACACTAGGTACTATTTATGGAGATTATCAAATCATTAAAGGTTTAAATTTCAGGAGCTCTGTAAACCTTGATAATACTGATAACATCTCAACAACTTATGTGCCTTATGTAACAGCGGGTACACAATCTGCAAGAACATTTACGGGGTCTAATAACCTGCTGGCCGCAACTTCCGGTTCATACAGCAGTTACCGAAGGCAGACTTTTGTAAATGAAAACACACTTACGTATAACAAAACATTCAATAAAGTTCACAGCCTGAACCTGCTTGGTGGCTTTGCGTATAATTTTGACCGGCTCGACAGAGTTGCTATGTCTTCCAACGGCGGTTATACCAGCGCAGCAATACAAACTTTAAATGCAGCTGCAGCAGTAACCCTTACTGCCAACAGCGCAACGTCAATAAATAATGGATCAACCCAAAACGTGTTGATCTCTTATTTCAGCCGTTTGTTATACGGGTACAAAGACAAATATTTTCTTTCTGCCAGTTTGCGCAGAGACGGTTCTTCAAGATTTGGCATCAATAACCAATTTGGTATTTTCCCTTCTGCGTCTTTAAAGTGGATTGTTACGGAAGAGAATTTTATGAAAGGAATGCCTGTACTTAGCGATCTTAAATTAAGGGCTTCTTTTGGTGTAAACGGAAATAATAACCTCGGTTCAGATTATGCAGCTATTGCTACCGTTGGTTCTGCCGGTTATATTTTTGGAACTACACAGGCTGCGGCTATCGGCCAGGCGCCAAACGTACTTGCTAATCCAAATTTGAAATGGGAAAAATCGCAGACCTATGATTTTGGTTTCGATTTTGGATTATTCAACAATCGTATTACCGGTTCATTCGATTACTATAATAAACTGAATACCGATTTGTTGCTGAATGTACAGGTGCCGGAAGTAACAGGTTTTCAAACTTATCTTAATAATATTGGCTCTGTACGAAACATTGGCCAGGAATTGGAGATTACTACACGCAACCTTGTAGGCAAATTTCAATGGAGCACTTCAATTAATATAGCACATAACACAAATAAAATTCTGGAGCTTGCGCCGGGTCAAACGCAAATCATTATACCCAATGGTTTTACTGTGTCTGACCAGATTCTTCGTGTAGGACAGCCACTGAACAGCATTTACGTTTTAAAAGTAATCGGCTTCTTAACAGCAGACGATATAGCTAAGAAAGTTCCTCAATACACTACAGAACAACCAGGTGATTTTAAGTTTCAAGATCTGAATGGCGATGGTGTAATCACTGAAGCAGACAAGCAGATTGTTGGTCATCCTAATCCAAACTACATTTATGGCATCACCAATAATTTCCGTTACGGCGCATTTGATTTGAGTGTGCTAATACAGGGGCAGACCGGTGGTTCTATCTATTCACAATTAGGAAGGGCTATTACTCGTCCCGGACAAGGCAGATCAGATAATCACCCTGCTTCTTTTGAAAACAGGTGGAAATCACCAACAGACCAGGGTGAAGGAAGATTTGGAAAAACATATTCAACCTATAACAATCCCATTACAGCTGCAACAGACTGGTTGTATTCTTCAGATTATATCCGTGTAAGAAATATAACGCTTGGCTATAACCTAAAAAGTGTTTTCAAAAAGAATTTTATACAGGGAGCAAGACTTTACTTCACACTGGAAAACTTTTTTGGGCATGATAAATATTATAATGGTTTAAACCCCGAAGCATTAAACACAGCGGTAAGTTCCAACAGTGCTTATCCTGAAGCAGGCGATTATGGTGCTTTGCCGCTTGCAAAATCACTGATATTCGGTTTAAACATTACATTTTAATTATCCAAACACAAGAAAATGAAAAAGAAATATTTTATACTGATTATAGTTGCGGCAATAGCAGGTACATCTTGCAAGAAAGATTTGGAGCAGGTGCCTATTTCAACCGCAACAACCGCTACATTCTATAAGCAACCAAGCGATTTTTTACAGGCAGTAACTGCAGCGTATAATTCATTGAGGGGTTATCCGGATCGTTTACTTTTTTTATCAGAGGTAAGATCTGATAATATTTATCCTTCCAATGATGTAGGCCGAGACCCGGATCCCATCAATAATTTCTCTCCGGGTATTGCTTCTAATACTTATGTAGAAGAAGCATGGAATGCAAATTTCAACGGAATCTTTAAAGCCAATACAGTACTTGATCAAATAGCAAAAAACGGATCGTATGTTGGTTCTGCTGCACTTGCAACAAGGTTAACAGCGGAAGCAAAATTTCTTCGTGCGTTTTATTATTTTGATTTGGTAAGGTATTATGGCAAACTTCCTGTTATTGATCATCCTGTGGCAGCAGATGAAGCCAATACTATTAAGAGAAGTTCTGTGGCAGATGTATACAAACTCATTATTGCAGATCTGCAGTTTGCTATTGCTAACCTGCCTGCCAATTATAGCGGTACTTTTCCTAACTACACTGCAACAGATGTAGGCCGTGCCACCAAGTATGCTGCTGAAGCTATTCTTGCCGAAGTGTACATGGCACGTTCTGGTGCTACTTATGGAATAGAAGGGCCGGGACTTGGTTTGAGCGAATGGTCGCTTGCATTGCCTTTATTGCAGGATATTATTAGCAATGGCGGCTTTGCGTTTAACCCCAGCTATACTAGCATTTTTTCTTACACTAACCAGAATCCGTCAACTAATAAAGAAGCAGTGTTTAATGTAATGTACCTTACAGGCCAAAGCCCTGTTTTGGGTGCAACGTTTCCATGGCAATTGGTTCCGCAAAGTTATTTCAATTCATTACCTGCGGGTAACACACCTGCAAATGGTGCGTTGGGTTTTCCTGCTGTATCAACCAATTTAGTGAACACTTATACAGCAGCAGATACACGTAAATCTCCCACTATTCACACCACAACATTTGTATACAGCGGTGCACCCGATTCTCATCCTTTTTTCAGGAAATATCTTGATACTACGAAAATACCCACCAGTCGTTTTGACTGGCCTATCAATTTCATTGCTGTGCGCTATACTGATATTCTTATGCTGAAAGCAGAATGCGTATTGCGTGGCGCTCCAGGTTCAACTGCAACAGATGTTGATGCAGTAGTAAACCAGGTAAGGGCAAGAGCAGGTTTGGCACCAGTAACCAATGTAACTTTAGATCAGTTGCTGGATGAACGCAGAAGGGAATTTGCTTCTGAAGGTACACGTTGGTTTGATTTGCAAAGGAGCGGTAACCTCATCACTATAATGAATGCATGGATAGCTGTTGAAGATGCTGCATTGCATAAAATGAACCAGGTTACAGCCAATTATATTATTTATCCTGTTCCGCAATCGCAGCAGGATGCAGCACCCGGGCTGTATGGCCAAAATGCCGGGTATTAATATTGTAATGAACAGGAAAGATTTTATCAGCACCATTTCATTCTTATCTGCAGGAGCCTGTATGCCTTCACTGGCTGCAGGCTCTTTTTTTTCTAATGAAGCAGATTTTGCAAGACACCTGAAGCCAATAGGCAGGGCATTGGAAATGGAAGGCTATTATGTGTGGTGCAATAGCCCGATAGAAGATGATAATGGCAAGCTGCATGTATTCTTTTCACGTTGGGATGCCAAAAGAGGAATGGGCGGATGGATAAAAGGAAGTGAAATAGCACATGCTGTTTCTAATTCACCGGAAGATCCTTTTGAATTTGTGGAAACAATTTTTGCGCCAAGGCCTGATTATTTTGATTCGACAACTTGTCATAATCCGCTAATAAAAAAAGTAGACGATCAGTATTGTCTTTTTTATATGGGCAATAGCAATGGTAAAACAAATACAAAACGTATTGGTCTTGCAACTGCGCCATCTTTAAACGGTCCGTGGAAAAGGCCTGATAAACCTTTGCTTGAAGCAGGGGAGGCTGGTGCATGGGACGATCACTGTACAACTAATCCCGCATTTATAAAACATCCCAACGGGCAATACTGGTTGTATTATAAATCGTGGAATACAAAAGATTATGAAACCTCAACAGATCCATTAATAAAAGGCAACCGCAAATATGGTTTGGCAATTGCAGAAAAACTGGAAGGCCCATATATTAAATACGATAAAAACCCGGTGATTGATTTTTCAGGGGGCGGCAACAACAAACAGTTTGAAGATGCATTTGTATGGATGGAAAAGAAAAAGTTTAAGATGATTGCAAGGGACATGGGTTTTTACAATCATGAAGATGGTATATTGATGGAAACTAAAGATGGTATTCACTGGAGCCTTCCAAAAATTGCTTATTACGGAGCAGACAAATACATAACGCAACCACCGGCGCCACCACATCTAAAAAAATACGGACGATTTGAAAGGCCGCAACTGCTTCTTAGAAATGGTAAACCGGCTTATTTATTTACAGCATCGCAGGGCGGAAAATATATGACATCGTCTTCTTTTATTTTTAAGATAGAGTAATTTATTTTCTTTAAAAGATTGATTGTATAGATCAATTTTAAATACTAACGAATGCGCCATCTAAAAAAAATCAATAAAAATGCAAATTGCGTTTTTATTATTCTCGGTATTTTCTGTAGCAGTATATCGGCACTTGCTCAAAGCTTAAATAGTAAGCCTGCAAACGAATACATTTTTTCAGCAATAAAAGGTACAGCAAGTAAGCCTGTTACTACATCCTTTCATATAAAGTTTTCAGCAAAAAATATACAATGGGAGAGTGGGGATTCTTCCAGCTTTAAATATGATTTACAAAATGCAATTGCAGGAAAAGATCAAAAGATGTCAATTGTCTTTCATCCTTCAGAAAGTTTTATTGGCATTGCAAAGGCAACCTTGGTTATTAAAAATGCTGAAGGCAAAATGATAAAAATAAATTTAACTGGTCTTAGCACAAATGGTCTTGAAGGTGAAAATGAACCCGCACTTGCTGTAGTTACCAAAGCATTGGGGTATGCTATAAATGTTGGGTGGACTTCACTGGCAAATCATAGCAGACCAGAATTGCAGGGTGATGAAATACCTTTTACTCTTTTTCATAAAGCAGGAAATGGTAAAGTAGAAATGCAGCCTGTAGCAAGATATTCGCCAGACTTTGAATTACCTTTTGGTTATTATACAAATACAAGTAATGGCCCGGAAAAAAAGCAAGCAGGTGTTTTATCCAAAGCAGGTAAATATCCGGAACACCAATCATTGTTTCCTGCAATAGCATCTGGCAGCAGTTCATTTGATCCCGGTAATCAGGATTTTGGTTTTTATGCAACCGGTCCAACGCACAGCGCTTATTCTGAAGATGTATGGAACATGCTGCTTCATCCTGATAATGCTGTTCGTGCAATAAGAATTTACCCCGTAAAAGACAGGAGAGGTGAACTGGTAAAGTATACTTACCTGCTTTGTTTTGAAGAAGCAAAAAATGGTGACTATAATGATTATGTTTTTATTGTTAAGAATGTCAAACCTGTCACTACGGATTTATTTACGCCTGTTTTTAATGGCAAAAATTTAAATGGTTGGCATACTTTTATAAAAGACAAAGGAAGCAATGTTGATCCTGAAAATAATTTTAGCATAGAAGATGGTGCCTTGCATGTAAATGGAAAAGATCTTGGTTATGCTATTACAAATAATGCTTATCATAATTATCATTTAACCACATCATTTAAGTGGGGCGAAAAAAAATGGCCGCCACGTGAAAATGCAAAACGAGACGCAGGAATTTGTTACAATATACCGGTGAATGAGCCTGATTCTATATGGCCGGTATCAATAGAATGCCAGGTGCAGGAAGGTGATGTTGGCGATTTTTGGTTACTTGGCTTCAGTACAATTAATGTGGATGGAAAAATTAACAAACCCTCAGCGCATACACAGGTAGTTAAGAAAAAAGATGGTGAGAAGCCCAATGGAGAATGGAACACTGTTGAAATTATTTCTTACAACGGCATATGTGTGCATATTGTAAATGGTGTAGTAGTAAATTTTGGAAAAGACGCAAGTGTAAAAGAGGGAAGAATATTACTACAGTCAGAGTACTCGGAAGTATGGTACAAAGATGTAAAGATCAGGAAGCTGTAATTATGTATAGAAAATATATTTTTTAAAATGAAAGGAATGAAAAATCGATCAATGGTATTGTTTTGTTGCATTGCAATAACGCAACTAACTGTAGCTGCACAAGGATTGCCTAATAAAAAAGAAGTGCTGAAGAAAATGCAATTGGCCAACGCTTACTTTATGCGTACATGGCCCGATGCAGGTAAAACAATCATCACCAATAAAGAGCGGCCAAGCAATATCTGGACAAGGGCTGTTTATTACGAAGGGCTAATGGCACTTTATAGTATTGATAAGAAGAGTGAGTATTATGATTATGCCGTGCAGTGGGGAGAAAAACACCAATGGGGATTGAATGGCGGCGTTAAAGTAAGAAATGCCGATAACCAGTGCTGTGGTCAAACTTATATTGATTTGTATTTGATAGATAAAAAAGAAGAACGCATCAGGGATATTAAAACCTGCATTGATAATATGATTGCCACAGATAAAGTGGACGACTGGAGTTGGGTTGATGCCATACAAATGGCTATGCCGGTATATGCAAGGCTTGGTGTGGTATATAACGATACCAATTATTTCAGGCGAATGTATGAAATGTATGCATTTACAAAATACAAACATGGTGGCAATGGTTTGTACAATGTTGCTGATCATTTGTGGTGGCGTGATAAAGATTTTGTAGCGCCTTACAAAGAACCCAATGGCGAAGGCTGTTACTGGAGCCGTGGCAATGGATGGGTGCTGGCTGCATTGGTGCGTACGCTTGCGTTGCTGCCAAAAAACAATCCTTACTATAATGAATACATGCAGGATTACAAAGACATGGTGAAAGCATTGCTTCCATTACAACGAGCAGATGGTTTCTGGAATGTAAGCTTGCGTGACGCTACACATTATGGCGGAAAAGAATTAACCGGCACAGGTTTATTTGCATACGGAATGGCATGGGGAATAAATAATGGTTACCTTAACAAAAAGGAATACCTGCCTGCAGTAATAAAAGCATGGAATGCAATGGCAAAAGACTGTGTGCATGAAGATGGTGTATTGGGTTATGTACAGGGAACTGGTAAAGAACCAAAGGATGGCCAGCCTGTTACTTATACAAGCAAACCAGATTTTGAAGATTACGGTTTGGGATGTTTTCTGCTGGCGGGATCGGAAGTATACAAACTTAAAAAGTAATGATAGCTTTCTTCAGACGATCTGCCTCTACAGTGTTTTTATTTGTTGCATTCACGGTAATGTGGAGCATGAACGCCATTGCACAATCAATGGTTTCAAACACGAGTGAAGATAAAGTGCCGCCTTATACTTTGCCCGATCCGTTAATAGGGAGCAATGGTAAAAAAATAAATTCAGCTACTGAATGGAACAATGCGCAAAGGCCTTATGTCTATCATTTGTTTGAAGAAAACGTATACGGAAGATTTCCGCTTAAAAAAATACCCCTGAAGTTTGTAGTAAGAGAAACAAATAACCATGCTTTAAATGGTATTGCTATTCGTAAGCAGGTGCGACTATTTTTTGGACCTGCTGCTAATAATGTTTATCTCGATTTGCTGATCTATCTTCCTGCAAATGTAAAAAAACCGGTGCCGGTTTTTACAGGGTATAATTTTACAGGTAACCACACCATCATGCCCGATACAGGAATTTTTCTTTTAACTTCATGGGTGCAGCCCAAAGCAAGAGGTGTTGTTAATAACAAAGCAACCGATTCATCAAGGGGAACGGACACAGCTCAATGGCAATTGCGTGAAGTACTTGCGCATGGTTATGGATTAGCCGTTGCTTATTATGGTGATATAGAGCCAGACAATCCGGACGGTTGGAAAACAGGTATTCGATCTACTTTAAGCACAGCCTTAGATATTAAACCGGAAGAGTGGGGTGCTATTGGTGCATGGGCATGGGGATTAAACCGTATAATGGATTATTTGCAGCAGGATAAAGCAATAGATGCAAAAAGAATTGCTGTTATCGGTCACTCACGGTTAGGTAAAGCCGCTTTATGGGCAGGTGCATCAGATCAGCGGTTTGCAATAGTAATCTCAAATGAATCGGGCGAAGGCGGTGCGGCATTATCTAAAAGATGGTATGGCGAAACTGTTGGTATTATCAATCAGAAATTTCCCCACTGGTTTTCTCCCAATTATAAAAAGTATAATGATAATACAGCTGCGTTGCCGGTTGATCAGCATATGCTGTTATCGTTGATAGCGCCACGTCCGTTGTATGTAGCCAGCGCAGAAGGAGATCAATGGTCTGATCCTAAAGGAGAATTTCTATCTGCAAAAAATGCAGATCCTGTTTATGCTTTGTTTAATAAAAAAGGAATTGGAGTGGATAGCATGCCGGGTTTGCATCAACCAGTTGGAGAAACCATTCGTTATCATATTCGTTCCGGAGGTCATGATGTTACTTTGTACGATTGGCAGCAATATCTTTTATTTGCGGATAAGTATTGGAAGTAGGCTAGTGGTTAGCAGGTTTTAATTTTTTTACCACATAGGCACAAGAGTTACATAGGAACACAATAGATAAGGGCTATGTGAAACTATGTTTCTATGATTCTATGTGTTGAAAAAACTATCGAATAGGCAACACTCTTTTAACGCTGTGCTATAACTCTGTATACGCTGTGGTAGAAAAAATATTATTATTGTTGCTATAAGTTATACTGTACAAGAGAGTGACACAACGATGATCCAGCTAGTACTACTGCTGGTACCATAAAAAATACAACTTACCTAATAATTGGTTTAATGAAAATCTGCAACAGTTTAGTAATAGCCTTGCTTTTTTCTTTAGTAGTAAATGCACAGCATCATACATCAAACAAACAACCCAATATAATTTTTATACTTGCAGACGATCTCGGTTATGCAGATATTGGTTGTTACGGACAGCAAAAAACAGAAACACCCAATATTAATAAGCTCGCAAAAAATGGTTTGCAGTTTATGCAATTTTATGCCGGCACTACTGTTTGCGCACCTTCAAGGGCAAGTTTATTAAGCGGTTTGCATACAGGCCATACAGCAGTGCGTGGCAATAAAGGTTTTCAGCCAGAGGGGCAAACGCCTTTGCCCGATTCTGTTATAACCATAGCATCAGTTTTGCAATCCAACGGCTATGAAACTGCGGCATTTGGCAAATGGGGTTTAGGCTATATCACTACAACAGGTGATCCTAATAAAAAAGGTTTCGATCGGTTCTTTGGTTACAACTGCCAGAGCCTTGCGCATAATTATTACCCGGATCATTTATGGAACAATCATGAGCGAATAGATTTTCCGGAGAACGCAAACAGCAATGCAGTATATTCTGCTGATTATATTCATGAACATGCCATGCAATTTTTACAGGCAAAACACAGTAAACCTTTTTTTCTTTACCTGCCTTATACATTACCGCATGGAGATGTTATTGCTCCGCACGACAGTGTATATAATTATTACGTAAAGAAATTTAATGAAGCGCCAAAGCAACCTGGTCCGACAAAGAATGATGGTGAGCAGCATAGGTTTGAGCCATATCCACATGCAGCTTTTGCAACAATGGTATCCAGGTTAGACAGGTATACTGCTGAAATTTTACAGGCATTAAGAGACAAAGGCATTGAGGAAAATACAATCGTTATTTTTTCAAGCGATAATGGCCCGCACCGCGAAAATGGCGGCGACCCTGAATATTTTAATAGCAGTGGTATACTGCGTGGCATAAAAAGAGATTTGTATGAAGGCGGCATTCGTGTTCCCTTTATAGCTTACTGGAAAGGAAAGATAAAACCCGGTGTAACCAATCAGCCTGCAGTAATGTATGATTTGTATCCTTTGTTTCAACAACTGGCAGGTATTCCGCTTGCAAAAAATATTGACGGCATTTCTATTTTACCAACGTTGTTGCGTACTTCAAAACAACCGCAACACGATTATTTTTATTGGGAGTTTCATGAAAACAACGGAAGGCAGGCTGTAAGATGGAAAGACTGGAAAGCAATAAAACTGAATGTAAACAAAGATACCAATGCCCCGGTTGAATTGTATAATCTCGCCACAGATCCATCAGAGAAAAATAATGTAGCTGCACAACATCCAGACATTGTAAAACAAATGGATGGTATGATGAAGCAGGCGCATAAACCGAACAAAGACTGGCCCTTATTGCCCAATGAATTTTAATGTACAGTATTGCTAACGAAAATTGTTTCAAAAAGCAGTTGCGTGTATATTGCGTGTAGAATAAACTAAACACTATGCCATACACTGCACATGCCGATCGTTACAAAAAAATGCAATACCGCCGTTGCGGAAACAGCGGGCTTCAGTTGCCCGTTTTGTCTTTGGGCCTATGGCACAACTTCGGCCATGTAGATTTATATGCAAACTATCGCAGCATTTTACAACTTGCCTTCGATAGTGGCGTTACCCATTTTGATCTTGCCAATAACTATGGCCCGCCTCCCGGCAGTGCAGAAGAAAACTTTGGGCGGCTTCTTAAACAGGATTTTCTTCCTTACCGCGACGAATTGATCATTTCTACAAAAGCAGGTTATTATATGTGGGAAGGGCCTTATGGCGAATGGGGCTCAAAAAAATATTTGGTATCAAGTTTAGATCAGAGTCTGAAAAGAATGGGGTTGGAGTATGTTGATATTTTTTATCATCATCGCCCCGACCCTAATACGCCAATTGAAGAAACAATGGCAACTCTTGATCTTATTGTAAGGCAGGGAAAAGCTTTGTATGTTGGTCTTTCAAATTATAAAAAGGAAGAAGCAGCAAAAGCATTTGAAGTGCTGCGTAAGCTGGGTACACCTTGTGTTATACATCAACCAAAATACTCTATGTTTGACCGTTGGGTAGAAGATGGGTTATTAGATCAATTAGAAAAAGATGGCGTAGGCTGCATCCCTTTTTCTCCATTGGCGCAAGGCCTGCTTACCAATAAATATTTGGGCGGCATACCAGCAGATTCTCGTGCTGCAAAACCAACTGGTTTTTTAAAAGAAGAACACGTTACTGCGGAAAAGATTAAACAAATAAAAGCACTTAATGCAATAGCAGAAAAACGTGGACAAACATTGGCGCAAATGGCGCTTGCATGGTTATTAAAAGATAAAAGGGTTACATCGGTTTTAATTGGTGCAAGCAAACCAGAACAGTTAGCAGATTCATTGCGCTGCCAGGATAATATTAATTTTTCTGCAGAAGAGTTAAATGCTATTGAGGCAATTCTTAAAAGTTAATTAAGGTGTTGAACAGCGTATATTTTTACCTATGAAACTAATTACCATCAGCTTACTTTTTATTTTATTTGCCGTAACAGGTTTTTCGCAAAAGCCTGTGCAGCCGGTTAATGAATATGCAGCTATAGATAAAAAGATGCTGCAATTGCCCGATTCTCTTGCCATCACAACTGATAATATTGCAGCTTATATTTCCGGCAATTTTAAAAACGCTAAAGAAAAGGCAAGAGCGGCGTTTATATGGACAGCAACAAAAATAAAGTACGATCTGCCCGCAATGTTTGCCATCAATTTTTATGAAAGCAAAGAAGACAGGATTGCTAAGGCTTTAAAAACCCGGATGGGAATTTGCGCTAACTATGCCGCGGTATTTAATGATATTTGTACAAAGGCCGGCATGCAATCTTATATTATAGAAGGGTTTACCAGGCAAAATGGTTTTACAGATTATATTCCGCATGCGTGGTGCGCAACATTAATAGACACTGCGTGGTTTGTTTTTGATCCTACATGGGGCTCAGGCTATGTGTACAACGGAAAGTTTATAAGCAAGATCAACAACAGTTATTTTATGGCCAGTCCAGCCGTTATTATCAAATCACATATGCCTTTTGATTATCTCTGGCAGTTTCTTAATTATCCTGTAACCAGCCAGGAATTTTATGATGGAAAAATCGCCCAAAATAAAGCAAAGCCTTACTTCAATTACCGGGATTCTATACGAGTGTACGATAAAATGGAACCAACAGAACAATTAACAGCCACTGCTGGTAGAATAGAAAGAAATGGCGTAAAAAATTCTATGCAGTTTGATAGGTTATTTCATATTAAAGCACAACTGGAGAATGAATCGCAAAGAGCGAAAGTTACTGCAGAAAACGAACGGCAGAAAATAATGGTAGACAGCTATAATGCTTCTGTAGTAAACTCCAATGCAGCCGCAAATGATCTTAATGCATTTATAGATTACCGCAACAAGCAGTTTACGCCAGAAAAACCCGATTCTGCAATACAGGCAATGCTGGATGCCGCTGCTAATAAAATAAAAATTGCCAAGGAAAACCTTTTAAAAATAAACAACCCCGATGCTCATATTGCCAGCCTCATTACAGAACATACTAAAATGATAAATGGACTAGAGACGCATTTAAAAGAACAGCAGGATTGGCTCACTTTGTATTTCAGCAAGTCAAAATCCAAAAGAAAGGCTATGTTCTATGAAAAAAAGACAACATTGTTCGGCATTCCTGTAAACTAACTAGTAATTGCATTTCAACACAATTTATTACATTTAGTGGCGGATAAGGAAACACTGGAAATGATTTTATTAATGTCAATCAGAAATATTTTTTAACGATGTTTAATCTGCAAAATCAAAACGCTGTTGTTACTGGTGCAGGAAGCGGTATAGGCAAGTCTGTTGCTTTATTATTTGCAAAACAAGGTGCAACAGTTTTTGTAATGGATATAAATGATAAACAAGCTGCCGAAACTGTAACTGAAATTACAAAAGCAGGTGGCAAAGCTGTTGCGCATGTGGCCGATGTTTCTAATCAGCAAAAAGTGGTAGAAATATTTCAGCAAATAGGAAAGGTTGATATTTTGGTAAACAGCGCCGGCATTTCTCATATCGGCAAAGCCGATACAACAACAGCAGAAGACTTTGACAGGCTGTTTACTGTAAATGTAAAAGGTTTGTACAATTGTTTGTATGCAGCTATTCCACTAATGAAAAAAAATGAAGGCGGCGTTATTTTAAACATGTCTTCTATTGCCGCAATGGTTGGCATACCGGATCGGTTTGCTTATTCAATGACTAAAGGCGCCGTTGCAGCAATGACATTATCTGTTGCCAAAGATTATCTTGCAGACAATATACGTTGCAATTGTATTTCGCCGGCACGTGTACATACAGCTTTTGTAGATGGCTTTCTTGCAAAAAATTATCCCGGCAAAGAAGCAGAAATGTTTGAGAAGCTTTCTAAAACACAACCTATCGGAAGAATGGCAAAACCAGATGAGATAGCAAATCTTATATTATATCTTTGCTCGCCCGAAGCAGCTTTTATTACCGGCTGCGATTACCCAATTGACGGCGGTTTTACAAAACTTAATAATTAATCATTAGCATGAAACTAATTCGCTACACTGCAAACGGACATATAAAGACAGGCGTTGTTATAGACGGAAAGCATTATGATACCTCTGGTTTTGGAGAAGATTACAACGAAGCATTTTTTAATACCTATGGTCTTAACAGGCTTTCGGACTATATAAAATCACGCAGTGGAAATCTTCCGCTTGCAGAAGATAATATACAGCTTGCATCACCTGTTGCGAGGCCTTCAAAAATTATTTGTATTGGCTTAAACTATGCAGATCATGCAAAAGAAACTGGTGCTACTCCTCCTGCAGAACCGGTTATTTTTATGAAAGCCACTACTGCGCTGTGCGGCCCTTTTGATGATATTGTTATTCCAAAGAATTCTAAAAAAACAGATTGGGAAGTAGAACTTGCCATTGTTATTGGCAAGAAAGCAAGTTATGTAAGCGAAGCAGATGCTATGGATTATGTTGCTGGTTATTGCTTACACAACGATGTTTCTGAAAGGGAGTTCCAGATAGAAAGAAGTGGCACATGGGATAAAGGCAAAGGTTGCGATACATTTGCGCCAATGGGCCCCTGGATGGTTACTAAAGATGAAATTGCCAATGTAGATAATCTGCGGTTATGGTTAACCGTTAATGGCAAAAAAATGCAGGACGGCACTACGGCCAATCTTATTTTTAAAGTTCCTTTCTTAATTTCTTATACCAGCCAGTTTATGACACTCTTGCCTGGGGATATTATTTCTACAGGCACGCCAGCCGGTGTTGCTATGGGTATGAAAGATCAGCCTTACTTAAAGCCAGGAGATGTTGTAGAGCTTGGCATTGATGGATTGGGCACTGCTAAACAAGTGTTGAAAGCCTATCAATAAATCAAGTTTTATTTTTTTAAGCCAGCAGTAGAACAAGATTCAGCAGTTGTTGTGTCACTCACTTGTACAGCGGAATATCAATCAGCTAAATCCTATTGATAAGATTTTTATTTCACCACATAGGATCATAGAAACATAGCTTCACATAGGCCATCTATCTATTGTGTTTCTATTGTACCTAATGTGCCTATGTGGTAGAGAGGTGTATTAAGAAGCTATTTAAAATATTTCACTTCAATATCCCCTGGCAGTTGGTTTTCAAAAGAAGAAAGGTTTGATTTTAGCAGGTTCGCTTCGCTTTCGTTCATACCATAAAAGCTCACCATAATATCGCCGCATACGTAATTAAAAGGCAGTTTCCATGTAGCCACTTTCACCCATTGGCTGGTAAGATCTTTATCAAACCACGAATCGTACATAACAGCAACACGTGTTTTATTATCGGCCACAATTTTCCTTATAAACTCATTATTCCAGTAACCATTTTTTCTGGCCTTCGCAATTTCAAAATTGGCAAGTCCCCACATATCTATGGTGTTAAGATTGCCCATAAATGTAATAGCACCTATATCATTTGCCGCTACAGTTTGTTCTTTATAGTATTGTTGAAAGAATAATCCCATCTGGTACTGCTGTTCATAAGTATTGTAAATAGCACGGATAGAATTTCGGAAAGCATTAAGTCCGCGAACAGGTACACTATACAGTATTGCCGCAAGCAGCACTGCCGGAATCCATTGTTGTCTCAATGCTTTTGTGCCATTCTCCTGCAGCCACTGCAAACCAATTTTAGAAATATGCAATGTTCCCAGAACAATAAGATAAGCTTCATAACGGTAGAACCAACTAAATGCAACCAGCACTGCATGCATTAAACACGCAATAATAAACATGGAGAGAATATAAAAATCCCTGTCAAATTTTTTTGCCTGTAGTTTTTTTACAGCAATAATAATAGCTATTACAACCAAACCGCTAAAAGCGCCGGTGCCTTGTATAAGCGCTGTGCCACCGTTAAGAAAATATTTAAAACTCTGGTTGCCCTTAATGAGCACAGAGTTGGGAATAAAATAACTGCCATGCATTTTTGAGTAGAGACCAAAAATGAGTAATGGTATTGCTCCTGCAACAGCAATGATTATTGCCTCTTTTATTTTCTTTTGCCATAAAAGCAAAGCAAAAGCACCAGCTACTAGAAAAACGCTTTCATATCTTGTAATTGTCATCAATGCACACCATAGGCCAACCTTTACTATATTATTTTTTTGCGGGTTAGTTAATAATGTAGCTACGCTATGTACAAAGAAGAGCACAAAAGCAATTTGCAGTGTATGTTCCATGCCCAGTAGTGTAAGTGCAGGCACTGTTCCTGCAAGCATTGTTGCCAGTATGCAGACAATCTTATTGGTTGTGCTTAATGCAGTATGCTTATTAAATTCTTCCTGTATTGCCAGTAGCATAAGCACAGTGCCTGCGCAGCTAAGTACAAATGGCATCAAAATGTTTACAGAAAATAATTTAAAAAGAAACGCCAGCAGAATAGTAAAAAGCGGAGAAGAAGAAGTAGATACAAATCCCGCGGGGGTTATGCCCCAGTTTCCATATAAGGCAAGATTTTTTGAAACTGCCATATGAATAAAAGTATCATCCAGCGGATAACAGAAATGCCCGCCCGTTTTCTTTATTGCGAAGTATTCAATTACAGCAACACTAACGGCTATAAAAGAAAGGCCCGATAAAAAAGGAAGATTTTTTTTCATTGTGCAGTAATAAGAGAAAAAATAAGGTTGCCCCGTATATTAAAATAGACGGAAAAGAATTTTACATTTTGTGGAAACAGGTATAGAATCTATTTCAGCAATTCATCCATTGAAATGCCAATCATAGATTCCAGTTCCAGCTTAATTACATTGTAATTGCGCAGGTATTCAGCTTGTCTTATTTTTTCGTCTGTATAAGACCTGTAGCTTTTGTTATAATCATCCTGTTTAATAGCGCCTTCCTGGAAATCTTTTTCAGAAGCAAGGTAAGAGGTACGTGCATCCTGGGTTATCTGGCTCTGAAATTCAAGTTTTTGCTGGCTAAGCAGGTAGTCTTCATATTTGGTAAGCACCAGTGCTTTTATTTCGCGGAAGCGCTGGTTCTTTTCTGCCTGTGCAATGCCATAATTTTCTTTGGCTATTTTGGTGTCGTTCTTTTTGCTACTGAAAATATCAAATGGTATGCTTGCGCCAATATTGTATTTTGGATAATAAGTAGAAGGGTTTGTTGTAATTCCATTTACAGTTTGAGCTCCTTTAAACGCAAATTCGTTAAGGTTGCCCTGAACTGTAATGATGCTAAGCCAGCTTCCTTTTGCTTTTTTTACCTGGTAACTGGCAATGCTTACGCGGCGATCTGCTATTTCGTAAGTAGGGTTTTGCATGGCAAGCTGTACCAGCTTTTCACGCACGTCAAATGTTTTATCGGCCCTTCTTACAGATGAAGGTGCTTGTTGTGGCTGCGTCTTAGGGGGTACCTGTGCACATGCTACAGTACCACAAAAAAGCATAACAATAGTGCATGCCTTTTTATAGTTAAGCAAAAGACTGTTCATGATCTTCAGGTTTTGTGGTATCATATTCTTTCAATTTATATAAAATTACTAAAGTAACAATGTAATAGAGGTACATTGGATATTGCGATATGGCCAGTTGCGAATACTGGCCTACTGTAATAGAAAAGAAGGCAACCGTAAAAGCCATGTAAAGGTTTTTGATTTCTGTTCTCCGCGAATCGTAAAAACCACTCATGCCACGTTGCAATATAATGAAGTAAAAAATGAGATTCAACGCTAATCCTACCCAACCCTGTTCAAGCATAATTTTCATGTAACCACTGTCTGGCGGATAACCTGCAAGCCTGTGCCCGGGGTAAAACCGCCTGCCTTCTTCACCACAAGTGTTTAAGCCACCACCTAAAGGATGAACATAAACATAAGGTTGGATATTTCTGCGGTTAATATCCCTTACCATATTGGATGCATCTTTGCTTCCGTTGAAAGTGGTGCTAATCCTGTATACCAGTGGTGTATACCTTAATGGCCCAAATAAAATAAATATGCCCAGCCCTATTGAAGTTAATAATACAATAACGCTTCTTCTTTCGTTAAGCGTAAACAGTATGTAAAAAAGCAATCCTGCAATAAGCATAACATTGCAGGTACGTGTGCCAGAGTAACTGGACACGAGTATCATGATAAAACTAATAACGTAAAGCTTCTTCCTGTTTTTCTTAACGGGGGAACGTATGGCCAGCACCAGTGTAAATAGTGCGCCGCATGTAGCCATTACACCAAATGCTGCTGGGTCTGGTAATAAAGAAAATTTTCTGAATACACCGCCCTGGAAGAGCAGGCCGGCAATAGCTGGGTCGCTATTTATCCACGCCATCTCGGGTGCACTAAAGCCAAAATATTGTTGTTTAATGCCCCATACTGCCAGTACTATTAGCATCAGGATCCAAATCTTTACAAAACGCCTGATCTTTTCAATGGAATCAAGCATTAGAAAGCTGATGTAATAAAATATAACAAACAGGATTTGTTTTCTTACAAAATTGAACCAACCCTCACGGCCCTGGCCACCAACTTCAGGATTGAATGCTTCTAGTAGCATAAACACAAAAAGTAAAAGAAACATTAAGGAAATGGGCGTTCTCCAAAAATCTTTACTGCTGGTGCGCCTGCGGTATTGCGATGCAATAACAGATAATGCAGATAAATAGCCAAGCCCTTCAATGGCCGGGCCGAGTGGAATATTAACACCAATAAGACGATAGGGTAGTGTAAAAATAAAAATGGAAGCAAAAAAAGCGTAGTACGCAAATTCAGGGTAATAGAAGCATGCCATCACAAATAAAAATCCTGCTGGTGCCGCAGCAATCATAACAGGTACTTTAGACCCGTATTCATTACCTGCATATGCCAGACCAATGCCAACCAATGCCATAACAATCCATCCCGGAACAGAATTCATCCTCCTGGTAAAAAATACTTCTTTTAACCAGGAGTCTCTTGTAATGGAATTATTTTTATTTGAATAAGACATTAGCTAATCAGGCCTTGTTTATTTTTTTGCTGCTGCCTGTATTGGCGAACTGCATTTTTTACAAAAGAATCAATCAAACATAAATTTATAAAACATAAAAGCGCAAAACGCCAGTAAAAAAAGTGTGGCTGCTACCCGCAACACCTTGTTTTCTGATGATTGTTCGCTCATGGTTTCTACTTGTTTTTTTGTACTGAATAATAAGCGTCGCCCAGCATGCCAATACTGTCTTCCCACGTATGTGATAAAGCAAACTCTTTTCGCTGCTGTTTTATTGTGTCGCTATTAACTATTTCAGGGTTGCTGATGATATAGCCTGTTTTTTCCGCATACTCCTCTTTGTCTTTGCATAAAAAACAGTAAGGCTCAAACATTTTCATAGCATCTGTTGCGGTGGCTACCAACGGTTTGCCCATTGCCAGGTACTCGTCTGCTTTTCTTGGATAATTACCTCTTGTTACTTCGTTTAAGATTTGCGGGTTTATGCAAATATCAAACTGGTGAAGATAAGATGCCAGTAAAGCAGGTGGCTTGCTGCCAAGAAAATGAACGTTTTTTAAATGACTTAGCGATTCTTTTTTAAACATCCAGTCTACCGGTCCTACCAATATAACATTGCAGTTGGGAAAGCTTTCGGCAATGTGTTTAATAATATCCAAATCGATCCGCCATGCACTTACAAAACCAGTATAACCAATAAGCGGATGATTTATATTTTTGAGATCTTCCGGCACTGTTGTATCCACATTCAGGAATTGAGAAAAATCGCAACCTTGTCCAATATAAAAACTATTGGGGTTGTTTTTTCGTGCATAATCGGCGAGGTATGTAGAGTTTGCCACCACCATATCTGCTCTTTGCATCATTCTTTTTTCAAGTCTTGGCCCATGTTTTTTAAAGAAACCAACACCCAGCATATAGTCGCGTATATAGAAAATATATTCGCTGCAGGGAATTACTTCTTTAAGATGAATGCCGCGTATAAAGTCGTTATCGTTAATCAGTATTACGTTATTAAAACCCAGATGGTTGATGGCTTTATTAATTTCTTTGGCCAGCTTAATCCCGTTTATTTTATTCAACCAGTCATGTATAGCCGCAAATGGAATTCTGTTGATGGATTCTGCTATTACCCTGGGGTTTTGTACCCAAATATTGGGGGCCACCTGTTCTATTTCGCCCGAGCCATCTTTTATACTTGCAAGCCTTGCTTTGGTAGCGTTATCATTTTTGTTTTTGCGAAGGCTTGTCCTGTCCAGCACACGGTTTACAAAAAGCACCCTGTTTTTTTTGGCCAGTTCAATGGCCATATCTTTAAAATTGCTGCCTATTTCAGTATCCCAGGATTGAAAACTGAACATAACGATATCCCGGTTACTGATAAAATGATGTTCCATAAGGTGCAAAAATTTTGCAGGGGTTTTTGTTTTATACAGGTTTTACTGCAGAATAATAATTTATTTCAGCTTCTGGTTTTTTTAATGAAAACAGCCACCATCCATGAAGGCGTATGCACAGGTTATATGCAATAATCGGTACAACAACACCCGTTGCTATTGCAACAAGCATCATTACCGGAACGTAATTAACATGAAAGATATGTATCATTATCAAGCGTACGCCAGCAATAAGCATAATGTGCATGAGGTAGATATACAACGAATGATACCCAACTACACGTAACCATTTTAAAATATTTTTTTTCTCCAGCAGTTTCCCAATTTGTATCATAAAAAAACAACCACTTAATGCAATAGGCAGAAGCAGATACATCATTTTGTTATAAATGTAATTGTCGGTTTCATGCTTCATGCTGATTAACGTAAAAATGCTCTGGAGCGTAAAAAAAACAATGGCTGATGTAACCATCCATTTCGGCGACAATATTTTATCAGTTGTTTCTTTTTTGAAAATAATGCTTGAAATAATGTCTCCCACACAGAAATAAATGTAGTAATGAAAAATATCGGGGAAAATATAAAAATTGATATCCCTGTAATTAAGATAAGCTGCTAGTGCATAGAAAGCAAAGCTTAGAATGACTTGCTGCTTTAATTTAAAATGAAAAACTTCTTTAAATACTGCATAAAATACACCAACAAAAAACAAGGCATTCAAATACCAGAATTGCTGGTTGTTGCCAGGGTTTCTTGGAAAAATAATGAGATCGATGTAATCAGAAAAAGCAGGATTACCATTTACATATTTTTTAAAAATTATTTGCAGGGTAATCTGTATAGAGCCCCATATCATTAGTGGGTAAAAAACAATACGAAACCTGCTGTTTATATATTCGCCCAGGCTTTTTTTTCTGAGGCTATATGACACAAACAAGCCTGAAACAATAAAAAACAATGGCATCCTGAAGCTGTAAAAGAAAGTGTTCAGCAATTGCAAAACTGGGAAATCGCCCATGGGTTCGCCAGCACCTTTCAACCCGTCGAAACAATGCCTGTAACATACAAGAATAATGCAAATGCCCCTGATGTAATCAATCCATGCATAGCGCTTACTTTCCAGTATGTACTTTGCATTGAATAAATCTTTGAACAATTTCATCAGTTTTAGGAGGGTTTAATAAAACAGCGTTACAGTTATCAGCGATTATGTGTTGTAATTATTAAAGTGCAACTTTTTATTTTGCCTACTTTTATTTTGCGCCACAAGATAATCTACAGCTCACGTGTCGCAATACTACTTTCAGGTAGTTTTTATTTTTAATTGCTGAAAAAGCAAATTTTAATGATTGGTTAATACAGGGAATATTGGAAAAGCAAGCTGAAATTTACATGTCTATATTGTCTTTCTCTACTTCATTCAAAACGCCGCCAATCAGTTTTTCTTTTTGTGTTTTTAAAAAGCGGATAGAATCTTTATCTGTTTGCCGGATTACCGATTTTGCAGAAAAAACAGCCACCACCGCATCAGCATATTTCATTAGTTCTTTTGTATCTGCATGCTGGTTTAACGAAGCTCCTTCCATTAATATATAATCATAGTTATTGCTGATTTTCTGCAGGTTTTCAAGCAGGTTGTTTTTCTTTAGTACTTCGTCAGGAGAATAAAGGGTTTCTTCGCAGCCGATTATATCAACGTCAGGTATTTTCGTAGTACTTTTAACATGCGCCAGTTTTTCCATGCTGTTGGGTTCTCCGTTAAGGATAAACTGATCAAGTATTGGTTTGGCTTCAAACTTTTCTGTTAAAGTATTATTGGTGAAATTTGTATCGATCAGTAAAACCTTCTTCTTGGCAAGGCTGAAACTATTGGCAAGGGCTTCAATAATAGTTGATTTGCCTTCTCTTGGTTTAGTGCTTGTAAACAGGATAATCTTTTTACCACTCGATTCAATTTCGAAACGCAGTTTACGCATGTCGTCTATTAAATCAGGACTGCCGTCTGACTTTGCTTCATTGTTTATCGCAAAATAATCTTCAACAGTTTTTTGTTTAAAATCTACTTTATTGATAACAGAAAGCAGTTTTATGTTGACAAGCTTATTAAAAATTGATGGGGCCCTTACAGACTGATCAAGAAAGTCCATAATAATAATCCATAAAGACGAAACCATCAATGCTGCAATTGAACCCAAAGCAATGATAACTTTTCTGCCAGAGCGTTCTGGTTTAAGTGCAGGTTGCCCTCTAAGCGTTTGTTTAAAATTTATTTCAGGTGCTACGTTAATATTCTCTGCATTTTGCAGCACGCCTGTCATCTGCTCATATTGTTTGGTGAGCAGGGCTATTTCATCTTCTTTTCCTTTTACAATAACATCCATACCTGCGCCACTGCTTGCTACAGTACTGTAGTTTTTTATGTTTGCTTCAAGGGCACTGATAGTAGTCAACTCACCATCTATGCTGTTCTGAATAATAATTTTCTGGGATTCCAGGTCTTCTTTTTTCTTCTTTTTAATTGCCATTTCAGCGCTATTAGAAAGTCCGGGCTGTAGCTGGTTTATTTTTTTCTGATTGGCAGCAATCTGTGCTTCAATAGCAGGGTCTCCGCCTTTTCTTTGCGATTCAACGGCCAGCTCACGGTTTTCCTGTTGCAGCCTTACCAATTCTGAATTATTAACCGGCGCATTTTCTGTAATAGTGCCCAGTGCGGCCAGGTTTTGAATAACCGATCTTAGATCTGATCTAAGACCATTAAGTTTGGTTTGCTCTACAGATAATTGTGATTGCTGATCTTGTGCAGTAGCAAGGGCAGCTGTACCTCTTGCGCCAATGTCTACGGAGTTGAATGTTTTCTTGAAGTCAGAAAGTATTTTTGTTTTTTCTTCTATTTCTTTTTTCTTTTTTGCGGCAAGGCTATCCAGTTTACCTGTAGATTCTACAGTTCTTGTATCATTAATAGAATTGAAAAATGAAATGAATTCTTTACCAATGGTATTAACAACAAATGCAGACATTTCCGGGTTTTCAGACTTGTAAAGAATATTCAAATAGTCAGTTCCGGTAGCACGGTCTACAGTTAAGCGGTCAAGAATTGATTCGTTGTCGTATTGATAAAGAAGTATAAGTTGAAAGACTTTATTTTCTTCGGGATCGTATGCCTTCAAAATTTCTTTGGTAGCTTTTTTCTCTATCAATATTTGTTTTGCTTTTTCTATATTGACGTCTGTATATTCTTTCTTGATTTTTTCTTTTTCTGTTAGTGTAGTGTACGGCATTTTCTCGGTAAGATCATGCAGCAACAAATCGTATGAAATCATTGAGATTACTACGGGCGACTTAAATGTTTCTATCACGTTTTTAAAACGCTGGTCAATCTCAAAAACATTCATGCTTTCGTCGCTGGTTAGTTTAAGCTGTTGCTTCATTGTAAAACCTGTAGAATAAGTAGCAGCAGACAGGTACATATTCTTTTTGGTAAGTGTAAAAAGCAGTGCAGCGCAAAGACCGGCAATGGTACATATAATGATAACCCATTTTTTACGTAGCAGTGCGTTGATAAAAAACATTAAATCCATAGAAGCGTTTTTTGCAGTTTCAGAATCTGGTATGCGGTTTAAGTCAACTGCTTAAGGGGCTGCAAATTAATCAAAAAAAAAGATAATATTGCTATTTGCAAAGCGCCTTAAACGAGTCACAGTTTTTAAAATCAAGTTGTTATAAATTAAGCTGATGGTATATAAAGCCATCATGAAAACTTAGCTGTTTGCAACCGAAAATTGTTGTTCAAGAGTATGGATTATCAAAAACCTGCCTGTTCGGGTGCTCTAACGTTAAAGCAATCTTTGTAGTGCCAGCTAGCAAAAATTACTAAGTGTTACATTATAAATTGGTTAGCCAGCCTGTTTTATTGGAGATATGCGAAGTGTACTGTTAAACCAGTAACGGGATTGCGGGACTCATTTGGGTACTTCAAAGGTATCTTCTAATGGCACAATATTAGAATTTTTTAGAATAAAATGCAACAACAAGCGTTAGTTTGATAGTTATTTCCCGAAAATTACCAGCAAAGGTTTGTTTCTTGCAGTACTAATACTTTTCTAAAAACGTTTACGTGAAACCTGGTAAAAACAACCGTAAATGATTATTAAACTACTTTTTTGGACGCTCTTTTTTATTGTTTTTTATACTTATCTCGGCTACGGAATATTTATTTGGATCCTTAACCGGATAAAAGCGGCTTTTTCACCAGGTAAAAAAGACCCAAAAAAGGAGGCTTTTGAACCTGATGTTGCACTTATTATAGCGGCTTATAATGAGCAGGACTATATTGAGGATAAGATTGAAAACACCCTTGCGCTTGACTATCCCAAAGAGAAATTGTGTGTTTATTTTGTAACCGACGGTTCTAACGACAGCACGCCGGATATCATAAAAAAATACCCTCAGTTTACACTGCTACACCTGCCACAACGAAATGGTAAAGCCGCAGCCATGAACAGGGCGATGAATTTTATAAAAGAACCCTATGTTATTTTTTGCGATGCCAATACAGTGCTTAATAAAGAATGCGTAAGGGAACTGGTTAAGTTTTATGCCGACCCAAAAGTTGGTGCAGTGGCTGGCGAAAAGAAAATTTATCAGCCTGTAAATACCAAAGCTGCTTCGGCAGGAGAGGGACTCTATTGGAAATATGAGTCTTTCTTGAAAAAACAAGATTCGGATTTTTATAGTGTTGTAGGCGCTGCAGGAGAGTTGTTTTCTGTGCGTACAGATTTATACGAAGCTATAGAAGAAGGGGTGCTTATAGAAGATTTTGTATTGTCTCTCCGCATTGCAAAGAAAGGATATGTTGTAAAATATGCACCCACCGCTTATGCAGAAGAAGCCAGTTCTGCCTCAATAAAAGATGAACAAAAACGCAAAATCCGCATTAGTGCAGGCGGTTTCCAGGCAATGTATATGCTTCGCGATTTATTAAACGTATTTAAATACGGAAAACTGTCTTTTCAATACATTTCTCACCGCGTATTGCGCTGGGCCATTACACCGGTTTGTCTCTTATTATTACTATGTTTAAACATTGTATTAGTAGTAATGAGGGCGGGTTTTATATATGATATACTGTTGTTGATGCAATCCTTTTTTTACTTACTGGCTGTATCGGGTTGGTTTTTTGCCAATAGAAATATTAAAATTAAAGCGCTGTATGTGCCTTATTACTTCCTTTTTATGAATATCTCTGTATTCTGGGGTTTTAAGCGTTTTTTAAAAGGGCAGCAATCAGTTCTCTGGGAAAAGGCAGCCAGGGAAAAGTCTGTTTGATTTATCTGGTTACAATTTAATCAAATTACATATTATAAATTACCACTAAGTGGGTATTGTTACATGTAATCTTCTAGGCTACATTTGTGTCTGGTAATAAAAAATTAATTAGTAACAGTTTGATTTGTTGTTTTTTGTTGTTACTTTTACCATAACGTTAAGTAGATTTTACATATATTTTAAAACAAATATTAAAATATCAATCTATCTAACTGTATAAATTAATACTTCTATATATCCTTCGAAGGTCCACTAAACCTGAATTTTTCCCGGGTAATCCACATCTTCCTTAAAATATCAGCCTAATTAATCGTTCCATTACCCTATTTACGCCGTACCTATCATCCAATTGCAGCCTACTGAAAAATTGAGTTTCTTAAAACTTAATTATTCAAAAGAATGAAAAAAAAGATTTTAGCAATTGACGAAAGTAAAGCTATCAGGTTTTTATTACAGACCGTACTTGGCCAGCAGCACCAGGTTATTACCGCTGCCGACGGTTGTTCAGCCTTATACTGGCTTTCTAAGAAAAATTTGCCGGACGTTATAATTGTAGATCCCCAGTTGCCTGATATGCAGGATTGGGAATTATTGGTTCATTTGAAATCAAGCGGCCTTTATGGTCATATTCCAATCATTGTGCTTTCTTCTCTGGATGCAAAAGAAACACAACAAAAATGTAAAGAATTAGGAATAACAAAGTCATTCCAGCAACCATTTAATCCGGTTGAGTTGGAACGTGCGATAGATGAGTTGCTTGTATATGAAAACAGAAATGTTCATACTGTTTTAAAAGCAGTATAAAATTGTCCCGAACCCAGGAAACTAAATTAATCCCTTAAATCAAAATCTTACCTGAATGGAACTTGTTTACTCACCCAAAGCTGGAGCATCTGAGAAAAAGTATAGGCATTATACTGTAAACTCATTTGCGGAAAAAGAGTTAATTGCTGATAAGAAAAAAGAATTTTTCTATATTGGCAGGGATTCTTTTATCATAGATACACTGGTTCATTCTTTCGAAAGCGGCTACGCTGCCGAAAATGTTGAAAAAGCCATTTCCATTCTTGCTAAAGTTTCTGAAAAAAGAAATGTTTATCCCGATGTAATTCTTGCAGATGCTTCTATGGGCGCAGCTTCTCTTGCCCTGTTTAATAAATTTATCACTTCTGCCAAATCACTAAATGGTATTCCTTTTTTGGTTGAAGCGTCTGATGCTACCCAAAAAGAACTGGCAGATATACGTAAACTTGCTTTTGTAGACGAAATCATCTGCATGCATACTCAGGCAGATAAGCTTCGTTCAAAAATACATTTCATCAAAAAGATTAAAGATTCTAAAAACATAAAAGCGCTGGAAGAAAATATCAAACTTCCTGAAGATGCAAAAAATGTAAACAATGATTTCTTTAAGAGATGCTTTGATATGTTTGTTGCAATGGTAATACTGGTTGTACTTGCCCCTGTATTTCTTCTTATTGCACTGGCTATCCGTTTAGAATCAAAAGGACCCGTTCTATATATTTCTAAAAGAGCTGGCCGTGGTTACCGCGTTTTTAATTTTTACAAGTTTCGTACAATGGAAACTGGTGCTGATAAAAAAGTTGACCAGTTAACCCATCTCAATCAATACAATGCTACTTCAGACAGCGGTCCTATGTTTTTTAAAGTGAACAACGACCCACGCATTACTAAAGTAGGCGCATTTCTGAGAAATACCAGCCTCGACGAATTACCTCAATTTGTAAATGTACTCCTCGGCGATATGTCGCTGGTAGGCAACAGGCCACTTCCTCTATATGAAGCTGCTACGCTTACAACAGACAATTGGGCTGAACGTTTTATGGCTCCCGCAGGCATTACCGGCCTCTGGCAGATTAAAAAACGTGGCAATGATGACATGTCTGTTGAAGAGAGAATAGGCCTGGATATTGCTTATGCAAACAAGTACAGTTTTATGTACGACTTGTGGATTATGGCCAATACCCCAACAGCACTTATTCAAAAGTCAAGCGTATAAGCTTTACCTTTAGCAAAGAAAAAAGATTATACCCATGTTGCCCGGTTCAGAGCCGCTCATCTCAATTATTACATTGAATTACAATCAGGCTGCGGTTACCTGTGAGTTTTTGGAATCTACAAGAAAACTCAATTACAGCAATTATGAAATACTGGTGTGCGATATGGCATCTGACACAGATCCAACGCCACTAATCCTAAAAGGCAATTATCCTAAAACAAAATTGTTGCTGAGTAAAAAAAACCTGGGTTTTGCAGGTGGTAACAATTGGGGTATGCGCCAGGCAAAGGGTGATTTTATTTTTATTGTAAATAATGATACAGAAGTAACACCAGGTTTATTAAATGATTTGCTGGAACCATTTTATAACGATCCTTCAATAGGAGCAACAAGCCCCAAAATAAAATTTTTCTTTCAGCCAGGTATTATTCAATATGCAGGTTTTAATGAGATGAACCATTTTACCGGCAGAACTTCTACTGTTGGTGAAATGCAGGAAGATAAAGGCCAGTATGATACACCTGGCGAAACATTTGGTGCACATGGTTGTGCCATGATGGTGAAAAAAGAAGTGATAGAAAGAGTGGGCATGTTTCCGGAAAGATTTTTTCTTTATTACGAGGAGTGGGACTGGTCTGCACGCATCAGAAAAGCAGGATACAAAATATGGTATACATCAAACGCAACTATTTATCACAAAGAGTCAATGTCTGTTGGTAAAAAAAACCCGATGAAAGTGTTTTACCATACCCGCAACAGGATTTTGTATATGCGCCGTAACACCAAATGGTATGAGCAAACTGTGTTTTTTTTCTTTTTTATTTTCTGTGTTATTCCACGGTATGCTATTGATTATTTCAGGAAAGGTGAGTTTGAACAACTGAAAAATTTTTTTAAAGGTTTTTTCTGGAACCTCTATTCATCAAGGTATTCTAAAGTGTAATTTTTCTTTCTTGTAATTTTTTATTTAAATTTTCGTTTAGCCTGCATGATTGTTATTAATCTCTTATTCTGTGTACTCTTCATTTACCTGGCAATAAGCATTCTTTATTTGCTGGTAATTGCTGTTGCAGGAAGGTTTGGCAGGTTAAGGGCTTACAGTTCCGTTAGCGATAAAAAAAGAATCGCTGTTATTATTCCATCTTATAAAGAAGATAATATTATTGTTGATACTGCCAGGCAGGCGGCTGCACATAATTATCCTTCAGATAAATTTAAAGTGCTGGTAGTAGCAGATAAACTTCAGCCGGCAACAGTAACACGTTTGCGCCAGTTGCCAGTAGATGTACTTGAAGTTGATGTAAGCATGAAATCGAGATCGGTACATGCTGCAATGCATTACCTTGATGCAAACAGTTTTGATATTGCCGTATTGCTGGATGCAGATAATATTATGGCAGATGATTGCTTGGAGAAAATAAACAGTGCATTTCAGCAGGGATGCAAAGCAGTGCAATGCCATCGCACTGCAAAAAACCAGGAAACACCTGTGGCATTACTGGATGCTATAAGCGAAGAAATAAATATTAATCTCTTTCGCAGGGGTCCGGCAGCATTGGGTATTTCCGCAGCACCTATAGGAAGCGGTATGGCATTTACATTTGATTTATTGAAAGATATTTTTAGTGTTGAGCATATACTTACCAATCCCGGAGAAGACCGTGAGATTGATATGCAGCTAATGAAGGATAAGATTTTCATGCATTTTATTGATGATGCTTATGTGTATGATGAAAAAGTATCTAACCCGGAGGTTTTTGAAAAACAAAGAGTAAGATGGCTTGAAGCACAATTAAACCATGCAAAAAGATTTTTTGATGCAGAGATGAAGGGTGCGCCTAAAACAATAACGTATTTCGCAAAATTTTTTCAGACACTTATATTACCACGATTGCTTCTTATTATGGTATTGGGCCTTATAACTGTTTTGCTTTTTTCGCAATGGCTATTTTCATTCAATATCTTAATGCCAGATCCTGTTTACTGGGCTTTGATGATTGTTGCCTATTTAATTGTTCTTTTTTTATCTGTTCCTGGCAGGTTTTATTCCGGCAATACAATCAGGGCTATTCTTCATATACCCGTATTAATGATTGCTATGCTAAAGGCAATTTTTAAAATGAAAGCCGGGCGTAAAGAATTTCTGCATACTCCTAAGGCATATAAATCCTGATTTTTTCCCACACTTAATTCACATGACATTTTTTTTGATGTTTTGGCCTTTATTTTGCTCAAAATCACACTCTCCCCTATAAAAGCGTTGAAACATCGTTTGCCTCTGATTCTCAAGATTATACAATTTTATTTATTGGTAAGTATTTATTTATTATTCTGAAGAATATATCAGTTTGATTTATTTGACTGTACTCAATGTTAATATCTAAATCGTAATTGATTAAATATTAAGTGATTAGAATGGTGCATATTTTTATTTTGTTAATCGTAGCTTTTTTGGTAAGGAATTTGCTCTGTCAATTCCCAGAATTTCTTAATCCAATTTATCCTAATCCGAAAACTATTTCTTATGAAGGTTGACCTTTACCTGAAAAGATCTTTATTCATCTTTTTGTGTTTTGTAATTCACTCCTTGTCTTTGTTTTCACAGCAAGTAGCCAAGGTTATTCCTTACCCTGCATCACCAGATGGGGTAATTGGCTTTCTTCAATTTACACCTAAAGATTACGGTACTCAGCAACATCCCCTTATTATCTTTTTACACGGCATTGGTGAAAGGGGCAATGGTACCTCGCAGATTAATTCTGTAACAGCTAATGCTATTCCTAAATTTTGTGCTGCAGGTGCAACCATGAGTTTTACTGTAGGCGGGCAAAAATCTTCTTTTGTTGTTCTATCACCGCAGTTAAGTGTTCAGTATGGATACTGGCCTACTTTTTATATTACAGAAATGATTAAGTATGCAAAAGCCAATTTGCAGATTGATCCTAATAGAATTTATATTACCGGCTTAAGCCTTGGTGGTGGTGGTATTTGGAGAATGATTACAGATGCGTCTACTTATATTCCTGCTACAGGTAAATTTGATTATGGTTTTGATAGCACTATTGCTGCCGCTGCGCCAGTTTGCGGTACGCAGGAAGAAACAGATGCTAATGTATGCTCTACAATAGCGGCTAACCATTTGCCTGTATGGGCATTTCACAGCATGGATGATGGTACTGTTGGTGTAGGTGCAACACAGCACGCAGAAATTTTGATGAGCTGGTGTACAGGCATTAATCCTCCGGGCAAGTTTACTTACTATCAGAATGGCGGCCATGGTGGTGCCTGGATAAATGCATATGATACCGGGCATATCACAACAACAGTAAGTGGCGGCGGAAGTTTTACAGCCAATCCTAATTTATACGAGTGGTTTTTAATGAATGCCCGTACAAAGAGTGGCAATACGCCTCCGGTTGCAAATGCAGGCAGCCCCCAAACAATTACATTACCTACAAGTTCAGTAACATTAAATGGATCGGGAAACGGAACCAATGGCGCTAATATAAGTTCTTATGCATGGACAAAAACAAGTGGCCCTGCATCTGGAACAATTACATCGCCTGGGAGTGCATCAACTACAGTTACTGGTCTTACCCAGGGAACTTATGTTTTTACATTAACTGTAACAGACAATAACGGGTTAACAGCAACTTCTACTGTAGCCATTACTGTAAACCCGGTACCTAACCAATCACCAGTTGCCAATGCAGGAAGTAATATCAATATAACATTACCAACCAATAGCACTACACTTAATGGTAGTGCATCAAGCGATCCTGACGGAACTATTACAACGTATGCATGGACAAAAACAAGCGGCCCTGCTACATATAATATTGTTACACCGGGCGGAGTGTCTACTGTACTGAATAATCTTGTACAGGGAACATATGTGTTCAAATTGCAGGTTACAGATAACGGTGGCGCAACTGCATCATCAACAGTAACGGTTACAGTAAACGCAGCACCTAACCAGGCGCCAGTTGCCAATGCAGGAAGTAATATCAATATAACATTACCAACCAATAGTGCTACACTTAATGGTAGTGCGTCAAGTGATCCTGACGGAACGATTACGACATATGCATGGACAAAAACAAGCGGCCCTGCTACATATAATATTGTTACGCCAGGCGGAATGTCTACAGTGCTAAACAACCTTGTACAGGGCGTATATGTGTTTACGTTACAGGTTACAGACAACGGCGGCGCAACTGCAACCTCAACTGTAACGGTTACAGTAAACGCAGCTCCTAACCAGGCGCCAGTTGCCAATGCAGGAAGTAATATCAATCTAACATTACCAACAAATAGCACAACACTTAATGGAAGTGCGTCAAGTGATCCAGACGGAACAATTACAACATATGCATGGACAAAAACCAGTGGCCCTTCTACATACAATATTGTTACGCCAGGCGGAATGTCTACGGTACTGAACAATCTTGTACAAGGCGTGTATGTATTTACGTTACAAGTTACAGATAATGGTGGCGCAACTGCGTCATCAACAGTAACGGTAATTGTAAACCCTGCAGCTAACCAGGCACCAGTAGCTAATGCTGGTAGCGATATTAGCATAACATTGCCAACCAATAGCACAACGCTTAACGGTAGTGCATCAAGCGATGCAGACGGAACAATTACTACTTATGCATGGACAAAAACCAGCGGGCCTTCAACATACAATATTGTTAGTCCTGGCGGAATGTCTACTGTACTGAATAATCTTGTGCAAGGCGTATATGTATTTACGTTACAAGTTACAGACAATGCTGGCGCAAGTGCAACATCCACAGTAACAGTAACAGTAAATGCAGCTGTTGCACCACCACCACCGCCTCCGCCAGTTAATGTGCCACCAGTAGCTAATGCTGGTAGCGATATCAATATAACGTTGCCAACAAATAGTACAACGCTTAATGGTAGTGCATCAAATGATATAGACGGAACAATTACAACTTATGCGTGGACTAAAACCAGCGGCCCTTCAACATATACTATTGCTAATGCAGGTTCAATGTCAACAGCATTAAGCAATCTTGTACAAGGCGTATATGTGTTTACATTACAGGTTACAGACAATAATGGGGCAAGTGCAACATCCAATATAACTGTAACCGTAAATGCAGCAGTTGCACCGCCGCCACCAGTTAATGTGCCACCAGTAGCTAACGCAGGTAGCGATATCAATATAACGTTGCCAACAAATAGCACAACGCTTAATGGTAGTGCATCAAATGATGTAGACGGAACAATTACAACTTATGCGTGGACTAAAACCAGTGGCCCTTCAACATATACTATTGCTAATGCAGGTTCAATGTCAACAGCATTAAGCAATCTTGTACAAGGCGTATACGTATTTACGTTACAGGTTACAGATAATGCAGGAGCAACTGCAACATCTGCAGTAACAGTAACTGTAAACCGAGCACCAAACAAAGCGCCGGTAGCCAATGCAGGTAATGATATCAGCATTACTTTACCAGATGATGCTGTAACATTAGATGGAAGTGCTTCAACTGATCCTGATGGTTCAATAGTAAGTTATAGCTGGAACAAAATAAATGGACCAGGAGCCCTTACTATTGTAAATTCTAACACAACGGCACCTTCAGTTGCTGGTTTAACACAGGGGCAATATGTATTTGAGCTTACTGTTACAGATGATGAGGGCGCAACATCTACAGACCAGGTTGTAGTTACTGTAAATGCAGAGCCTAATAAAGCACCGCTTGCGAATGCTGGTAAAGACACTTCAATTTTGTTGCCCGCATCATCAATAGTATTGTCTGGTAATAATTCTTCTGATGCAGATGGTTATTTAACCAGCTTTATATGGAAACAGATTTCTGGCCCTTCAACATCTTTAATTGCTGCTGCAACAAGTGCTGTTACAGAAATAGATGGATTGGTAGAAGGAGACTATGAGTTTGAATTACAGGTAACTGATAACGGTGGTGCAATAGCTACATCGAAGATTAAAATAAGTGTGGTGAATAGTTTCCGTAACACTCAATATTTCAAACTGTATCCAAACCCGGCAATTAATACAATCAGCTTCCAGTTCATTGACGATAAGACTGGCAAATTGCAAATCAGTGCATATGATGTAAGTGGAAAACTTGTGGTTAACCAGGAATTCAGTAAAGATCAATCGCTTATAACAAAAGAAATAAACATCAGTAACCTGAAATCTGGTGTGTACTACCTGGAAATAAAACAAGCAGACGGAAGAAGACTTATAAGACCTTTTGTAAAACAATAACCAATAAATCTTCCCTAAAAAAAAGCAGCCTTAATGGCTGCTTTTTTGTTTTATTAATATAAATTTTATTTAATATAATCTGTTTATTTCCCTTAATTTTAACGCTCAATATCCCATAGAACTCCACTTTAGATTCCCCTTAACTCAAATCCATTATTATTAATTGTTGAAAATCTTATTGTTGAAAATTAAAGAATAACATCTTTTGATTTTTAGCAGGGGAAAAATTTGTAATGTATTTCAATTATTTGTTTATGAAAAAACTTCTATTTATTCTTTTTTGCTTACCGCTGGCGTATACCGCAAGCGCACAAATGACACCGGGTTCTGTTGTAACGGCAACAAATGGAACTATTTATTTTTTATCATATACTCCTCCTAATTACCGCTCTACCGGTACCCCTCACCCGCTAATTATTTCGCTTGGCGGAGTAGGAGAACAGGGCGATGGTTCTTCTGATCCGGTAAATGGTATCAACGCTTTGTATGTAGGTGGTATACCTAAAAAAATTCACGATGGTGCAACAAATATGATGTTTACTTACAATAGTACAACAGATGGCTTTGTAGTGCTTGCGCCACAATTACCTAAATCACGTGGCGATTGGGCCAACTTTTATGTTGATGAAATGATTACTTATGCAACAAGTCATTTTAATATTGATGCCAATCGTATCTTTTTAACGGGATATAGCCTCGGCGGTATTGGTACATGGAATTATGCATTTTCATCTCCTAACATAAACAAGCTTGCAGGTATTGTACCTATTTCTTCCAATACCAATCTTTCAAGCCCAGACTATTGCAATGTCGCTTCAAATAAAGTTGCTATTTGGGCATTTCAGGGACAACTGGATGCACTTTTTGGTGGAAACACTGCCCACAATTATATCAATAGTATCAATGCATGTTCTAATGTTGTAATTCCGGGTATGGATACTATTTATGCATTTGAAGTGCATGGTGCAGATTTTTGGGATAACAAAGTGTATGATCCAACAAACGGACACCATTATCCCAATGTTTTTCAATGGATGCTGATGGTAAGAAAAAATATAAACATAGCAACAGATGCTAATCCGCAATCTGTAATTGCGGGTGGCCCAACCATCACTTTATCAACTCCATTAAAGATTTCTCAGTTTCCTGCGTTAGATGCACGAGGATCAATAGACGACGATATAATTGTTGATTATCTATGGCAGCAAACATCCGGCCCAATGATTTTTAGATTTGGGTCGAGCGTAGCATCTTCAACCACTACTTCTCAATGGCCTCTTGTAAACGCAGTTGTGGATCCTAATTATGGTCTTTTTGTAACAGAAGGTGATTATAAATTTAGCCTGCGGGTAAAAGATTATCTTACTTATTTGCCCGGCCATACCCAAAGTACAAATGTAACGGTTAGTGTAAAAATTCCTGCGAGTGGACATTCGGCTGCTGCTGTAGAAGCCGGTGGAGGTGCCACCATTGGTAGCGGTGTAACCAGTTTTACTCAGGTGAGGGGTTATTATCATACCTATGGTTCAATTGGGCCTAACGGATTTTCTACCAATTGGTCTTTTGTAAGCGGTCCATCAGGAGCACCAACACCCATCCTTCGGGACTTCAACAACACAGGCTCTTACGGTGGTGGAGATTATGTAAGCTTTACTAACATTATCACCCCTGGCACTTATACATTTCGGTATACTGTGGCAAACGGTTATGTTGGTGAAACAAACAGCGATGTGTTTACTCTTATAAAGCTTGGTACATTACCTGTTGAATACGCTTACATTAACGGCGCAAATGCTGGAAACAAAAATGTAATTACATGGGGCACAACTTCAGAAATAAACAGCCTGCGTTTTGATGTTATGCGCAGTACAGACGGCGTAAGCTTTAGCACAATAGGTTCTGTAAATGCGGTAGGCGGTTCTCTTCCAACCAATTATTCTTTTGATGATAATAACGCTCCTTTTGGTGTTGCATATTATCGTCTTTCCCAAGTTGATAAAGACGGTAGAACAGAACTCTCCAAAACACTTGCAGTAACAAATAGCAAGACAGGAGTAGTTATTGAAAAATATCCAAACCCTGTGCATGATAATCTTGCTGTAAGTATACAAAGTAACATAAATGGCAATTTGCAAGTTGCAGTTGCAGATATGCAAGGCAAAACTATTATGCAACAGCAATGGCAGAAAAATCAACCTGTTCTTAAAAAGAATGTAAATGTATCAGCTTTGCAAAATGGTGTTTACCAAATCATCATTACAATAGGACAAGAGAAAAAGGTTAGTAGTTTTGTGAAGTATTAATACCAATTGATTTTGATTTATATTTTGAAAAATGAAGAGCAACTGCTCTTCATTTTTCGTATATATACGATCTGTTTTTATAGGAGATTTACGATGGCATATTAATTAATTGTTCGAGTGACACTTATACGTACAAAAGTTAATCTATATTTGTCCACAACCAAGTTTTTGGTATAGTTGTTGGTCACTTTTCCCTCGTACAAATACGGTTACTGCTAACCATTATTCTGGAAAAGAATCCCTTTTTATTTTTTTTAAAGTTTGCGATGCATGCCTTCAGTTTTTTTGTGGTGCGTGTGTCATGTAAGTCTGTTGTTTTAAGCTGGCGCTTTATAACAAGGAGATCTTTTTTATTTAATGATACTGTTATGAGAGAGATAACAGTATCCTAAAACCAAAGAGTAATTTTTAAAAACTGCTTAAGAACTATGAGAACAATTCTACGGGCATTTCTGCTTGGGTTGGGTCTATCCATTTCCTATTCTACCGTTTTTTGTCAGCAAGTAGCAAAATCAATTTCTTATCCTTCATCCCCCGACGGCGTTATTGGTTTTCTTCAGTTTACACCCAAAGATTACGGTTCGCAAAAACATCCGCTGATTATTTTCTTACATGGCATTGGAGAAAGAGGCAATGGTACTTCTGAAATTAATTCAGTGGCAGCCAATGCTATTCCTAAATTTTGTGCTGCTGGTGCCAGTATGCGTTTTACTGTAAATGGACAGACATCATCGTTTGTAGTATTGTCGCCGCAATTGAGCAAACAATATGGATACTGGCCTACTTTCTATATTACTGAAATGATTAAGTATGCCAAGGCCAATTTGCAGATCGATCCCAACAGAATTTATATTACTGGTTTAAGCCTTGGTGGTGGTGGCATCTGGAGAATGATTACAGATGCATCAACTTATATAGCAGCTACCAATAGTTATGATTATGGTTTTGATGGTACTATAGCAGCGGCTGCACCAGTATGCGGTACGCAGGAAGAGACTGATGCCAACATGTGCACAACCATAGCAGCCAATCACTTGCCTGTATGGGCATTCCATTGTATGGATGACGGAACAGTAGGAGTTGGCGCCACACAGCATGCAGAAATATTGATGAACCGTTGCGCTGGCACGCCTGCTGGTAAGTTTACGTATTATCAATCTGGTGGGCACGGAGGTGCATGGATAAATGCATATGATACTGGTCACATTACAACAATTGTAAGTGGTGGCGGAAGTTTTACAGCCAACCCCAATTTATACGAATGGTTTTTGAGCAATGCCAGGGGAAGTAGTTCGGCGCAACAACAGCAACAAATCATTAATACCGCACCTATTGCCAATGCAGGCAGTGCGCAAACCATAACAACGCCTTTAAACTGGGTAAACCTTGCCGGTTCAGGCACTGGTACAAATGGTGCTACAATAAGTTCTTATAGCTGGGTAAAAGCTAGTGGCCCCTCTTGCGTAATCAGCAATCCAACTGCTGCTACAACATCCGTTACTGGTCTTACCGCAGGCACTTATGTTTTTACGCTTACTGTAACAGACAATAATGGGTTAACCAACAGTGCTTCTGTAACTGTTACTGTAAATACATCAACTTATACTGCACCTATTGCTAATGCGGGCAATGCACAAACAATAACAGCGCCTTTAGATTGGGTAAATCTTGCAGGGATAGGTACAGGAACCAATGGCGCTACTATAAGTTCTTATAGTTGGGTTAAAACAAGTGGGGCGTCTTGTGTAATCAGCAATGCTAATGCTGCAACCGCTACAGTTAGCGGTCTTACTTCGGGCACATATGTTTTTACGCTTACTGTAACAGACAATCATGGATTAACTAATAGTGCTTCTGTTACTGTTACAGTAAATGCATCTGCATATACAGCACCTATTGCCAACGCAGGTACTTCTCAAACTATAACAGCGCCTTTAAATTGGGTAAATTTATCTGGTATAAGCAGCACAGGCACAAATGGGTCTACTATAATCTCGTATAGTTGGGCAAAAGCCAGTGGCCCAACGTGCACTTTTGGTAATGCAGGCGCAGCTATAACCACTGTTAGTGATCTTGTTCCAGGCACTTATGTTTTTACTTTAACGGTAACAGATAATCATGGGTTAACAAACAGTGCATCTGTAACTGTCGGTGTAAATGGGTCTTCTAATATTGCGCCAGTGGCCAATGCAGGCAGTGCAATAGCCATTACTTTGCCGGTTAGCTATACAGTTCTGAATGCTACTGCATCAACTGATGCTGATGGTTCAATAGTTTCTTATGCCTGGACGAAAACAAGTGGCCCGGATAGTTATATTATCGTAAACCCAAAAGGAGGCATTACTGCGCTGCAGGGGTTAGTACAAGGAACTTATTTGTTTACAGTAACTGTTACAGATGATGGTGGTGCAACCGCATCATCACAGGTAACAGTAACCGTAAATTCTCTTCTTGATGCAGCTACAGCATTGCCCGTACCGCCAGTTACAACCACCACTCTTTTAGGATATGTGAAACTGGTAGTAGGTGGTCCTTACCAGGCATGCGGAGATGCATCTGTTACCGATCGTATACCAGTATATGGAACGGGCATTGCAAACGGAAATATCCTTTATACAGATGCTGCTCTTACGCAAAAATATAATGGCGGATGGAACTGGTATTCTTTTACACCTACACTTGGCAGTGCAGCTTCACAATCATTTTCAATTTACCCAGATGGAAGTATTGCGCAAATTCTTTTATGTTCCGGATCTTCTTCACAATCTACACAGCAAACAGCTTCATCAACTAACCTGTTAGGCTATATTAAGTCAACTACCGGCGGCTATTACCAGGCCTGTAGCGATCCTTCAACCAGTGGTCGTATTGCAGTGTACGGAAAGTCTATTGCCAATGGAAGTATTTTATACACAGATGCGGCAATGGCACAACCGTTTAATGGTAATTGGAGCTGGTTTTCTTTTACACCTTCACTTGGCGGTACTGTTACACAAGCTTTTGCAGTATACTCCGGAGGTGATATTGAATTATTAAGGGCATGCGTAAGCGGTGCAAGAGTTGCAGAATCAATAATAAGTACAAGTGTAGAAGAAGATGAGGCCATGCTTAGATCTGTAAAAGATTCGGCTGTTGCTTTAACTACTATAGCAAAAACAAAGCTGGTAATATATCCTAATCCTGTTGTTTCTTCTGCAACTGTAGAATTATATGCTGCTGAAGCAGGTGTTAAAACAGTAAGCGTATATGATTCGAAAGGTGTATTAATAGCAAAATATAACTGGCAGACTATACAGGGAAAAAATACTTTTTCTCTTAAAAATGTATCGGGACTCGAACGTGGTTTATATATCATTGATATAAAAGAAAGCAATGGTAAGCCAGGCGGTAAGCTTAAGTTTATTAAAATGTAAAATAAATAGAAGTTATTAACTAAAAGAGAAGATCGCTTTTAAGCGATCTTCTCTTTTTTATATACAATTTAAAATTTTATAGTTTACTAAATAAAAAAAATCACGATTTTTTCTTACTAAAGTTACTACTTAGCTCACATGGATCATTACGTTGCATATTCGTAGAATCCCCTGTGGGCCTTACTTATATTAGATCAAGTTGCTAACAAAAAACCATTTTGGTATAGTTGTTGGTTTATTCATATCACCAATATTCTATTGATAACCTTGCTGCTAATTATTCTCTTGCTACAGGTTCTCACTTAGAATTTTACATTGATTATTTTTTGGATTGCTTGTTACTGTTGGTATTTTTTCTATAGTTATTAACTGTAATTGTACAGTAAATAAACATAGAATATTTACTATCATTTTTTGTGACGGATAGCGATCTGTTCAATTGTATTCAATATTAAAACTGCAATACTCTATGAGAACTATGAAAACCCTTTTGCTGATGGCTGTATGTTTATGTTGTTTGCATACAACTGTATTTTCTCAGCAAGTAGCTAAATCCATTCCTTATCCTGCATCACCAGATGGTGTTATAGGATTTCTTCAGTTTACACCAAAAGATTATGGCACACAACAACACCCATTGATCATTTTCTTGCATGGTATCGGTGAAAGAGGTAATGGTACTTCGCAGATTAATGCGATAACTGCCAATGCTATTCCTAAATTTTGTGCTGCTGGTGCAACCATGAGCTTTACAGTAGGCGGACAGACTTCATCATTTGTTGTATTGTCGCCACAACTTAGTGTTCAGTATGGATACTGGCCACCTTATTATATAACTGAAATGATTAAGTATGCAAAAGCAAATTTACAAATCGATCCCAACAGAATCTATATTACTGGCTTAAGTCTTGGTGGTGGTGGCATCTGGCGTGCAATTACAGATGCACCCGGTGGTGATTATAGTTTTGATGCTTCTATTGCTGCTGCAGCACCTGTATGCGGTACGCAAGATGAAATTGACGGTAATGTTTGTTCAACTATTGCTGCTAATCATTTGCCTGTATGGGCATTTCATAGCATGGATGATGGTACAGTTGGTGTAGGTGCAACGCAACATGCAGAAATTTTGATGAGCTGGTGTACCGGTATTAATCCCGCAGGCAAGTTTACTTATTATCAAAGTGGTGGACATTCAGGCGCATGGATAAATGCATTTGACACAGGACATATTACAAGAACTGTTAGTGGCGGAGGAAGCTTTACTGCCAATCCAAATTTATACGAATGGTTTTTGATGCATACCCGTTCTACAAACACAGCACCTGTTGCTGATGCAGGAACCACTCAATCTATTACATTGCCTGCAAGTTCTGTTACATTAAATGGATCAGGAAATGGAACCAGTGGCGCAAGTGTAAGTTCTTATGCATGGACTAAAACCAGCGGTCCTGCAGCGGGAACAATTACAACGCCTGCAAGTGCATCCACTACTGTTACTGGATTAGCACAGGGAACTTATGTTTTTACATTAACCGTAACAGACAATCATGGGTTAACTGCAACTTCCAGTGTAACCATTACCGTTATGGCAGCACCCATAGCAGATGCGGGTCCGCCACAAACTATTAATGTTACTTCTACTACATTGAGTGCTACCGCATCTTATTCGCCAAACGGTTCTATTTCTGCCTATGCATGGACGCAGGTAGGAGGACCTTCTGCTGCTACTATTGTAAATGCAAATTCTGCTACACCTTTAGTAAGCAATATGCTTCTTGGTAATTCTTATGCGTTTCAATTAACTGTAACAGATGTTATGGGGGCTTCGGGCTCGGCTGTAACAGATGTAAATGTAATTAGCGCAGCGCTACCTGTTACATTTTCTTATTTCAAAGGGCAGGAGAGCAACGCTGGAAATCTTTTGCAATGGGGTACAGCTACTGAACAGAACAATGATTATTTCAGCATAGAAAAAAGTACCGACGGCAATGGTTTTACAAGCATTGGCAAAGTTACAGGTGCAGGTACAAGTAGTGCTGCACATGAGTATACTTTTACAGATACAAAACTTTCTGCCGCTACATATTATTATCGCCTTAAGCAAATTGATAAGGATGGTAAATTTAATTACTCGGATGTAATTATCATTCGGAATAGTAATGGACTCGCAGCAACTGCGCAAGTGTTTCCAAATCCTGTATTGTCAAACCTTACAGTTTCACTTAACAATGATGCAAAGGGAAATGGTAAAATTGTTGTGTACGATTTTACCGGCCGTATTGTAAGAGAGAAGCTGTTTACTAAAAACGACAAGATTTTAAATTCAGTAATTGACCTAAGTAACCTTGTATCCGGTCTTTATTTAACAGAAGTAAAAGTTGGAGACAATTATAAATTCACGAAAACGGTCTTGAAAAAATAATCAGCGAAAAGGTTTAAAAAAAGCAAAGGTGGCAAGCCCTAACATGGGCTTGTCGCCTTTTGTATCTCCATAACAATATATCTCGTCATAACTGGAAAGATCAAACGAGGCATTAATACGGTTTACTTTTTCTTCGCCATGGCAATTAAGATTTTCTATTTTGCCCGTTAAAAGATTATTCTTAACCTGAAGTTTCGTTCCTATTAATTGAAGATTAAGACCAGCGCACCATTTCTGTATCCAGTTTTCTGCAGATGCTGAAACGATAACTATTTCTGCACCGGTAACTTTTAATTTTTCTATTTCTGTTATGGCTTTGGGCCTTATCAGCGCTGGTATTTTTATGTCTGAAAATTCATCGCAATTTTTTTGAAAAATTTCCAGTGAAGTGCCGCCAAAAAAATATTTCAGTATTCTTTCTTTTGCAGCCTGGTTAGATATAATGCCAGCTTTCCATGCAAGTATAAAAGGTGAGTTAATGAAGAATCCCAGGTAGAATCTAAAATTGCCTTTGCAAAATTTAATAATTTCCAACAAAGTGTCTTTGGTAGTGATGGTTCCGTCAAAATCAAAAAATGCAATCCGTTTTTTCACAATTTCATTTTTTTAAACTGAAATTCCGGTATGTTTCTAATGATTAGCATAATCCACTTCCACATCCAGCGAACGTAAATAATATTTTTCTTTTTTACAACCGCTTTATACACTGCTTCGCCTACTTCTTCCGGCTGTGCAGTAAGTATACCAGGCAAATTGAGTGTTTCAGTCATCCTTGTAAAAACAAAACCTGGTTTAACGGTTACAACATGCACATTAAAAGCAAATAACTTATTTCTTAAGCCATCAAGATACGCTGTTAGTGCAGCTTTGGTGCTTCCATAAATCAATTTGCTTTGTCTTCCTCTTTCGCCAGCTACAGAACTTATACCCACAATACAACCTTTTTGTTGCGATTGATAATATGCTGCAATAATATTTAAAATGGAAACAGCTCCTGTGTAGTTGCTGTTTATCATTCTTTCTGCAATGTCCCAATTATTAAAGGCCAGTTCTTCATCATCCATTACACCAAATACGCAAACAGTTACATCTGGCTTTGTGTTAAGTTGCTCAAAAAATGTTTTATGGGTATTAAATTTTAAAGCATCAAATTCATGGAGCGTACAACTTGTATTGTTGCGCAGTTGTAAATCTGTTTTAAAAGCAGAAAGTCTTTCAACATTTCTTGCGGCCAGTTGCACTGCATAATTATTTTTTGCGAATGTTCTTGCCGTTGCCATGGCTATATCTGAGCCGGCTCCTAAGATCAGTACTGTGGGCATGTAAAATCAGTTTGGTTATCGTTCTTTTAGAAATCTATCATAACGAAGCAATCCTATCAATTAAAAACCGTGTTGTTTTTCCAGTATAGTAAAAAACAAAAACCTGCTACCCATAAAATAAGTGTAGCCTGTATAAAACGATCTTTGTATAAAACATCAGTTGGCGAACCTGCTTCATTTTGTACAAGGATGATTTGCAGGTAGCGCATTAATCCCGCTATTACAAAAATGGCAGTGTAATACAGGTGGTACGTACCGGTATGTTCAATAGTTTTTGCTGAAACACAGTACATGATATATGTCATTATAATAATAGCGCTAAACATAGAAAGCATTGTGTTGAGAAAATCTACATTGTAACCCTTAACAGCTTTGCGCATATCGGCACCAGTTTCCATTTTAAGAATTATGTCGTCTCTTCTTTTGCCGATAGCCATAAACAGGGCCAGGAGCAAAACCATAAGGTTTAACCATACGGAAACATCTATTGCTGCTACATAACCGCCACCTTTTACTCTTAGCGAGAATCCAATTGCTACAATCAGTATATCAAGAATGGGAATGTTCTTAAGCCCAAAAGAATAACCCATATTCAGCAGAAAGTAAAAAGCAAGGATTGATATAAAACGATATTTTGGATCGGCAATATACGCAAGTGCAAACCCTGTAATTAGCAGCACGGCTGCTATAGCAAGCGCAGCGCCAGGTTTTACTTTTCCCGATGCAAGTGGGCGCAGACTTTTTTTGGGATGTTTTTTATCATCTTCAATATCCCTGTAATCATTAATTATGTAAACTGTGCTGGCAACAAAGCAAAAGGCAAAAAAAGCAGCAAATAAATGTTCTATCCTTGGTATGTCAAACAATTTCCCCCCAAAGAATACGGGTAAAAACAGGAAGAGGTTTTTGGCCCAGTCTTTTGGTCTTAATAATTTAATGTAAGGGGGCATATAAGGTTTGGTTGTTGGGCGCCAAGATACTTCATAAAACCTGTCTGTACAATACCACTTTGCAGTATCGCTTTGCAGGTTGGCTATGGTTTGTTATTTTAGAAGCGAAATACAACCGACATGAAGAAATTACTGGCTACGGGAGAAATTCTTTTAATTGTTGGGATGGCGTTTTTTCCCCTTTTCGGAACTTTTCCCTATAGAATTAATATTTTCTTATCGTATGAAGGCGCATATCGCCTTTATCTCGGCCAGGTTCCTTACAAAGACTTTGGCATTCCGCTCGGTTATATGTATTGGGTAGTGCCTGCAATATTTTTTAAAATTTTCGGGCCATATATGATAAGCCTCGTGAAAGCGCAGGTTTTTCTAAACATTGTAGCGGGTTTATCGTTTCGTTCAATTTTAAAAAGCCTATCTGTCAATAATGGTATTCGTTTTCTCTGTGTATTGTTATTTATTATTTCATACTCATTTCTTAATTACTGGCCCTGGTACAATCACACCGTAATTGTGTATGAACTGGTTGCACTGGCCATGCTTATGAAATTTATTTTTGGCGAAGGCAAACGCTGGAGATATCTGTGGCTTGTGCTTAGCGGTATGTTTGTGTTCTTTTCTTTTTTTACAAAACAGGATGGCGGAGGTATGGCCTTGCTGGTTTGTATAGCACTGATTGCATACAATGCATGGTATGAAAAAAACTGGAAGCAGCCTCTTGTTTTTGCAGCTGGTCTTCTTGGAACAGGATTTATAATGATAGCACCATTGCTGAAATATAAATTCGGTTATTGGTTCAATCATGGACAGCCGCCACATATATCTAGGTTTTCATTTGGAGATATTGCAGAAGATTTATTCAATAATTCACCGTGGATTAGATTTTACATTTTTATTATTCTGTTATTGCTTCTTGTACGTATCAAATCGTTTAAGCAATCTTTGAAGGATAAACCAATGATGATTTTTACATTGCTTACATTAGGAATACTGGCTGAAGCAACAATTTTTCAAACTACAAGTTATATACCGCCAGACAACAATATTTTCTTTCACAGTTTTGCCATTGCATTTATTCTTTACCTGCTTTCAAGTTATTTGCCCATTAATTTTGAATCTTTTAAAATTGTTTTTATTGGTTCTGTTGGCATAATGTTATGGTGGAGCAATGTTTACTGGAAATATGTTTCAAAATATTTTGTAAAGCCAGAACCTGCCATTGTAAATACAGATGGAGTAGTAAATAAAAAAACCTATCTCATTTTACCCCCGGATACTACAGATGTACCAATGAACTTGTGGCGTACGCCAAAGCTGGCAGCATTTAAAAAAATGCTTTTGCCCGGCCCTACTGTTGATGGTATTGAAAAGATCATGAACATGGATGTTGTAAAAAACAATCCGCATGCTAAAGTGCTTAATATGACGGAGCTTACTCCTCTTGCCTATGAAATGAAGTTTGATCTTGAAAAAAGTTCAGAATATCCTTTATGGTTTCACAAAGGCGTGGGCATGTTTCAGCAACAAACAGATATGTTTTGCGACCGCATAAAAAACAATTATTACGATCTTGTTTTGTTTGAATACATACCTTATCTCAATAACTTTTATCCATTCCAGGTAAGAAACAGTCTTATGCAATACTATGATAAGGTTGATGTATTTACCGCACCACGCAAACCATCAATACAGGCATGGATAGAAGTATACGTAAGAAAAAAAAGGGTAAGATAATAAGCGATAAAAAGAAAGCAACAATTTATTTGGAAGGTTTGCCCCAATAGGCTTCGTCTTTGGTAACAACACTTTTAAAGCGTTTCAAAAAACCATTCCAGATACCGCCATCTACTCTTTGTATGCGACGGTCGCTTGTCCATGCAAGTGCTCTTAAATCTGAAACATACTGAAGTCTGCCAAAACCCTTGTTGCGCAGCTTTAATGCAAGATAGCCATCTTCATTAGCAGAAGGCGGATGATTAAAACCATCAACCTGCAATGCCTGTTCTTTTCTAAAACCAGAATTGCAGCCGAATACATTTACAGCTTCTTCTTTAAATTTTCGTTTATACCAGCGTACAGCATCGCCCATGGTTTCGTAAAAGAAATAAACAATACGCCATGTGCCTGTGGTAGGTAAAAAGCCAAATCTTCCGTATACAGAAGTAATGCTATTGTCGTCTAGCCGTTTTGCCATTTGTTCAATCCAGTGCGGGGGATAAAGTGAATCTGCATCTGCATTCAAAATATATTTTCCACGTGCGGCGGCTAGCCCTGTATTTCTTGCCTGGGTAATGCCTTGTATTGGTTCTTTTACACATCTTGCGCCGGTACTTAGTACAATGGCTTCTGTATTATCGCTGGAGTTATTATTAACGACAATTACTTCTACTGAGCGATTGGTAATTGATTTTGAAAAGCAGGACAATGTTTTTAGAATAGAAGTTTCTTCATTGTAGGCAGGAAGTACTACACTCACTTCTGGATCACCTTTTAATAAACGCTTAAAACCTGCACGAATATCATCAAGCCTTGCCTCCAGGATTTCGTTGGGCTGATTGTTTTCCCGTATAGAGGCCGGTATCACAATTGGTCGCATTTGTTTTAAAAGGTTTGCGCCAAAATTAACTTTATATGTTCACATATGCAAGCTGGTTACCCACCCACTGATACAGTTAGCAGCGCAGGCCTTATTTTTGTTTTAAAATAGAAACATCAGCCGCAATACTTCCATATTAGTTAACCCTATTGAATACCTGAAAGGTGTAGGACCGCAACGTGGCGATATCTTAAAAAAAGAACTTGGCATTTATACGTTCAATGATTTGCTTGAGCACTTTCCCAACAGGCATATAGATAAAACAAAGATTAACCAGGTTATAGATATAACAGCACAAACTGAGTATATACAACTTGCAGGGAAAATTATAAGCGCAGAAATAATTGGTGAAAAAAGAAGCCGTCGTTTTGTAGCAGAGTTAAAAGACAGCAGTGGTGTTATTGAACTGGTTTGGTTCCAGAGCATAAATTGGGTTCAAAAAATGATTCAACTGGGCAATGAATATCTTGTTTACGGACGGGTGAGTTTTTTCCAGGGCACACCACAAATGAGCCATCCCGAAACAGAGCTTTTTAGCAGGGAAAAGACGGAAACAAAAAATTTTCTTGAGCCAGTTTATCCAGGTACTGAAAAATTAAAATTGCGTGGTCTGGGCGGAAGGCAAACCGCAAAACTTACCTACGCATTGTTCAGTATGCTGAGGGAAACAGACATACCCGAAAACCTGCCTGCGCCTGTTATTGAACAATTAAAACTAATGCCTCGCCATATTGCTTACCGGCAAATACACTTTCCTTCTTCGGAAAAGACATATGAACAAGCCTTGCAAAGATTAAAGTTTGAAGAATTTTTTATTGCGCAGGTAAGAATGAACATGGCCAAAACAGAACGTCACCGTTTTTCAAAAGGCAATACGTTTACACAAGTAGGTGAGTTGTTTAATTCTTTTTACAAAAATCATTTGCCTTTTGAATTGACAGGGGCACAAAAAAGAGTTTTAAAAGAAATAAGGCATGATACTGCACAGGGCAAACAAATGAACCGCTTGCTGCAGGGCGATGTAGGCAGCGGTAAAACCATAGTTGCATTATTGTGTATGCTGCTTGCTGCCGATAATGGTTTTCAAAGCTGCCTGCTGGCGCCAACTGAAATATTGGCCACGCAACATTATAACAGTTTAAAAGAATTGCTAAAAGATATGCCGGTAAGTGTTGAACTGCTTACAGGATCTACTAAAAAAGCTGCACGCAATAAATTACTTGCAGCACTTGCAAGTGGAGAATTAAATATTCTTATAGGCACCCATGCAGTTATAGAAGATGCGGTTCAATTTCAAAACCTTGGATTAGTAATTGTTGATGAACAGCATCGTTTTGGTGTAGAACAGCGGGCAAAAATGTGGCAGAAAGCAATAGTGCCACCACATATACTTGTTATGACGGCTACGCCAATACCACGTACACTTGCAATGACCGCCTACGGCGATCTTGATTACAGTGTTATTGATGAATTACCCCCAGGCCGTAAACCAATCACTACAGCTCACCGTTATGAATATGATAGAACGAAAGTTCTTGATTTTATAAAATCAGAAATTGAAAAGGGCAGGCAGGCGTATATTATCTTTCCGCTGATAGAAGAATCAGAAAAACTGGATTTTGAAAACCTCATGAGGGGCTATGATAATGTAAAAGCTTTTTTCCCGGAGCCAAAATACTGGATTAGTATGGTGCACGGTCAGCAAAAGCCCGACGTGAAGAACACCAATATGGATAGATTTGTAAAGGCCGATACCCAGATAATGGTTTCAACAACGGTTATTGAAGTAGGCGTAAACGTACCCAATGCCTCGGTAATGGTTATTGAAAGTGCTGAGAAATTTGGCTTGTCGCAACTACACCAATTGCGGGGCAGAGTGGGCAGGGGGGCAGAACAAAGTTTTTGCATCTTGTTAACAGGTTTAAAACCAACCAAAGTTTCGCGGGAGCGTATCAAGATAATGTGTGCTACAAACGATGGTTTTAAGATTGCCGAAAAAGATTTGGAGTTAAGAGGGCCAGGCGATATTGAAGGAATAAGACAAAGCGGCGCACTTAATTTTAAACTGGCAAGTATTGTAGAAGATCGGCAACTGCTGCAGGTCTCAAAAGAAATGGCCGAGCGGGTATTAGACAAAGATCCTGATCTGAATTCGGCTGAAAATTTGCAGTTAAAAGACTTTCTGCAAACAAAAAAAGGAAAAACTGCCTGGAGTAAAATTTCGTAGTTAAATTCCGTGCATTAAACGTTTATTAAACTGTAAGATTACAGAAAGCAATTTGCATAATTACGATAGTAACTTAGCAAGGATAAATAATAACATTTAAGGGCAAATAACGTTTTAAAAAGGTAAATTAGACCCACTTTGAAGATACAAAAGCAAATATCCGCCTTCCTGATCTTATCATGCCTTATTTCATTCCGGCTGGCTGCACAACAAAGTAATTTTGATTTTATTGAGAATAAAGGACAATGGGACAGCCAGGTAAAGTTTATGAGCAATATTGCAACAGGTGCTTTTTTCCTGGAAAAGAAAGGATTTACAGTTTTATTGAAAAATGCTGATGAGCTCAAAAAAAATAGAGACATTATTCACGGAGGAGGTCACTCAACTGCAAATTCGGGTAGTGGAACAGGCACATATGGCGGAAACAATACCGGCAATGCAGGAAACAGTAATTTAAGAAGTACAAATGCAAATACAGCTTTACCATCGATGCCTGTTTCTGCACCCATCGATGTGCATGAACATGCATACAAAGTAAGTTTTGAAGGTGCTAACGATGATGTACAACTGATACCAGAAAAAGTGCAGGAATCTTACAACAACTATTTTATTGGAAACGATCCTTCAAAATGGGCCAGCAATTGCAAAATTTACAAAGGCATTGTATACCGCAACATGTACCCGGGTATTGATGTACGTTATTATTCAGAAAATGGAGCATTGAAATATGATATAGTGGTTAACCCGGGCGCCAATCCCAATAGCATTGAAATGAAGTATGAAGGCGCAGACAAACTCCTTATTAAAAACAATCAGCTTTTTATAAAAACTTCTGTAGGCGATGTAAAAGAACTTGAGCCCTACAGTTACCAGTTCGATAAAAATGGAAAGGCAGACGTTAATTGCAAGTTTGAAATTGTAAACAACAATACGGTTAGGTTTAAAATAAAATCGTACTCAAAAACGCAACCGCTGATTATAGATCCTACCGTTATTTTTTGCTCTTTTAGTGGAAGCACAACAGATAACTGGGGCTTTACCGCAACGCCCGGTCCTGATGGAAGCCTTTTTGGTGGCGGTATAGTTGATGGTAACGGTTATCCTACAACAACAGGCGCATTTCAGAAAACACACGGCGGATCTCATTGGGATATAGGATTGACAAGATTTAGTCCCGATGGATCTTCAAGAATTTACAGTACATATCTTGGAGGTACAGGAGATGATTTTCCGTTGAGTATGATCTCTGATGCAAACGCTAACCTTGTATTGATGGGACGTACATACTCTACCAATTTTCCCGGAAAAACTGTTCTTCCAACAACGGCAGGAGGTACTACACCTGCAACAGGCGCAGACCTGGTGGTAGTAAAATTTAATGCTGCAGGCACGGCGCTTATTGGTTCTATGCGTATAGGCGGAACTGGCCTGGATGCATGTAATATAGAAGATCAGCGCATTACTTCTGCAAGAAGAACAAGAACAATCAGGTTTTACGGAGATGATTCCAGGGGTGAAGTAATTCTCGATAAGGCTAATAATATTTATGTTGCTACGCAAACGCAATCAGTAGATTTTCCTATGGTAAATGCTATGCAGTCAACAAAAAGTGGTTTGCAAGATGGTGTCATACTTAAAATTGATCCTTCCTGCAGTAATATTATTTTCAGTACTTATCTTGGCGGCGATGGTGATGATGGTGTGTTTGTAATGGACATCAGTCCTACCACGGGCAATTTATATGTGGCAGGAACAACAAACAGTACAAATTTTCCCGGACCTAAAACAGGCGTTAAGCAACCGGCTTTAAATGCTGCTGCAGGTGCAGTGGATCCACCTCCCGATGGATTTGTATCTGAAATAGCCAATGATGGCAGCGCAATTATAGCAACTACTTATCTTGGCACACCAAGTTATGATGCTATTTATGGTATTAAGTTCGATAAACTTGGCTTTCCGTACATTATGGGTATTACGGAAGGAAGCTGGCCTGTTTTTAATGCAACTTATAGTGTAGCCAATTCAAGGCAATTTGTGGTAAAGCTTAAAAAAGATTTATCAGATTATGTCTACTCCACTGTATTTGGGTCAGGTGGTTCGTCTCACGACCCCAATATTTCACCAGTTGCATTTCTTGTAGACCGTTGCGAAAATGTATATGTTTCCGGTTGGGGCGGGTCTCCTTTTTTGCAGGGAGATATCTTCGGGCAGCAAGGTGTTGTAGGTATGCCTATCACACCTAATGCTGTCAAATCATTTACAGACAACAAAGACTTTTATTTTATAGTAATAAGAAAAGATGCAGCTTCGCTTTTGTACGGAAGCTTTTTTGGTCAGGGTGGAAATGGCCCAAGCGGGTTTGGCGAACATGTGGACGGAGGAACAAGCCGCTATGATCAGCAGGGGGTTATTTACCAGGCCATTTGTGCCAATTGTGAAGGCAATAGCAATGTTGGCGGGGCACCGCTTCCTCCTTTTCCCACTACTCCAAATGTTGTAGGTCCACGCAATGGTGCAGGTAACAACGGCTGTAACCTTGGCGTTGTAAAAATAGCATTCAATTTTGCCGGTGTTGGTGCTGGTGTAAGGGCATTTATAAATGGTGTGTTTGATACAGCAGGTTGTGTTCCATTAACAGTAGAATTTAGGGACACAGTAAGAAATGCAACCAGTTATGAATGGAATTTTGGCGACGGTTCGCCCGCAGTATTCACCAAAAATTTTGATATACAGCATACTTATAATTTAGTTGGCGATTACAAAGTAATGCTGGTAGGTATAGATTCTACTACCTGCAATATCCGCGATACAGTATATACAACAGTACGGGTTAGAAACAATGAAGCATTCCTAAGCTTTAAAGCAAGCAAGCTTCAGCCTTGTCAATCGTTATCTTACCAGTTTACCAATACATCTACATATTCACCAACTGCACCACCATTTACCAATACATCGTTTACATGGGATTTTGGGGATGGAACACCTCCAGTTGTTTCTGGTCCTGCAGCTGTAACGCACAATTATTCTGCACCCGGAACATATAGTGTGCACCTTACTCTAACAGACACCAGTTATTGTAATGCACCTGAAATAGATACACTTTTATTAAGAGTGGCACCATTGGTAAAAGCCCAGTTTGAAACAGCACCGCTGGCATGTATACCAGACAATGCTGTGTTTAATAATACATCGCTTGCAGGTTCAGATTTTATATGGGATTTTGGTGACGGTACCACATCAACAGATGCAGGCGCTGTAGTAACACATCTTTATACTGTTGCCGGCAGTTATACCATAAAGCTTATAGCTATTGATACATCTACTTGTAATAAAATTGATTCTACTTCAAAGACAATTACATTGGCAGATAAACCAACAGCTGCATTTACATATTCTCCGATTACACCACAGGAAAACTTTCCGTATACATTTACCAACGCATCTTCTGCAGATGCAATAAGGTTTAAATGGTTTTTTGGAGATGGCGATTCTTTAATAACTGCAAGCAGGGCTGATTTTGATCACCAGTATAATGAAACAGGTAAGTTTAGGGCTATGCTGGTTGCATTTAATTCTACAGGATGTTCAGATACAACTTATCATGATCTTACTGTAATTATTGTGCCTAAACTGGATTTGCCCAATGCATTTACGCCTACTCAGAACTCTGTAAACAATATGATTTATGTAAGAGGATATGGAATAGGTAAAATGAAATGGCGTATTTATAATCGGTTTGGCAATCTTGTTTTTGAAAGCAACAGCCCTACAATAGGTTGGGATGGCAAATACAAAGGGGTTATTCAACCGATGGATGTTTATGCCTATACCCTGGAAGTTGAGTTTACAGACGGGACCAGGGCAACTAAAAAAGGAGATATTACGTTACTCAGGTAGCAATGTTCGCAACAAAGCAATAATATTGGTGTTATCTTAAAATGCGGTAACAATAAAGAGTAAGCAATGGATGAGAAAAGCGGCAAGCAAATGAATATGGATTTTTCCGGTAAACGTGTTTCTGGTGGGCCAGGAATGCAAACATTATATCGTTGTTACAAAACAACGGCAATTGCTTTTGTATTGACATTTTCATCCATTATTGCTGTTGCACAGGATCTGCATTTTTCTCAGTTTTTTAATTCACCGCTTACTACCAATCCTGCCAATACAGGATTTATTCCTGATGCCGATTACAGGATTGGTGCTAATTACAGAAATCAATGGGTTAGTGTTTTGGGTGCGCCTTATAAAACAATGAGTGTATGGGGCGATGCACAAGTATTTCGTGATCGATTTGAAAACGGATGGCTTGGCGTAGGTGGTGTAATATTGCGTGACGTAGCAGGAAGCGGTAATTTAACCTCTACAAAAATTTATGGATCATTAGCATATCATCAACAAATTGGTCTTGGTAGTTTAGTTACTGTGGGGTTTAACGCAGGATGGGCCAATAAAAGAGTAGACCCATCTCAATTAAAATTTCCTGATCAGTTTAATAAAGCCACCGGTTTTTTTGATGCGGGTATTCCTTCGTCAGTAGCATTTAATGCTACTTCTACAAGTTATCTCGATATTCAGGCTGGAGTTAACTATGCTTATTTTCCTACAAACAATATTTATGTAAATGGAGGATTTTCGGTTCATCATTTAAACAGGCCCAAAGAAAGTTTTTTTGAAAGTACTACAGGATACGATAATCGTCTTTCACCAAGATACATTGGTTTTTTAAACGGTAGTTTTAAAGTGAATGACATGGTAATTGTAAACCCAATGGCATACTATACCAACCAGGCTGGTGCAAGTGAAATGGTAGGTGGTATAAATGCCAATTACAATCTAAGCGGCGATGGAGAGATACAGGTATCTGGTGGACTTTATTATAGGGTAGGAGATGCGTTTATTCCGATGCTTGGTTTTTCCTGGAAAATGCTGCGCATGACATTTACATACGATGTAACAACTTCTACGCTTAGCAATTATAACAATGCAAGAGGTGCTATTGAATTCTCTATTGTAAACCAGGGATTTTATAATCCTGGCAACAGCACGTTAAGACAATCAATTTGCCCTACTTTCAGAAATTAATATAGAATTTGTTAGTCTTCAGATAGCCTGAAGTCAATAACTTTTAGTTGAAGCGATTTGTCTCCATTCCACTCATTTTCATCCAGTGTAAATACTACATCAAGCGGTTGTTTTGACTGCAAGAGGTAAAATTTATCTGCCATTCCAAACCCAATACCATTCAAAACAATATTGTTTTGCTGCAATGAAAATTTTATGTGTTCTTCTTTTACTATTCTTGACCATCCGTTGTCAAAAACTTTGCGTGCTAAAAAAACCGGACGCATATTTTCAGGTCCAAATGGCTCCATTTGTGCAATGATGTTATAAAAGACGGTATTGATATCGGAAAATGTTATTTCATTGTCTATTAAAAGCTCCGGAACCAACAAGTGTTCAGGTATTGTTGCAGTAATTACTTCTTCAAACTTTTTACTAAATGGTTCTACCTCTTCTGGCAACAACGTCATTCCTGCTGCTGCAAAATGACCCCCGTAAGCCAGCAAATGTTCACGGCATGCATAAATAGCTTCGTAGAGGTTAAATCCTGCAACACTTCTTGCACTTCCTGCAACAAGTTCCCCGCTTTTAGTAAGTACTACTGTTGGCCTGTAATATTTTTCAATAAGCCTTGATGCTACAATACCCACAACGCCTTTATGCCAATGCGGTTGAAATATAACAGTAGATTTTTTATTGATTAAAAGAATGTCTTTTTCTATTATAGCAAGCGCTTCCTCTGTAATGCTACTGTCCGCTTCTTTGCGATCTGAATTATCGCTATGTAACATCTCTGCAAACTCCAGCGCTTTTTTATAATCTTTCTCAATAAAAAGCTGCACGGCTTTTTTTGCATCATCCATTCTTCCTGCAGCATTTACCCTTGGAGCAATTACAAATACCAGGTTGGTAATATGAAATTGTGATTTTTTCAATCCACTTAACTCAATAAGCGCTTTAACACCGTTACTGGGGTCTTCATTTACTTTTTTAACACCATAGTACGCAAGTACCCGGTTTTCTCCTGTTATTGGAACTATATCCGCAGCAATGGCAATAGCTGCTAAATCCAGGTAACATAAATAATTTTCCGGCGGTAAATTAAGTTCTTGTGCAAGTGCTGTAATTAATTTAAAACCTACACCACAACCACAAAGCTCTTTATAAGGATAATTACAGTCTGTTTGCTTTGGGTTAAGAATAGCAACAGCGGGGGGGAGCCTTTCTTCGGGCAGATGGTGGTCGCAAACAATAAAATCCACACCATTTTCTTTTGCATACGCTATAAGCTCAACGGATTTTATGCCACAATCAAGAGAGATAATAAGAGCGAAATTATTTTCTTTAGCAAAATCAATTCCCATTTTTGAAATGCCATATCCTTCGCGATAGCGGTGAGGGATATAAAAATCAATACAAGATGGTGTATGAATTTTTTGCAGGAACTGGTACATGCATGCAACTGCCGTAGTTCCATCAACATCGTAATCTCCAAACACAAGAATTTTTTCATTTTTAGCGATAGCAGACGAAACTCTGTCTACGGCTTTGCGCATATCTTTCATCAACCATGGATCGTGAAGCTGATTTGTTTGCGGCCTGAAATAGTTTTTAGCATCATCAAAATTTTCAATACCACGTTGCACTAATATTTTACAAATGGCAGGATTGATTTTAAGCGATTCGTGAAGCGCTGTTACTTTTTCTTCACTGGCATGCAGTAGTTTCCATCTTTTTTGCACAGGGATAGGTTTAAAAGGATTTAGTATTTTCTGTCTGTAGTATATCTTACAAGTTGTTCCAATGTTTTTCTCACTTCAGAGTCTTCAAATTCATACAATAACGCCAGTGATTTGTCGCGGTATTCTTCCATTTTTTTCTGACTATATGAAATGCCACCGTTTGCTTTAACAATTTCAATCACCTCTTTTACTTTTTCTTTCCGTCGGTTTTCATTTTTAATAATATATATGAGTTGTTTTTTGAGGCTGGGGTTGCAATTGTTTAAAGTATAAATAAGCGGGAGGGTTAGTTTTTTTTCTTTGATATCGTTGCCGGTGGGTTTTCCAACGTTTTCATCTCCATAATCAAAAAGATCATCCTTAATCTGGAATGCAATACCCACCCATTCTCCAAATTGTTTCATTTTGCTGGTCAAAACCTGATCGCCTGAGGTGGTGAATATTCCTGCCGCACAAGAGGAGGCCAGCAGTGAGGCTGTTTTGTTTTTGATAATTTCAAAATAAGTTTCTTCTTTAAGGTTTAAATTCCTGGCCTTTTCAATTTGCAGGAGCTCTCCTTCGCTCATTTGTTTTACAGCCTGGGAAAGAATTTTGAGCACTTCAAAATCATCATTATCAAGCGATAACAAGAGCCCTTTGGATAAAAGATAGTCCCCTACAAGCACGGCTATTTTATTTTTCCAGAGTGCATTAATAGAAAAAAAGCCTCTTCTTTCATAAGATTCATCTACTACATCATCATGTACAAGTGTGGCTGTGTGAAGTAATTCTACAAGCGAGGCGGCCCTGTAGGTTTTGTCGTTTATTTCACCATGCAGCTTTGCAGATAAAATCACAAACATAGGCCTGAGCTGCTTGCCTTTGCGCTTTACAATGTACCGCATTATTGTATCAAGCAATGAAACGTGGCTTTTGACCGAATCTTTGAAAACTTTCTCAAAGATTTCCAATTCTTTAGCTATAACTGGGGGTGGAAATTTCATTTTTAATGTAAGGATAAATTACAATAATGGTGGTTTATAAGCAGATTGTGCAACTTATTAGACATTATTGTTGTCTCAAAACTATGAAATGCAACCAGATGTAAAAGGTTTAATCCTGAAAAAAATTTGGTATATTTTAACTAAGTGATATTTTTGCACAGAATCAGGAATTTGTATTCGTATTAAATCTTCATAAAAATCAGTTATGGCAAGCAAAAAGAATGTTTTTTTATCCGGCATTTTATGCCTTCTTGCGTCGGCTTCATTTGCGCAGGTGCAAACTGGGTATGATGTCAAGGATTCTTCTCTGATACCAGCCTCCAGGCAACCCCAGCACAATGAATTCTTAAACAACGCTTATCCTTTTCCGGCTAAACCACGCAATCAGTGGGAAATAGGTGTAAAAGGGGGAATTTCCAGTGTAGCAGGCGATGTTCGCTCGGTTTTCCCAACGGGTGGCTTTGGTATACACGTCCGTAAAGCGCTTGGATATGTATTCTCTTTGCGTATGGAATATACCTGGAACCGCGCCAGAGGATTAAACTGGAGCGCATCTGAGGGATATACAAGAAACCCAGCCTGGGCTGCTTATAACCCCGCTACTGGCGATAAAGTGTTTTACAACTACAAAACAACAATACAAGACCTTAGTTTACAGGGTGTAGTAACGCTGAACAATGTGCGTTTTCATAAAGCTAAAACAGGTTTCAACCTTTACGCTTTTGGCGGTATCGGTGGAACAATTTATGATACCTGGGTAAATGCAAAAGATGCTAGCGGCAATCCTTATAAAACGCTGTTTAACAGTACTGCTTCTGGTACTTATTCAAATAGAAAAGATGTTAAGAAAGCACTTAAAGCAGGCATGGATAAATCATATGAAACGCATGCTGAAACTGACCCACTTCAACCTAAGTTGTTTGGAAAGTCATTTAAGCCTTCATTCCAGATTGGTGTAGGTATGGCGTTTAAGCTTTCAAACAAGTTTAACCTGGCTATTGAAGAAAGGTTTACTGCTGTTAAAACAGACTTGCTAGACGGTCAGCAATGGCAGGAAAATACTTATTTACCAGTAGCTAATCCAGGAACTAACGTTCCTGCTCAGACAAGAGATTTTGATTCTTACAATTTCTTCTCTGTTGGTCTTAACTATAATATCGGTAAAAAAGCAATCGAACCATTATGGTGGGCTAATCCTCTGGATTATGCTTACAACGAAATCAATGCCCCACGTCACATGAAATTGCCAAAACCAATTTTGGATGACGCAGACGGAGACGGTGTAACTGACCAATTCGATCATGAGCCAAATACTCCAGCTGGTTGCCCTGTTGATACTCATGGTGTTAGCAAAGATACTGACGGTGATGGTGTTCCTGATTGTAAAGACAAGGAGTTGATTACCCCAACACAGTGCCAGCCAGTAGATGCTGATGGTGTAGGTAAATGTCCTCCTCCTGCATGCTGCGCTGAAAATGCTGCAAGAATTGACAGCCTGATGAAATATGGTGTTAAAGGCGGTTGTGGTATCGGTGATTTACCAAGCGTTTCTTTTGCAAATGGTTCAGTTGCTCTTAGCAAAGATGCTAAAGCAGTTTTGGCTGGCGTTGCAGAAAAAATGCGCAATAACCCAGCTTGTAAAGTAGCTGTAAGCGGTTATGGCGAAAGCAATAAAAAAGCACAGCAGCTAAGCTGGGATAGGGTAAATGCCGTAATTAAATACCTGGTTGAAAAAGAAGGTATCAGCGAAGACCGCTTTATCTTTAAATTTGGTCTTGGTGAAGGTGATGATAATACTATCGACCTTAAAGACGGTACAGGTGAAGAAGGACCAAACACAGTTCCTGCTCCTCACCCAAGCCTGAGGAAAGTAAAATAATAGGATTTTTGCTTCATAAATAAAAGCCCTCCCTTTTGGGAGGGTTTTTATATTATCCTTAACGACAGGGTTTTGGACAGCTGATATTTTCCTTTCATTTTTGCCCAAATCAATTAACTTTGCCCACCTTTATGAGGATTATTGCAGCGCTAATTATTATAAGTTTCACAATTTCGGGTTGTTCAGGTTTCAATAAAGTACAGAAAAGTAAGGACTACGAGTATAAATTGAAAATGGCTGATGAGTACTACGAAAAGAAAAAATACAATTTTGCACAGCAATTGTATGAAGAGCTCTTTCCTATATACAAAGGCACCGACAGGTTTGAAGATCTCTATTATAAATATGCTTATTGCAATTATTATTTAAGAGATTACCTGAGTGCAGAAAACCTGTTCAAATCGTTTGTGGAAGTATTTCCCAACAGCAAGCATGCTGAAGAGATGGATTATATGCGGGCATATACTTATTATAAGCAATCACCCAAGGTAGAACTGGATCAAACCAATACTACTAAAACAATGGGTTTTATGCAGACGTTTATTAATACACACCCTGGTTCTGCAAAAAATAAAGAAGCAAGCGAAATAATTGATATATGCAGGGCAAAAATGGAATTGAAGGAAGAGAAAAGTGCGGAATTGTATTTTAACGTTGGGCATTATAAAGCAGCAGCTATTGCTTATGCTAACCTGATGAATAATTTTCCTGACTCTGATAAAAGTGATCAGTATAAATTACAAATCATTAAATCTTACTTTGAGTATGCTAACCTGAGTATAGATGACAAGAAAGAAGAGAGGTATGAAAAGGTAATAACTGAATATCACGATTTTACAGATCGTTACCCGGATAGCAAATTATTAAAAGAAGCAGAAAAATTATTTAACTCTGCACAAACAAATATTAAAAACCTGAAAAATGAGCAGATTAAGAAGGCAGCTTAGTTCAAGTACTACCAATGTAGTAGAAACTAAAAATCTTACAGACATTAAAGCTAAAACAGGCAACCTGTATGAGTCTATTGCTATTGTGGCAAAAAGAGCTAACCAAATTAATATAACGCTGAAAGAAGAGTTGCATAACAAGCTGGAAGAATTTGCAAGTCATACAGACAGTCTTGAAGAAATTCATGAAAACAAGGAGCAAATTGAAATATCAAAAGCATATGAGCGTATGCCAAATCCATCATTACTGGCTACCCAGGAATTTATGGAAGATAAAATCTATCACAGAAGAAATGAAGACAATTTGTTCAGCTAATATTTTATTTTAAAAATTTATAAGCGACAGGCCACGCCGCCATGTCGCTTTTTTTATTTTTAAGAGTTTGTAATTCATGGGCAACTGGAAAAAACATAATTTTAAGTATGCTTCAGAATAAAAAAATATTGGTTGGAATAACAGGCAGCATAGCTGCTTATAAATCTATTCTGTTGGTACGTGAATTGGTTAAAGCTGGCGCAGAAGTAAAAGTTGTTATGACGCCCGCCGCAAGAGATTTTGTATCCCCATTAACTTTATCAACACTTTCTAAAACCCCGGTACTAGTTGATTTATTTGCTGAAAACTCCTGGGCTAATCATGTAATGCTTGGGCGATGGGCCGATTTGTTTCTGATAGCTCCCCTTAGCTGTAATACAATCGCAAAAATGGCGCATGGCCTTTGCGACAATCTTTTACTGGCTACATATCTTTCTGCCACTTGTCCTGTTGCTGTAGCACCTGCAATGGATGAAGATATGTGGCATCACCCCGTTACCAAAAATAACCTGCAAATAGTTGCATCGCACGGCGTAACAATATTGCCAGTAGAAAAAGGTGAGTTGGCAAGTGGTCTTTTCGGGGAAGGCAGGATGGCAGAACCATCAACCATTATTTCTTTTATTGAAAAACAATTTTTTTCACCAGGCGATCTTGCCGGCAAAACAGTGCTTATATCCGCAGGCCCAACTTATGAGCCTTTAGATCCTGTTCGTTTTATTGGCAATCATTCTTCCGGCAAAATGGGTATGGCTATTGCAGAAGAAATGGACACACGCGGCGCAAAAGTGCATTTAGTGCTAGGTCCTTCTGTTGTTACAACGCAACATAAAAACATAAACATTTATAAAGTAGAAACAGCTTCAGATATGCACCAACAATGCATAGCGCTTTTTGAAAAAGCTGATATTGCCGTAATGAGCGCAGCCGTTGCAGACTACAGACCCGCTGTTGTTTTTGATGAAAAAATAAAGAAGAATGGTGACAGTATGATGATTGAGCTGGTAAAGACACCAGATATTTTACAATCGCTGGGCGAACGAAAAAAAAACGGCCAGTTGCTGGTAGGTTTTGCATTAGAAACCGCTAATGAAAAAGCATATGCACAAAACAAATTAGTAAAGAAGAATGCAGATATGATTGTACTAAACTCCCTAAATGATGAAGGGGCTGGTTTTGGATATGATACCAATAAAATAACAATTTTTGAAAAAGGGGGCAATGAAGTGGCTTACGGGCAAAAAACAAAACAACAAGTAGCTAAAGATATCGTTGATAGAGTAGTAAAAATGCTATATGCTTAAACAGTTTTTTATATTGATTCTTGCCATTGCCTGTTGCTTTTCAAAAGGTTTGAATGCACAAGAACTTCAGGCCAAAATAAGTATAAACTCCAGCAGGGTTGGTTCTACAGTCGATAAAAAAGTATTTCAAACATTACAAAATGCGCTTAATACTTTTTTGAATAACCGCAAGTGGACGGGAGAAACATTTCAAGCCAATGAAAAAGTAGTTTGTAATTTTTTGTTGAACATTGCTGAAGTTTCTACCGATAACGTGTATAAAGCATCACTCACAATACAAGCCGCAAGACCGGTCTACAATTCATCTTACGATAGCCCGTTGGTTAATTTTATTGACGATGCCGTTGTTTTCCGCTATGTAGAATATCAGCCTGTCGAATTTAACGAAAACCGTGTTTCCGGTTCAGACCCTCTTGTTTCTAACCTTACAGCTATAATGGCCTATTATGTAGATATCATTCTTGGAATGAATTTCGATTCATTTGCACTTCGGGGAGGCGACCCATATTTTCAGAAAGCACAGAATATTGTAAACAATGCACCAGATAGCAGGGATATTACAGGATGGCGAAACTATGACGGACAACGTAACCGCTACTGGCTTGCAGACAATCTTACCAATAGTAAATATGCCATTTTGCACGATGCCATTCATAGTTATTATCGGCTCGGCTTAGATAATATGTATGAAAACGAAACAGAAGCCAGAACAGCAGTATTAAATACCCTAAATTTTCTAAACAACATTAATACCGACAATCCAAATAATATGGGTGTTCAGTTTTTTTTGCAGGGAAGGGCAAGAGAAATGATTGGGATCTTCAAAAAAACCACACCCGATGAAAAAAGCCGTGCCGCAGAGTTACTTTCAAAAATGGATATTTCGAACGCCAATAATTACAAACAGGAATTGAGATGAGGTTATTGATCTTTCTGCTTTTTACCATGATGTTTATCGCTTCATGCAGCACCAACAGTATTCCTTCTGATATTATTCCAAAAGAAAAAATGCAGACAATAATGTGGCAGCTAATGCAGTCTGATGAATATGTAAACATCATTGTAACAAAAGACTCAACCAAAAAAGTTGATAAAGAAAGAATGAACAAATACCAGGAAGTATTTGACCTGAATAAAACTTCCCTGCCAGAATTTAAAAAGAGTTATGCCTTTTATATGGCTCACCCGGACATTAGTAAAGTTATGTTCGACTCAATGTCTTCCGCGGCTATGCGACAACGAGAAGAATTTTATAAGCCAAAGGCAGATAGTTCTTCTGGACCAAAAGGCATGCAACGTTTGCAAATGGAAAAACATAAGGCCGACAGCCTTACAAGATCCGGTACAGCGTTACCGCATCCTATTAATGCCAAAATGGATAGCATAAGTGTAAAACAAAACATGCTTAGGTTTCAGATGGAAAAACGCAGGCTAGACAGTCTTTCCAAAATAAAAATGCACCAGCCAGTAAATACAACTATAAAACCAGATAGCATTTCTGCAAAAAAGATAAAGAAAGGACATCACGGCCAGGTTAAAGCAACTTCAAACCAATAAGTTTTACAATAAAAAAACCTTTATGAACAAAGTTTTCGCAAATGCCACAGAAGCCCTGAAAGGTATTGAAGACGGCGTTACCATTATGCTAGGCGGATTTGGATTGTGTGGGATACCCGAAAACAGCATTAATGCATTAATAACAATGGGCATAAAAAACCTTACCTGTATTTCTAACAATGCAGGTGTAGACGATTTTGGTCTTGGCCTCTTGTTAAAAACCCGGCAGGTAAAAAAAATGATGAGCTCGTATGTAGGAGAGAATGCAGAATTTGAAAGACAATTATTGAGTGGCGAACTGGAAGTAGATCTTATTCCGCAAGGCACATTAGCTACACGCATACAAATGGCAGGAATGGGTATTCCTGCATTTTTTACACCTGCAGGCTATGGTACAGAAATAGCCGCAGGAAAAGAAGTACGTGAGTTTAATGGAAAGCAATATTTAATGGAACATGCATTACATGCTTCTTTTGCAATTGTAAAAGCATGGAAAGGAGATACAATGGGCAATCTTGTATTCCGCAAAACAACCCGCAATTTTTCTACTTCTATGGCAAAAGCCGGAGACATTACCATTGCAGAAGTAGAACATCTTGTGCAACCAGGTGAATTAGATCCGGATCACATTCATGTACCTGGCATATATGTACACCGCATTTTCGAAGGAAAAAATTATGAAAAACGAATTGAACGCAAAACGGTTAAGATTGCTTAATCAGTTTTATCATTCATTTCTTTAAACGGTAGAATATTTTAGGTAGTCAGCATTGGAAACACAGATGAATCATTCTTGCCCGCCCGGATGAACAAACAAAAATATATTTTCATCCGTTCGAACGGGCGTCGCACACTTAGGCTAATACAACACTGGTGATCGTCTTAATTGAGCAACATTAGTTTTATAATTATTAATACAGCATTTATGGCCTTAGATAAATACGGAATTGCAAAACGCATTGCACAAGAACTAAAAGATGGAATGTATGTAAACCTCGGCATTGGCATTCCTACCCTTGTTGCAAATTATATACAACCTGGCATGACCATTACACTACAAAGCGAAAATGGCATGCTTGGTATGGGTCCTTATCCGCCAGAAGAAGAAATAGATGCAGATCTTATAAATGCGGGAAAAGAAACAGTGACTATTTTACCAGGCGGCGTTTTTTTTGACAGTGTAGAAAGTTTTGGAATGATAAGGGCCGGTAAGGTTGATCTTACTGTACTAGGTGCTATGGAAGTAAGTGAAACAGGCGATATAGCCAATTGGAAAATTCCCGGAAAAATGGTAAAAGGAATGGGAGGGGCGATGGATCTTGTAGCCAGTGCTAAAAATATAATTGTAGCAATGATGCATACCAACCCCGCAGGCGAATCAAAATTATTGCCTTCTTGTACATTACCGCTAACAGGCGTAAAATGTATAAAACGTATTGTAACAGAACTTGCGGTAATAGATGTAACACCCAATGGTTTTAAACTTATAGAAAGGGCACCTGGAATTTCAATAGAAGAAATTAAAAGTAAAACCGCTGGTAAACTGCTTGCTGAAGATAATGTGCCGGAAATGAAAATTTAATTAGTCTATCAGGTTGTTTTTTACCGCAAAAAAAACAAGGCCTGCAGTATTTTTAGAGCCAAACCTTTCCATCAACCTGTCTTTAATAGCCTCCACAGTACGTGGACTTACTTCAAGTTTTTGCGCAATCTCCTGAGCGGTAAATTCCATGCAGATGTATTTGATAACATCTCTTTCCCTGTCGCTAATGGTTATTTCCTGGCTAAGGTTGGGCGCTACTTTTTGTTTGGAGTGAGATTTTTTTAGAAGAATGCGGTTTACAAAATTATTGAGGTAATAGCCTTTTGAAACCACTTCCATTATTGCTTTTTTTATCTCTTGTGGCTCTGCACTTTTAAGAAGGTAACCATTGGCACCAACTTCCATCATATGGCTTACAAAGCGCTCATCTTCGAACATGGTGAGACAAATAACATGTATTTGCGGAAAATGCTTTGCAACGTATTTGGTGGCTTCTATACCGTCTTTACGGGGCATTCTTAAATCCATCAGTATTACTTCGGGTATTTCTTCGCCGGGAAGATTATCGATGAGTTCCTGGCCATTTTCAGCCTCCATTACAAACTTGATATTTGCATAGGGGCGAAGCGATAAGATTACCCCTTTACGGAATATTTTGTGATCGTCTGCTATGGCTACTTTAATCAAACTCATGGGTTCAGGTGATATTGGAAAAAGTCTAAATTACAAATTTTTACAATTTAAACGTGTATTTTCTACTTTCATTTTATTACAGCACTTCTTCTTTGGATAATTCTATTGTTACCTTGTAATAGGTTTGTGTTACGTCTTTTTCGAAGTAAATGTTTCCACTTAATAGTTTAAGACGGCTTTGAATGTTTTTTAAACCAAGACCTACAGGGCTCTTGTTCAGTTTTTCAAAATCTGCTTGTGTAAGTCCACGTCCATCATGATGGAGACGGAGAAAAAACCTATCGCCATTTATGTTTTGTGTTACATGAATAAAACTGGCATTGCTATGTTTAAGTATATTATTAACCAGTTCCTGTAAAACACGAAAAAGAATCAATTCATCTTCGGTCTTAAGTCTTTCTTTATAATCATGAAATCGGCAACTGGCATTGAGACTGCCCGATCCGCTTATTTTCTGAAAGAGATCATTCACAGCAGATTCAAGTCCAAAATTTTTCAATGTTGGCGGCATCAGGCTATGAGAAATATTACGAATTAGCTGTATTGTATCGTCTATAATTTGTTTGGCATTGTAAATACTTTGTAGTTGTGATGCCTTATCCATATTTACCAGGTTCTCATTGAGGTACAGGCGGGCGGTAGCCAGCAATGGTCCTGCATCATCGTGAAGGTCTGCTGCCAGGCGCTGTCTTTCTTCTTCCTGGAGGCGGATAGAGGCGTTTAACAGCATTCGCTGCTGGTCTTGTTCCATACGCTGCAAGGTGCCCTGGTAGCGTATAACCTTGCGCTGGTGAAAAATAATAAATACAATAAGCCCCACGGCAAGCGTAAGCATACCAATTGTGCCAAAAAACATTATTGAAGTAATGCCGGGCGGGTTGTTAACTTGTAATAGGAGCATGTATTGATATAAGGGTTAGGGGTTAGTCTTAAATATTATATTCATTTTTCATAAAAGTCCGGTTTGATGTATTATCGGGTTTCATTAAAAACGCCATAGCAAAAAGAAGGTTTTTTATAATATTGAAAGTAAAGTTTATAGACCAATAATATGCTTTTGCGTTTTTGGTTAATTCTGCAGCATATAAAAAAAGAAAAAGGGTTGATGAAAAATATAGAAAGAAAGCAACAATAACCCAGAACTTTTTTGATGTATAAATAAAAACCAACTCTGGCTCACGTATCTGGTCGTAAAGAAATAAAATGCTAAAGAAAATAATCAAAATACATTCTACCGAGGCAGTAATAGAATCAAAGTCTTCAATTCCTTTTTGAAATAAATTAAAAATGGAAATAGGAAAAAAAATGCCGGCACAAATAAGAACAATATTTTTTAATGCTCTTTGATTGATATTATAGTAAAGGAATAAAGCAAAGAGTGTGAATTCAATTATGGTAAAAAAGCTAGATACGTAAAAGTTTGCTTTTTTTTCATTACCAATGAGATGCCAGATAATGTCGTAAGAATAATCAACAGCAAGTGAGAAAACGGTATATAAAAAAATTACCCATAATTTATCTCCCTTGTTTTTTTTATAAAAAAAAAGGAAAATAATTATGGGTAAAAAAACAGAATTTATACTTAAAGTCCGTAGTGACAATTGCCTTTAAATTTATCCAAATATAAAAGGCATTGCTCTATAAATCAAGAAAATCAGCCTTAAATGAAAAGTTCTGTAAACCACTGGTCATCTTCGCTTGAAGTAGAACCAGATGTACCAGCCCTGTCTGCAACAATAGCTTTGCTGCTATCAAGGTTGCCATCAGCACTAACAGTTGTGTACTTTACAAGTGCCTTACCAAATTGGTCTAAACCTACGTAAACCAGGGTTTTTTCTCCTTTCTCATTGTAAGCGTTGTAAAACTTAATTCCAGCACAATCAGGCTGAGCAAGGATTTGCTCAATAATTTTGCGGCCGATGTGATAGCTCTTTGTGTCAGTTGGGTTAGCAGCTTGAAAATCAGAGATCATCTGAGCGCCAAGTTCATGTGAAATTGCTTCGCCTACCTGAGCAATTGCTTTTGTGGTGAGTTCGGTGTGCATCATAATACAGTTTTTGGAGGTTTTAAGACATAAATGCCTTACGAAATACATTAAAAAAAAAAGAGTGTCCAATGGGCACGTAGTTTTACCAAAATGTTATAAATTGCTGAAAGTTAGATAGGATAAGGGTTTCAGCGATTTTTTATGGTAAATACACTTCGTAAAATTACGAAATTCCACTATTTGAAATTAGTAATTTTACGGTGAGTTTTTCCCGGTTTTGGGGATTTTTCAGAAATAGATATCCACAAGTGTTGATATCTAAGGGTTTTCCTGTAAAAAGCTCTAAAACCGCAAATGAAATTTTGCAAACATTGACAGATAAAGCAGAATTTTAAAGCATAGCGCAATTCAGAAATAGCAATTTAAATGTAGGTTTGCCGTTTGCAGTTATGATGTGGAAAAACATATAATACCCCTATGAAATGGCAGCCCTTATACAATGAAGAAAAGCCTGAATGAAATTTTTAAGTTGCCAGTTGTTTTATTATTAGTGATTTGTTTCTATAGTAGCCAATAACCCATTTACAAAACCAAATGTCCTTATGACCACAGATCTACAAATTAAAGTTTCGATTGCGGATGATCACAAAATTTTTAGGGATGGTATCCGGATGGCCCTGAAAAACAAAGAGTACCTTAAAATTTTATGGGAAGCAGAAGATGGAAAAGATCTGATGCATAAAATGCAAATTAAAAAGCCTGATGTGCTTTTAATGGATATACGCATGCCCGAGATAGACGGCATAAATGCTATTCCGCTTTTGCGTAAAGAATATGAAGATGTAAAGATTATTGTACTTACCATGTACGATGACCAGGAAATGATAAGCAAAATGATGGAAATGGGCGCAAATGCTTATCTAACCAAAACAACTGATCCCGAAGAAATTTACCAGGCTATTCTTGCGTGCATGAACGATGATTTTTATTTTAACGAACTGGTAAATAAAGCTGTATTATCAAAATTGCAAACCAAGCGCCAGGTTCGCCAATTTTATCCTAATCCTGTAAAGTTTTCGGAGAAAGAAGTGCGCATTTTAAAACTTCTTGCAGAAGATAAAACAACAGAAGAGATTTCAAAAGAAGTTTTTCTAAGCCCTAGAACAGTTGAAACGATACGGCAAAACATGAAAACAAAAGTTGGGGCCAAAACCATTGCAGGATTAATTATGTATGGTATGCGCAACAAGTTGATTGATTAGTACAAATAAAACTAAACTGCATTAGTATTAAATTGCCACAATACCTCTCTTTATAGCAAACATAGCAAGGCCCACACGGGTTTTAACATCAAATTTTTCAAATAAGGTGTCACGTAATTGATCTACCGCTCTAGGGTTTAACCCCATTTTTGCTGCAATTTCTTTATACGTTAGTTCAGAGCATGCAAACCTTAAAAAAGTTAATTCCTGTATGCTTATTAATGCTTTCTCAAGAGCCATTCTTTGCCCATCGCCTGTGCGGAATAAGCCAGCAAGTTTTCCTGATATATTTGCCGAATAATAAGAACCAGTTTTTACAACGCAATCTATTGCCGAAAATAGTTCGGAAGGTTCTGCATCTTTCTTTAAGAAACCGTTTATGCCAGTTTGTAGCAATTGTATTAATGCCTGGTCGCTGTCGTACATGGTTAGCATCAGAATATTTACAGACGGATAATTTTTTCTGATCAATGCAGAAGTTTCAAAACCATCCATTACGGGCATGTTTAAATCCAGCAGTACAATATCCGGTAGCTCTTTTTCTTTTATTTTTTGTAACAGTTCCCTGCCGTTGCCAGCTTCAAATATTACCATACAGTTTTTAAAATCTGCTATTAGTTTTATTATTGAGCAACGAACTAAAACATGGTCGTCTGCAATAGCAATTTTTATTATTCTTTCCCCGGATTGCATTTCTCAAAAGGTTTATTGCTGAAAGGTAACCTTCCGTTTTTTATTTCATTATTACTTCTGTAAAAAAATGTTTACAATAGAAGTAGTTTTTCAAATGAAACTATTTATAAATACGCAGTTGCCTGAGAGTGGGAATGATTTACTTGCGCATTTAAATTTGTTTGATGAAAAGTTCTATATCAAAAAAATATATTGGTGAAAAAACATATTGATTATTGATGTTTTGCTCATTCCCCAAAGTTGTCACATACTTAATTTTGCAACGGTTAGATTAAGCGTTGATATTATATTATTTATACGCAAATCTATGGACGTTTATTTGTTAAACTTATAGTGTAATAGAAACCTGGGTTTTAAAAAAAAGAGCAGAAAAACTTTTCTGCTCTTTTTTTTGTAAAGGCTATATGAATATTGTTGTTGTACAAACAAAAAAACCTGCTTTTTTCCGGCAATGATTAAGTAAACCAAGGAAACAAAATGCTTTTACAACATTTTGCTTTCGCTACTTTATTTTTCATTGTTTCAGAAAAAGCAGGGTAAATATGATTATAAAAGAACTTCAAAAAAGGATAAGGTTTTTCAAGGAATACTTCAGTTTCTTGCGCACGTTTTTAAAAACGGGACAGTTGTTGTTTGGAATACAATCCACGCTGTCTTTCAAAGGAATTGGTAAACTTAGTAGTTTCAAGGTAAGGGTATGATTAACAACTACTAAAGCGAATAAAGCTTTAAGCCTGGTAATTCAAGAATATTGGTGCTTTGGAATTCGTAGGGACAGGATTTAAAAAAAAATAAGTTGATTGACATTGGACTTCGCTGGATATTCATTGGATATTGAACAAAGTTACTGGACGGTTATTTCAGGACATTGGATGGTCTTGTGAGGTTGCTAATCCCCGTCAATCAACTTGAGAACAAATTTACATGTGTATAAGTATGTGGACAAGAGCACATACACCCGTTTTTAAATATTCGGTATTTACTAACACTATAGTAAATCAACTATTTAACAATGTTTGTTATACTATTCCCAGGGACGGAAAAATACTTTCCGGCATCGTTAATTGGTATATTCCGAAATATCATAATTTCGTACTTATACTATGGTAAATATGACAGATTTTTATTCTTTTTACAACAGAACATTCATAATCATAAAGCTCTATAAAGTAGCAAAAAATCCCTTATGAAACAGTACGACCCTTCCCGACCCATTAAAGTAGCTATAGCTGACGACCATGCGCTTTTCCGCGCAGGCGTAAAAACCGCATTAGCTGTTCGTAAAGATATTGAGATGATTGCCGAAGCCGATAATGGCATGCAGCTCCTTAACCTTCTTAAGCATATTGAGCCCGATGTTATCTTGCTGGATATACAAATGCCCTTGATGGATGGAATAACCACTTTACCCGAAATAAGGAAGCTTTATCCAAACATCAAGGTAATTATACTGTCTATGCACAACGATCAATCCATGATTTCTAAGCTTATGGAAGTGGGGGCAAATTCTTATCTGACTAAAAACTCTGACAGCGAAACCATTTACCAGGCCATTAAAACATGTTTTGAACAAGAGTTTTTCTTTAATGAACTTACCAATAAAGCTTTACTGTCTGGCTTGCGTACCAAAAAAGTAGAGCACACAACAGACGATGTACAACTGAACGATAAAGAGCTTCGCATTCTTAAACTGATGTGCGAGGAAAAAACCACTAAAGAAATAGCAGACATTGTTGATATAAGCCCACGCACAGTAGAAGCCATTCGTGATAAACTGAAAACTAAAACTGGCTCTAAAAGCATGGCCGGCCTTGTAATGTTTGCAGTAAAAAACAAACTATTGGAAAGCGGTGCATAATTGTACCAGGCTGTTTAAATAACTAATAGTCCCGTCATATGACGGGACTGTTTTATTTTTAAGGGAATTTATGAACGAATACCTCCTGTTTAATACAAGGTTTTATAAAAGTGATGCGCCATTGGTACAGGCAGACAACCAGGGCCTGCGCTATGGCAGCGGGTTATTTGAAACAATCAGGTATGCTAACGGCAAACTTTGCCTGGCTGATTGGCATTTTGAGCGGCTTTTTAATGGATTAAACTTGTTGGGTTTTGAATTGCCGGCTTATTTTAAACCCGGATATCTATCAGACCAGGTATCATCTTTATGCAAAAAAAATCAGCATAAAACTGCCAGGATAAGAATTAATGTTTTTAAAGGAAATGGTGGTATCTACGATGGAGACAATTCTCCCAATTGCATTATTCAAAGCTGGAAACTGCCCGAAGCAGAATTTCAACTAAATGAAAATGGACTGGTTACTGGCATTTACAATGATGCCAGGAAGCCGCAGGATGTTTTTTCAAACTTAAAAAGCAACAATTACCTGCTGTATAGTATGGCCGCACTTTATGCAAAAAAACAATTGTTGAATGATGCGTTTTTGCTGAATACTTCCGGTGCTGTATGCGATGCCACCATTGCTAATATTTTCATTGTAAAAAATGATGTTATTTACACCCCACCATTGCAAGCCGGTTGTGTAGCGGGTATTATGCGAAGGTTTGTAATGAAGGAAGGCCCTAACCATGGATTTGATGTTAGGGAAAAAGAACTTAGCAGAGAAGAATTGCTGGCAGCTGATGAAGTATTTCTTACCAATGCTATTAAAGCCATCCGTTGGGTACACCATTGCCAGGATAGTGTTTATACAAATAAGCTAACCAAAGCCATTTTTAGAGAATTGTTTAAAAAATGAGCTTGAAAATTTAAACATTCCTTCCTATTGCCTGTTACATTTGCACCACCCATTTTAATTTTAATGGTATGCATACTGTAAACATATGTTGGTTCCGCCGAGATTTAAGGCTTGATGATAATGCTGCACTATACCATGCGCTAAAAGATGATAAGCCAGTATTACCGGTTTTTATTTTCGATAAAAATATTCTTGATCAACTAGAGATTAAAGCAGATCGCCGTGTTGAGTTTATCCATAGTGTGCTTGAAGAAATGCAGACTGATTTAAAAACAATGGGTAGCAGTCTTGAAGTTTATTATGGTTATCCAGAAGACGTATACAAGCAATTGCTGAAGAAATACAAAATAGAAAAAGTATTTACCAATACCGATTATGAACCTTATGCAATTGAAAGAGATGATGCCATAGAAAAATTGTTATCCCAGCACGGAGCTTCATTGCATCGTTACAAAGACCAGGTAATTTTTGAGAAAAAAGAAATAGTAAAAGATGATGGCACTCCATACACTGTATTTACGCCATACAGCCGCAAGTGGAAGGCATCATTAAATGAGTTCTATATTAAAAGTTATCCTGTAAAAAAATATACTGAAAATTTTTTCAGGCAAAAAGCTGTTGCAATTCCATCATTAAAAAGTATGGGTTTTGAAGAAGTAGACAAACCTTTTCCTTCTGCGCAGCTAAATACAGCGTTAATAAAAAAGTACAAAGAACAAAGAGATTATCCTGCCATTCATGGTACGTCAAAACTTGGTGTGCATTTGCGTTTTGGTACCATAAGCATTCGCAAGCTGGCAACCAAAGCAACTACATTAAGCGATACTTTTTTAAATGAACTTATCTGGCGGGATTTTTATCACATGATTTTGTGGAATTTTCCGCATGTTGGAAAAGCAAAGGCATTTAAAACTGAATATGATTTAATAAAATGGAGAAACAATGAAAAAGAATTTGAACGTTGGTGCAATGGCACAACAGGATATCCTATTGTAGATGCAGGTATGCGTGAACTTAATGAAACCGGTTTTATGCATAACCGTGTAAGAATGATAACGGCATCTTTTCTTACCAAACACCTGCTTATAGACTGGCGTTGGGGTGAAGCATATTTTGCTGAAAAATTGCTTGATTATGATTTTGCAGCAAATAACGGAGGATGGCAATGGGCTGCAGGAAGTGGTTGTGATGCTGCGCCTTATTTCAGGATTTTTAGTCCAACAAGGCAAACAGAAAATTTTGATAAAGATCTGAAGTATATAAGAAAGTGGGTGCCGGAACTGGATGAACTAACTTATCCTTTGCCAATGGTTGACCACGATTTTGCACGCAAACGCTGCCTGGAAGTATACAGTAAAGCATTAAAAAAATAATTATTCAACAAATAAATTTTCTGTAGCTGATGATACAGAAGAAGGGTTAACCTGTTTATATACTTCCAATAATTTTTTTACAGCAGCTTTTCCTTCATTTCCCAAATCTATACTATAGTTGTTTACATACAAATCAATATGCTGGCGCATTACTTCTTCTTCCATTTCCTGAGAATGTTGCTTTACATAATCTGTAAGTGAAGGATAATTACTAAAAGCATATTCTACACTTTGCCGTATAAGCGCATCAACCTTTTTTTGTAAAACAGTATCAATATTCCTTTTTATAACAATACCGCCAAGTGGAATTGGATTTTTAGTTTGCTCTTCCCAATACTCACCCAGGTCAATCACTTTATGCAATCCCTTTTGCTGGTAAGTAAACCTGTTCTCGTGTATAATAACACCAAGATCTGTTTTGCCACTCAATACCGCATCTTCTATTGCAGAAAAAATAAGAAAATTTTTCTTTTGCGCTTTCGGATATGCAAGTGAAAACAACATGTGTGCAGTGGTGTTTTCTCCTGGTATGGCAATTGTTTTTTCATTTATTTTTTCATTGGGCTGTATTGCAGTTTTTGCAATAAGCAATGGTCCCACACCTTTGCCCAAAGCACCACCGCTGTTTAGAACGATATAATCGTTTACAACAAGTGGTAATACACCATAACTTATTTTGCTGATATTAAGTTTGCCTGCTATTGCCCATTTATTTAGCGTTTGCACATCTTCCAGTACAGCTTCAAACGAAAGGTTGCCAGTATCAATCTTTTTATTGATTAGCGCATCAAAAATAAAAGTATCGTTGGGACAAGGAGAAAATCCAATCTGTAGTTTCATAAATTTTCAATCAGTTGCAGCAATGCTTTATTAAGGTTAATGATAGATTCTTTCATGTTCCATTTCTTCTTGTTTCTTTCTCCTATATAGTTAGACATACTTCTTATTTGCAAAAACGGAACGCTTTCCATTAAACAGGTATAATGCAGGGCAGCTCCTTCCATAGATTCTGTTACAGCATTAAAGTTTGTTTCGTAAAAATCAACTTTCTTTTTGCTGGTGGTTATTTCATTTACTGAAATGCCCTTTACCTGTTTCAGTTTTGTTTTTTTCAATAAATCGTCATGCGGATTTACCAGCCATGTTTTAGTGTAAGGAAACTGGTTTTCCGGTACAAGTTTTAAATCGAACAATGTTTTCAGTTGTTTCAATTCAATAACACTCTGGTCTGCAATAGCATCTCTTTTTATAGCAACAACCGAACCCAACGAAAGTTTTTTATTAAAGCATCCTGCCACGCCGGCTTGTATTACAAGATCATATTTTTTAAGCTGCAGTTGACGGGTAAGGCTGTAAGTGGTAGCAGTAAGGCCGATGCCTGTTACCAGTACATCGGGTAAATTGATTTTATTGGTCGATTGGTTTTTTAACCAGTTCAGAAAGGGTTCAATTTCTTTGTGGGTAGCGGCTACCAGTAAATAATTCATGAAAGCAGTATTTTATATGCTGCAAATGTCGGTAAATAGATTACTAATGCAGCCGATAATGTAACTTTGCAAAAATTTTCAGAAGAGATGGTGTACCTCACAAGAGTGGAGCATTTTAATGCAGCGCATAAATTATTTAACCCGGCATGGAGTGTTGAGGAAAATGAAGCTGTTTTTGGCAAATGTGCAAATGAAAACTGGCACGGGCACAATTATGAATTGTATGTTACCATTAAAGGAGAGCCGGACATTAACACAGGTTTTTTGTTTGATGTAAAAAAACTGAGTATCATTATAAAAGAGCATGTGCTTGAACTGCTGGATCATAAAAACCTCAATATAGATGTGCCGTTTATGGCAGGAAAAATGTGCTCTACAGAAAACCTTGCTATCGGCATCTGGCAACAATTGATCCCACACCTGCCCGCAGGCATTGCACTGCATTGCATCAAATTATACGAAACACCCCGGATTTTTGTTGAATACTTCGGAAAATAAATGCTGGCTGTCCAACGAATCGCCTTATTTTCTTTTATTGGTAATTTGAGCGGGGCATAAAGCATATTGTGTAAATTTATCCTTCTTAATATTGAACAATTATTCAGGCAGGTTGTAATTATTTGCAAAATTTTGGTTCATAAAATGCGCATGTGGCAACCTGTTCCGGCGTTTACCCGTTCACGCTATAATCTATTTTAATAACTGAAAGACATGAGTAAAGTTGCGGTTTATAGAAAGGAGCATTTTAACGCTGCGCACCGTTTAAACAACCCGGCATGGGATGCAGAAAAAAATAAACGCACTTTTGGTAAATGTAACCTGCCCAATTATCATGGACATAACTATGAACTTGTGGTTAAGCTTACGGGTGAGCCAGATCCTTTAACCGGTTTTGTAATGGATTTAAAAATATTAAGTGATCTTATACAGAAAAATGTGTTGTCTAAATTCGACCATAAAAACCTTAATCTAGACACAAAGGAATTTGCAACACTCAACCCAACGGCAGAAAATATTGCTATTGTTATTTACAATTTGCTGCGTCCTAACATTGACCAACAACTGGATTTGCAGGTTAGATTATATGAAACGGAAAGAAATTTTGTAGAATACCCGGTTTAATTTATTAAAAACAACTTAAATGCCATATAAAAAGACGGAACAGTTTGATGAAAAAATTACAGCCCAGCTGGTAGAAAAATATAAAGAAACGCTCAACCTATTGGGAGAAGATGCAGAAAGAGAAGGGTTATTAAAAACGCCAGAACGTGTTGCAAAAGCGATGCAGTTTTTAACCCAGGGCTATCATCTTGATGCAAAAGCTATCCTTGATTCTGCAAAATTTCACGAAGACGTAAGTGAAATGATAATAGTTAAAGACATAGAACTATACAGCATGTGCGAACATCATATGCTTCCGTTTTATGGCAAAGCCCATGTAGCCTATATACCAAACGGCTATATAACCGGCTTAAGTAAAATTGCAAGGGTAGTGGATGTGTTTTCCAGGCGGTTGCAGGTACAGGAACGCCTCACCCACCAGGTAATGGAAGTGATTAGGGATACCTTAAATCCAATGGGTGTTGCCGTAGTTATAGAAGCTTCTCATTTATGTATGATGATGCGTGGTGTACAAAAACAAAACTCCGTTACCACTACATCTGCTTTCTGGGGAGAATTTCATAAGAATGAAACAAGAAGCGAGTTCATCCGGCTTATAGGTTCCCATCTTCATTAATAAGTGATTTTTTTAGGAAAGGTTTATCTGAAAGTTTTATTTGCTTCCGATAAACCTTTTATATTTGGGCATCAATCTGATGGTATGAAACATGCTTATGTATTTCCGGGCCAGGGGTCGCAATTTGCCGGAATGGGAAAAGAACACTACAACAATAATGCTTTTGCCAAAAAACTCTTTGAACAGGCAAATGAAATTTTAAAATTTCGCATTTCCGATATTATGTTTACAGGTACAGATGATGACCTGAAACAAACCAATGTAACCCAACCTGCAGTTTTTCTGCATTCCGTTATTGCTTATAAAAGTATAGAAGGCGCAAAGCCGGATATGGTAGCAGGGCATTCTCTCGGAGAATTTTCTGCCCTTGTTGCTAATGGAACATTAAGTTTTGAAGATGGTTTGCGTCTTGTAAGCATTCGTGCAACTGCTATGCAAAAAGCTTGCGAATTAACCCCTTCTACAATGGCGGCAGTACTCGCACTCTCAGATGAGAAGGTAGAAGAAATTTGTGCGCAAGTACAGCAGGAAACAGGCGAAGTAGTTGTTCCTGCAAATTATAACTGCCCCGGCCAGCTTGTAATAAGCGGCAGCGTTAAAGGAATAGAAATAGCCTGCGAACGCATGAAGGCTGCAGGTGCTAAAAGAGCATTGGTATTGCCTGTAGGCGGTGCATTTCATTCTCCATTAATGGAACCTGCAAAAAACGAATTGAAAGCCGCTATAGAAAGTACAACTTTTCATCAGCCAACATCGCATGTATACCAAAACGTGGTGGCTAAAGCAGTATACGACCGCGAAGAAATAAAACAAAACCTCATTGATCAGTTAACCGGCGCCGTACGCTGGACGCAAAGCGTAAAAGCAATGATAAAAGACGGCGCTTCCAAATTTACAGAAGTTGGCCCCGGAAAAGTTTTGCAGGGCCTTGTACTGAAAATTGAAAAGACAATGCAGGTAGACGGAATTAATTAATTTTTTTTTTGAAACCAGCAGTGGTAATTTATTCAGCTTTTGTTGTGTCACTCTCTTGTACTGTAGTACAATAATAATCTTCTTTGCTAAAGGCAATTGTTGATCAGAAAGCAAGCAGCTATAATTTTCGTTTTCTTAATCTGCGCATCTGCGGCTAATAGTTTATTCGCTGCTGTACTAAGTCTCCAATTATTACTACCTATGTTTTTCCCAAACTTAGTTTGGTTAATTGCAAAATCAAATACTAATAGAACAATTGATCCACTCTCCATCCAGGGTTGCATTGTAATATTTTTTATAAAAATTGATAGCAGGTTCATTCCAGTCCAGCACCTGCCAAACAACACCGTTGAATTTTTTTTCTTTTGCTTCTGCTATCAGCGCATCAAACAATAATTTACCCAAACCTTTGCCACGCATTTTTTCTGTAACAATTAAATCTTCCAGGTACATCCGTTGCCCCTTCCAGGTAGAATAACGGATATAATACAGCGCAAATCCCTCCACTTTGCCGTCTGCTTCGGCTACAAGGCACCACCATACAGGGTTTGCGCCAAAGCCACTTTCAATAAAATGATCCAACGTAACGGTCACTTCCTGCGGTGCTTTTTCATACACCGCCAGTTCGTTTATCAATTCCAATAACCTAACACAATCTTCTTTAACAGCTTTTCTTATAACAATGCTCATTAAATTATTAATTATAAATTATTAATTGGTTTTCACGCCTGGTCCTTTTACAAATTTTCCTGGTGTTGCACCTGTATGCTCTCCATCTTTTAAAACCTGTGTGCCATTTACAAATACATGCAGCATGCCTGTAGCATATTGGTGTGGCTTATCATAAGTTGCATGGTCTGTTATTTTATCTGCATCGAAAATAACAATATCAGCATAGTTGCCGGTTTTAAGTTCTCCTCTCTTCTGCAGCTTTAAATGCTTTGCAGGAAGAAAACTTAATTTTCTTATCGCATCTTTTATAGGCATCACTTTTTCATCGCGACTATATTTACCAAGCACCCTTGCAAAATTTCCATATGCACGCGGGTGTGCATTTGATTTCAGAAAAACACCTTCATTGGTATAAGAAGCTTCATCGCTGCCAAAGCTAACCCAGGGTAGCGCCACCTGTTTTTTTACATTGTCTTCATTCATCATAAAATAAGCAACGCCAACTCTTGTACTGTCCTGTATTATTAAATCCATTGCTGTTTCTTCCACTGTTTTTCCCCGCATGGCGGCTGCTTCTGCCAATGTTTTGCCTGTATATTTTTTTAAAGAATCCTGTTTAAAGCTTAGCAACAATACATTTGCTGCGCCACCAGATCCATAATAAAGATTTTCCCATTCCACAGCATCTGTGTTCATAGCTTTAGCCATTTGTTTTCTTATAACGGGATCGTGCAAACGCTGCCATAACTTTCCAAACCCACCATCCTGCAATGTTGGCGGAAAAGCAGATGTCATACCTGTAGCACCTGCGGTATAGGTGTACATATCAGCAGTAACATCCAGTCCTTCTTTTCTTGCCCGCTCAACTCTTTTTATAACACTATCCATTTTTGGCCAGTTGTTTTTACCTGCAGCTTTTAAATGAAAAATTTCTGCGGGTATATTGGCTTCTTTTGAAATGGTGATAAGCTCTTCTACAGCTTCATACAATTTATTTCCTTCGCTGCGCATGTGACTGCTATAGGTTCCACCATATTTTGCGGCTTCTTTTGATAAAGCAATCAACTCATCCGTTTTGGCAAAAAAATCTACGGGATAAATAAGTGCGTTGGTAACACCTAATGCACCTTCTTCCATTGCCTGGTCTACCAACATTTTCATACTATCGAGTTGAGATGGGGTAGGGGCTTTATTATCTTCTCCAATTACAAACTGTCGTACAGCTCCTGTTCCTACAAAAGATGCAATATTGCAGGAGATGCCTTTTCTTTCCAGTGTTTGCATGTATTGTCCAAGTGTACTCCATTCTACTTTGAATTTTATATCTCCCTGGCCATCCTGCAATTGCTTTTTCATTTTTTCATTCAGCGGCCCATAGCTCGACTCAGTAAAAATTTCAAGCGTCACTCCCTGGCGTATATCGCTTTGCGATCTTCCATCTGCAAAAAGTGATTCTTCAGAATGCCCCATCATGTTAATGAAACCCGGCGCTACCGCCATACCTTTTGCATCAGTTTCATTTTTTGCTTTTGCATTACTGAGATCGCCAATAAAAGCTATGGTATCTGCATTGATAGCAATATCAGCCTTATAAGGATCGCTACCAGTTCCGTCGTAAATCATTCCGTTGCGAATGATTGTATCGTATGTAGTTTGCTGTTTGCACGAAAAAAATAGAGCTGCAGCAGAAAGAATAAAAAATAGTTTTCTCATACTTATAAAAGTAAGACTATTGTTTTACTTAAAAATAACGGCCTTATTGATTCATTTTCAATAAGCCCGTTGGTTATTTTCTTATGCAAAACTATTGTGCCAGCGAAATATTGATCTTTATACCTCCCTTGGTATTGGTAATTGGCGCAGAAGTAGAAATTTTTGGTTCGGTCCTCCGCTGATCAAAATACAGGATGATCTTTATGCGGTTGTTGAGCACATAATCAATACTTGGCGAAATGGTAATTACTTTTTGACCGGCTGTTGGTAAAACAGAAACCTGGTCGAGGCGACTGTTGGAAGTTATGTCATCTCGTATGCTAAAGTCGAGTGTAAATGTAATATCGTTCTCAAGTTTCTTAGTATCTTTTTTAGTGAACGGTACTTTAAATGGCAGTGGGAAGCCTCTTTTTCTCCATCTTCCACCAAAAGTAAATTCTGTAGAGCGGGATTCGCTCAATTGAAAATCTACAAGGCTTAAGCTGAGCATCCGCGATTTTTTGTATTCAAACCTTGCACCCATCTGGTTGGTGAGTTGCATATCAAGATCTATAAACGGCGCAAATGCCTCGGAGATGGAAATATTTGGTACGAGGAAATATGGTATAAAGTTGCCGGTAAGTGTATCAATAAAACCCGGATAACTTTGCTTTAACGGATCCTGGTAGAGTAGTGCAGAGTTAAAACTATTCATGCTAAGTGTACTGGTATACGCATGGGTAACTGTAAAGTTGGAAAATATTTTCTCCATGCCCGGAATTCTTGTTAAACCAGTATAAGACAAACGCCAGTTGGGCAATGCTTTTATTCCGCTGAATGGATTTGAGCTAATGCTTTCGTTACCTTGTTTTACCAACGCAACACCATTAGGATCTTTTCCTGTGTATGCTGCAATGAACGCAGGTATCAATACATCCTGTGCATATTTTCCATAACCTTTATAATAACCATCAGCATTTTGAATAGGATTGCCATTGGCATCTTTTGAATAGGGGTTCTGGCTTGCAAGGCGCTTAGACAATACAGAACGATAATCCTGGAATTTAAGGAATGTAGTAGAAACTTCGTCGGGGCTTTGCTTGGTAAACAATGTATTGAAAGCAATATAACTTACACTGAAACTTCCGGCTGAGTAAGGACTTAACCTTACAAAATCTCCGTTGCCATTTGCAGTTGTGTCTTTGTACAATTCAGAATATGTTTTACCAAAAGTCTTATCCAGGTTTACATCAATAGTAAGATCTCTTACGGGAATAAGCTGCGCATTAATTTTAAAACTCTGGTTATAATCCTGCCGGTTAAGATTATTCAATAAAGGATTGTGCGTAAAGAATCCTTTACGGGCAAAGCTGTTGATATAATTTGTATCTGGTTGTCTTCCCATAACAAAATCAAAACCCGGTGCCATTGTTTTCCAGTTCATGCCCAGAATTTTTGTACTGTCTGTATAACCGGCAAGGCTTGTTGTACCAGTAGAGTTATATGTCAAACTCATTCTTTTAACGGAAGTAATTAATCTTCCAATAACTTTTACTACTGTTGGCAGCTCGGGCAGCTCATTAGGATCTTTTATTTTTCTTTCTTTTGGTTTTTTACCTTTTACATTTAATGAATCAGTTGGTTTTTTTAATGGTGGCACTTGCGGCGTAGGAGCTGGTTTAGGCGCATCCCAATCTAATGCTCTTAAGAAACGGCTCTTTTGGTACAGTTTGGTAAAGTCTAATTCTGCTGTAGCATTTTTATCCTGTGAGTTGTTTAAGAAATTGCCCAGGCTTTTTGCAACAGTGTCAAGAGATGAAGCAAGCCATCCGTATTTTGCTACATAACCAATACGCACGTTTGTCCAGTCAAGCAAAGGAATTTTACTTGTTGGCAATACATAACTGAATGTAGCTTGTTGTGTATAAGAAACATTTCTTCCACCTTTCAGGAAGTTGTTCCACATCTGGCGTTTTTCAAAACTGCTCAGCCTGCCTGGTGCTTCATCTACACGTGCAAAATTTGTAGCAGTAAAATCAAGGTTGAGCGATCTTGTAAAATCCCAACGTAATGTATAATAGCGATCAAACGTAAAATACTTGTTGTAAGTTTCGGGCAATATGTTTTTAGGGCCACCAACATTTCTTGGGCGAAATGCACCGAACTGCCTTTTCACATCTCCACGGAAACTAAGAATAGAAGGCATTGGGTTGAGATTGAAATCTTTTAAAAACTTAAACCATGGATTTCTTGATTTAATAATATTTTTAAACGGCTCAATATATTTGGGGTTGACGGAATAGTTATAGCCCAATCCTCCGCGGTGTACAATCAGTTCATCACTTTCAATTAAGGGATTATGGTGTTCCGACCTGGTATAGGAATAACTTACGTCAACGTTTTCAATACTCCACAAATGTTGTTTTTTACCTGTAGTATTGTTTTTTCTTACGTTGGTAAAATTGATTGTTTTAATTGTGGTGATCTCTATTGCATCATTTTTTATTGAGTCTCTTGTGGCTTTGGATTGCGCTGCAGCCAGTTTGTCTTTTAATTTTATATCGAGATCATACGGATCAAATTCAGGTGTGCTGAGTGTTTGCGAATAACTTGCATATACGGGAATAGAAATGCCTGCTTTCTTCGGAAAGAATTTTCCAAGCTCAAGATTGGTGGCAGCATCAAATTGCGAGAGATTATCCTTTGCACGTTCATTTACCCGCTGATCAATATTTCCGAAACCAATACCTTTAAAGCTGCCCGATAGTGTAAGCGTTCCGAGGTCTGCAAGTTTTATATCAACCCTTCCCAATGCAGCAAAGCCACCTTTTTCATTTAAGTCGGAAAGTCGCAGTTCGTTAAACCATACTTCCGTACACAATGGCTCCTGCCCAACGTTTTGTACACCCAGGAACATTCCTCTTACTTCGCCAAGATTAGGATTACCCAGGATGGCATAACTTTTTCCATCGGCATCCGTCTCCCGATAGTAGACACTTGATGAGCCGGCGTTATTTCGTCGCACTTTCAGCTTAATCAAACGTTGAAGGTCAAGTGCTAATTCATTTTCTGTTGGCCATATTAATGCAGGGTCAGTTGTATTGTAAGGAGTTTTTGTAAGCGGAATTTTTATTTCGTAATAGTTGCTTACAAAGTCGCTTCCTATGCGAATAACACCAACCAGTGTTTTTGGCTGCAATGCATCAATTGCGCCCCTTCCTTCAGCATGTATAAACATTGATAATGTACCGTACTGGCGCAAATCAAGATTAAATGTTTTAAAAACACCTCTTGCATCATTTTTCTGCAGGTTGCAGATTTGAAGGCTCATGCTCTGTTCGTTCTGAAACAGGTTTACATTGTTATTGCTAAGTAATTGCTGACGTTCTATACCAGGAGGTGTAACGTAAGGAACAGGAGTGCGTTTGCTGTTTTCTTCTATGTTTACTGCAAGTACATTAAACTCTGTGTTGGAAGGATTGGGAACATTGGTATAATTGCCTGTTGTATCTATATTGAAAGTAAAATTTCTCCACTGGTTGCGTACCAGTTCAAACTGTGCAAAGCGGCACACTACTGAATCTTCAAAACCCGTCATGAACATACGTATAAAACGAATGGATTTAAAGTCGGGGATATTGCCTATTTTCTTTTCGTACTGATCAATAGGTACACGGAACAAATACCATGATTCTGGTTTGCCGCCGGGAATATTTGGAGTAAAGGTGCGCTTGTCTGTTATAAAATTTTGCCCAACATTGAACTGACCTGGTACAAGATTTATTTTATACTGAAAATATTCTTCCAGTTCATTCAGCGTATTGTCGCGGTTTAAATCTTCCTGGTCTGGATATAAAGTAGCAGCTGTAGTTACAGTAGAACCAGCATCTGCAATAGGAGAGTTGCCCTGCGGGTTATTGATTTGTTTATAGCGTGCAAGTATATTAGCTTGTGCTGCATCGTAAGTAGCGTCGCGGTAATTTTTAAAATTATCACTTGCTGGGTCTGCAAATGCCTGCTGGTAAACCGGAGAACCTGCACCGTACAGGTTGCTCATTTGCGTTAGGTAATTGTTGAATTTAGATTGTTCTCCATCATCTCTCAAACCATCAAAACCAGCATCCTGGTATGGCCTGTCTGCCGGATCATTGCTAAATGCATTTGTAACCTGCAAAGGATTGGCAGGTACACTTCCCCATACAGAACTGTTATCTACAGCAGCTTTGCCATCTGCACCTGGCAAACCGTTTTCAAATTGTCTTCTTCCGTCGCGCAGCACATCTTCAGAAATGTTTCCGAGGTTAATATAAAATTGTCCGCCGGTGCTGGAAGGTTTTAAAAGAAATGGATCCTGCATCCAGAATTCTATGTATTCTACATTGGCAGTTTCAAAATCAGTTTGATCGAGCGAACGCATAATACCGCCCCAACGTGATTTAGGATTTTGCAATTTGCCATTAGCTGTAGTGCTTCCGGGTCTTGTATCAAAATTATAAGGGCCACGTTCTGTTGGATAAAATGCCATGTCAAAAGTTACCAATTGCGCTTGTCCGTAATCGATAGACTTTGTTGGATAAATTTCCTGCTGGTTTACTGCACGTATGCGTGGGTCTGTAAAATCCTGGTAACCTTTAACCGGGTTATTGGTTCCTTTTGCATCCTGCAGGTTAGGTTCTATATTATACCATGCAAGTTTTGCACGGTTATAACCATAGCTTAAATCATTGCTTAATGCAGATTCGGGGAACAAGCCATTGTTTTGCGGTGTAGATGCAAGTGCCCAACTGATTAATGGAAAGCGCAAATCAATATTGCTGGTTGCGCCTTCAAAGTCATCAATATAAATTGAACCGCTTGTACCCTTGCCTATCTGTGGCGGGTGGCCAGGTCTTAATGCCGCCATTTCTCCATACGCTTGTATGGTACTCATTTCTGTGGTATGATAACCTGGCAATTTATCCAGCCATCTTGTAAGTTTTGGAAAATCTGATCGGTAATTAAAGTCCAGGCCATACATTGTATTGCGAATAGGATCGCCATCGCTTGTGCTTACTTTACTAAAATATGGTCTCTCGCCCATGCGCACCATTTGCCCGCCAATACTGAAAGATTCCTTTGCAGTATTTTTTATTTGATAATCCAATCGCACACCCAGGTAATTGCGCTGTTGCAAACCAAAGCTTGCATTGTTTTCAAACTGAACGTTTACAGGAACGCCTGAATTAACAATAGCCTGGTTAAGGATTTTTACAGTACCAAGTCCGTAATCAACTGAATAGTCTATGCCTTCTTTTAAAACAGTTCCGCCTGCGCTAACGCTAACAGAACCCTGAGGTACATTAAATGCGCCAAGCGAGATTTCTGAAGCAGATGTTCCCTTTGCTTTACCGCTTATGATAAACCTGTCGAGGTTGGCATATGTTTTTGCAATTTCTTTAATGGTATCGTACAATGGGTAATAGACATATTGATCTATCATAGATTGCGGGCTACCGGTAAATGCCCTTCGTTGTAAGTCTGCACCAAAAGGTTCAAGTAAAGGAAACACAATTCTTGCCTGTTGCGAGAAAATAGTTCTGCCTTCTATATAGTCAAAAATACCATCTGGTTGGGGATCAAGCCTGGTATTTAATGTATCCAATCTTAATACCTGCAGCAATGGTACACCTGCCCTTGGCCCTTCAGGCAAATAGCGTTTGCTTCCAAGGCTTGGTTGTTCGTATAATATGTTTAACTGAAAATCTGCCGGTTGAATGCTACTGAGATAGTTTCCGTCTTTTGTTTTCAGTACATACACGTTCTTCATCATCAGATCCCACAAAGGAAGATTGGGACGTTGTGAAGTAGCTTTCAATAATTTCAGGAACAATACTTTTTGGTTACCAGTTTTTGCTGCGGTTGTATCTGGTGGTATATCCTGCGAAAACTCACCCACCTGTTTTATTTGCCCGTTGTAACTATAGCGGAATGCAACACCCAAAACTTCATCTGGCTGTAATGGCTGGTTAAGCGATATATAACCTACCTGCGGATCGAAATAATAATCTGCCGGAGTAAGTTTTCTTGCAAATGTTTTTTCAAAATCCTGCACCGGCGATAAACCCAACTGGTTTAGTTTGGAAGTAACAAAAGATGAACTTCGGCTGATGGGATCATTAATAATATTCCGGTACAAATCATTTACATCATTATCGGGCAAACCAAATGGTAAAGGTTTATATGGTTTGATATTATTGCTATACGGATTTGCTTCACCCAGATCCATCAAACCCACTACATCTCTTGTATCTGTTGTAGATCCGTTCCTGTTGGTTACCCAAACTTCCATTTGCAATATCTGCACTTTAGAAATTATTGCCGGCAGGCTGGACAAAACGGAGTTATAGTTGTTTCTGAAATATTGTGCTAACAGAAAGTGACGATTCTCTTCATAATCATCTGCCCTAAATTCAAAAAGACTAGATGCAGAGCCACCCTGCAGACCAAGCGACTGGCGTTGAGAACGCTGGTTGGCAAGCACCGCAGTTACACTAAGTTTTCCAAACTGCAATTGTGTTTTAATACCAAATAACTGTTGTGCGCCCTGTATTAAAGTTCCTTTTGTAGAGAACGATACGTTACCTGCTTCAATGCGTTTAATAATTTCATCGCTGGTACCGGTATAATCCAGTTTCAATTGGTTTTCAAAATCGAAAGTAGCCTGTGTATTATAGCTGATGGGCAAACGCATCTTATCGCCAATATTGGCAATTACACTCAGGTTGGCGTTCATATCAAAATCAAAACCGCCGCTTTTGCGTGCACGTTCGGGCAGGGTTGGATTTTTAATGTTCTGGCCCTGGTAACCAGCTATAATGTCTACACTTCCCTGCGGTTTGATTTCTATTTTTCCGTTTCCGAATATGCGGTTAAATAAATTATCGGTAACACTCATTTTTGGCCGCAACATTTTTTTATTGAGGTTGCTGAGCACATCAGAGCGTTTTTTAAAATAATCATCTTCATCCTGTTTGGCTTTGAGGCGCACATATTCATCAAAAGTGAGGTAGGTAGGCTTGCGGTAATAGCTGTTGCCTATTTTTTCAACAATGTAGTATTGCTTTGTTTTTGGGTCGTACTCAATAGAATCTTTAATGTTGGCCGGATCTTTTAAGTCGAGTGACTTTCTTCCTGGGTTTGACAATTTGTCGCCTCTTCTGTCTGTAATTGGGTATTTGAGAGAATCGCCGGGTTTTGCCTGGGCAATAGCAGACAGGTTGCAGCCCAGCATAAGAATTAGCAAAGCAGCAAGTGTGGTTAACGTAGCCTTTGGTATAGAACGGAATAAAACAACCAACTTTTAAAAAGCGAAATAGTTAGGTACAAGTCGGGTCAATAGGCTTATAAAATTTTCAGTGCTTTTTTGATGATGTCTTCTATTTTTTCACTGGCCGGGGAGGCTGAAATTACTTTTTTTACTGCCTGTTCGGCAGCCGGTCTTCCAATACCCAAAGCCAGTAGTGCATTTAACGCATCTTGCTCTAATGTATTGTTTACCAGTACAGCTATATTTGTTTCGTTTGAATGTTTACTTAGTTTTTCTCTCAGTTCTAAAACCACCCGTTCAGCAGTTTTGCGGCCTATGCCTTTTATGCTTTCCAGCAATTTTACATTTCCCTGCACAATGGCCCGGCTTATTTCATCGTGTTTCATAGATGAAAGCATCACCCTGGTTGTTGCAGCACCTATTCCATTAACGCCAATAAGTTGTATAAACAGATCTTTTTCTTTTATATCAGAAAATCCATACAATATGTGGGCGTCTTCGCGTATATGCAGGTAGGTATATAGCATTCCTTCCGCAAGGTTTTGAATACTTGTATAGGTATTGAGGCTAATCTGTACTTCATAACCAACGCCGTTTACGTCCATCACCACAACAGCCGGGTTTTTTTGTACAAAATCGCCTTTTAGAAATGCTATCATAGCCGCGAAAATAGTAAAACCAAAGGTGAGAACCAATGTGAAAATGTGAGAAATGTGCCGATGTGATAAATTATAAATGGAAAGAATCAGGAAAGAATATGATGAATGTGGAAATGTGAAAAATGGGAAATGAAGAAGGTTTGAATAGCGAACGCAAATGCAACTGCGGCCTAAAGATGAGTAGCGGAACAGCTGATGAACGTATTGCGACGCCTGCCCGGCTATGCCATTCGGACGGGCAACAATGTTGCTCAAACAACAAATGCCGGATACCAAAATATACTAAACCATTTGTTTAACCAGTTCATCATTTGCCCATTAGCACATTGGTTCTTTACATTTCTCACATTTTCACATTTGTATGTTACTTTTGCCAAAATTATATCCCATAATATGAATCAACCCATTACAGCCGCTATTACTGCAGTAGGTGGCTACGTACCCGAGGACAAACTGACCAATTTGGATCTTGAGAAAATGGTGGATACTACAGACGAATGGATTAAAACCCGCACCGGAATTATTGAAAGAAGAATATTAAGAGGAGAGGGCAAAGCTACTTCAGACCTGGCTGTACCAGCCGTACTGGAACTTTGCAAAAAAAGAGGGATTGATGTTAAAGAAATTGATTGCCTTATTGTAGCCACCGTTACACCAGATATGGTTTTTCCGGCTACTGCCAATATTATTTGCGATAAAGTAGGCGCTGTAAATGCATGGGGTTTTGATATGGGTGCTGCCTGCTCTGGTTTTTTGTATGCAGTTACCACAGGCGCCAGTTTTATAGAAAGCGGACGTTATAAAAAAGTGGTGGTGGTAGGGGCAGATAAGATGAGTGCTATAGTAGATTATTCTGACCGCAATACCTGTATACTTTTTGGCGATGGCGCCGGTGCAATTTTACTTGAGCCAAATACCAATGGTTATGGTATACAAGACAGTATTTTAAAAAGCGATGGCAGCGGAAGACATTTTCTCCACATGAAAGCCGGCGGTTCTTTAAAACCAGCAACGGTAGAAACGGTTACCAAAAGAGAACATTATGCTTACCAGGAAGGACAAGCCGTTTTTAAATTTGCGGTTAAAGGCATGGCAGATGTTTCTGCAGATTTATTACAACGCAATAACCTTACGGGAAATGATATAGCATGGCTGGTACCGCACCAGGCCAATATGCGTATTATTGATGCTACTGCAAACCGTATTGGTCTTTCAAAAGAAAAAGTAATGGTGAACATACAACGCTATGGCAATACCACTGCGGCTACAATACCACTTTGTTTGTGGGACTGGGAAAAGCAATTGAATAAAGGCGACAAAATTGTAATGGCTGCTTTTGGCGGTGGTTTTACATGGGGGGCCACTCTTGTTACATGGGCATATTGAGGAGAATGTGGAAGTGTGAGAGATGTGATAATGTGAAAGAAAATGTGTAAGTGTGAGAAATGTGGTAATGTGAAAATTCTTTTATGGTGAATGCATAACTGATATTGAGAAACAGCTTCCGCTATCAGCATTTCCACATCTTCGCATTACCAGATTTCCACATTTCCCACATTAGCACATTTCTCACATTTGTACTATGAGCGATAAAAATATTTTAACCGGATTTACTTCTACAGCATTGCATGCAGGGCACGATGATGATCCTCTTTCATCGCACATAACGCCCATTTATGCCACTTCTACTTTTACATTCGACAATGCGGAGCAGGGTATGCGGCGTTTTGCAGGACAGGAAGACGGTTATATTTATACAAGATGGGGCAACCCGAATTTTACAGAGGCCGAAAAAACAATCTGCGCTTTTGAATCTTTTGGAATAACTGATAGTAATGGTTCGCCATTACAATTAAAAGCATTTTTACACGCCAGCGGCCAGGCGGCCATGAGCACTTTGTTTCTTGCCAGTCTTAAACAAGGCGATAAAATTCTATCGCACTATTCTTTATACGGTGGTACACATGAACTGTTGCATAAAGTATTGCCTCCACTGGGTATAGACGTTATTATTGCAGATCTCCGCGATTTGAATGCCACAGAAGCAATCATAAAAAAACACCCGCAATTGAAATGGATGCATTTGGAAACACCTGCTAATCCTACTATTCAATGTGTAGATATTGAAGAGCTAACCAAATTGGCGCACCAGAACAATATGGGTATTTCTGTTGACAATACTTTTGCAACACCTTACCTGCAGCAACCATTTAGATATGGAGTTGATTTTGTTTTTCATTCTACCACCAAATTTTTAAACGGGCATGGTACATCTATAGGTGGTGTTTTAATAGGCAAGGATATTGAACTGATGAAAACAAAATTTACAAAGTGGCACCGGCTGCTGGGCGGAAACGCCAACGCATTTGATGCTTACCTCCTTTCTATGGGAATGAAAACACTGGAACTGCGTATGGAAAGGCATTGCCACAACGCAATGGACGTGGCTTATTTTTTAAACGATCATCCTGCTGTTGCAAAAGTGAATTATACCGGGCTAACCAGTCACCCGGATTATTATACCTGTGCAAAACAAATGCGGCATGCCGGGCCAATGATGAGCATTGAATTAAAAGGCGGACTTGAAGCTGGTAAAAAATTTATTGATAAACTGAAAATGTGCACCAGGGCTGTATCACTTGGTACAACAGATACTTTAATCTCTCATCCTGCAAGCATGTCTCATTTTGGTGTTACAAAAGAAGAAAGAATACAGTTTGGCATTACCGACGGATTGATACGCATGAGTATTGGCATAGAAAATATACAGGATATACTTAGTGATTTGGAGAATAGTCTATAGTTCATAGTCGATAGTCATTAGTCCCTGGTTTATAGTTTATAGTTCGGAAGTTTGAAAGTTATCTATGCGAAGAGTATTTTATAACTCTTGGCAAGCTCTTAATTAAAAAGAACTATGAACTACCGAACCTCGAACTTTCTTTAACTATAAACAAAAACTCCCTCACAAAATGTGAAGGAGTTTCTTAAAAAAGCAAGCATAATCGTTGAGACCCGTTTAAAACACACTATAAATAACCATCGTAATTTTTTACTGGCTATAGACTCCCCATTAAAGACTACAGACTTACTAAAGGCGCTGCTGCTAAAATTTCTGCACTTACGCCAGCCGCATATTTTTCAAAATTCTTTATAAACTGTAATGCAAGATTTTTTGCTGCTGTATCATAGGCAGAAGCATCGGCCCATGTGCTGCGTGGATTTAAAATTTCAGACGGAACTCCCGGGCAGCTAACGGGCACCTGCATCCCAAAAACAGGATGTGCTTCAAACGCTACGTTATCAAGTTTTCCTTCCAGCGCAGCTGTTATCATTGCCCTGGTATAATTTAATTTAATGCGGTTACCTGTTCCGTATGCACCCCCGCTCCAGCCGGTATTAATCATCCACACTTTTACTTTGTGTGTACGAATTTTTTCGCCCAGTAGCTTTGCATACTTACCCGGGTGAAGTGGAAGAAACGGCGCACCAAAACAAGCACTGAAAGTAGATTTTGGTTCTGTAACACCTGTTTCCGTACCTGCTACCTTAGCTGTATAACCAGAAATAAACTGGTACATGGCCTGCTCTGGTGTAAGCAAAGAAACAGGCGGCAATACACCGTAAGCATCGCAGGTTAGAAAAAATATATTAGAAGGAATATTACCAACAGATGGTTCAATAGCATTGCTGATAAAATGCAAAGGATAAGAAACCCTTGTGTTTTCTGTAATGGCTTTGCTGCTAAAATCAATTTTGTTGGTTCCTTTAAAAAAAGTAACATTCTCTACCAGCGCACCCGGACGAACAGCATTGTATATAGCGGGTTCGTTTTCTTCGCTTAGGTTGATTGTCTTTGCATAGCAACCGCCTTCAAAATTAAAAACGCTATTGTTGGTCCAGCCATGCTCATCATCCCCAATTAATTTACGGTTTGGATCGGCACTTAAAGTTGTTTTGCCTGTACCGCTCAATCCAAAGAACAAAGCAGTATCGCCACCCACTCCCATATTTGCAGAGCAGTGCATGCTCAGTACGTTTTTCTCCTGCGGCAGTATGTAATTCAACACAGAAAAAATTCCTTTTTTTGTTTCGCCGGTATAACCTGTACCCGCTATAAGAATGGTTTTATGTTTAAATGAAATAACAGCTGCATTGTGCTGGCGTGTACCACATTCAATTGGGTCGAGTTTAAGATCTGGCGCAGAAAGTATGGTCCACTCTGGCGTAAAGTTTTCCAGTTCTTCTTCAGATGGGCGAATAAACATATTGTATGCAAACAGGTTTATCCAGGGTTTTTCATTAATAACGCGAATGCTTATGCGATAACGTGTATCTGCGCATGCATAGCAATCACGAACCCATAAATCATCTTTAGAGGCCAGGTAATTTTTTATTTTTTTCTGGATGATAAAAAAATATTTCTCATCCATGGGCAGGTTAAAATCATTCCAGTCAACTGTGCTTGTTGTTATTTCATCTTTTATAATAAACTTGTCTTTTGGGCTGCGGCCGGTAAATTCACCAGTATTAATAACAAGTGCACCTGTGTTGCTTAACAAACCTTCGCCCATGCAAATACTGTCTTCATACAATTCTTCTGGCGATAACTGATAATGGATATTATCACTTGCAGGACTACCTATTCCAATAATAGGCGAAGCAGGGGGAGCGGTTAATACTGACATTTTACTAACGTTTGTTAGCTGCAAAGATATAGTTCTTCAGCAGAATCGCAAGTTCTTGGAATTCTTATATTTATATAAGAACTACAAATTGGGGATGGGATAGGAAAAATTGCGTGTGATTTATCCGCTTCATTGGAAGTATTCTCAATACTGGCGGCAAATTTTAGATTTTTTTCAATTTTATTTAATTGTATAATCGTCCGGATGACGAAGCCAAATCGTTTGCCGGCAAATAGAGGTATTACCGCCCGAGCCCTATTTTACATGCTCAGGAATATCGCCTGGCTGGCAATCTAATACTTTGTAAATAGCTTCCAAAGTATTGAAAGAATTGCTTTTGCTTTAAATAGCAATGCAGTATTATTAATTGTTCATATCAACATTTGAATCCATAATTTTATGGCCATTAAAAAAATAAGCCTGAATGAAATACCTGCCGCTAAACGCTGAAATTTTTATACAAAACCGTAAACGTTTTACGGATAAAATGGAAAAGAATTCGATAGCCATTTTTAATAGCAATGATGAGTTGCCATCAAATGGTGATGCACTGCTGAAGTTTAAACAAAATTCTGATCTCTATTGGTTAACAGGCATAGAGCAGGAAGATACAATGCTGGTTCTTTTTCCGGATAATCCGGATAAAAAATTTCGTGAAGTATTGGTATTGGTTAGGCCAAATGAATTAAAAGAAAAATGGGATGGCCGCAGGCACAGGGCTGCAGAGGCAAAAGCTATCAGCGGTGCTGCCAGTGTAGTTTGGTTAGATAGTTTGGATGGATTGCTGCAGCAATGGATACATCTTGCAGATACTATTTATCTTAATACAAATGAAAATGATCGCAAAGCCAATCTTGTTCCGGTAAGGGATTATCGCTATGCGCAAGAAATAATGCAGCGTTATCCATTGCATCAATACAAACGCAGTGCAAAAATTTTGAAGGATTTGCGTTCTATTAAATCTGCGCTGGAAGTAGAAGTGCTTCAAAAAGCAATAGATATTACAGACAATACTTTCAGGCGTTTGCTAAAATTTATTAAGCCGGGTGTAATGGAATATGAGATTGAAGCAGAAATTTTTCATTCCTTTTTATGGCAGCGTTCTTCTGGTCCTGCTTATGGTTCTATTATTGCCAGCGGAGACAGGGCAAGAACATTGCATTATGTAAACAATAACCAGGAATGCAAAGATGGTGAATTGATATTGATGGATTTTGGCGCAGAATACGGCGGTTACAATGCAGATCTTACAAGAACAATACCTGTAAACGGGAAATTTACAAGAAGGCAAAAGACGGTGTACAATGCATGTCTTGATTTACATAATTATGCAAAGAACTTATTGAAGCCGGGTATAACTATTCTTGATTATCATGATAAAGTAGGAGAGCATGCCACGCAAGTTTTTTTAAAAATTGGTTTGCTTAAAAAGACTGATGTAAAGAATGAAGACCCGGAGAACAGGGCTTATCGCAAATATCTTTATCATGGTATTTCTCATCACCTGGGTATTGATGTGCATGATCTTGGTACAAAAACAGAACCATTGAAACAAGGCATGGTGCTTACGGTAGAGCCGGGTATTTATATTAAAGAAGAAAAAATGGGTGTGCGTATTGAAAACAATGTTTGGATTACCCGCAACGGTAACAAAGATCTCATGAGTAATATACCCATTACTGCAGAAGATATAGAAAGCCTCATGAAAAAATAATACTCCCTCAAAAACAAATAAGCCCTGCTGTTATACGTTTAGTGATTGTATATTTGATAATTGTGGTTAATTATGAAAAAAATCCCCAACATTTTTACACTGCTTAATTTATTATTTGGTTGCTGCGCTATTGTATTTGCATTGCAAACAGAGCAAATAACCATTAACCAGGCCGATGATTCCTCTACCAGTTTCAGTATACCGGAAAGATTGTATTATGCGGCTATTTGCATTGCCATTGCTGCATTTATAGATTTTATGGATGGATTTCTTGCCCGCTTGCTAAATGCAGCGGGAGATATGGGCAAGCAATTGGATTCTTTAAGTGATGTGGTTAGTTTTGGTGTAGCACCTGCTGTTATCCTGTTCCAGTTTTTGCGCTTATCTTATATGCAGCAACAAAATGGCCTTGAAATAAATATTGCGTGGCTTTTGCCTGCTTTTCTTTTTGCATGTGCAGGTGCTTACCGTCTCGCAAGATTTAATATAGACACTACACAAACCTATGGTTTTAAAGGTGTGCCAATACCTGCTGCGGGCCTGCTGGTAGCATCGCTTCCACTAATTGCTTTTTACAATTATTTTAATGGCGCCGTTAACAGCATCATTTTTAATAAATGGTTTTTATACGCTTTTATTATTGCGCTTAGCTATTTAATGGTTAGCACACTACCTATTATGGGGTTGAAGTTTAAGGATTATACTTTGCAGAATAACAAACCCAAGCTGGTGCTGCTTGCTATTACAATTGTAGCAGCAATTTTATTTAAATGGATGGCTGTGCCGGTGGTATTCGTCGCTTACATTGTATTATCTTTGGCGCTCAAAAATAAAACTACATGACTTATACGGCGCAGGTAACAGTAATGCCATTAAAAGAATTGCTAGATCCGCAGGGAAAGGCAGTAATGGGCGGTTTAAACAACCTCGGATTGCAAAACATACAGGATGTGCGCATTGGAAAAAACATCACCCTCCAGGTTGAAGCTGCTACACCAGATGCCGCAAAACAAATTGCAGAAGACGCTGCAAAAAAATTACTGGCCAATCCTGTAATGGAATATTTTGAAGTAGTGGTTGCTTAGTGATTGCTTTGGTTGATCAGTTGATTAGTTAACTGGTAAAGCCAACTGTACTTGCAAAATGATCGAATAAAGCCGGGGCGTAGGATTTCTCTTAATCTGCCAATAGACCAATCACCTGATCAACCAATCAACAGATCAACTAACACATGCTCTACGTCGTTCCCACACCTATTGGCAACCTGCAGGATATAACGCTCCGGGCATTGGAAGTGCTTAAGTCGGTTGATGTGATACTGGCAGAAGATACACGCACTTCTTCAAAACTGCTTAATCATTATAATATTCAGAAACCTGTTTCTCCCCACCATCAGCACAATGAACATAAAGTGCTGCAGCACCTGGTTAATCAATTAATAGAAGGAAAAAATATGGCAGTGATTACAGATGCAGGTACACCCGGCATTTCTGATCCTGCTTTTTTACTTGTGCGTGAATGCATAAAAAATGGTATAAAGGTTGAAACCCTTCCCGGCGCCACTGCATTTGTACCTGCATTGGTGAATAGCGGCATTCCATCTTCGCGTTTTTGTTTTGAAGGATTTCTTCCATTGAAAAAAGGAAGACAAACACTATTAAAACAACTGGCCACAGAAGAAAGAACCATGTTGTTTTATGAATCACCCGTACGACTAGTAAAAACCCTCACAGACTTTATAGAATATTTTGGTGCTGATCGTTTGTGCTGTGTAAGCCGCGAACTAACCAAAATGTTTGAAGAAAATGCACGTGGTACACTACAAGAAGTTTGCGATCATTTTAAACAAAAGGATGTTAAAGGAGAAATAGTAATTGTGGTTGAAGGCGTAAGCTGATTGACACCTGGCCACAGATTGTTTCATGCAAAGGGCACAAAGCAGCAACGCAAAGAAAAGTTGCTAGCTGTTAGCTGGTATTTCCGCTATAATATAAAAGTAATGTTGAGCCTTTACGGTAAAATAATCTGCGAATCTGCGGCTTATTTTAAGTTGTGGAATTATCGCAACATTTCACAAAATCTAAACATAGTTACTGTACTTAGATCTTCCTGTTGGCATGATATTTTTATACGCAATAATAAATGTTCCAGCATGAAAAAGTTAAGTGCATTATTCTCGATGACATTATTACTCTCTGTTTTTATTATTAGTGATTTGGCTGCACAAATAAGAAAAGTGCCAGCTGAAGTAACAGAAGCTTTCAAAGCTAAATACCCAGATACAAAGAATGTTGAATGGAAAGACAAGATTTCATCTTTCCAGGCCAATTATGAAATGGGCGGTATTAAGTATGAATCTAAGTTTAATAGTAAAGGAGAATGGCTGCAAACTGAGAAAGAAGTAGCAGAAGAAACTTTGCCAGCAGAGGTAAAAGATGGTTATAGTAAAAGCAAGTTTACAAACTGGGAGCTAAAATCTGTAACATGGATAGAGAGTAAAGATAATGGAATTCAGTACCGGCTGTTTGTTCGCAAAAGCGGGGTGGAGAAAAAATATCTCTATTTTAATACAACGGGCAAACTCGTAAAAGACGCAGTTACAATATAGTTATACAACTTGGGCAATTAAGCATCACCCTTTTCCTTTTCCCGGAAAGGGGTGATGTTTTTTATGGAATTAAAGTTTATTTTCATTTTAACCTTTGTATTCCTTTATTTGCAGGAATTTTATATTTTAAAAATAAGAGAATGAAGCGATTGTTCTTTTTTGCAGTGGTTTTTTTGCAATGGATTATAGCATCAGCCCAACCTACAAGATGGCAACAGCATGTTAAATACACTATGGATGTAAATGTAGATGTGGTTACCAATAAATTTTCGGGCAAACAAAAATTAGTGTACACCAACAATTCTCCTGATACGCTTGCAAAAGTGTTCTATCATTTATACTGGAATGCATTTCAACCAAATAGTATGATGGATAACCGCAGCAGGATTTTAGGTCAGCAACAGGTAGGTGGAAGAGCCGATTGGGATGGCCGTGTACGTGATCGTATTTTAAATCTTAAACCTGATGAAATTGGTTACCAGAAAGTGAAATGGATTAAAATGAATGGTGTAAACCAGGTAACCAAACTGCACGAAACCATACTTGAAGTAATACTTGATAAACCAATTCTTCCCAAAGCTTCTGTAACATTCGATTTGGAATTTGAAGCACAAGTACCTGTACAAATAAGAAGAAGCGGTCGTGATAATGCAGAGGGAGTTCGCTATAGCATGAGCCAATGGTACCCTAAACTGTGTGAGTATGATTATGAAGGCTGGCACCCTACGCCTTATGTAGCAAGGGAATTTTATGGCGTATGGGGAGATTATGATGTATCTATTACAATAGATAAAAAATATACTGTTGCTGCTACAGGATATCTTCAAAACCCAAACACAATTGGGCATGGTTATGAAACAGCTGGCACAAAAGTAACTGCACCTGCAGGCAGTACATTAAAATGGGTATTTACTGCGCCCAATGTGCACGATTTTGTTTGGGCAGCAGATCCGGATTATATACACATCAGCAAAGTAGTAAGGGATGGAATGGTGCTGCATGCATTTTATAAAATAGCACCTGAACTTTTAACAGTGCAGTACAATGCTTTGTCCCCGGCAAGAAAACAGCAATATGGCAATGAGCCGAATAATTTTGTAGCAAGCTACCTGGAAGAATGGGAAACTGTTCTTGATAAAGCCGCAAAGGTGTTGCCGTTTATAGATAAAACTTTTGGAAAATATCCTTACAAACAATATTCGTTTATACAAGGTGGTGACGGTGGTATGGAATATCCAATGGCAACTTTGCTGAAAGGTGCAGGCACCGATGTCGTATTTCACGAATGGATGCACAGTTGGTACCAGATGATGATGGGCACCAATGAAAGTGAATATGCCTGGATGGATGAAGGTTTTACATCTTATGCTGAAGATTTGGTAAGCCGTAATTACTATGGCAAATCAACATTGGAGAATTACCAGGCTGCGGCACAACGGAACCCGGCTGATAAAAAAGTTGCTGATGCACTAACTTTTATTCCAGAAAACAACGGCGATTCTTACGTTGCCTATTTTGGATTGGCTAAAAGTGGTTTTGAAGAACCGCTTACAACGCATGCAGATCACTTCAATACCAATTACGCATACAGCAACGCTGCTTATGCAAAAGGGGCAGTATTTATGGAACAGTTAGGCTATGTTGTAGGTACAGCAAACCGGGATAAAATTTTACTTGATTATTATAACCAATGGCGTTTTAAACATCCCAACGTAAACGACTTTATACAGGTAGCTGAAAAGACAAGTGGCGTAAAACTAGATTGGTACAGAGAGTATTTTGTAAACACTACCAAGACGATTGATTATAGCATAGACAGTTTATGGGAAGAAGGCGGCAAAACAAAAATCCGCCTTGCCAATAAAGGTAAGATGCCAATGCCTGTAGATTTGCTACTAACATTTAAAGATGGAACCAAAGAAATGCATTATGTTCCACTGAATTTAATGTTTGGTACAAAACCACCTGAAGATGCAAGCATACCCCGCAAGGTATATGATGAATGGAACTGGACCAGCCCTTTTTATATTGTTGAAACCAGCCGCAAATTAACGGATGTAGTGGTGGCAGAAATAGACCCAAGCAAGCGAATGGCAGATATTAATCGTAAAGACAATAAACTGGAATTAAAGTGGTAGGAGAATAGAACGCATATTTAATGGATTGGGCAGATTTAAAATGATCTTTGAGATCAATAGCCAAAATCATCATAGCACTCATAAAAATCATGATAATCTGCGTTCTATAAAAAGTATAAAGCAATAAAAAACCGCTCTTTTGAAGCGGTTTTTTATTTTGAGGAAAAGGCGGTTCATTTTTGAGCTTATAAAAGATCAAGAATTATTTCATAGTCAAAGCCTGTAAGGGTAGAAGGTAAGGTTGTAATGGTTTACAGTATTTGTTACTAAAGCATCCCTTTTTTGCAACATAAAAGTAGATAGTCAGAGGGTATGCGACAATACCACTTTAGTAGTATTTATATCAGTCTATGTTTATAAATTGAACGAAAATCTTAAACAGCGTTAAACAATCTTAAACTTTTACCGGCCAAAGTATTTGTTTACAGCTTCAACCCTGTTGTTAACGTGCAGCTTTTCGTAAATATGGTAAACATGTTTGCGTACGGTTTCGGGGCTTATAAAGAGGTTATTGGCTATTTCTTTGTACAATAAGCCTTTAGAAAGGTGTTCAAGTATTTCTTTTTCCCTGCCGGACAGGTTGCTAATTGACTTTTCTTCCTGTACTACGCCTTCATTAATTTGTTTTCCCCGAAAAGCAGCCACAACCTTACGGGCAATCTGACTGCTCATGGGCGCCCCGCCTTCGCTTAGTTCCTTAATAGCTTCCAGCAATTTTCCCGGGGCAGTTTTTTTGAGTATATAGCCATTGGCGCCGGCACTAAGGGCTTCAAATATTTTTTCATCTTCTTCATACACTGTACACATCATATACAGCGTATCTGGGTGAAGTGGTTTTAGGTGGCGCACACATTCAATGCCACTCATTCCCCCCAGATTTATATCCATTAAAACAACCTGCGGACTTAATGCCGGTATTTTCTCTATGGCTTCTTCTGCGCTTGAAAAACTTCCCAGCAAGCGGTAACCATCAGACATAATAATAATCTGCTCCAGGGCAGAGCGGATATCTTTATTATCATCTACAATGCAAACTGATATCGTCATTGTGCAAAGTTGCAGTTAATTAACAGATGTAACAATACCACAAACAGGTAATATTCAATTCTATCTTTTAATGGGAAACATGTAGCAGGAACTTGTCTTTAAAGAAATCTTCCTTAAATAAGTCGTATATCTTAATAATATGAGGCCTGCACCTGCTATCAGAAATTTCTTGTGCAAGATCGCCGCCTTTTAAACAGATCAAACCATTGATGGCTTTATGACTGGCAGGATTTTTTTTCTTTATCAACGGTTTAGACCATCTCCATAAATCTGCAAGAGGTGCTACAGCACGGGATACAACGGCATCAAACTTCCTGTTTTTAATATCTTCTGCCCTTGTGTGTTGTGTTGTTACATTTTTAAGGTTGAGCGCAGCAACAATTGCGTCTACTACTTTTAATTTTTTGCCAATGCTATCTGCAAGATGAAAATGTATTGAAGGAAAAAAAATTGCAAGCGGAATGCCTGGGAAACCACCGCCGGTACCAAGGTCGAGAATCTCTTTTGCTTCAGAATCTTCAATTACCGGTGCAATGCTAAGGCTATGCAGTACATGTTTTTCGTACAGGCTGTCTATATCTTTGCGAGAGATAACATTTATCTGGCTGTTCCATTCTTTGTATAATTCTTCCAGTGCAGCAAATTGCTGCAGTTGATCTTCGGTAAAATCACCAAAGTATTTTAGGATCAGTTCCAGTTGTTTCGGGGCTTTTTCCATAATGAAGGAGCAAAGATGAGGTAATACACAAACATCCACAGATCAAACAACCACCACCATGGCCACAAATCTTTTTCATTTAATTTTTCCATGCTTTTATAAAAGATCCATCCCTGCACTGCAAATCTTATAAAAAATATACCCAGGGCAAAACGCCAATCAAAAAACAAAAGGCTAATAATAAAAAGCGGGTAAAAAAGGAAATGTGTAAGCGAATAAAGTCCTAATAAAAAACGGTGTTTGCCTTTGTAATATTTACCGGTTGAATAATGCCTTGTTTTCTGACGAATCCAGTCGTCCCATGTTTTCTTAGGTTCAGAAAGTGTAACGGCTTCCGGATCTATTACAACAGCTGTATTATTTTTTGTTGCCACCATATTAATAAACAAATCATCATCGCCCCCGGTAACATGGTTAAGAGAAGAGAAACCTTTGTTCTGAAAAAATAAACGTTTTGTATAAGAAAGATTTCTTCCTACACCCATATAAGGTGTGCCCGCAAGTGCATAAGATAAATATTGTAATGCAGTGTGAAAGGTTTCAAAACGGATCAATTTGTTTAGCAAACCAGGTTTTTTATTGTAAGAACCATATCCAATTACAATTTCAATGCCTTCATCGTACCCATCCTGCATTCTTTGTAACCAGAATTCTGTTGCAGGCATACAATCTGCATCGGTTAATAAAACCACTTCATGCTTTGCTTCTTTTATACCAATTGATAAAGGATATTTTTTTCCGGGAATGAGTTTTGCTTCGTAATCCAGGTTTACTGCATGCAGGTGTTTAAATGTTTTTTTTAATTCTTCAAGCAGGTATTTAGTTTCGTCTATGCTGTTGTCGTTTACAACTATTACTTCGTGTGTGGTAGGATAAGTTTGTACCAATACGCCTGGCAGGTTATAGGCAAGGTTGCCGGCTTCATCTCTTGCACATACAATTACGCTAACAGGATGCTGTTGTGATTTTTCTTTTTCCTTTTTTTTGAAAAAAGCTACCCTGCGGAAAAACCATGCGTAATACAAAAGTTGTATTACGGTTACAACCGCAAAAAGGGAAAAAAATATTTGCCACATATGCAGCTTCAGTTGCTCAATTAAATTCATGCAGTTACTTGGTTTAGGGCGTGCAAATCGGCTGCGAAAATAGGCATTAGAAGAGAAGCTTTTGGCAAAATTTTCTAAAGTGTGGATATAATGAACTATCAACTGTTAGTGTTTAACAAACGATAGCAGAATTTTTAAAAAATGTTCAATAATCAATACCCAATTTTTAATAATCAGCAAAAAACAAAAAGTTTGCTATAGCGCCTTGCTTTAAGCCACCAAAAAGTATCTTGCAGCCCTTTATGGCAGCATTGCAATTTCAATTAGAGGCTAAAGACAACCAATCTTCGGCAAGGGCGGGTAAAATTTTTACCGATCATGGCGAAATACGCACACCTATTTTTATGCCTGTAGGCACAGTGGGCAGCGTAAAAGCAGTTTCTCAACAGCAACTGGCTTATGATGTACAGGCCCAAATTATTTTAGGCAATACTTATCATTTGTACCTACGGCCCGGGTTGGAAGTACTGGAAGCTGCAGGCGGCTTGCACAAATTTAACGGGTGGAATAAACCTATTCTTACCGATAGCGGTGGTTACCAGGTTTTTTCTTTGGCAGCCAATAGAAAAATTTCTGATGAAGGCGTGGTTTTTCAAAGCCATATAGATGGCAGCAGGCATTTGTTTACGCCGGAAAACGTAATGGATACTCAGCGTACCATTGGTGGTGATATAATAATGGCCTTTGATGAATGTCCGCCTTACCCCAGTGATTATAAATACGCTAAAAAAAGTATGGAGCTTACACACAGTTGGCTCAACAGGTGTATTACCCACTTCAATAACACGCCGGATAAATATGGCTACACGCAAAATTTATTTCCTATAGTCCAGGGTAGTACTTATGCTGATTTGCGCAAAGCCTCGGCCGAATATATTGCTTCCAAAAATGCAACCGGCAATGCTATTGGTGGCCTCAGTGTGGGCGAGCCTGAAGAAATGATGTATGAATATTGTGCACTTTGCTGCAATATATTGCCAGAAGAAAAACCAAGATACCTTATGGGCGTTGGCACACCTTGGAATATACTGGAAAGCATTTCTCTTGGTATAGATATGTTTGATTGCGTAATGCCTACACGCAATGGACGAAATGCAATGCTGTTTACCAGCAAAGGCGTTATTAATATTGATAACAAAAAATGGGAGAAAGATTTTTCTGTACTGGATGATGGCATACCTGCTGAACTGAGTAATTTTTACAGCAAAGCATATTTGCGGCACCTGATAAAATCAAAAGAAATTCTTGGCTTAACCATTGCTAGCATTCATAACCTTGCATTTTACCTGTGGCTGGTAACCGAAGCAAGAAAGCAAATACTGGAAGGAAATTTTGTGAGCTGGAAAAACAATATAGTGCCGGTGCTTAAACAACGGCTGTAACTTTTATTCAGATTTTTTGTACACGTGTGCGAGAAGGATAAAAAACAATACAGACCCGGTATAAAAACAGAATTCAGTCCAGTCGTACTGCGTAAAAAAGCCATTAAATTTAAAATAGGTGCTGTTATCGTCTGGTAAGAAGTAAGGATAGGTAAACTTTACAAAAGGCCAGAATTTTTCAGTTCTTGGTTCTCCGGTTGCATTAAAAAACCTTACTTCTTTATAAGAAAGTACAAGTGCGCAAATATGGAACATGCACCAGATAATTACCCAGCGGTATTTTTTTATACCAGCACTAAAAGAAGATGAGGTATCTGCACCAGATGAGCCTTGAACACTGTTTTGCTTCATTAGGACAATTTGACTTTGCGTGCAGATTTTAATTATTAATTAATCTGGCCAACCGGCGTAACAGTATATTTAAAGTAGTTGCAGGGAGTCTTTTACAATAAACAAACTAATACAGGTAGCCTTCTGCTGTTCTCTTACAGTTATATAATTGCGTGGCAAAAATATTGACTGTTTCAAATATAATCGATTTTTTTTTATTTTAAAATCCCTATAAGCTATAACCATTAGTATAAACGCTTTCATTTACTAATTGCCAGCTTTAGTAGAAAATAAAGAACTAATTCGACAGGTTTGCAAAGGCTCCAGTTATGCACCATTTTACTATAACTTATCCACAACAAATTTTAGCCTATTTTTGACCATTAACAATTGAACTGCGACACTGATATACTTCAATGAAAATTCTGGACCGGTATATAATTAAGAACTTCCTCATCACATTTGTATTTACTATCCTGCTGCTTACCATTATTTCTGTTGTGATAGACACAAGTGAGAAAGCTGATGATTTTGTAAAATCCGGGCTTAGCACATCGCAAATAATCTCAAAATATTATATCGGCTTTGTTCCTTTTATTATTTCCATGATTTTTCCGCTGATGGTTTTTATAGCGGTTATTTATTTTACTTCCAAACTGGCAGGCCGTTCAGAAATAGTTGCCATCCTCGCAAATGGGGTACGTTACCGCCGTTTTTTGCAACCTTATTTTATTGGTGGTTCCCTGCTTGGCTTATTGCTCTGGTATTGTAATATGTTTGTTTTTCCTGTGGGTAATAATATCCGCAGCGATTTTCAGATACGTTATATAGACAATAACAGTTCTTATTATACCGGCCAGGTTGTTAATACAACTTTTTATCTTAAGTCAGATTCCAATACTTATGTTGCCATTCGCTATTATGATACCGCCAATAAAGTTTCCAGCGGCTTCTTCCTGCAAAAACTAAAAGGCAATAAAGTGTATTACAATCTTCGCGGAGAATCTATAAAGTGGGATACTGCCCATAAAGACTGGAAAGTAGAAAATGCAATAGAGCGTTATATTGATGGTATTCATGAAACAGTAAAGCTATTGCCTGCCATGAACCTTAAATTGACCATTACACCTGCGGATTTGCGCAGGGATGAATACCTTAAGGATAAACTTACTTCGCCCGATTTGAAACATTTTATCAAAATGGAAGAAATGCGGGGTACAGAAGGGCTTAATACATATAAGGTAGAATATTACCGGCGCATAGCCACACCTTTTTCTGTGCTTATTCTTACATTACTCGGCGCAATAGTGGCCAGCCGTAAAACGCGGGGTGGCAGTGGCCTTCACCTTGCATTTGGTATAGTAGCAGCCGCCACTTTTGTAATTATGGATCGCTTCTCCATTGTGTTTTCCAGCAAGAGTCACCTGCATCCAATCATTGCTGCCTGGATACCCAACATCGTTTTTATGATTATTACTTTTATCGTATACAGGAAGGCGCCGAAATAGGAGTATTGGGTACACACTATATAGTATTTAAACGCAGAAAATAGATTTGGGTACCAGTTTTTGTTTTTCATAGCATCATCGTTGCGTCGCATTCCGTACATCGGCAGTACAAATGGCAACAAAACCATATCAATTTCCTTTCTTATTATTGCGTTTCTTTGCATTACAGTCGGGGTACTGAATACTTTATACTAAATACTAGATGCGTTACTATATAATAGCAGGAGAAGCTTCAGGCGATTTGCATGGAAGTAACCTGGTAAAAGAAATAAAAAAAAATGACTCAAACGCTGTTATCCGTTGCTGGGGCGGAGATATGATGCAGCAGGCAGGCGCCGAACTGGTAAAACATTACCGCGATTTGGCTTTTATGGGTTTTATTGAAGTGATAAAAAACCTGCCGGCCATTATGAAGAATTTAAAATTCTGCAAAGAAGATATACTTGCATTTAAACCAGATGTACTTGTATTAATTGATTACCCCGGCTTTAATTTAAGAATTGCAGAATGGGCAAAGCAACAGCAATTAAAGGTTGCCTATTATATTTCTCCGCAGGTTTGGGCATGGAAAGAAAACCGCGTTAAAAAAATAAAAACCAGTGTAGATAAGATGCTGGTGATACTGCCGTTTGAAAAATCTTTTTATAAAAAATGGAATTACGATGTAACCTATGTTGGCCATCCGCTTATTGAAGTAATTGAAAAAGAAAAAGCACAACCAATAACAGCATCGTTTTCAAATAAACCCATCATTGCATTATTGCCGGGCAGTCGCAAGCAGGAAATAACAATTAAGCTGCCTATAATGCTGCAAGTATGTAAAAACTTTCCCGACTACCAGTTTATTGTTGCCAAAGCGCCGGGCCTCGATCCTGCATTTTATGATACTTTACTGCAGCCCTATAATAATGTATCTTATGTAAGCGGACAAACTTATGCTTTACTAAAACAGGCAAAAGCAGCATTAGTAACAAGCGGAACTGCAACATTAGAAACTGCATTGTTTGGCGTGCCCGAAGTGGTTTGCTACAAAGGCAGCAATGTTTCTTACCAGATAGGCAAGCGGTTGATAAAAGTAAAATACATTTCTTTGGTAAATCTTATTATGGATAAGCTTGTGGTAAAGGAACTGATACAAAATGATCTTACGCCGGCAAACCTGCAAAAGGAACTGAATGATTTACTGAACAATCCGGAAAGAATTGCGCAGTTAAAAAAAGATTACGACTTGCTAAAACTTGTGTTAAGCGAAGGGGGAATGGCTTCTGCTAATGCTGCAGGTAATATTGTTGAACTGGCAAAGAAGTAATTTTAGGAAGGCCTGCAACCGGATCAATACAATGCATAATGATTGCGTATAACAAATAAACTTACCTTGCCAATTATGAAACGATTACTTTCCGGCATTTCATTTTTATTAATGGTAACGGCCTGCAACAATACTCAAACTACAACAGCAGCAGAACCAAACAAAAGCGATAGCAGTTCTGCAAAAGGAAGCTTTGGTTATGATCTTGCTTTTTTGCGCAATCATGATGATAGCCTTATTGTATTATCAAACCAGGGCGAACAGGCACGCATAGCTGTTTCGGCAAAATACCAGGCAAAAGTTTTTACTTCTTCAGCAAATGGAGATAGCAGCAAAAGTTTTGGCTGGATTAATTATAAAGCTTTTACTGCATCAGTTGATGCACATATGAATGCTTACGGCGGTGAAAATCGCATCTGGCTTGGTCCCGAAGGAGGTGTATTCTCTCTCTTCTTTCCAAAAGGAAAAGAAATGGTATTTGCTAACTGGAAAACGCCTTCGCCAATAGATACAGAGCCATGGACAATTGTTAACCAACAGCCAAACGAAGTGCACATGCAAAAAAGCATGAACCTGGTAAACTACCACGGCACCGAATTGGCGTTAACTGCAGATAGAAACATATCTATACTAACAAACAAAGATATTGCTGCTAAAACAGGAATAGAAACGGGCGGGGATGTAAAAGCCGTAGGTTATCTTGCTGCAAACTCCATTACAAATAAAGGCACAACCGAATGGAATGAACAAACAGGCATGCCTTGTATCTGGATGCTGGATATGTTTAATCCTTCTGATAAAACAATCATTGTTATTCCCTATAAAAACAATGCAGGCGATACATCTAAAGTAGCTACTACTAATTACTTTGGGCAAATTTCAAACGACAGGGTTAAATGGAATAACGGCGTTTTATTTTTTAAGGCAGATGGAAAAAGTCGTGGTAAGCTTGGACTAGCACCAAACCGTGCAAAACCAATAGCAGGCAGCTGGGATGCGGTCAGTAATGTACTTACAATAACAATGTTTGATGTAGATGCTAACGGTAAATATTTAAACCAAGAATGGAAAACAACAAAACCGCCATTTAGCGGAGATGCTGTTAATGCATACAATGATGGGACGCTGCAGGATGGTTCTCAAATGGGCCCTTTTTATGAAATTGAAAGCGTATCGCCTGCAGCATTTTTAAAACCAGGCGCAACGCTGGCGCATAATCATTATGTATTTCATTTTACCGGAACAAGAGAAAAGCTTAACGAGATTGCGAATAAAAATCTAGGTGTAACATTAGACGATATTGAAAAAGCATTTTAAAAAGAAAAGATATACAGACATGCAGATTGATTTGCCAAAAGTTGTTTTAGGAACAAGCACAATCGGAAATATTTTCCAGGCACTAACGCAGGAGGAAAAGACAGCGTTGATAGCAGCATATATTTCTGAATCAAATAAACCCTATTTTTTTGATTCCGCTGGTAAATATGGAGCGGGGCTGGCATTAGAATCGCTTAGCCAGGGTTTAAAAGATTTGTCAATTGCTCCGGAAGATGTTATCATCAGTAACAAACTTGGCTGGTACCGTGTTCCATTGTTAACAGACGAACCAACTTTTGAAAAAGGGGTTTGGAAAGACATTAAGAATGATGCCGTGCAAAAACTTGGGTACGATGGTATTCTTTCCTGTTTTGAACAAGGCAATATGTTATTGAATGGCTACGATTCACGTTTTGTATCTGTGCATGATCCTGATGAATACCTTGCAGCTGCAACCGATGCAACAGACGCAGAAAAAAGATATAAAGACATTCTTGAAGCTTACCGGGCACTTTTTGATCTTAAAAAAGCAGGCAAAGCAGATTCAGTTGGTGTTGGTGCAAAAGACTGGAGAAGTATTGAGCGGTTAAGCAAAGATGTAGCGTTTGATTGGGTAATGATTGCAAACAGCATGACGGTGCACTCACACCCAAAAGCACTTTCTGTTTTTATGAAAGAGCTTGCTGATAGAAATGTAACTGTTATCAATTCTGCAGTATTTAATGGCGGATATTTAACCGGTGGCGAATTTTATAATTACCAGCGCATAGATAAAACAACCAGGCGAGGAGAAGAATTAATAGCCTGGCGTGAAAAATTTTATAGTCTTTGCAAAGAATATAATCTGGAACCAGCTTGTGTTGGTATTCAGTTTGGGTTAAATGCACCGGGAGTTAAAAGTATTGCCGTTAGTGCTTCAAAACCCGAAAGACTAAAAGCCACTATAAACATGGTGAATAAAGAAATTCCACAAGAATTCTGGAATGCAATGAAAAATAATGGCCTGATGAAAGGTGAGTAGTACTTGTCCCAAATAAAAAGCCTGCTTATGCAGGCTTTAAAAGTGTGGAGAGTATCGGGGTCGAACCGACGACCTCTTGCATGCCATGCAAGCGCTCTAGCCAACTGAGCTAACCCCCCATAATTTTAAAAAGAACCGACGACCTTCCCGATTGTAATCGGGGACGGCAAATATATAGGATTTTAACAAAGACGCCATATCCTTTAAAAGAACATTTTTTAAACCGGGTTGTTGTAATATTGTGGTCACAAAAATCAATTGTATCTCATGGGTATCTGGCAACAATTAGGCGAATATTTGTATCTGAAAAAAAGAGATCCCAATGCTCCAAACTCCAGGTGGATGAAGTATATGCACGGCATAAACCGCATCAGTATAATGATGTTTTTATTTGCGATTATAGTTATCATTATTAAAGTTGTTTTCTTTAGAAAACACTAGCTGTAATTTTTTATTCTTCATGTAGAGAGCCCCTTTCTATATATCAGTATTGTATAAAACCAGCGTCTTCATAACATTTCGACTGGCGATATTTGAATGAAATCCCTGAAAGGGATTAATAACAATAACCCCGAATGAGATTCGGGGTTAAGACAAAATCTTCTTACATCCCTGAAGGGGATGAATAGCACAATAGCGATATACAGTAAAAGTGAGTGACACAACCGTCGCTGAATAATATTACTACTGCTGGCTAGTTAATAAAAATAACAGCAGCAATTACCCATTATTTGTGGAAACCTTAAATTATATACCTTTCAGCAGAATAATATTACTGCTATGTATATGCTAAACCGACTGTTTTTTATTTTCTTCCTGCTGTTTTTTATTGATACGGCACATGCGCAGAAACTAACGGTTACCAATCTTCGCTGCGGGTACATAACAAATCCATCTGGCATTGATATGGCAAAGCCAATGCTAAGCTGGGAACTGCAATCGTTTGATGAAAATGTTTTGCAAACAGCATACAGGATTTTGGTAGCTGATGATTCTTTGTTATTGGAAAAAAATACTGGTAATATTTGGGATTCAAAAAAAATAGCATCGGGTGCTTCTATACAAGTGCCGTACAATGGCAATGCATTAAAGGCTGCAAAAAAATATTTCTGGAAATTAATGGCGTGGGATAATAAAGGCAACGCCAGCAACTGGAGTAATATAGCTAGCTGGCAAATGGGTTTGCTTTCTGTTGCAGATTGGAAAGGGGCAAATTGGATAGGCTACGAAACATTGCCTGATGCAAATAAAATTATTCCTTTTGCACATGGCGATGGTAATAAGGAGTGGGGCGTAAGAAGAAATGTTTTGCCATTGCTAAGAAAAAGTTTTTCTATTGACAAACCTGTGAAGAAAGCAACCATTTTCATTAGCGGACTTGGACATTTTGATTTGAGTATAAACGGGGAAAAAACCGGTGATCATTTTTTAGATCCCGGTTGGACGCAATACAGCAAGCATGCTTTGTATGTAACCTTTGATATTACAAGCCAGTTGAAAGAAGGAAACAATGCTATTGGTGTAATGTTGGGCAATGGATTCTATTATATTGGTGGGGAACGCTACAGAAAACTTACCGGCGCCTATGGAAACCCTGTAATGATTTGCAGGGTTGCAATTGAATACGCAGATGGTAACACAACTGATTTTGTTAGTGACGCTTCATGGAAAACATCGGCTTCTCCAATAATTTTTTCCAGCATTTATGGAGGAGAAGATTATGATGCAAATCTTGAGCAAAACAATTGGAACAAACCTTCTTTTGATGATAGCAAATGGAAGCCGGCAATAGTAACAACCGGTCCGCCTGCATTGGATGCACAAACAGCAGCGCCGTTAAAAGTAATGCAGCGTTTTTCTCCTGTAAAGAAAACAGTTTTAAAACCAGATGTATGGGTGTATGATCTTGGTCAGAATTTTTCTGGCATTCCATCAATTGTTGTTAGTGGTAGAAAAGGAGATACGGTTCGCATTACGCCGTCGGAATTAATTAATGAGGATGGAACGCCTAACCAGGATGCTTCTGGCGGCCCTTGTTATTACACGTATATTTTAAAAGGAACAGGACAGGAAGCCTGGCAGCCGCAGTTTTCGTATTACGGTTTCCGTTATCTGCAGGTGCAGGGAGCTGTACCTGCCGGAGAAACCAACACTGATAAGTTTGCTGTAGTAGAAAAGATTGAAGGATTGCATACAAGCAATGCTGCAGAAGCTTCGGGAAGTTTTGTTTCTTCCAGCCAGTTGTTCAATCAAACCAGTGAACTGATTAAATGGGCCATTAAAAGCAATACGGCAAGTGTGTTTACGGATTGTCCGCACCGCGAAAAACTTGGCTGGCTTGAACAGACACATTTGGTAGGCAGTTCAGTTCAATACAATTTTGATATTGCAAGCCTTTGCAGGAAAGTGATAAGAGACATCATCAATGCGCAAACACCTGATGGACTTATACCGGAGATAGCGCCGGAATATGTACATTTTACAGAACCTTTCAGGGATTCTCCGGAGTGGGGAAGTGCGGCTATTATTCTTCCCTGGTACAATTACCAATGGTATGCAGATAAACAAACACTTGCAGAAGCATATCCAATGATGCAACGTTATATTGCTTACCTGCAAACAAAAGCAGTTAATAATATTCTTTTGCAAGGTTTGGGCGATTGGTATGATATAGGCCCGAAAGATCCAGGCGTATCGCAATTAACACCACCCGGCGTTACTGCCACTGCTGTTTATTATTATGATCTTACTATTATGAGCAGGATTGCATCATTATTAGGTAAGGCAACGGACGCAAAACAATTTGATGCGCTGGCAATAGCAGTAAAGAAATCGTTCAACACAAAATTTTTTAACAGCGCTACCAAACAATATGCAAGCGGAAGTCAGGCAGCAAATGCTATGGCACTGTTTATGGGTTTAACAGAACCACAAAATAAGAAAACTGTTGTTGATAATCTTGTGAAAGATATTCGTAACAGAAACAATGCGCTTACTGCCGGGGATATTGGTTATCGCTATGTATTGCGTGCATTAGAAGATGCAGGCAGATCTGATGTAATTTTCGATATGAACAGCAGGAACGATGTGCCCGGATATGGTTTTCAACTGGCACATGGTGCAACGGCTTTAACGGAATCGTGGCAGGCATATACTTCTGTTTCTAATAATCATTTTATGCTGGGGCATATTATGGAATGGTTCTACGCCGGGCTTTGTGGCATTAAACAAGCAGAAGGATCTACAGGGTATAAAAATATTATTATAAAACCACAGCCAGCCGGCGATATAAAAAATGCAAAAGCTACTTATCATTCTCCTTATGGTCTTATTAAAACATACTGGGAAAAAGAAAATGATGTATTTGTACTGAATGTAAGCATACCTGTCAATACCACTGCAGAAATCTATTTGCCCGGCAGTAATAAAGCGATTAAAACCGGTTCTGGAAATTATACATACACAATCAATAAGGGCGGTGCGCAAGTTGCAAAAAATAAAAAAGGTGTTTTAAAAGATGAGTTTATTTATGAACAGGCACCTTTCCCTTCATGTCATGCAAGTACTATTGCAGAAACACCTGCGGGTTTGGTAACAGCATGGTTTGGTGGAACGGATGAAGGCAATAAAGATGTTTGTATATGGGGTAGCCGGTTTATCAATAATAAATGGACAACGCCCCAAAAAATTGCTGATGGTATTATTAACGAAACAACACGTTATCCCTGTTACAATCCTGTTTTATACCAGGTGCCGGGCGGCGATTTGCTATTGTTTTATAAAATTGGCCCTTATGTAGTGGGTTGGAAAGGCTGGATGATGCGGTCAAAGAACAATGGAATAACATGGAGTAAACGTGAAGCATTGCCCGATGGCTTCTTAGGGCCTATAAAAAACAAACCAATATTAATTAATGGTGTGCTTGTTTGCCCTTCAAGCACAGAAAACAATGGATGGCAGGCGCATTTTGAATACACAAAAGATCTTGGCAAAACATGGACAAAGTCTGCAGACCTTAATGATGGCAAAATTGTTTCAGCTATTCAGCCCAGTATTCTGCAATATAAAGACGGAAGGCAGCAGATAGTGTGCCGAAGCAAAAACAAAACCATCAATCAATCTTGGAGCAATGATGGCGGAAAAACATGGAGTACAATGACAGCAACAACATTGCCCAATAATAATTCTGGTATAGACGCAATAACATTAAAAGATGGAAGACAATTGCTGGTGTACAATCATGTTAGGCCGAATGAAGAGGATGGATGGGGCCAACGGTCACCATTAAACGTAGCTATATCAGAAGATGGCACAAACTGGAGCGCAGCATTGGTGCTGGAAGATGCACCGGGAGAATATTCTTATCCTTCTGTAATGCAAACAAAAGACGGGCTGGTGCATATTGTATATACATGGAAAAGAGAAAGGGTAAAACACGTAGTGCTTGATCCTGCAAAAATTTTATTGCAACCTATTGTTGATGGCAACTGGCCTTCTGCAAAATAGTTTGTGTTGTAACTGCTGCTATATTAATTTATCACTAACGATTGATGCATAACCTGCCATTATTAGATATTGCCATTATAGTTATCTACCTGCTTGTAATGGTACTCATGGGTTTTTATTTTTCAGGAAAGAATAAAAATGCAGAACAGTTTACCATTGCATCGGGCAAAATTCCGGGATGGGCAATTGGCATTTCTATATACGCAACATTTCTAAGCAGCAATACATTTTTGGGTGTGCCGGGCAAATCATTCGGTAGTAACTGGAACGCTTTTGTTTTTAGTCTTTCCATGCCATTGGCTGCATGGGTGGCTGCAAAATATTTTGTTCCATTTTACAGGCGCACTACGGGTATATCTGCCTACACCAATCTTGAAACACGTTTCGGTGCGTGGGCAAGAACTTATGCTGTGGTTTGTTTTCTGCTAACGCAGTTTGCAAGAATGGGATCTATTTTTTTTGGAATGGCATTAAGCCTTCAGGCACTAACAGGTTATGCTATGGCGCCTGTTATGATTATTATGGGCATTTGCATTATTCTGTATACGGTAATGGGAGGAATGCAGGCTATAATATGGACGGAAGTTATACAAGGCTTTATTAAAACAATTGGTGCGGTGCTTATTCTCTGGTTAATCATTACAGAAATGCCTGGTGGTATACAACAGGTGATTAAGATTGCAGGCGAAAGCAATAAATTCAGTCTTGGTAGCGCATCATTAAAATTTACTGAATCAACTTTTTGGGTGGTGCTGTTGTATGGGTTCTTTATCAACCTTAATAATTTTGGAATGGACCAGAATTATGTTCAGCGTTATCATACTGCCAGTTCAGAAAAGCAGGCAAAAAGATCTGTATGGCTATGCGTAGCTATTTATGTGCCTGCATCGTTTCTGTTTTTTTGCATTGGCTCGGCATTGTTTGCTTATTACCAATTGCACCCGGAAATGCTACAAACAGTAAAGCTGGCAACCGCCGCAGAAAAAATTGGTAATACTGAAAATGTTCAGCAAATAAAAACAATTGCGGCGCAACTGCAACCTGCAGATTATGCGGATAAAGTATTGCCACAGTTTATGGTTACAAAAATTCCTGCGGGATTACTCGGCTTAATTATAGCCGCTATTCTTTCTGCTGCTATGAGTACCATAAGCTCTGGCATGAATGCTTCTGCAACTGTTTTTACAGCAGATATTCTTAAAAGGTACATCAACCCCACAATCACGGAAAAAAATAACCTGCGCATTTTACAACTAACTACTGTTTTGTTTGGCGTGGCAGGTTTATGCACAGGTATTTTTATGATTGGCAGCAAAAGTATTCTTGATACATGGTGGGAACTATCTGGAATTTTTGCCGGCGGCATGCTTGGTCTTTTTTTACTCGGTCTTATCAGTGGCAATACCCGTAGTCGCGAAGCCATGATTGCTGTACTGGCAGGCATTGTAGTTATTCTGTGGATGACGTTATCGCCAAAGTTACCGGCTCAATACGCATTTATCCGAAACCCATTGCATGCAAGCATGATTATTGTTGCCGGAACACTTACTATTTTTTTAACGGGATTGCTATTGACATACACAAGAAGAAAAAGTGAACAAATCACGATTGCCGATTGAACGCAATTGTATATATTTCAGTTGCAGTAAATAGAGTAATTTTCACATTGCCTTTAACCGGCTTAAACAATAAACATGAAACTGTACAAAACCAAATCTGAAATTATTATTGAGTTTAAAGATGCTTTTTATGTTTCTGCAGAAAAAGACTGGGATGTATTTATAAATCGCGATGACTTATGGGCCCAGGTGCAGAAAGAGATTTATGGACTTGAACCTATAGGCGACGCAGAATGGATGCTTGAAAAGGAATTGTTAGCGCCGGTTGGCACACAGGAAGTTTGGGCCGCAGGCGTTACCTATTTGCGCAGTAAAGTAGCACGTATGGAAGAAAGCAAGGAAAGCGGCGGCGCTACTTTTTATGATAAAGTGTATGATGCCGAGAGGCCGGAAATATTTTTTAAATCGAACGGTGGCAGGGTAGTAGGCCCAATGGGTAAAGTAAGAATAAGAAAAGACAGTGTATGGGATGTGCCCGAACCAGAACTGGTACTTGTTATGTCTTCTTCCGGAAAAATTATTGGTTATTCTATTGGCAATGATATGAGCAGCCGCAGTATTGAAGGAGAAAACCCCTTGTACCTGCCGCAGGCAAAAATGTATGATGGCTGTGCGGCCATCGGCCCTTGTGTGCTACTAACAGAAGAGACTATTTCTCCTAAAACGCTTATTGCTATAGAAATTGAAAGAGATAATAAAATTGTGTTTGACGGAAGTGTAACTATCGACCAGATGAAACGCACACACCAGGAACTGGTAAGTTATTTGTTCCGGGAGTATTCATTTCCGTCTGGCGCATATTTAATGACGGGCACTTGCGTTGTGCCAGACAATACTTTTACATTACAATCAGGCGATACAATAAGAATAACCATTGATGGCATTGGCACATTGGTAAATATTGTTGCATAGTTTAATGCTGATACAAGCTTTTGTTTTTCATAGCATCATCGTTGCGTCGCATTTCTTTTATCATTTGTACAAATAGCAGCTGAGATCTTCTATTAAATTGCCAAGACTAAATCTTACGGTTTATGAGTAAAAGAAAGCTTTCTGTTTCAATTGCCAGGCATATAGTTATTGTATTAGTTCCTTTGTTTTTATTGCTGTCTGTGTCGGCGCAACAAGCAACATGGATCTGGTATCCCGGAGATTTTGAAATTGCGCTTTCCAATCAAATGCAGAACAGGCGAACAGACCGCGAGGCAATGTCGCCCATATTCTGGAGAATGGACAGTCATTATCCATTGGTCAATTTTCATAAGGCAATTACTACAACAGAAGCTGATGAAGTTTCTATTACTGCAGAGGGCCGTTACAGTATAAGATTAGACAATGCAACTGTAGAAGGTAGTCCCGAAAAACTTGTTATCCCTGCGGGCAGGCACACAATAGACATTCATGTATACAACCAGGCGCAGGTGCCTTCGCTTTTTTTACAGGGAAAAAAAATTGTATCAGATTCATCCTGGACAGTAACCTGCGAAGACAAAGACGTAAACGATCCCACAAAATATTTGCATGCCGGTTATTTAAATTTTAATTCTCCTTCTCAATTGCCTTCAGCTTTCAAATTACCGGTTGTAAAAATGTCTGCAACATCAGTTACAAAAACCAATACATCTTTGCTGGCAGATTTTGGTAAAGAAACTTTCGGTTTTTTACAATTGCGCGGTGTAAAGGGTTCTGGCAAATTAGTTGTTTACTATGGAGAATCTAAAGAAGAAGCATTGTCTGAAGCGCATAGCGAAAACCTTGACAGGATGGAATTCAGGTTAAAAGATAAAAAAGATACTACGCTTGCTTTATCAAAAGCTTTTCGTTTTGTAAACATAGCATACGATGAAGCGGTTAGCGTGGATTCTGTTTCCGTGCTGCACGAATATGCAGATTTGCCAGACAAAGGAAGTTTTAAATGTTCAGATACACTCATCAATAAAATTTACGAAACGGCTGCCTATACTTTGCATTTAAGTACACGGGAGTTTTTTGTAGATGGCATTAAAAGAGATCGCTGGGTATGGAGCGGCGACGCTTCTCAAAGTTATCTTATGAACTATTACCTGATGAGTGATAATGAAACTGTGAAACGTACCATGTACTCATTGCGGGGAAAAGATCCGGTAACGGGCCATATCAATACCATAATGGATTATAGCCTTTATTGGTTCATCAGCATTTATGATTACTATCTCTATACAGGCGATAAAACTTTTTTGTTGCAGAATTACCCACGCATGCAAAGCCTGATGACCTATTGCCTCAGCCGCAGAAATAAAAATGGATTAATGGAAGGCATGCCCGGTGACTGGATATTTATTGATTGGGCAGAAGGATTGCGCAAAGACGGAGAACTGAGTTTTGAACAATTGCTGCTGTGCAGAAGCCTCGAGACTATGGCATTGTGTGCGGGAATAGTTAACGATGCAAAAAAACAAAATGAATACAAAGCATTGGCAGAAGATCTTCGAAAAAAATTATTTGAGTATTACTGGAATGATAGCAAACAAGCGTTGGTACATACACGCATAGATGGAAAGCAATCGGATAATGTAACCCGGTATGCCAACATGTTTTCTATATTCTTTGGATATTTTAATGATGCGCAAAAGCAGGCAGTAAAAAAATCAGTGCTGCTGAATGATAATATACAGAAGATAACTACACCGTATATGCGCTTTTATGAACTGGAAGCTTTATGTGCAATGGGCGAACAATCTTATGTATTGAAGCAAATAAAAGATTACTGGGGCGGAATGTTGCAATTGGGCGCCACTTCTTTCTGGGAATTGTACAATCCTGCAGAAAAGGGTGCAGCGCAATATGCCATGTATGGCCGTCCATTCGGAAAAAGTTTATGCCATGCATGGGGTGCAAGTCCTATTTATTTATTGGGCAAATATTATCTCGGCGTAAAACCAACAGCACCGGGTTATGCTACTTATGTTGCAGAGCCACTACTTGGCGGATTGCAATGGATGGAAGGCAAAGTGCCTACACCATATGGTACTATAGATCTTTATTGCAGTACTACGCAAATAAAAATTAAAAGTGCATCAGGTAATGGTATCTTAAAAATAAAAAGTAAAACAAAACCAACAGGGAAAAATATTACAGCAAATAGTGTTGGTGAAAACACATATGAAGTCAGCATTCAACCTGGTGTTGAATACATGGTGAATTATAAAGCAATATAAAACTACAGTATGAAAAAGCCATATACCCGTTGTTTAAAAATTATTGCAGCCTGTATTATTGTTCCTGGTTTTATACATGCACAGGGTGTAAAGAATTCTGTTGCCGGTTATGTATTTGAAGACATCAACAATAACGGTACAAAAGATGCGGGCGAACCGGGTGTTGGCGCTGTAACGGTATCAGACCAGGTAAATGTAGTTTTGTCTAACAAAGACGGAAAGTATGAACTAGCAAATGTAGCTGGCTATGGCATTGTTTTTATCAGCACACCCGATGGCTATGCCTTAACAGGAAATTTCTGGCGCAATGTTACAACCGACAAAGAAATTAATTTTCCGCTTACAAAAATAAAAACTCCAGCGTCTTTTTCATTTATCCAGGCTTCGGATACACATATCAGTGAGAAATCTATTGATCGCATGGATAAATTCAGGGCGATAATAGATTCTGCAAAACCAGCTTTGGTAATTGTAACCGGCGATTTGGTAAAAGATGCATTGCGTGTAGGAGAAAAAGAAGCCGTTTCTTTATACGAATTGTTTGCAAAGGAAAGCAGCAAGATAAAGCCGCCACTCCGGTTAATACCCGGCAATCATGAAATATTTGGAATAGAACGCCATCTCTCGCTTGTAAGTTCTCAAAATCCCCTGTATGGAAGAAAAATGTATCGCCATTATTTTGGGCCCGATTATTATTCTTTTAATTATGGCGGCATTCATTTTATAGGATTAAACAGTCTTGAGTTTGAAGATTTGTGGTACTATGGTAATATTGATAGTGTACAACTGGAATGGTTAAAGAAAGATATTGCAGCAGTTAGTCCTTCAATGCCTGTAGTTACTTTTCAGCATGTGCCATTTTTTAGCGGTGGGTTAAGCCTGCAGCCTTATGAAGATGATGGGCCGGGAAGGGTAATAGAAAGAGAGCATGGTGTAATTCAATACAGGCATATTGTTTCCAACGCAAGTAAAGTGTTGGAAATTTTAAAGGATCATAATTATCCATTGGCACTAGCCGGTCATTATCATTCGCGGCAAAGATTTTATGTAGAAGGGTTAACCACAAGATTTGAACAAACAGGAGCAGTAATTGGCCCTTCAGAAGAAAGTGGTATTAAAATGCCTTCGGGTGTTATGCTGTACAATGTAAAAGATGGTAAAATTGATGAGGGCCATTTTATTCCGCTGGATAAAAAATAATTGGTTTATCCATTAGAAAGACGCAGGCTGATAAGTTTCAACAATAATTTCATCGCCAACGTGTATAGTGCCATCGCCCCTGTGCAATAAATTTTGTCCAAATAGAATTTTATTGTTTTTAAAACGGTAAGTGGCAAGTGTTTTCAATGGTTCTTTTGAAGTTGCAATAGTATCCTGGTTAATAGTAGTCATTACACAGCGGGCACAAAGTTTAACACCGCTAAATTGCACACCATTAATGCTAAACTCCCGCATTTTATCTTCAAGAAATGGTTTGCCTCCGGTAAACACAATATTGGGCCGAAAGCGGTTCATTGGCAATGCCTCATCAAGTCTTGTATTAAGATCGTCTAGAGAAGACTGACCAATAATCAGCATCGGGTAGGCATCAGCGAAAGAAGTTATTTCATTATTGAAAGCATAACGTTTATCTACTTCGCGGTTAGTGGTATCCGGCATATATACAAGCTGGCATGGAAAATTCAATACTTCGCTAAACCAGTTGTTTATGGCAGAATCATATACCTGTGCATCGCAGGTATCATCCCAAATGGTTACCGAAACAAGTTCGCTGGAAGAAGGTCTGTGCGGAATAAACAAAGGCGCATAACTATTATTCTTATGGTGAATATAAAGACCATCCTCTTTTATAACAGGCTGCAGCAAAGCCATAGCAGCGTGTTCTCGTTGGGTAAGAAAACGGTTATTGGTATCTGTGAGCAGCAGGCGCCTGTCGTACAAAAACCCCCGGCTGGTAATAACGGCCTGGCTAACAGAAATTCCGCCCAATGATTTGATGGGATAAATATAAAGACCGCTTACTGTTAACATTTGGCAAAGCTAGCAATTTTGTTTTAGCCTCAGATTCGCAGATTATTATTTACCACACAGTAGGTACAATAGAAACACAATAGATAATTCTATGTGAGGCTATGGCCCTATGATTCTAAGTGGTGAAAAGACTTCACAACACAGGAAATCATGGACTTCAATTAATATCCTATTAATCCCAACAATCCAATAAATCCTGGTTCAGACAATTGCCGCAGATTCGCAGATTTTCCTAGCTATGTGTTTCTATACTTCTATTGCTTCTATGTGGTAAAAAATTACACCACATAGGCTCATAGAAATATAAGGAAAGCATAGGCTGCAATCAACAAAAAACTTCTGTGCAACTTTGTGTTCTCCGTGCCGCCGCGGTTAGATAAAAAATAAACTTTTTTAAATTATACTTCCTATATTAGTGCTGCACTAAAATCTTGCCAATGGGTGCTTCATCTTTAATTGTGCTGATTTTTGCAGCGATTGCTTTTTCTGCCGGTGGTATGGCTGTCGCCCGCATATTTGTAAAAGGAAGCCGTAACTCTCAAAAGGGCCAGGCTTACGAATCAGGCATTCCTTCACAAGGTTCTCCCTGGAACCAGTTTAATGTTGGCTATTATCTTTTCGCACTTATCTTTTTGGTTTTTGATGTAGAACTGGTGTTCATGTATCCTTGGGCTGTTGTGGTAAAAAAAATTGGAATGCCTGCGCTTATAGAAATCATTGTGTTTTTCTTTATACTTTTTATGGGCTTTTTATATGCACATAAAAAGGGAGCGTTGAAGTGGATGTGAGTTAGTCTTTAGTCGGGAGTCGTTAGTCATTAGTCAGTGCGGCGAGTAAAAAATAAATAAACACCTTAAACCTTACACCCTTCACCATATACTTTATCTGCGGTTTAAAATAAAATCAATCTTGACAGAGCAAAAAAACATACCAGCAAATTTTCCCGGGCAGATACATGAAACTGCAGGCGGAGGTATTGTACTTAGCAAACTGGATGATGTTATTAATTGGGCACGTTCCAATTCTTTATGGCCGCTAACATTTGCTACCAGTTGCTGTGGCATAGAAATGATGGCAGTGGCTTCTTCCAAATATGATTTTTCGCGTTTTGGTTTTGAAGTAGCAAGGGCTACGCCAAGACAAGCGGATGTAATTATTATAGCAGGTACCATTGTAAATAAAATGGCGCCGGTATTAAAACGATTGTACGACCAGATGGCCGATCCAAAATATGTAATTGCAATGGGTGCCTGCGCTATAAGTGGAGGCCCTTTTTTTTACAATACCTATTCGGTGGTAAAAGGCGCAGACCATATTATACCGGTAGATGTGTATATACCCGGTTGCCCACCGCGGCCAGAAGCATTATTGCATGCATTGATATCATTACAGCAAAAAATAAAAATGGGTATGACACGTGAACAAATAAAATCCGACAGCGCAAACCTTTGAACGGCAGATAAAGAAAAATGACAAACGAAGAAATTAAAATAAAGATTACCGAATTGCTGCCAGCCGCCGTTTTTGAAGAAGGCGGAGAATGGATAAATGTTGCTGCTGAAGCTGCAGCATGGAAACAATTTGCAACCAGGTTAAGAAACAATGCGGAACTGTCTTTAGATTTTTTGTTTTGCATTACCTGCGTAGACTGGAAAACGCATCTCTCTATGGTCTACCATTTTACTTCCACTAAATTCAGGCATAATATAGTTGTAAAAATAAAACTGGATAGGAACGATCCAAAAATTGAAACGGTAAGCGATATATGGCGCACAGCAGAATTTAATGAACGTGAAGCTTATGAAATGTTTGGCGTACAGTTTATCAATCACCCGGATCTTCGGTTGCTGATTTTGCCAGACGGTTGGGAAGGCCGCAACCCAATGCGCAAAGATTTTGAAGACCCGGTTAACATGATTAAACTATAAACTCCGTTGCACAAACACGGGGCATTTATAATAACAATATTAATAAACGCGGACTTGCAATTGAATGAAATCAAATTAATGGACTCAGAAAATTCCCCCTTTGGGGGTGAGGGGGCCGACGATTTAATCATCAACATCGGGCCGCAGCATCCGGCTACGCATGGTGTACTGCATCTTGTTGTAACCCTTAACGGAGAAACTATTAAAAAAGTAGAGCCGCACCTCGGCTATATTCATCGCTCTATTGAAAAAATGTGCGAGAGCCTTACTTACCGCCAGTTTATTTATGTTACCAGTCGCATGGATTATTTATCGTCTCACATTAACAACCATGCATGTGCGTTATGCGTAGAAAAGGGTTTGCAATTGGAGATTCCACCACGTGCACAGGTAATAAGGGTATTGGTAGATGAACTTACACGAATAGCTTCTCACGAATTATGGTGGGGCGCTATGGCAATGGATCTCGGCGCCTTTACGCCGTTTTTTCATGCATTTAGAGAGAGGGAGAATATAAATGATATAATGGAAGAAACCTGCGGTGCAAGGCTAACCATGAATTATATAGTGCCCGGCGGCGTAATGGCAGATATTCATCCCAATTTTCAAAAGCGGGTAAAAAATTTTATACAGCTTTTCAAATCAAAAGTGGATGAGTATGACGAACTGCTTACAGGCAATATCATTTTTCAAAACCGCATGAAGGGTGTTGGCTATATTTCTCCTGAAGATGCAATATCTTATGGTTGCACTGGTCCTACTGCACGTGGCAGTGGCGTGGCCTGCGATATAAGAAAATTGTATCCTTATGAAATTTATAATACACTTCAGTTTGATGAAATACTGGAAACCGGTGGCGATTCATTTGCACGGTATATGGTGAGGCTAAGAGAAATGCGTGAGTCTGTAAAAATTCTGGAACAACTGATTGATAATATTCCCGAAGGCGATTTCCAGGCAAAAACAAAAGCTGTATTGAAATTGCCCAAAGGAGAATTTTACCAGAGAGTAGAAACTGCCCGTGGCGAGTTTGGTGTGTATATAATAAGTGAAGGCGCAACAACGCCTTATCGTATTAAATTCCGTTCGCCCGGGTTTGCTAATCTGTCTGCGCTAAACCATATTGCAAAAGGCGGTAAGATTGGAGATTTGGTCGCAAGTATGGGTACGTTAGATTTGGTGATACCGGATATAGACAGGTGAAAAGCTGCAAGATGTGAGCTGCAAGCTACAAGTTATTAGTTTTCGTTGGAAGAAGTTTTTTGACTCAACATTTGGAATTCTATTTAACATCGTTGCGTCGCACACTTGTGCTTAAACACATTATTCAGCGCTTTAAGATTGACAAACAAACTATGAATAAAAGACTTGCAACTTGTATCTTACAACTAGCAACTGGAATTGAAATAATTTAAAGTAATAAACGTGTTTAGCTTAGAACAAATAACCAACTCAATTCACACCTGGCTCAACAGCAGCTTCTCACCCGCATGGGCATTGCTGTTTGAATTTGTGCTGGTGGGCTTATGTGCTATCGGTTTGTTTGCTACACTCGGACTTGTACTTGTACTAATGGAAAGAAAAGTAGCGGCGTATATGCAGATAAGGCTTGGCCCCAACCGTGTTGGCCCCAAAGGAATGTTTCAAAGTCTTGCAGATACTATTAAGCTAATGATGAAAGAAGGATTGACACCTGATGGTGCCGATAAATTTTTATTCAATGCAGCGCCGTATATGGTTATGATAACAGCAATGTTATTGCTGGCGCCTATTGCCTTTGCAAAATGTTTTCAGATCTGGGACATTAATATAGGCGTGTTGTTTGTATCTGCTGTTTCATCTGTTTCTGTAATTGGTATTTTAATGGCCGGCTGGGCAAGTAATAATAAATATTCTTTGCTCGGTGCCATGCGCAGCGGGGCACAAATAGTAAGCTATGAATTATCTGCCGGGCTCTCCATTCTTTCCATCATTGTTTTAACAGGCAGTTTAAAAATAACAGACATTATTGCCTCACAGGAAAATGGCTGGTGGATTTTTAAAGGTCATATCCCTGTTATCATTTCATTCATCATATTTATTATAGCAGTAACTGCAGAAACCAACCGTGCACCTTTTGATTTGGCAGAAGCAGAATCGGAACTAACCGCAGGTTTTCATACAGAATATTCAGGAATGAAGTTCGCACTGTTCTTTCTTGCTGAATACATTAATATATTTATTGCATGTGCTATTGGCGCTACATTGTTTTTTGGCGGCTGGATGCCGTTTCACATCGGTAACTGGCAATCGTTTAACCACATTATGGATTATGTACCGTCATCGTTGTGGTTCCTGGGAAAAACTTTTGGACTTATCTTTTTAATTATGTGGTTCAGGTGGACATTTCCGCGGTTGCGGGTAGATCAATTATTAAATTTAGAATGGAAATATTTGCTGCCCATCAGCATGGTTAATTTATTATTGGTAACACTGATGGCAATTATGGGCTGGCATTTTTAAAGAATAAGGTGGAAGGGTTAAGATAAAAGACGGAAGGTGTAAGCTGAGATGGTGTATGACGAGAAGTCTCTATACTATATACTAAGTACTATAAAATGTTTATAGCAGACTATATAAAAGAAGTTTTCAACGCGGTAAAATCTTTAGGCAAAGGCATGAAGATGACTGGTTATTATTTTACACACCATAAAGAAATTATTACGCAGCAATATCCTGATAATCGTGCGGAGCTTGTATTGCCAGAACGCTTCAGGGGCGAAGTAATAATGAAGCACGATGAAAACAACGAGCATGCTTGCACTGGTTGTACCGCATGCGAACTGGCTTGCCCTAACGGGACTATAAAAATCATTACAAAATTTGATGTTACTCCCGAAGGAAAAAAGAAAAAAGCGCTGGATACATTTATTTATCATCTTGAATTGTGTACCATGTGCAATCTGTGTATTGAAGCTTGTCCAACAGATGCTATAAAAATGGCGCAGAATTTTGAACATAGTGTTTTCGACAGAAGTTTGCTCACCAAAAAATTGAACGAACCGGGTTCAAAAATAAGGGAGGGTGTAGAATGAGCGCATCGCAAATTATATTCTATATTATATCAGCCTTTATACTGGCAACCGGTTTGCTGGCTGTTACTACACGTAAAATATTTCGTGCGTCTATCTGGTTATTGTTTTCTTTAATAGGTATTGCCGGTTTATATTTTTGGATGGAGGTAGCATTTATTGCTGCGGTGCAGATTATTGTATATGTAGGTGGCATTGTGGTGTTGATTATTTTTTCAATTTTTCTTACGCAGCAATCCGGTAAAGAAATGGCAAAGCCGGTAATGCGCAGATCATTGTTTGCTATACTTGCAGTGTTGTTTGGTTTTGCTTTTGTTAGCTGGCTTATCTGGAACAACGGGTTTTCTGAAACAACAGGTAAACCATTTACGGCTGATGTTGCAGATATTGGTGAGCAAATGCTGAGTACGTCAGAACATGGCTATGTATTGCCTTTTGAAGTGGTGAGCATGCTTTTGCTGGCAGCAATGATTGGCGCTATTGTAATTGCAATGAAAGAAAAGAAAACAAGAAACGAATAAAGATTTTGAGATTGCGGAATTTTGAGATTTTTTGATTTGACTTTAAAATATAAAATCCAATATCATTGAATTAAAGAGTCTATCATACCCCGTAGGGGTATTTTATGGGTAGGAATAAAATTTATTAGACATTGCGTGCCGTAGGTACGCTTGGTGCTAATGCGAGACAAAGCAACAGGCATTCCTATGGAACGCAACTAACATTTTGATTGCTATTCTACCCATGAAATGTTCCTACGGAACATGAAGAACGTAATTCAGTCATAACAAATCACAAAATTCCAAAATCTAGAAATATAGCCTGACGGCTTTATACTGGATACTAAATACTTTATACTATATATTAACCAACTGCATGACCCAAATACCGCTAACCCATATACTTGTTGTAAGCACAGCGCTGTTCTTTATTGGCATGTACGGATTGTTTACCCGTCGTAATATGATTACCATGCTAATGGCAATAGAACTTATACTCAATAGCGTTAACATCAATTTTGTTGCATTCAATAAATACCTATATCCTGAAAAGCTAGACGGAATATTTTTTACCATTTTTATTATTGCCATTGCTGCAGCCGAAGCAGCTGTGGCCATTGCCATAATTATAAACCTGTACAGAAACCATCATTCAATAGATGTGGAAGATGCAGGAGAAATGAAATTTTAATAACGATTGCATGCAGGAGCACTTTTATACATTATTGATTCCTTTGCTGCCATTGGCAGTTTTTGTGCTGCTGGGTTTGTTTGGAAAAAATAAACCGGAACCAGTTGCGGGTATTGCAGGCACAATTGCCTTACTGCTGGCAACTGTGTTTGCTGTGCTAACGGCTTACCATTATTTTACTACGGCAAAAGTTAATGGTGCTTATCAGCATGTAATGGCGTTTAAGTATACATGGCTTCAATTTTCTCCCGGTGTTTCAATTGATATGGGCATACTGCTGGATCCTATTTCTGTGCTGATGATTGTGATTGTAACATTTATTTCTCTGATGGTGCATTTGTTCAGCATGGGTTATATGAAGGGCGAAAAGCGTTTACATGCTTATTATGCATTTCTTTCGCTGTTTACATTTTCCATGCTTGGCCTTGTGCTTTCTTCCAATATTTTTCAATTGTATATTTTTTGGGAACTCGTTGGTGTATCATCTTACCTGCTCATCGGTTTTTATTTTGACAAACCTTCTGCTGTAGCCGCATCTAAAAAAGCGTTTATAGTTACCCGTTTTGCAGATCTTGGCTTCTTAGTCGGCATTCTCATTTTAGCTTTCAATGCAGAAACGCTTGATTTTGGAACATTGATTGAACGGCTTACCAATACACAATCATCGTGGTCAATAGCCATCACAGGCGCATCTTTTATGGGCATCTCTGCTTTAACATGGGGATTAGTGCTGGTATTTGCTGGTGGTGCAGGAAAATCTGCCATGTTTCCATTGCACATTTGGTTGCCAGATGCAATGGAAGGGCCGACACCTGTTTCCGCACTCATACATGCTGCAACAATGGTAGTTGCCGGTGTATACCTTGTTGCAAGATTGTTCCCGGTGTATTCAATTGATGAAGCTGCTTTACATATTGTTGCGTATGTAGGTGCATTCTCTGCATTGTTTGCAGCAGTTATTGCATGTACGCAAACAGATATTAAAAGGGTATTGGCGTATTCTACTATGTCGCAGATTGGCTATATGATGTTTGCACTTGGTGTTTCAAAATATGGTAGTGAAGAGGGGCTTGGTTATATGGCTTCTATGTTTCACCTCTTCACACACGCATTTTTTAAATCTTTACTGTTTCTTGGAGCTGGCGCAGTGATACATATGGTGCACAGCAATGAGATGAAAGATATGGGCGGATTGCGTAAATATATGCCCGTTACCCATATCGGTTTTTTAATTGCCTGTTTAGCCATTGCCGGCATTCCACCTTTTTCCGGCTTCTTTAGTAAAGAAGAGATATTAACGGCAGCATTTCATTCAAGCAAATTGATTTATGGCATTGGCTTGTTTGTTTCCGGGCTCACTGCATTTTATATGTTCCGTTTGTACTTTTCAATATTTTGGAAGAAAAGCGCAGATGGCCACAATCACCATGGCGAAGGAACAATAACAATGAAATTGCCTTTGATTATTTTAACGTGCTGTGCAGTTATTGCAGGATTTGTTCCATTTTCAAAATACATTACTTCAGATGGTTTCCCCCTGGAAGAAAGCATCAATATAATGTTTTCAATAGCACCTGTTTTATTTGCAGCAACAGGCATTGCAGTAGCAATCGTTTTATATAAAAAAGAAAATGATAGGCCGGAAAGAATTGTTGCTTCATTAAGCGGGTTGTACAAATCTGCTTACCGGAAGTTTTATATTGATGAAATTTATTTGTTCATTACCAAAAAAATAATTTTTAACGGTATAGGAAAACCTGCAGCGTGGATTGATAGAAATATTGTAGATGGTTTAATGAATGGCATTGCATCTGCAACTGCTAAAGCCGGATCTGCTATTAAAGGAATACAGTCAGGTAAAGTGCAGAATTATGCATTGTATTTCTTTGGCGGCATTGCTGCAATTGCTGTTATGGTTATTTATTTATGGAAATAAAATTTATTTCTGTTATTGTCGAAAAGATAAAATGAGATAACAATAATTTTTTAGAATGAATTTATCGCTGCTTGTCATAGTGCCATTATTAACTGCAATAGCTGTTGTATGCTGCAAGGGCCTTAAGCAGGTGCGCATGGTATCATTTATTGGTGCTGGCATTCAACTTTTGCTGGCATTTTTTTTATTGATTGCTTATTGGCAGGAGCGTTCTTCAGGCAACAGTGCTGCAATGCTTTTTGAGACTGATTATACCTGGTATTACTCATTCAATATACATTATCATATAGGGGTAGATGGAATTTCGATGGCTATGATTTTGCTAACTGCATTTGTAGTGGTAGCTGGTGTACTTGTTTCATGGGATGTTGATAGCATGTCGAAAGAATTTTTCTTTTTGCTGATTTTTTTAAGTGCAGGTGCTTATGGTTTTTTTATCTCGCTGGATTTATTCATGCTGTTCTTTTTCCTGGAGCTGGCAGTTATTCCAAAATTTTTACTGATAGGCATTTGGGGAAGCGGGAAAAAAGAGTACAGCGCAATGAAACTTGCATTGATGTTAATGGCTGGTTCTGCATTGGTATTTACCGGGTTGGTAGGGTTGTATTTTAATACTTCGGTTGTAAATAATGCGCATAGTTTCGATATACTGAAGATTGCACAGATGAGCATTCCGTTAAATGTGCAGTTGTTGTTTTTTCCCTTTGTATTTGTTGGCTTTGGAATATTTGGCGCATTGTTTCCTTTTCATACATGGGTACCCGATGGACATTCCTCTGCGCCTACTGCTGCTTCCATGTTCCTTGCAGGCATTTCTATGAAGCTTGGTGGTTATGGTTGTTTGCGTGTGGCCACCTATCTTATGCCCGATGCTGCGCATGTATATTCGCCATATATTATAGTGCTTGCTACCATTGCTATTATTTATGGGGCTTTTGCTACTATGATGCAGAAAGACTTAAAGTACATTAACGCTTATTCATCTGTAAGTCATTGCGGGTTTGTGCTATTAGGCATCGGCATGCTTACAAAAACATCTATTACCGGCGCAGTAATGCAAATGGTTTCTCACGGCCTTATGACAGCGCTTTTCTTTGCTGCCATTGGCATGCTGTACAATCGTACACATACACGCATGCTGGATAAACTTGGTGGTCTTTTAAAAATCATGCCTTTTATCTCAACTGTTTTTGTTTTAGCTGGATTGTGTTCCCTGGGCCTGCCCGGCTTGAGTGGCTTTGTAGCAGAAATGACTGTGTTTATGGGTTCTTGGCAAAACCCTGATAAATGGTATAGGCTAGCAACTATACTTGCATGTGCATCTATTGTAGTAACAGCAGTGTATATTTTACGTGCGGTTGCACAAACAGTGATGGGGCCTGTTACTGATTCTCACTATAACAATTTAAGTGATGGTAAATGGAATGAGAAACTTGCAGCTATAGTATTGCTTGCAGGTATTGTGGCTATTGGTATAGCACCGTTTTGGTTAAATGAATTGATATCACCAGGAGCAGAAATAATTATGCAGCAATTAAGTAAAGTGTTTAGATAATTATCTGCGAATCTGTGGTAAAAAATAATAAACCGGGTAGGATTATATGATGGAACAATTTTTTTTACTGGCGCGACAGGAGCTAACATTAACTGTTATCATCTTTGTACTACTTTTTATAAAAGTAGGATCAAAAGAATGGACAAATGATGCATTGCTAAACCTTGTAAATGTTTTGCTGCTGGTAAATTTCATTGCCGGATTTTTCTTTTACCAGGAAGGTGTATTATTTAATGAAATGTTTCGTACAGGCAAACTAATTGTTGCAGAAAAAAACATACTCAATATTGCTACATTAATTATTTCATTGCTTGCTTATAATTGGCTAAAGCAACACAAGCATGTAATAGAATTTTACGTATTGCTGTTATCAACTTTGCTGGGTATGTTTTTTATGATCTCAAGCGGCAACCTGCTTATGTTTTATTTAGGGCTTGAACTATCAAGCATTCCATTGGCAGCTATTGTCAATTTTGATTTGGACAAGCGGCAGTCTTCAGAAGCCGCTATGAAGTTTATCATCTCTTCAGCATTTTCTTCTGGGCTGTTATTGTTTGGCATTTCTATGGTATACGGAAGCACCGGTACATTAACGTTCAGCCAACTTCCCCAATTACTGACTGGCAATGCACTGCAATTGTTTGCACTTGTATTGCTTATAGCCGGGTTTGCTTTTAAAATATCTGTGGTGCCATTTCATTTATGGACAGCAGATGTGTATGAAGGATCGCCTGTGGCAGTTACTGCATATTTATCCGTAGTATCAAAAGGGGCTGCGGTGTTTATTTTTTCATGGGTACTTTATACAATCCTTAGGCCACTTGCAGAAGAATGGTACAATATTATTTTCCTGCTTAGTGTGCTTACTATGATTGTTGGCAACCTGTTTGCATTGCGGCAAAATAATTTTAAAAGGCTGCTTGCATTTTCTTCTATTGCACAAGCAGGTTTTATACTGGTAGGTATAAGCGGTAGTTCGCAAGCAGGCATGGCGTCTGCTGTTTTTTTTATACTGGTATATGTGTTTTCAAATCTCGGTGCTTTTGGTGTTGTTGCGGTTGTTAGTGCAGTAACAGGTAAAGAACAAACAGAAGATTATAAAGGTTTTTATAAAACCAATCCATTTCTTGCATGGGTAATGGCCATTTCACTTTTTTCCTTGGCAGGCATACCACCTACAGCTGGTTTTTTTGGTAAGTTTTTTTTATTGATAGCAGGTGCAGGCAAGGGAAATTATATTCTTATTACTGTTGCTGCTTTAAATATGATCATTTCGCTCTTTTATTACCTTAAGGTTATAAAAATGATATTTATAGACAGAAACGAACACGAACCTATTGCAAAGCTGCCGGTGCATATTTATCCAAAACTTGCATTGCTGTTTTGCATGGCAGGTGTTATACTATTAGGTTTGGTGAGCAATGTGTATGAATATATTTTTTCTTTGCCTTTATAATTGCGGATAGAGGAGTAGCTTCTTTTTTCTCAACAAATTATTTTCTTATGGCCATTAATAAAAATCATGAGTTTGAAGATATAGAAGGAGTAAAGTGCGCCATTGTAGAAAAAAACGCATCGCAGCAACGGGTAGATTTTTTAAAACAGTTGCTTGAATACAATCGGTATACAGTAATTGTAGCTGCAAGCCCGCCGCCAAAAGCTGCGGCAGCACCTGTAGCAACAGAAGGTGAACAAGCACCACCTCCACCAGCACCACCTGCAACTTTTACAATAGGGGTAACTGATGTAATGTTTAATGCTACCAATGCAATCTTTGGAAGGTTGCTACGTACGCAGGACGGGCATGTAGTTACGCTGGCTTACTGGCAACAGAAAGAAAGCGTTTCTAATGATGAAGTTCCATATTTTGATAACAAAAAGTAATTCGTGCTAGTTGTTTTCAGTACAGGCTCTGTATGTATTTGTCATCAAAGCTGCAATGGTCATAGGCCCAACACCGCCGGGTACTGGCGTTATATAACTGCATTTAGGCGATACAGCCGCAAAGTCAACATCACCTTTTAATGCAAACCCGCTTTTCTTACTTGCATCAGCAACACGTGTTATGCCTACATCAATAACAATAGCGCCTTCTTTTACCATATCTGCTTTTACAAACTCGGGTTTACCAAGCGCCGCTACAATAATATCAGCCTTGCTGCAAATTTCATTAAGGTTTTTCGTGTGTGAGTGACAGATAGTAACCGTACAGTTACCAGGGTTGGTATTGCTACTTAATAAAATACTCATTGGGCGGCCAACAATATTGCTTCTTCCAACAACAACTGCATTCATTCCTTTTGTATCAATCTTATAGTGTTGCAGCATCAGCATAATGCCATAAGGGGTAGCCGGTACAAATGTTGGCAAGCCCTGCACCAATCTTCCTACACTTATAGGATGAAACCCATCTACATCTTTTAATGGACTGATGGCATTGATTACTTTTTCATCAGAAATATGTTTGGGCAATGGAAGCTGCACCAATATGCCATCAATATCAGGATCGGTATTTAATCCATCAACAACCTCCATCAATTTGTTTTCACTAATGGTATCTTCAAGTCTTATTAGCGAAGATTTAAAACCAATATCGCTGCAGGCTTTTACTTTTGCAGCAACGTAGGTTTCGCTTGCACCATTATTGCCCACCAATACAGCCGCCAGGTGCGGTATTTTTTTTCCTTCAGTAGCAAGTCTTGCTACTTTTATTTTCAGTTCGTCTATAATAACTTTCGACGTAAGCTTTCCATCTAAAATTTGCATGGCGCAAAGGTAGGGGTTACACAAATTATTTTGAATGATCAATTTGGATTTATTTGTTATTTAAATGCTTCATAAAGAGGGGGTGTTTGTATTGTGTTGATCGTTAATATTTGATCAAATAAAAAAGTAGAAAGTGGATCGGTTTATTCAGTATAATGATCCTAATTTCCTTGTATAAACCTTCTTTTACGAAACTAATTGCAGCCATATTTGTAATCTTTCCCGGGCATTATTTATGCGCACAAACTGCCCGTTCACCATTATCTGTTCCTTATACTTCCATAGGCACTTACAGTAAAAAATTTGCCACGGCTTTTGCGGGTTCGTTCAACCAGGCTTCACTTGCTTATGCAGAAAAAGCTTCTGCCGGTATTTATGGTGACAGAAGATTTATGTTGAAGGAGCTTAGCATTTTTGCAGCGGCTGTTTCATTACCAGTTAAAGCAGGTGGTATTGGTATTTCAGTAAATTATTTTGGCGGAGAAAATTTTAATACAGCACAAACAGGTATTGGTTACGGAAAAAGAATTGGCGATAAAATTGCCATCGGCATACAGTTTAATTATAACCACATAAAACTTTCTGGTTACGGTAGCAGCGGCACTGTAAATTTTGAAGCCGGTGCAATAATGAATGCTACGGAGAAATTGCATTTTGGTGTGCATGTTTACAACCCGGTTGGTGGAAAGTTTGGCAAAGATAAAAGTGAAAAGATCGCATCGGTTTATACAACAGGCATTGGTTATGATGTTTCTGATAATTTTTTTCTAACTGCGGAGATCGCTAAAGAAGAAGACAAGCCTGTAAATATAAATGCAGGCGTGCAATATGTTTTTGCAAAGCAATTGTTTGCAAGATTGGGTATTGCCACTGCTACCGGCAATTATTTTTTTGGATTAGGACTGCAATGGAAAACAGTAAGAATAGATATGACAACATCATGGCACCCACAGCTTGGGTTTACACCCGGTATTATGCTGCTGTTTAATTTTCATGAACCGGTTAAAAGTCAGCAAGATTGAAAAGCCTGTTGCTTGTGTTTGCTGCATCATTATTTTTTCTTTGTGCATTTGCGCAGGAAAAAGAAGGTGTTTCTGAAACTTCAAAGCAGCAACTGGAAAACATGACTGAGGCAAATGAAGCAGAACCTACAGATGATTCTTATCTCCAGCAACTTGATCATTATAAAAAACATCCGCTGAATATTAATGCAGCAACTGCAGAACAATTGGACGAATTGAATATATTAACAGGTTTGCAGGTTGAACAGTTAATTGCTTACAGAAAATTATTGGGTAAACTTGTAAGTGTATATGAATTGCAATCAGTTCCTGCATGGGATATTGCTACAATTAAAAAATTGCTCCCCTATATCATTATTGCTGATGATAGAAACCTGGTTGAAAAATTAAAAGAGAGATGGAATGGCGGTGATCGCAAATTAATAGCAAGGTATTCACGGGTGCTTGAAAAAGCAAAAGGGTATGATGTGCCGGCAACAGCAGGCAAGAATTATTATTTGGGTAACAGGGACAGGTATTTTATCCGGTACAATTACAATTATAAAAATCTTTTGCAATGGGGCGTACTTGCAGATAAGGATGCAGGCGAACAGTTTTTTAAAGGAAGCCAGCAGCAGGGATTTGATTTTTATTCTTTTCATTTTTTTGCAAGAAAACTTGGTATAATAAAATCACTTGCCATAGGGGATTTTACGGTCAATCTTGGGCAGGGTTTACTGCAATGGCAGTCGCTGGCATTTAAAAAGAATGCAGATGCGCTGGCAGTAAAAAGACAATCGGCTGTGTTACGGCCATATAATGCTGCCGGCGAATACAATTTTCATCGCGGAGCGGGAATAACACTTCAGCAAAAAAATTGGGAAGCAACTGCATTTGTTTCTTACAGGAAGATCAGTGCAAATATCAATGCTGATTCATTACTTGATGATGGTATAGCATCATCGTTTCTTACAAGTGGTTATCATCGCACAGCTTCAGAGAATGAAGACAGAAATAATTTGGGACAGTTTGTATATGGCAGCAACCTTAAATATTCGGGTAGTAATAGTCATGTAGGTATTAATTCAATTCATTACCAGTTTTCAAGACCAGTTCAGAAATCGGCAGAGCCTTATAACCTGTTTGCTTTGCAGGGTTCTTCATTTACCAATACAAGTATCGATTACAGCATTACGCGGCGTAATGTTCATTTGTTTGGTGAAGCTGCAATAGACAATAAATTCAATACTGCATTTATAAACGGGGTATTGATAAGCGCAGATCCTAAAATTGATTTGGCAATTGTGTACAGGAAGATTGACAGGGCTTATCAGTCTATAAATGCAAATGCATTTACAGAAAATATTTACCCCGTTAATGAAACAGGTTTGTATGCCGCTGTTAGCATAAGACCAGTAAATGTTTTGCGCATTGACGCCTATGCAGACATATACCGGTTTCCCTGGCTTAAATACCGGGTAGATGCACCTTCACTTGGGAAAGATTTTTTACTACAGTTTGCTTATATGCCCAATAAGCAAGTTGAAATGTATGTGCGGTACAAGAGCGAAACAAAAATGATTAACCGTTCTGCAGGTACATTTATTACTTCATTGGTAGATTTTGTGCCAAAGAAAGATCTTCGTTTGCAAACAAGTATTGTTCTTAACAGGCAATGGAGTTTTGCCAGCAGGGCAGAGCTAGTATGGTATGATACCAAAGGCCCCGATGCCGGTGAAGGTTTTTCTTTGAGTACAGATCTGAATTATAAGCCTGAAAAAATAAAATGGAAAACAAACCTGCGGCTTCAATATTTTGAAACAAGCGGCTATAACGAAAGGATATATGCTTATGAATCCGACCTGCCCTACAATTTTGCTATTCCTTTCTTTTACGGCAAAGGCATGCGTTATTATCTCAACTTCAGTTATGATGCTTCTCAATTTATGCGCAAAAGAAAAAATCATTCAATGAGTACAGCATTAAAATGGGCGCAAACAATTTACACTGATAGAACAGTGATTGGTTCCGGTCTTGATGAGATAAATGGAAAGGCCCGCTCTGAGATTAAGCTTCAGTTGATGATGAATTTTTAAACATGATTGTGCATTGGCCTTAAATTTTTTATCCTAAGAAAAATAGTGATAATAAAGCAATCCGGATTTTAAAAGGCGGGGATTTCTGCATTATTTACATCTGCATTAAAATAGAATTAAAAATTAAAAAAATATATTAAAATGAGTTCTATAAATTTTAGTGCACAAATCTGGTATAAGTTATTCTTTATTATGCGATTGATTTGTAAGTGATGAATATTTTTTAGGTTAACATCTGCTCTACAGGTAAATGCAAACCCTTATACGATGTAAAAAAATAATTTGATGTTAACATCTATTTTACAATACTTTTACTGCGTCAATACCCAGCCTTAAATAAACCCCCTAAAACCACATTATGAGAATCAGGCAACTGGTTGTCACGCTATTACTATGCCTTATTGCTATGTCCGGCAGCTTTGCCCAGGATATACCTGATTCTACTTCCAAATCGGTTCAGCAAATCACCCAAAAATATATCAGTACTGTTGACAATAAAGCTGAAAAAATATCTGCTGATATTGATAAGCAAACCGAAAAATACCTGGACAAATTAGAAAAGCAGGAACTAAAGATTAAGAAGAAGCTCTCCAAAATAGATTCACTGGCAGCTAACAATATCTTCGCAAATACAGCCTCTGAATATGAAGCTATCCGCAATAAAGTAAAGAACAAGTCGGGCCAGTTCATTAAAAACACAGGCCGTTATTTTCCCTGGGCCGATTCTGCCAGCACTTCATTACAATTTCTTGCAGATAAAAATCCATTCATTAGCAGTGCCAATGCCAATGTAGCCAAAGTACAAGGTGCCTTAAGCAAAGTAAAAGAGTTGAAAAACCAGTTTAACCAGGCTGCAAGTGTAAAAGACTTTATTCGCGAGCGAAAAGAAGCATTAACACAGCAATTAAGGAATTACAACCTGGGCAGTGAACTAAAAAAGTATAACCAAACTGCTTATTACTATACCCAGCAGATTAATGAATACAAACAGGCGCTGGACGATCCGGATAAAGCCGTGCAAAAGGCATATTCCCTTTTAAGACGTATACCTGCTTTTGAAAAATTCATGAAAGAGCATGGTGAACTGGCAGGATTGTTTGATATCCCGGAAGATTACGCTACCAATATGACTGGCCTGCAAACACGTGACCAGGTAAGGATGATAATGGCAAGCCAGATTCAGCGGCTTGGCCCCAACGGGCAATCAATGGTACAGCAGAGCCTTGGCGAAGCACAATCGGAACTCTCCAAACTGCGTAACAAGTTTCCTTCTTCCGGGAGTACGGAAGACATGCCTGATTTTAAACCCAAGGAGCAAAAAACAAAAACCTTTCTTCAGCGCCTGGAATACGGAACCAATATACAAACAGTAAGAAGCAACTTTTTCTACCCCACCACTTCAGACATTGCATTATCTGTCGGCTATAAATTGGGAGAAAAAAATATTATCGGTGTCGGCGCAAGTTATAAGATGGGATGGGGCAAGGATATTCAGCATGTTGCCATTAGTTCAGAAGGCATAGGCTTGCGTTCTTTTTTAGACGTAAAACTCAAAGGAACTTTTTTTGTAAGCGGTGGTTTTGAATACAATTACCAGCCACTCAACATTTCTTCTTTCCCCTCTGTGGGAGTGGGGCAGGGGGAGGTCGCATGGCAGCAAAGTGGTTTGCTGGGCATTAGTAAAATCATTTCACTGAAAACAAAATTTTTCAAGAAAACAAAAGTGCAGGTGTTGTGGGATATGCTGAGTTATGAGCAGGTGCCAAAAACACAGCCGGTTAAATTTAGAGTAGGATATAGTTTTTAGAATTTTTGAACATATTTATATAAGGACCCCTAAACTTCAATAGATGAAAATTTCATCGAACCTTTATTACACGATTACGCTGCAACGAATAGTATTGAATGCTGTATTTTTTATGATTGCGTTTGCAAGTAACGCACAGGATTTGCCGAAAGTAATTCCTCCTTCTCCAGAAGCTTCAGCTTTGTTCCGTTTCCAGGATTATCCGATGGATTATTCTACAGGATTGCCATCTATTACTATTCCTCTGTACGAGCTTAAATGCGGCAGTCTTAGTGTTCCCATAACATTGGGATATCATGCGTCGGGCAGGAGAGTAACTGATCAGGATGGCCCCGTTGCACTAGGATGGAGCCTTGACGCCGGAGGTATTATATCAAGAACTGTTTACGGTAGTACGGATTTTGGTACACCAACTAATGGAACATACAAATTTCCATATCCTTTCAGAACAACCGGGCTTACTAACTTTGATGATTACAGGTATTTTGAAAAAATAACACATTTTAATAACCCGGACGCCTTTATTCTGCCATGGACAGATTCCGAGTATGATATTTTTTCTTACAATTTTGGCGGCAATGGAGGCAAATTTCTCTTTACGGATAACAACAATGTAAAAACAGCAGTACTTCTACCTTACAAACCATATATCGTTACTCCGTTTTATACTAATCAAGGTTTGGGAGAAATAGATATTACCGATGATAAGGGCGTTTTTTACAAATTTGCCCAAGCCGAATCAGCAGGGCCAGATGGCGATTACCCTGTTACCAGCCTCTCCATTTCTCAAATGATTTCGGCAGATAAAGCTGATACTATCAATTTTATTTATACGGGCTTTGCGCAATGGGTTGCAAATTACGATCAGACACGAACATACAAATTTGACTGGACGCTGGGCGGAGGACCAGGACAGAATGGAGATCTTGAAACTACAGAGAGTCCCTCTACTGGTACATATCAAATAAAGAGGTTAACGGAAATCAATTGCAGGCAGGGAAAGGTTTTGTTTAACCTGGCTTCTGGCACTGATAAAATAGACAATATTCAAATAAAAGATTACAACAATAATCTTATAAAAACAATCCAAGTAAAGAGGTCTATTGTTGACAGGTTAAAAATTGGGGGCTCTACATTAAACCCCAATATCTCCCAAATTAATAATAAACTCGACACACTAATTTTTAAAGACAATATTGGCAATGGTATAGAGAAATACGCTTTTGAATATTATCCAACCATATTTTATGGTTCTGAGATGACATTGGATCAACATTATATTGACTGGTGGGGTTTTTACAATGCGTCTGGTTTTACAAACATGATTCCTGATTATTATTTATCAGGAAAAAACGTGGTTGGTATTGATCACGTGGGTGGAACAGATTGGAACAGGGAACCCAATCTTGAAGCCATGAAAAGTGGCGTATTAAAAAAAATAACATACCCTACTGGTGGCAGCAGCATCTTTAGTTATGAAAATAACATGTACGCCAACGAAGCAAATACCCAAAAAAACGGCCCTGGATTGCGGGTAGCCCAAATTATTTCTAACGATAACAACGGCGGTAGTACAATAAAAACATACAAGTATGGAATAGCCGAATCTGGTAATGGGTTTCTAGAATTAAAACCTGATGTTACTACAATGGCAGAAGAATTAGATTACCGTGAATGGGGAGGTGCGGGAGCTAGTCCTGGGCTAGGTTACCAGTATAATGGTTGTACATTTCATTCGGGGTTCAATTCTTCTTTAAGTGCTATGGGTGGACGCCCGGTAATATATACCCAGGTTTCGGAATACATTGGAACACCCGATAACAATATTGGCAAGACTATATATGAATACGATAATTATGCATGGGCGCCGGCAGGGATGCCTGCATATGGTCCACAAATAATTATTAAAAAACACATTTACAATTTTAATTACTGGAATAATCCCTCTCTATTATTCAAAACTGATTACAAAAACACCTCTTTGCCGGGATCTGCACCAGCTTACACAATGCGGAAAAAACTTTCCAACGTATATACCCTTAACAATATCAGTGATGTTGCAGGATTGCACGTGCAGCGGTTACAAACATGGCCACAAACGGGAATCGTTGGTAATAACGCATCATATTATGTAGAGCAATATGCTGCTATAGTTCCGGAATGTCTGCCTACATGCACCCCAGAAATAATTTTTACATTTAGCGATTATCATATTCCTGTTGGTGTAAAAACTCTCGCTTCAAGTTCTGAAACCATGTACAATGATGACGGCAGTGTCGTAACCACTACCACAAACAATACCTACAATTCAAAATACTATTTATCGCAAACAGTACGCAATGCTTCAGATGGCGGTACACTTACTCAAAGCATTACTTATCCTTTTGACTATACAGGTAATTTGGTGTTGTCTCAAATGATTGCCCCACCTCTTAACATGATAAGCTTTCCAGTTGAACAATCTGAATATAAAAATGCAACGCCTGTTAAGAGCACCCGTACCAACTATTACAATTGGGGTGCAATAAACCCTATGTTTAAGCCGCAAACAATTGACGTAAAAAAAGGTACCAACGCTTATGAAACCCGGCTAAGATTTTTTAGCTATGATGCCAGTGGTAACCCAACAAGTTTTTCAAAAGAAAATGATATGGTCAATTCCTATATATGGGATTATAAAAACACTTATCCTATAGCGGAAGTAAAAAATGCAGGGCAAGTGGATATAGCATACACCTCTTTTGAAGCAGATGGAAAAGGTAACTGGACTTTTACTGGTTCTCCTTCAACTGATGCTACTGCTATTACAGGAAGCAAAGTATATGATCCGGCTAGCGGCGCTATTTCAAAAACATTAGGTTCTTCCAGTGCCTATGTTGTATCCTATTGGAGTAAGAATGGCGCTAAAAATATTTCCGGTACTACTGCAGTTGCTGGCAGAACTATTAATGGCTGGACATACTATGAAAATACCGGCTCTTTCTATCCCGGGTATAATCTTGTAATAAACGACGCAGGCGTAATTGATGATCTGCGTCTGTACCCCGCAAATGCGCAGATGGTTTCATATACTTATAAACCATTGGTAGGACAAATAAGTGCTGCAGATCCCAATGGTGCCATTACTTATTACGAATATGATGAGTATGGAAGATTAAAACTTATCCGTGATTTGAACGGAAAAATTTTGAAAACATTTAAATACCAATACCAGTCAGTTACACCATAATATTCACCACCTGATTGTATATATTATGAAAAAAATATTAAAACAGTTTTTATTCCTAGGAGGATTTTTCTTTCTTTCTTTTAGTCAATACGCTGGAGCACAAATGACAATAATAGGTCCTCAATGTGCAACCAACGGTCTTGTATGTCAGTATATAATAAGCGGGATAACTGCAGGTGCCGCATCTACCCAAATATGTATTAGTGGTGGGGTTATTGCAAGTACAGACAGCACTTGTTATAATGGAGTTCCGGTTGGTTATATAAGAGTAAAATGGAATAATGTAACAAACGGAAGCATTACAATTTCCGGAGCAGCAGGTAGTGCTACACTTTCAGTAAATATAACAAAGCTGTTGAGTGGTGGAATTATAGATTCTCTTACCAGGAATCAAGTAATCAGAACCGGTAATATTCCCCCTTTAATTAGCTGCAGTTCTGCTAACGGAGGAAATTGTTCCACCACATATTCATATCAATGGCAATCGGCTACAGATGGTTTGCATTGGACAGATATGAATGGTGCAACTGCTAAGGATTTACAAATAACTGCCCTACTTACCCAAACCATGTATTATAGAAGAAAGGTGGCAGAAAGCAGTTCTGTCAATCAAAATTATTCCGGAATTGCAATGGTAACGGTATTGCCATAAATAAAAAGTATAAAAAGAATTTTCAATTGGATAGTAAAAGAACCATGTCTATGTCTACAAAATTCAGTATAGCAAGATTACCATTCATATTATTGATGATGGCAGTTTTTTGCAATAAAGGGTTGGCTCAGGTATCAATCACATCATCACAGGCATCGAATCTTACCTGCGTTGTTTCCGGTAATACTTATCAATATAATTATTCTGGCCCCAACCCATCTACAACAACAATGACATGGTGTGTTTCTAATGGCACATTTTTGAATGTGTATGGCAGCAATCTTACTTATTCAGCCGGTTGTGTAAGTGGAACCGCTATCACTATGATTCAAGTGCAATGGAATAATGCTTCTAACGGTACCATATCTTTAAGCAGTTCGAGTGGAAATGCATCTACTATTTATCCAACAATTTCCAGCGCACTAGTTCCAGGCTCTATTACAAGTAACGTTACTCAAACCATTAATTATGATGCATTGCCAGCAACAATAAATTGCTCTTTAGCAACATTTGGGGCATGCTCTCCTTCCTATTCTTATGTATGGCAGCAATCAACTAACAATGTGAGTTGGTCCGATATGTCTGTTACCACACAAAACCTTGCTTTTACTGCAAATCTTTTGGTAACTACCTATTTTAGAAGAAAAGTAACTGAGACATCTACCAGTACAACAAGCTATTCCCCAGTTGCAACGGTATATGTAAACCCACCTTTTTCAACCACCCAAATTACCCCTCTTGTACAAGATATTTATACTGGCACTGCACCAGCAGCCATGTCAGGCCCTGCTGCAACCGGCGGAAGTTGCGGCGGCGCATATACATACCAGTGGGAATATTCAATCAATGGAGGTTCCACTTTCAGTAGCGTAACCACTGGTACGGGAGCTGCAACCACCAGTTATACGCCTCTGGCATTAACCAACACTACCTATTTCAGGAGAAAAGATATGTGTGGTGTTAACCAATATTCTTATTCAAATGCAGTACAGGTAATAGTTCATCCGCATCTTGTAAGCGGAACAATTAGCCCAGCAGGTCCATTAACAATTAGCTACAATACTAATCCGGGCAGTCTTTTATCCAGCATAGCAACCGGTGGAATATGCACCACACTCAACTATCAATACCAACAAAGCCTGGATGGAACCAATTATACCGATATTGGCACACCAGGCTACAGTCAACTATACGATCCCGGTAACCTTACTGTAACAACATGGTTTCGTATTAAAGCTATTTGTGGTGAAACAGTGTATTCAACCGCAGTAAAAATAAACGTAAACCCGCAAATGTTCCCGGGGACAATTTACCCTGCTTCGGTAAATATTCCTTCGGGCAGCAGCCCCGGTATAATTGTAGCGCCTTTAGCTACAGGAAGTAACTGTACAAATAATTTTGGCTATCAATGGCAGCAAAGTCCCGACGGACAAGACAATACTTTTACCAATATCAGTGGCGCTACTTCAGCTAATTATACGCCGCCAAATCTTACTGTTACAACATGGTATAGAAGAAAAGCTAGCTGTGGTATTGATGTAGGGTACACCAATTATTTTAAAGTATCGGTAAATGGCAGCCCGGGTGTATATAACTATATCCAGGTACGCAGCATTAGTAAGGATAATGTGCTTACTGAAACCGATGCTGCGGCACTTACTGATCCTTACGACGTAAAACAAACCACACAATATTTTGATGGCCTGGGAAGACTTATGCAAACTGTAAGCAGGCAATCGAGCCCAACAGCCAAAGACATGGTTGTACCAAATGCATATGACGAATTTGGACGTGAGTTGATTAAATTCCTTCCTTATACTACAGCAGTAAATGACGGCAAATTCAAACCTAATGCTGTGCAGGAACAAAAAACATTTAATGCTGCACAATTTCCGGGAGAACAATATTATTATAGCCGAACAGATGTTGAATCATCGCCATTAAACCTTACACTAGGTTCTTATGCACCTGGCAACGATTGGGTAGGCAGCAACAGGGGCACAAAAGTAAAATACTGGGCAAATACGGCAACCGACGCTGTGCGTATATGGACAGTAAATGAACCTTCATCTGATATGGATCTCGGCTCTGTTACATCTACTTCTTTTTATGCAGCAGGAACATTAAATAAACTTGTTACTACAGACGAAAGCAATAACCAGACAGAAGAGTTTAAAGATTTCCAGGGCCGTGTTATTTTGAAAAAAGTGCAGTTAACTGCCACTTCAGATAATGGCGCCGGCTCTGCCGCTACAGGATGGATGTGCACCTATTATATTTATGACGACTATAATAATTTAAGAGCAGTAATACAACCCGAAGGTGTAAATGCTATACCATCAACAGGCAGTTTTACCTCTAACAGCAGTTTTATAAACCAATGGATGTTTATTTACCGGTACGATTACAGGAACAGGATGATAGTGAAAAAAGTACCAGGGGCAAACCTTGTAAGGATGTTGTACGACCAATGGGACAGGTTGGTGTTTACACAGGATGGCGTACAATATGCAACCAATACATGGCTATTTACCAAATACGATGCGTTAAACCGGCCTATAGCTACTGGAAGCATAACAGATACCAGGTCACAATCTGCTATACAAACCTCAATTAATGCTGCAGGCAGGTATGAAACCGTTAGCGTTTCTGCAAATGATGGTTATACTTTCAACAACACATTTCCATCTTCAGGAAGTTATACACTCACCATTTACACACAAACTATTTACGATAGTTATACCAACGTACCAACATCTATTAATACCAGTTACTATAGTTCGGTTGCTGGTGTATTTGGCATTTGGCCACAAAATGGAAATATCAGGGGGCAGATATGTGGCACCAAAGTAAGGGTACTTACAACAAACAATTTTTTAAATACGGTAAGCTTTTATGATGAAAAATATCGTGTAATTGAAACCAAGGGAAATAACAATGTCATTAGCGGCTATGACGACAGGACCCTTTCTACGTATTCATTTGATGGCAAAATGATTAAGCAGGGACAGAATCACTGGAGCAATTTTTTTGCTAATAGCACAGGAACCCCATTTTCATTTGACACACACAATGAGTTTACTTATAATAGTAATAACGATTTAGATGCCTTTTATCAAAGTGCTGGTATTATTGGGGAAGATTATCAACCGGTAGCCAATTACTGGAGTAAAGGTACCTCTGCCACCATTTATAAAATTACAAGAAATGAATTGGGACAGGTATTGCAAAAGCAAATACATATTCCTACACTTTATGGAGTTCCGCAGGATCCCCTTCAAAAGCTGGATTATTCTTATAATATCCGTGGCTGGTTAACAGGTGTGAACCAACCGTATTCCGGTACTAGTGGTTATGATGAAACCGATCTGTTTAATTTCAAACTTAATTACAATACGGTAGATTTAAGCGGTACACCGCAGTACAACGGCAATATTGCAGAACAGGTTTGGAAAGGCGGTTATGACGAATACCTGCGTGGCTACAAATATGGCTATGATAAAGCCAACAGGTTAACTACTTCCGACTATGGATTTAAATACTACAATGGATGGTCTAATGTGTGGGATTTTACCCTGAAGTATAATGAGAATATTACGGCGTACGATTTAAACGGCAATATTAAAAATTTGGAAAGGTACCATGGAAGCTGGAACCGGGTAGACCAGCTATCGTATAATTATAATGATGTAAACAATGGAACTGTTGCCGATGGTAACAGGCTGCATAAAGTTACAGATGGTGTATACAACAATGTACCTGTTGGTTTTTCAGACAAAGACAATTGGTTTAACGATTATAATTATGATAATAACGGCAATCTTATTTTTGATTATAACAAAGGCGTTTCCAATATTACTTATAACCATCTTAACCTTCCTGTACTTGTAGATTTTGGCAGCTCAAAAGGAACGATTGAATATCTCTACGACGCAGCCGGAACCAAACTGCAAAAAACAGTTACAGACAAAACTGTAAGCCCGAATAAAATAACTATTACAAAATATTCCGGGGTATTTGTTTATACAAATACCTACCTTTCTGGTACAACACCCGGCGCTGATGCATTAGAATACATTATTCACCCCGAAGGAAAAATAAGGCCGGTGCTTACCAACCCAGCATTGCCTGCACTGGCAAATAACACTGATTATTATTATGATTATTTTATAAAAGACCATCTCGGCAATACCCGCATGGTACTTACTACGCAACCACAAACAGATTTGTATGCGGCTACGCAGGAACCCGCCAATGCTACCAAAGAAAACCAGTTGTTTGCTAACCTTAGCAGTACCACTATTGCAAAACCAACAGGTGGTGCAGGTTTTGACAGCGATAATACAAACACCAATGTATCTAAAGTAAATGGCGGTAATGTAAATACAAGAATAGGCCCAAGCATTATACTTAAAGTAATGGCTGGAGATGTAATAAGCCTTAGCACGCAGGCATGGTACTCCGGCGCTACACAGGCACCACCAACAGGGCTTTCTCCAATTAAAGATCAATTGTTAACTTTACTTACAGCTGGTATTACATCTGCCGGTGGAACACATAGCGGTGCAATACCAGTAACAGATATAAATACTGGTGGTTCTGCAGTGCTGGATGATTTTTTAAATAACAGAACTTACGACAACACAAAACCCAAAGCATTTTTAAACTGGGTAATAGTAGACGAAGAGTTTAAAAAAGTAAACAGTTCTTTTCATATGGGTGCTGTGCAGGTGCCATTAATAAGCGGCAGCATGCAGAAGCAGCAATTAACCGGGCCTGCAAACATGACGGTGCGCAGAAATGGCTGGTTATATGTATACATTAGCAATGAAAGCAACCAGGATGTTTATTTTGATGACCTGGTTATAAATCAAAAACGTGGGCCAGTAGTTGAACAAGACAACTACTACTCATTTGGGTTGGAGATCCCCGGCATCAGCTCAAAAGCATTAGGGTTCGGAGGAAGTGAGAATAAATATAAGTACAATGGAAAGGAAGAACAATCAAAAGAGTTCTCTGACGGTAGCGGTTTAGAATGGGAGGATTATGGTGCAAGAATGTATGATCCGCAAATAGGAAGATGGCATACGCCGGATCCATTACAGGAAGATGAATATCGAAACGAGGATGATGCTATGGGAGATGATGAGCCAAGACGTGAGTTAGGGCAAGAAGAGAAATTATTCGAAGCAGCATTTAATTTGATGGGCACACCACGAAATGTAGTAACAGGTGAAAACTCAGCAGTGCATTACAATGAAAGTCCATATGCTTACGTGGGAAATAATCCTGTCAATTTTATAGACCCATTTGGATTAGATACTAGTCGGCCCGGCGAAAAAACTTTACAAAATGTCGATGTAAATGGTAAAACAAAAACATCGCCCTTGATTCCAATTTGGCAACTCCCAATATTTACATTAGGCACCCCTTTCCCTAAATCATGGGTAGGCCCTGTTTTGCCTAATTCTTCAAAAGTTACCACTGTATTGTCTTATGTATTAGGAAAAATAAAAACCCCCATTAATATTTTTGGAAAGACGAGATTATATACCCACACACTTAATGGTTCGGCGCGGTATGCAAGTACGTGGGGGAGATTTCTTGGAAGATGGGGATCGAAATTTTTTGGAACTGCATCAGGTGTACTTTTTTATTATGACATTGGGAGTGGTGTTTATAAGTTTTACAATGAACAATTTAAAACCTGGTCGAATAATAAGCAATGGAATTTTGTGAATACCCAAATGATGTCAGGAACTCAATATTTGCAACAACATTAAATTTATAATAAACATGCAAGATGAAAGTGTATTTGAAAGCCTGGTTTTATTTATTCGGAATGAAAGCAGGGAATTTAAAAAGTCAATTACGAGAGAAACTTTAATTGAAAACGATCTAGGTGTAACAGGTGATGACGCGGCGGAAATGATTCTGAATTATAGCAAAAAATATAAAGTAGACATAAGCAACTTTTTATTTGCAAAATATTTTAACGAGGAACCATCTGTATTCACCTCGGAGAAAAAAATTTGGCCATTCTCAATTGGTCATCTTGAAAAAGCAGCTATAGCAGGAAGGTTGGATGAAGAGATAATAAATAGTTGAAATACTGAAAACCGTGAGCGAGTTGCTTGCGGTTTTTTATTTATAGTGCTGCTACATTTTTCTGAAAGAAGTCTTTGAATTTAGTTTTCGTAAGCATGCCATCAATGATACGGAAGACGGCTTGTTTGTCTTCGTCATCAAGCTGGTCAATAAGCTGTAGTTTTTCTGAGACCGTCTTATCTTTTATTTTTACTTCTTTGGGCAGCTTGCCTTCATAATGTATAATGCCATCTACGGTCATACCAAAGAGCGTGGCTATTTTATCCAGGGCTTCAATAGAAATGTCGCGTTCACCCTTTTCTATCTTGGAATAGTTGGAAGGCTGTAAGCCTGCGGCGGCGGCCACTTCTTTTTGCATCAGCTCTTTTTGCTCCCTTATTTTCTTTATGGTTTTACCTATATTCATGGCGTTAGGATGTGTGTTTCAAAAGTAGTCAAAATATCCATTTTGGGCACTCTTATCCATTATCTGATATTTTTTATTTGACAAATTGACAAGTTTATTTTTATTTTGTGCTTATCAAATTGTCCATAAATATATTTTAAATGGAAATCCCACAAATCAAACAACAGCTCACCATTAACCAGGTGCTGGATCATTACAACCTGCAACCCGACAAGAATAACCGGCTGCATTGCCCGTTCCACCCGGACAAAACACCGAGCCTGCAGATTTACCCGGCCACTAATACGTATTGTTGTTTTAGCAGTAACTGCACGGCTGGCACCGGTGATGCGATACAGTTTATACAACTGAAAGAAAACTGTAACAAACATGAAGCGTTGGTAAAAGCCACTGCATTATTAAATGGCAATACAATTACAACAGTACAACAACCAGCAACAGCAAAACTTTTTGTAGAAGCAGCGCCTCTGGAAAAGATAGCAGTAGTAAGCAAGCTGTTTAAATATTTTACCAAAGCATTGCCACTGACAAAGAAAGCGGTTGATTACCTGGCAAGCCGTGGTATTGATTACAAATTGCACGAAGCGGGATACAATACTGGTGACTGGCATTATAAATTAAATGAAGCCCATTTTATAAAAAGTGGTGAACAATACGGCCTGCTGAAAGAAAAGCCAGGTAAGGGTTACACGGTATGGGCAAAGGATTGTATTGTCTTCCCGTTAAAGAATGCAGAGAATAAAATAATCAGTCTTTACGGAAGAAGCATCAGCAATGATACAGACCAGCGACATTTTTACCTTAGCAACAGAAGTGGTCTTTATCCAGGCTATCCATCATTGCAAACAAAGAAACTGATCTTAACTGAAAGCATTATTGACGCAGCTTCATTACTACAGCAAGAAAAGATCAAAAATAATTACACGGTCTTATCACTCTATGGTACAAACGGTTTAACGGATGAACATCAGCAAGCAATCACTGCATTGCCGCAACTGGAAGAAATTATATTAATGCTGGATGCGGATGAAGCAGGAGAAGCAGCCACTGCCAAACATTACAACACCCTCAAAAATTTATTACCTCATATACGTATTACACATACCAGCTTACCTGCAGGTGAGGATGTGAACAGCGTACTATGCACGCATGATGATGCAGGCGTATTGCAAAACATCATTGAGCAACGAAAAGAATTTTTCTTTTCTCCCGAACCATCGGGAGAAAATCCATCTTCTGAAACCATTGCCAGTCCCGCATTGCATCAAAGTGACAAACTTGATACTCGCAACCCGGAGTTATTAATTTACAACAACTGTGAACTTTATTTTGAAATCCTCGGCGGCATTAAGATAACAGGCTTAGACCGGATGAAAGTAACACTGAAGGTTAAGCACAAAGAAAAAGTAAACCATCCGCAGTGGTACAGTATTGATTTATACAACCAGGTGCAACGGGAACAGACGATTAATAACATTGCGGAGGCATTGGAACTAAGCGGCCAGCAAACCACCAATACTTTTATCAATTTAATTACTGAGCTGGAAAACCACCGCCTGGCGAAAATAGAAGCGCTGCAACCAAAACAAAAAATAATCAATGAACTCACCGCAGCACAAAGAACCACCGCTATCAATGAACTGAAAAAACCGAAGCTGTTGCAAAGGACTGGCCAGCTGTTGCAGCAATGCGGTATTGTAGGCGAAGAAAATAATAGTCTTATAGCTTACTTAGTTTACACAGTGAGAAAGCAACCAGTTCCATTGCATGTAATGTTCTTAGGCAGCAGCGGCAGCGGTAAAACTTATTTGCAGGAAAGAATATCTGAACTGATACCGGAAGAAGATAAATTAGAAATCACACAGATTACAGAAAATGCACTCTATTACTTTAAACAGCATGAACTGCAAAACAAACTGATACTGATAGAAGATCTTGATGGCGCTATGACGGTGTTTTATCCGCTGAGAGAATTACAAACAAAAAGAAGAATCAGCAAGACGGTAACGCTTAAAGATAGCAAGGGTAATTTAAAAACCATTACGCTGACGGTAGAAGGCCCTGTATGTGTAAGTGGCTGCACTACGAAGGAAAAAATTTACGAGGACAATGCCAACCGCTGTATTTTACTCTATACCGATCAAACAAGAGGCCAGGACAAACGGATTAATGAGTATCAAACAAAATTATCCGGCGGAGAGATCAACAAGGAAAGAGAAACCCAGTACAAGGAACTCTTTAAAAATATGCAGCGGGTATTGCGTCCCATCAACATCATCAATCCTTTTGCCAAATACATTGAGTTACCAGAGCAGGTTTTTAAACCGAGAAGAACAATGACACTGCTGCTGGGTTTTATAGAAGCAGTAACTTTTTATCACCAGTACCAAAGAGAAGTAAAGAAGGATAACGCTGGCCAGCTCTGCATTGAAACAACGATTGAAGATATAGAAGCAGCGTTTAGTTTACTGAAAGATGTATTGTTTAGTAAGAGTGATGAGCTAACAAAATCAGCAAGAGAATTTTTTGAGAAGCTGAAAGAGCATACCAAACAAAATCAGTTGGTCAGTTTTAAAACGCATGAGATCCGTAAAATGTTCCGGATGGAACCAAGAACGATACAACGTTACATGCGGGAGCTGTCGCAGTACAGCTATATAAAGCGCATTAATGGCCAGAAGGGAAGAACAGGCTTTGAGTACAGCATCACTGACACAGAAGAATACAGCCGCCTTAAAACGGCTATAGATGTACATGCAGAAGAAGTATTGAAAAACATCCGTGCGGTTCTCCGGCCAGTTCATTAAAAGCGACAATGCGACATAATGCGACAATGATACTACTGTCGCATTTAAATGCAGTGCCAGTACGGGTTTAGCTTAATGCGACACAAACGACACGGGGAAAGACTATTAGTAATTTTTTTCTTTCAACTGAAATTTATGGAAAACAAAGCAAAGCTGATAAAATCAGCAGCGTACATTTTATTGCTCCAATCGTTTAAAGAATGGTTACAGCTTTTAAATTATTCTGTGTTCAGCATAGCGCCACTAACCGGCAGTGTAGCGCATTTTTTACTGTACCAGGAGGAAAATGGTAAGCTGGTAGTAGAACAGCTGGTGGCCACCGATGCAAATGATTTTATGGCTTTGTTGCAAACCCAAACCGGCAGGAGAACCAGTAAACGCTATAGCCCTGGCCACCTCAATAAACAAATCCAGGCATTAAAACTTTTTAGCCGTTACCTGCGGGAAACCGGCAGAAGCAATACAGGCTTTACGATTGAAAGAATGGAAGAAACAAGGGGTAAGCCCAGCTGGTTGACAAAACCTGAAATAAATGCTCTGTATGAAGCCACAGCGGGTAATCTGCTGGGCATCCGGGATAAGGCCATGCTGGCGGTGTTTTATGGTTGCGGATTACGGTTGAACGAAGGGGCCGGTATAGAAATAAAAGACATTGACTGGACAAGAAAAGTATTGCATGTAAGAAAGGGCAAGCATTACAAAGAAAGGTTTGTGCCGGTGGCAGAAAAAAACCTGGAAGAAATAAAACTGTATGTTGATTATGCCCGGCCACAGTTGTTGAATGACAAAAGAATCAGTGCGCTTTTTATTGACTGCAACAAAGGCAAAGCAATTACTAAACAAAGCCTTTACATCCGGATAAAAATATTGGCCAGGAAAGCGGAGATCAAAAAGAAAGTCGGCACCCATACGCTACGTCACTCAATAGCCACACATCTTTTACAGAGCGGTATGAAGCTGGAAAGGATACAACAGTTTTTAGGGCATGGCACCATTGACAGCACCCAAATCTATACACATTTAAAAAATGAAGCCTGATGGATTTTACAAACTACCTGCAACAAAAGAAATACAGTCCTGCAACTGTGAAGCTCTACACAACAGGCATACAAAACTTTTTTTCCTGGCTGCAGGATGAAGATATAAGCAATGAAAAATTTACTTATAATGAACTGCTGGACTTTATGCGACATTGCCACCAGAAAGGCGTAACAAAAAGAAGTGTGCATAATATCCTTTGCATGGTAAGGCATTACTGTAATTATTTAATAGTGGAGAAAAAAAGAAATGACAACCCGGCGGCGGGTGTTTTTATAAAAGGCTTGGTAAGAAAGTTGCCCACCAATCTCTTAAGCATGGAAGCGATGGAAGAACTCTATAAACAATATAGCATCCAGCTGAGTGTTGACAGCAGCAGAAAAATAATGTTTGGATTAATGGTTTACCAGGGCTTGAACGTTGGTGAAGTAATGAGATTACAAAGCCATCACATCAAACTAAAAGAAGGGAAAATATTTATCAAAGGAACAAAGCGAACCAATGAAAGATTGCTTGACCTGAAATCAGTACAGATGACAGAACTGCAAAGCTACCTGCATGCAAACAAATTTAAAGAAGGTGACCTGCTGATAGAAAAAATAAAAACACCGGTGAGTAAACTGAATGTAAATAACAGGATACAGTACATGTTTAAGCAGTTAAGAAAGCTCAATCCAAAACTGATCAACCCAAAGCAATTAAGAAGCAGTGTAATTACCCATTGGTTACGACAGAATAATTTACGCCAGGTACAGTACATGGCTGGCCACAAGTATGTAAGTTCCACTGAACGTTACCAGCTGAACAACATCGATGATTTACAGAATGAACTGAAAGAACATCATCCCATGAAATAATCTCACTCCCTGGCGCTCGAGGCCACCGCCGATCAGGCTGGCAGTGCCGCCACTTTTTTTGTCCTGGTTTTTGTTAGCCAACACACCTGCAGCACATTGTTTTTTTGTTTTTGAAGGAATTATTTTTTAGCAAGTAAAACCAAAAAACAAAGAGCTGCAGCCCAACGCCACGAAAGCAAAAACCCATTGCCAAAAAAAGATGGACGGAAGCTATGGTAACATAATGCAAGGGTTTATTATAATCAACCGGCAGGAATCAATTATTTTTTTAAAGGCCCTGCCGGCCTGCTTATAATATGCATTATGTATAAATAGCCACTGCCAGACCTGCCCGGCGGTTGGCCAGCCCACTGCACACCCACCCAAAAAAAGATCAGTTTATTTTTTACCGGGCCAGGAAAGATGATCTGTTGCAGGCTAAAAATGGCACCCGCAAAACTATTGCGGCATGCCACCGCACGAAGGCCGCCAAAAGACTACGGCATAAAAACTCGGGAGCCGGCACACAGAAGCCATCATTTTTATTCCGTTTCCTTTTGGCTCATCGCTCATGCCGCTAATGGCTGGTCGCTAAGCATTTTTTGCTGCTATTTATTTTTTATCACAATCAAAATTTTTGCACGATGAAAGTTTACATTGTACAGTTAAATGAAGAGCTGAAAATCTTCAAAGTTCAGCCGCAGGATGAAGTGGAATTTTTGAAACAGTATAAAGGACACATTATTGCCGAAGGGGATAGCGTCCAGGAGGTGATAATACAGTTCGCAAAGCTGATGGGATAACGCATTTTATGCGTTATTTTTTTATAACCCTCTTTTTGTTAAAGAAACCACAAGGCGAGGTTGCCCGTGCAACCGGCAAGATGTACAATTGTGTTACAATTGGAGTAATTTACGGTATGTAACCGTAAATGGCAATGCTCCGGAGTCGCATTGCCGCGGAAGAAAAAGACGTTTAAAAAATTACATTATGGAGCAGCAATCCGGCAATGAAAATGCAAAAAACAAAGGCGGCCGTCCGAAGAAAAAAACAACGCTTTACAACCACAAAATAACACTGTATTTATCTGACGAAGAAAGTGGCCAGCTGGATGAATTTTTACAGCAAGGCTGGCGGGATCAGAACTACTCATCAGCGGCAAGATTTTTACTGCTTCACAGCCTCAGACAATGGGAGAAAAAAGGCAAGAAACCAGTGGGTTTACGGGGAGAATTTTAGCCGATTTTTTTCTTTCAATTGAAAAGAAAAAAGCTGTTATCTTGGAGGGTAGAAAAAGTTCTTTGAGTGATAAAAAGCAGGTTCCCGTAAAAGTTGGGGATCAGCAAAATAAGGACGGTAATTATTACCCATTCGGGTTAGAAATACCTGGATTGAATAGCAAAGCTATTGGATATGGTGGGAGTGCAAATAACAGATACAAATACAATAATGGTACCGAGTTACAGTCAAAAGAATTTTCTGATGCATCAGGCTTAGATTGGTATAACACTTCACTTCGACAACTTGATCCTCAACTAGGTAGATGGTTGCAAATTGATTCAAAACCAACTATGAGCGAAAGTCCGTATTCAGCAATGGGAAATAATCCAATGAGATTTAATGATCCTTTAGGTGATACTCTTAAAACCTCTGAAGGAATGTTATTTAGAATTGCTCTTTTATTAAATACTCAGTCATTGACAAATGATCGGCTTGAAATGAACGGAGATGGAGTAATTAGCATTGCATCCAGAGGGGGTATAAATAAGAATAAAAATTTGAATTATGGTACCAAGCTTGTTCGCTCACTAATTAATAATATTCATACAACTGTTGTGAAATATTACAATGGACCTTTAGGTAATAACACGGAGGCATTAGATAAAAGAGGTTCAAGTAATGGAAAAGGTAGTGATGCTGTCGTAAACTGGGATCCTGGAAAGGCGACTAGCGGATTAGATATAAACGGTAATGAGCAAAGGCCATCTTATCTTGGTTTAGGACATGAATTTATTCACGCGGGCCATTTTTTTTCCGGTGTGCGAATGAATTTTAAACCTTTAGGCCCGAGACAATTCTTAGATCCAGATAATGCTTTCAAGTGGAGTACTCTTACGCTTGAAGAAGTGCAAACAAGAAAAGAGGAGAATATTTTGCGATCAGAACATGATATACCAGCAAGAATTTCGCCCGAACGAATCACAAAAAAAGAGTGGGAGCAAGCTTCCGAAAAGGTTTTAAAAAAATTATTAAATGAGTAGTATAAAATTATTTATTATTTGGACTTTAGTTTTATCTTCTGTTTATTCTTGGGGAAATCCAATATATTTTTATGAGAGTACTATAATAAATTATCTTTCTAATGATACTTTATTATTAAAATTGCAAAAATCAAATCTTATATTTTTAGAAGGAAAAAAGAAAGATAATTCTAAAAATCATAAATTAAACTCAGAATTAGATAATTTAAGTAGGACAATAGTTGGAAAAAGCAATAAAATTACTATAGGAAAAAAAACATATGTTGGAGAGCGGATAGATTTCTTTAACTATTTAGATTCGTGGATGAATTTGGATACTATTAAAAATAAATTTTTTTTGATAGAATTTAATTCTGAAGGTGAAGTCAATACATCAAATTTCATTATTGCAATACAAATTAAAGACTCCACGTATAACGTGATAAATTGCGTAAACGAAATTGGTAAATGGAGGAATTGGTCAGTAAAGAAATATGACTTTACAGATCTAAATTCATTCTTCGCAAAATTATCTCTGCCTATTATTGGTAAAGACGTTTTATCAACAGTTGATAACTTGAATTTTTTTTCAATAGCGATGTTCGAGAATGGAAATTGTGTATCCAAGGTGTCTTCATATATTAAAAGTGATGATTTTAAACAATTAATTCCTTTGATTACAAAAATTAGTAGTCATATTCAATAAAATTGAATAATATTTCTATATTTAGAGTCATTGGTGTTTGGGTATATAGTTATTTGCTTACAAAATAACCTAATTGATTTTGAAATTAGGAAATGGGTCAACGCAAGTGAAAAATCATTGATCGGGTCTTAGGAATTATTCAGTAAGGTCAAGAAAAATATTTTTACATCCCATGATTTTTAAAAATTACTTACCTTTAGTTATCTATATATACGTTGATAGAACAAAAATTTCTTGAAGAGTTATTTATGGAGTAATTAAGTTTTGTAGTAATTAACTTATTGGCTATTAAGGTAGAGATGATTGAAGCGCATTCCCTCTCTCTCCGCCAAAACAGTTCTAAAAGGCCCTACCAGCGGGGCTTTTGCTGTTTTTAGAAGTATCCTTTCTAACATTTACGCAGATTCTTTACCTCAACTGGTTTAAGTATGTAACTTAAAAAACAGTGGCCTGGCGCAAGATTTGTGTGTGGGCTGTGTGTTTTGTTATCTTGTGCCTGCAAATAAGCCAGATATTAATAAATTAAAACCTGTAGCAAACGCTGCAGGTTTTTTTAATTTTACTCTGTTTACAGCACAAACACGCCACACTCATAGCTAATTTGCAAGTTTGCGCTAGTGGGGTGCTGGATGGCGGGTATTTCAAAAACTGACATCCTTATTAATTTTTTCAGATGCGAATTATAATTCTTCTTTATAAAATGTGTTGTTATTTATTGATAACAATTGAATTAGTGTTTTTAATTATTGCAATTCAAAATAAGTTTTTTCTTGGCAGAATTGTATATTTTGGGGATAAGGGTGATCATTATCCAGATGATCACAAATATTTCAATTTATTAACAGATCTGGAGTATTCCCTGTGGTTATTAATGTTTTTATGGATTATACTTTCTTTAATCATAGTTGTAATAAAAAGAATTGATCTTGCGAAAGTATACTGTAAAATTGGAATACTAGGATTCATTTTGGGCATACTATTCTTTATAATAGACCCTTTCGGAGTAATTAAATATTGGGTAGATTGATTTTCACAATTTGGCCTCAACTACCTCAAGTATGTAACTTAAAGTAACATTAACCTGGCGTAAGATGTGTGGTGCGTTTAAAATCGCCGGTGTTTGTTATACATGAAAACCATTAAGGCAATAATGTTTTTAAATAATTCTCTTTTGTTAATATTAATGCGCAAATGCAATAAAACTAAATCATGGCGGCTGCAATAAATAGCATTTTGTAAGCGTTAAGTAGCGATATTTTTAATTCCAAGAAAAGCTAGCCGTCACCATGAAAAATCTCCTTGCCGTTATTATTTTTAGCCTTGTGTCTGTTTCAACCTTCTCCCAGCATTCGCAGCTCAATATTTCAGATGATTTTAAGATTGTTGAAAAAGAATACCAGGATGAAACGGTTGCACATGCAGTTTATCACGACAATTGTTTTTTTACGGCAACCAACTCCGGTATAGGAAGTAATTACAAATGGGCATTTACCAAATTGTACGATTTGAAATACGCCATAACCGTATCCAAATACGACAAAAACATGAATAAAATAAAAGACCTTGTGCTGGAAAACGGGGAAAAAACTTTTGGCCCGCTTTTGCCGCAAATGCTCTTATTGAATAACAAATTATGCCTGGTCTTTTTTCAGAGCGACAATAAAACTTCTTTCAATTTGTATATAGCGCCAATAGACGAGACAACCATGGCCATGGGCGAAAAGAAGAAAATCTGTACGATACAGCAGGAAAACGTAGGGATTTTTAAAGCAGAATCGGTAGTTAATGCCGGTCTTGTTTATTTCGCAAATTCTGCCGACAATTCAAAAACACTGATAGCCTGCAATGCATCTCCCAATAACATACTCACATTTGTTATAGACAACAATTTAAATATTTTAAAGCAATCGGCATTGCACACCACTACAGAAGGCTTTGAAATCAGTTCAGCTGTATTAACCAACGACAACGTAGAATGCATGGTGCTCGATTCGGAAAAAGATGCAAAAATAATTTGCAACAGTGCAGATGGAAAAAAATCAGAAATAAAACTGAACCCTTCCGGCAATTTAACGCCTTTTAATACACGTATGAACCTATCCAACGATGGAAAGAGCATCTATGTTTTTTCTACCAGTGCAATGATTGAGAGTGATGATAAGCGTTGCAATGGGTTTCTTATATCCAGGTTCGATTGCAGTACGTTGAAATTGTCGAAACCACAAGCGTATGAATTTACCCCGGAATTTCTGGAAACGGTTTACAATAAGGGCGCCGGGTACAAGCATAAAAGAGAATTTTTCATACACAATTTTGTACCTCGCCTCATTGAAATGGACAATGGTGCACTGGCCTTCATCGGCTGCCCAGAATACATCAGTAATAAAACCAGTCAGTCGGCACCTAATATGAACGGTCAGTCTCATATGGTTTCAACCACTACTGCTGAAACCGGCTGTGTATTTGCGTTTTTTCCCAATAGCAATGGCAAGACTTTTGAATATGCGTTCGTTCCCAGAAACATCACTTTTTCTATCGGGCAAAGCAGCGGGTCAGGATCTATCCAGGTTGTCAGCTCGCCCAAATTCTCAACTTCTTATTCCGGGTATACGGCAGCAAAATCGGGCGATGGTATCGTTATCGTTTATAATGATGGCCGGAAGAATATGGAGAAAGCTGACAATGATAAAATTGCTGAGACCAGTTCTCCAAAAGATATTGTGCTGGCAGAAGCTTTGATCAATAAAGACAAAAAACTGGAATACCGCAAACAAATTGATAATGGCACTGGCTCAAAGTATACTTATTATTTAGGCAATACCATACCCACTTCAAGTTCATCGGTTATATTTCCGATAGGTAAACAAGGTGCTGGTTTCAATGCAAGAAAAACTTACTATACCAACTGGTGCTTTGTAGATTTGAAATGATCCTTACGAAATACAGGACAAGTTGTGCCTTCATACGTTAGTTGTTCTGCCTTATCATGCTGTAAGCATTCTATAAAGATGTGTAAGAAGTAGTAGCAATAGCACCATGCTTTAATATAAACTCCACAAGATGCCTGCGGCATGGCAGGTAAGAGCGTAAAAGTTATAAGCTAGGTTCTTACCTTGTGTGCGTCATAGTAATGACGATCAATCTTATCTTGATGCAATCAATACAATAAAAGAGCAGCATCATTTTTCAACTTATCATGAATGGAGAATTGCATTTAAGTTTTCTTGTTTTTACCCCTCGTGCATTCATTATACCCCTCGTAAATAATCTATCACAAAAGTTTGTTGCTAAGGTTTAAAATTGTCGAGTATTTATTTTTGTAAACTTTACAAGTGGGGGTTTGCGAATTAAATATGTTTGACGGTAAGCGTTTATTGCTTCAACTTATCGTGAAATGCAGTTCATGTATTTCTAAAGTTTTCTTGTAAGTAACAGTGCCGGAATAAATAAGTGTTCATAGAAAAAACATAGTGCAACTTATCGTGAGCATTCATTAAAGACTAAATGAATTGCAGCATATCATTTTCGCACTATGTCATTGTAGGGTGCTTTGCTTATCTGTAACAGTTTGTTTATGCAGGCTGACTGCTGCTTTTATATACCTATATATTGTTTCTAATCACTAAAACTAATAAGCGTATGAGAAAATTGTATTCTCTTCTATGTATGCTATTGCTTTTTTCTGCAGTAGCATTTTCCCAGGTCAGGCCGGTTACCGGCAGTGTAAAAGATGCAAAGGGCGAAAATATTCCATTTGCATCAGTTAAAGTAAAAGGTAGCAAGACAGGCGTGTCGGCAGATGCTACCGGCAAGTTTACCATTAATGCAAAGCCCGGCGATGTATTGGTAGTAACAGCCACTGATCTTGTAGCCAGCGAAGTTGTAGTTGGCGCAGATAACAACATTGAGATTGTTGTTACAAGATCACAGGCAAATTTAAGCGAAGTAGTAGTAACAGCACTTGGCGTTAAGAAAAGCGAAAAAGCATTGGGCTATGCCGTTAGTAAAGTAGATCCAAATGTATTGCTTCAAAAGTCTGAGCCCGATGTTTTAAAAGGTTTGCAGGGAAAAGTTGCAGGCGTAGATATCCGCACTTCACAAGGTACACCTGGTGCTGCTACAAGAATTCAAATACGCGGCAACTCTTCTTTCTTTGGCGATAACCAACCGCTTATTATTGTTGATGGTATTTCTTACAGCAATGATTTTGTAAACTCAAGCAGTCAAACCTCAGGCGGTACCGCTTACTCCAGCGGTATTTCTAACCTGGATCCAAATGATATTGCTTCAATGAACGTATTGAAAGGTTCATCAGCCGCAGCGTTGTACGGATCGAGGGCATCAAACGGTGTTATTATTATTACCACAAAATCTGGTAGTGCAGCAAGAAATAGAAAAGGACTGGAAGTAAATGTAAAAAGCTCTGTGTCTATAGAAAAGATTGCCAATTTACCAGAGTATCAAAATTTATATGGTTCAGGAAGCCAGGGCAATTATTCAAGTGGGTCGAATGGCTCATGGGGTGCTGCTTTCCGTTCACTAGATTCAGTGCCAGCATGGTCTAATTATAAAGCAGCTTATCCTGATATTTTTCCTTCTGCCAATATGAAGTACCAGGCATTTCCGAACAATGTAAAAGATCTGTTTAGAACGGGAACCGTGTATGAAAACTCTGTTGGCATTAATGGTGGAGATGAAAGAAATTCTGTTGCCATTACTGCATCTCAGTTAAACCACAATGGTTATGTGCCCAATTCAAAATATACAAGGTCTAATATAAGCATGGGCGGAAGCACCAAATTAAAAATTGGGTTGAATGTTCGTGGCAATTTCAGTTATACAAAAGCTAACCAGGATGGTGGATTTTTTGGAGAACAACAAGTAGGATCAACCGCCTCCCAGTTTGCGAGGTCTTTATTTCTTGCACGTAACTGGGATATAAGCGGCCTTCCTTATCAAACTACACAAGGCAATGAAATACATCCCGGTCCTGCAGGTTTTGATAACCCACGCTGGGATGCAGAATACAACAAAGCCAAAACAGCAGAGGATAGGGTAGTAGCTGGTTTGCACATGGATTTCAATATTAATAAATGGGCCAAAATTGATTTTACCGGTGGTACAAACATAAGCGCATTGCAGAGAAAAGAAATTACAGAGATAAGTTCAAGAGATGCAGAAGGGCTTGGTAGAATTGTGCTGGACAATTACAGGAACCAGACCCTCGAATCAACAGTGTTGCTTACCATGAACCCTACTATTTCAAAAAATATTTCTTTCAGGGCAACAATTGGCCATAACTTTTTCCAGAACACCATTACAAGAAACGCAGAAACAGGTAAAATATTTATTACCCGTGGCATCTATACATTGCAGAACACCTCTACGCAAAATTTTGGTATAGAAGTATTGGGGGCCGGTAATGGCTTCTTCTATGGAGATTATTATTCAAGAAGAAGGCTGATTGGTTTGTTTGGAGAAATCAGCCTGGGTTATAAAGACTGGGCATATTTAGGTATTACCGGCCGTAACGACTGGTCTTCTACATTGCCTGTAAACAACAGGAGTTATTTTTATCCGTCTTTTTCCGGATCAATAATTTTTACGGATGCATTGCAAATGCACAGCCCTATTCTTGATTATGGAAAAATACGTGGCAACTGGGCAAAGGTTGGAAGGGACGCATTGCCTTATTCACTGGCTGATGCTTACCTGCTTGGCGTTAATTTCCTCGGTCAGAATACAGCTTCATTACCTGCTACTGCAAACAGCCCTACTTTAAAACCAGAGTTTACAACTGAAGTAGAACTGGGTACACAATTGTCTTTCCTTAAAAAATTGGTAGAGGTTGAGTTTACATGGTACAATAAAACTTCAACAAACCTTATTGCGCCCATCTCTGTTCCTGCATCGTCTGGCTATACAAAAGGGTATACCAACTTTGGAAAAATTACCAACCAGGGTATAGAAATAGAATTAACAGTAAGGCCTGTAAGAACAAAAGATTTCAAATGGGAACTACATGGTGTATTTACGCAGAATAAAAATATTGTGCGTGAGTTAATAGCCGGCACTGAAAGATTGAATTTGAACGGGGTGCTCACTTCTATTTCTCCTTACCTGGAAGCGGGTCAGCCTTTTGGATATTTAAGGGGATCGAAATCGTTGAGAGATTCACTTGGCAACCTGCTTATCAATCCTGCTACAGGTGCAATGATACAGGCAACAGCGCAAAACTCTCCTTCAGACTTATATAATGTAGGCAATCCAAATCCTGATTATAAAATCGGTATTGGCAATACATTTATGTACAAAGGATTTTCGCTGAATGTGTTGTTTGATCTGACCAAAGGCGGTGCCATTTATTCTACTACTATCATGAATATTCTTGGCCGTGGTGTAAGTCTTGATACAAAAGACAGGGAAACATTATGGGTAATACCAGGCGTATATGGTGATCCTAATACCGGCAAACCAATACTTGATGGTAACAAGAATGAAATTCCTAACCAGACACGTATCACTACAAATGATCTGTATTTTTCACCGGGTTCAACACTGGGACAAACATTTGCTACCAACACTGCCACCGAATGGAATGTATACGACGCAACTGTGTACAGGTTGAGAGAGCTTACACTTTCTTACGAGATTCCAAAAACAGTTTTCAAAAAACTGCCTGTAGGATCTGTTGTTGTAAGCTTAAGTGGCCGCAACCTGTGGTACCTGGCGCCAAATACACCAAAGTATATTCATTTCGATCCTGAAGTAAACAGCTATGGTTCTACTTCTGTTCAGGGTTTTGAACTGGCAGCAGCACCAACAACAAGAAGGTTTGGATTTAACCTGAATATTACTTTCTAATTCCACTTAATGCTAAAAACTATTCATACTATGTTACGAAAGATAAAATATATTATTCCACTTGTTGCGGTTCTTGCAGTTTCGTGCAAGAAAGCACTCGACATAAATACCGATCCTAATAATCCCACAACCATTGCAGTTTCCAAATTGCTTACTACTTCAGAATATAATCTTGGCGTTGCTTTAGGAACGGGTGGTGGCAATACCGGCGGATTATCGCAGGATCTGGCAGTATACACACACCAGCTTACACAAAGGGCAAACCCGGATCAGTATGGTGTACAGGGCAGCGATTTTTGGATAGGGCAGGCATGGAATGGTATTTATTTAAGTACGCTCAACAATCTTGAAGACATCATTACCCATGCAACAGCAGACGGCAACCTTAAATATGCAGGTATTGCCAAAATATTGAAGGCTTATGCATTTAGCCAGATGGTAGATGTTTTTGGAGATGTACCTTTTTCTGAAGCAAATAAGTTTAAGACAAGTGTTAAGTATCCAAAGTTTGATGCAGGAAAAGATATTTATCCCGCTTTGTTTACCATGATTGATGATGGCATTGCAAATCTAACTGCAACTACCACGAATAAACTTATACCCGGCAACGACGATGTTATTTTTAAGGGTAACATCACAAAATGGGTAAAAGCTGCAAATACAATTAAATTGAAATTGTATACGCAAACACGGTTAACATCAAATGTTGCATCTCAGGTTAGTGCACTTTTAACAGCCAATAATTTAATAGGCGCTACAACAGATAACTTCATGATGCCGTTTGGGCCCAATGGTGCTACAGACGACAGGAACCCCGGCTTTAATGATTATTATGCAGGTCAGCGTGGTAATTATATCAGCCCCTGGTTTTATGAAATTTTAAAAGGGTACAATCCTAATATCAATACGGGCATTGTAGACCCACGGATACCCTATTATATTTATAACCAGATTACAACCAAACAAGTACTGGATGCCCCAATTGAATACCGCGATAGCGCATTTGTTTCTATTTATTTTGGATCGATTGGTGCAGACAGGGACAGGAGCCAGCAAAATGTAATGTCGCTCATGGGAATTTACCCTGTAGGTGGCCGTTATGATGATGGCAAAGGTGGCGCTGCTTCTTCTGCCAGTGGTACTGGTGCGGCCCCTTATCGCTTTATTACTTATGCAGACAGGTTATACATTGAAGCTGAGTTAATAAGTGCCGGTGTTATTGCAGGCGATGCACGTGCCAAACTTCAGGCAGCTATGACAGAATCTTTTGCACAGGTAGATGATGTGGTGAAGAATTATGTAAAACCGTCTGTTGCCCCGCCAACACTTGCAGGTTCGGCTGCTGTTAGCAGTTATATTAGTGCTGTACTAGCAAAATATGATGCAGCTACTGCAGCAAAACAACTGGAAATTATAATGACCGAAAAATGGATATCCAGTTTTGGTAATGCAGTAGATCAGTATTCAGATTATAGAAGGACAGGCTATCCTGTGTTGTTTGATCCTAATAACGCAGCAATGGCACCCAATCATTTTGTGCAGCCTCCTATAAACGGGGATCCTGCTAACCCTGGTGCCAATAGGAAAGTTCCTGTACAATTACTCAGGCCATTTGCGCAATCATTGCCCTGGTACCAGAATGAACTGGAAACAAATTCCAATGCACCAAAACAAAAAGATCCTTCCACATTTAAAATATTCTGGAAGCCTTAATAAATTTTAAATTAAGTAAAATGAGAAAAATATTTTTATATACGCTATTGGTGATTATTGCAGGCGTTGGTTGCAGAAAAAAAGACAACCCCAGAATTCCTGATTTTACAAGGGTGCCAATGCCACAGATTACAAAAGATGCGGGGAGCATGCTTACTATTTCCGGTACAGATCCAAATAGCTTTTCCGGAAAATTTACTGTAGATCTTTATTTTAAAACCGATGTGCCACCTGCAAAGTTTGATATTGTAATTATCAAGAACGGTAATAAATCTCTTGTAAAAACGGTGCAGGCAAATGTTACAAGTTTTCCTGCATCTGTAACAATAACAGGTGCACAACTGGCCACATTGTTTGGTAGTGCTGTTGTAGTAGGAGATAAGTTTGATATTGGCGCAGATGTAACTACTCAAGCTGGTCAGAAGTTTGAAGCATTTCCACTCACAGGAGTTGGTTATGGTTCGGGTGTTGGCACACAGGGTGGCGCAAGTACTTCCATTAATTATACTGCTGTTTGTCCGTTTAATATCAATGATTTTCTTGGCGCTGCTACATTAAGCGATCCGGATTTCTGGGGTTCCGATTATCCTGTAGTAGTTACTTTGCAGGGAGCAGATACTTACAAAGTAAGCAACTGGGTAGAAGAGCCAACCTATTCTGTATTGATAAAAGTGAATGCAGCTTTGTTAACTGTTACAATTGCCAAACAAGTATACGGGCCAACATTGCCTACCACTCCTTATACAAATCCTACAGTGGAGGGTACAGGAACTATTGATGCATGTAAAAAACAGATTGTAATGTCTATTGCCAATTCGGTAACGCAGGGACCTTTTGGCACCGCAATTACAACTTTAAAGAAATAAAGTAAGCAATAGTGGTTTGACCTTAAGTATAAAAAAGGCCGTTTCAGAAGAAACGGCCTTTTACTTTTAGGAATTATTTTTTATTTAACTGTAATAAGGTAATAATTTTTCTTTCCTCTCTGAACGAGAAGGTATTGACGGTGTAATAATAAAGAAGCGTCTACAGAGAAAAAAATGTTTTCAACTTTATTCCTGTTAATGCTTACGCCGCCGCCCTGTACAGTTTTTCTTGCCTCACCTTTGCTGGGGAAGATGCCGGTTTCTGCGAGGAAACTTACCACATCAATGCCATTGTTGATTTTTTCTGTGGCAAAATCAATTTTTACAATGCCATCCATGTTTTCAAGATCATCCGGACTTAATCTTTCTGCAGGTGCTGTTTGGTTGGCAAATAATTTTTCAGTTGTTTCAACCGCTTTTTTATATTCTTCTTCGCCATGTACAAAAGTGGTTACTTCTTTGGCCAGTGTTTTTTGCAATTCTCTTGCAGCAGCATTTTGTTGATGTTTTTCAATTAATGCATCAATAATATCTTTTGAAAGGAATGTAAAAATCTTAATCCATTTTTCAGCATCAGTATCTGCAGCATTTAACCAAAACTGGTAAAACTGGAACGGCGTTGTTTTTGAAGCATCAAGCCAGATATTACCTTTTTCTGTTTTACCAAATTTGCCACCATCAGCTTTTGTAATTAAAGGACAGGTAAAAGCAAAAGCCTCACCGCCTGCTTTTCTGCGTATGAGTTCTGTGCCGGTAACAATATTTCCCCACTGATCGCTGCCGCCCATTTGCAGTTTAGCATTTTTATGCTGGTACAACCAGTAAAAATCGTAGCCCTGCACCAATTGATAAGTGAACTCTGTAAAGCTCATGCCGCTTTCGCCCTCTAATCGTTTTTTTACACTGTCTTTACTCATCATATAATTTACAGTAATATGCTTGCCTACATCTCTTATAAACTGTAAAAAGCTGATTTCTTTAAACCAATCAAAATTGTTGACCATTTCGGCGCAATTGGCTTTAGACGGTTCAAAGTCAAGATATTGCATTAGCTGTTTTCTTACACCTTCCTGGTTATGCCTCAATATATCTTCGCTTAATAAATTTCTTTCTTCGCTTTTGCCGGAAGGGTCACCTACCATACCGGTTGCCCCGCCTACAAGCGCTATAGGTTTATGCCCTGCTTTTTGTAGGTGTACCAATAATAGAATTGGCACCAGGCTGCCAATATGCAGGCTGTCTGCGGTGGGGTCAAAACCAATATAAGCGCTAGTCATTTCCTTTTGTAGTTGCTCTTCTGTACCGGGCATAATGTCCTGTAACATACCTCTCCAGCGCAATTCTGCTATCAGATTCATGGTAATCAACTATTTTGCGCAAAAGTAATTGATTATTAATACACATATGCACTCAAACAGGCAATAAAATCCCTTCCGGCTCCGTTACCCAACAATGAGTTGTTATTTCCCGTATATAATTGTCAATCCGGGTAATTAAACTGACTGGCGTTGCAGCCAAAATCCGTAGAATGAAGTCTATTTAATTGCTTATCAGAAAACTGTGTTAATGAAACATCTTAAACCCCTGTTGGTCGTAGTACTATTTCTCTCTGGCGCAAAAGCCATAGCACAATTCAGAACATATTCAAATGAGTTTCTGAATATAGGTGCTGGTGCCAGGGGTTTATCAATGGGTAGTGCACAAATTGCTACGGTAAACGATGCAACTGCAGGATACTGGAACCCGGCCGGTCTTGTTAATGTAAAAGATCAACCCCAGGCCGCCTTAATGCATGCTGAATATTTTGCAGGCATTGGTAAATACGATTACGGTACGCTTGCAATACCGGTAAGCGATAACAAAAGAACAATTGGCATTTCTCTCTTACGGTTTGCAGTAGACGATATTCCCAACACTATTTTTCTTGTTCAGCCAGATGGCACAATTAATTTCGATAATATCACTACATTTTCTTCTGCTGATTACGCTTTCATTTTTTCTCTTGCACAACAGGTTAAAGTAAAAAAAACGCATAACCTTAATTTCGGTATCAATGCTAAAATAATTCATCGCAAAGCCGGTGATTTTGCTACGGCATGGGGCTTTGGTTTTGATGCGGGTATACAGTACGAACATAAGAACTGGAAACTTGGATTAATGGCGAGAGACATCACCACTACATTCAATGCATGGTCGTATAACCTGAACGAAAGCATCCGTGAAGTTTTTTACATGACAAAAAATGAAGTGCCAGTTCATTCTACAGAATTAACAGCGCCAAAACTTATAGCAGGTGGTGCTTACAATTTAAAGATAAACAGCAGTATCAATCTTCTTACAGAAGCTGGTATTGATTTTACTTTTGATGGAAGAAGGAATACGGTGATTTCTTCCAAAGTTGTAAGTATAGATCCTCATCTTGGTTTAGAAGCATCCGTTAAAAATGTGTTCTTCGTTCGTGCAGGTATTAATAATTTTCAGAAAGCACTTGACGAAAGCGATAGCAGCAACACAAAAAAAGTATGGATTTATCAGCCAAGCATTGGTGCCGGATTTAGAATATCAAATGTGCAGATTGATTATGCATTTACCAATCTTGCCAATCAGTCTAACCCCTTGTATACCCATATATTTTCGTTGAAATTTGATTTGAAAAAGAAAATAAAAAAATAATCCGCAGAAACCCGGAAACTTTATACCATGAAGAAGTTGCTTACATTTTTACTGGTTGTATACGCAATGTGCAGTTATGCGCAGGTATACAACAATGAATGGATTGACTATTCAAAAACATACTATAAATTCAAAACAAACCGTACTGGTTTGTTCCGCATTCCGCAATCATCACTTGCAGGAATAGGTTTGGGTTCTACACCAGCCCAGCAATTTAAATTATGGAGAAACGGCCAGGAAATAGCGTTGTATACTTCTGTAACAACAGGGGTATTGCCAGCAAATGGTTATATAGAATTTTGGGGCGAAGCCAATGATGGAAGGCCCGATAAGCCGCTTTATCGTGATCCTGCTTATCAGCATTCAGATAAATTAAGCCTTCAAACAGATACTGCATGTTATTTTTTAACAGTGGATGCCGTATCGGTAAATAAAAGGATGACAGATGTTCCCAACAATGTAGCATCAAATGTATTGCCTGCAGAACCTTACTTCATGCATAAGGCAGGAAAATATTTTAACGACCAGGTAAATCCTGGTTTTGCAGCGGTAATTGGGGAGTATGTTTATTCTTCTTCTTACGATAAGGGCGAGTTTCCTTCTACTTATGATATAAAGCCGGCAAATCCGAGAACGGATAACATGGCTAATTTATATCCGTATACATCCGGGCCATCTGCACAACTGAAATTTGGCGCTGTAGGAAATGCACTTAATACAAGAACCATAAGGGCTTCTGTTAATGGCATGCTGGTAAAAGATACCCTGGCAGATTATTTTAATGATGTAGTGGCAACAGCTACTGTACCACTCTCTCAACTTTCTTCTGGTAGTGCAAGCATTACGTTTACCAACAATTGCGCAACACCTGCAGACAGGATGGTGGTTTCTTTTTATGAACTTACGTACCCAAGGCAATTTGATTTTGGAGGAGCCACTAATTTTTATTTTGTTATGCCGGCAACGGCAACCGGTTATTTTTTACAGATAACCAATTTTAATTTTGGGACTACAGCACCTGCGCTATACGACTTTATTACGCAACAAAAATATACAGGCGATATATCAACTCCAGGCACAATTAAATTTGCGCTTCCGCCAAATGCCGCAGAAAGAAAATTTGTACTTGTAAATGAAGAAGCCAGCAATTATGTAAACATCAATGCACAGGATTTTACAACAAGAAATTTTCTGAATTTAAATAACCCAGCTAATCAGGGTAATTATATTATTGTATCAAGTCCTTTATTGTATAATGGTGCAGGCGGTGTAAACCCGGTAGATGATTACAGGGCATATAGAAGTTCTGCAAGTGGTGGCGGGTATACTGGAAAAGTGTATGATATTGATGAACTGGTTGATCAGTTTGCTTTTGGTATTAAAAAGCATCCACTTTCAGTTAAGAATTTTCTTCGTTATGCAAGGGCCAAATTTTCTTCAACACCAAAATATGTTTTATTAATTGGGCATGGTGTTGCCTATAATTTTTACCGGGCTAATATTTCTAATGTTCTTGCCGACCAGTTAAATATTGTGCCAACGTTTGGATGGCCGGCTTCAGATAACCTGCTTTCAAGTAATGACGGTGCAAGTCCTGTACCTATCACTCCTATAGGAAGGCTTTCAGCTGTATCTCCGCAAGAAGTAAGCAATTACCTGGAGAAAATGAAAGAATATGAATCTGCTCAGCGTAATAACGCCAATACTATAGCAGACCGCGGATGGATGAAAAATGTAATGGAGATAACAGGCGCCAGCGAAGCTTACCTCGGTAGTGTGCTTTGTGATTATATGCATACCTACCAAACAATTATTGCAGATACACTTGTTGGAGCCAACGTAACCATTTTTTGTAAAAACAGTGCAAATGAAATTGAACAGATTTCAAATGATATGGTGGGCCAATTGTTTGAGCAGGGTATAAGTTTCTTTTGCTATTTTGGGCACTCTTCTTCTACAGTTCTGGAGTTTAATATTTCCGATCCTAATACCTATAACAATGCTGGTAAATATCCGGTGTTTTCCGTAAATGGTTGTAATGCCGGCGATTTTTTTGTATTTGATCAGCAACGTTTTTCTTTTAGTCAAACACTTTCTGAAAAATTTACACTTGCCAAGCAAAGGGGATGTATTGCTTTCCTTGCGTCTACTCATTTTGGTATTGTTAATTACCTCAATATTTTTATCAGCAGTTTTTATAACCAAATGAGCAGAACAGATTATGGTGCAAGTTTGGGTAAATTAAATATGGACGCAGCTCAGCAATTGATCCAGATCTCTGGAGCAGGCGATTACCACGCCAGGTTGCATGCAGAAGAAATGACACTGCATGGAGATCCGGCTATAAAATTTAATTTCCAGCCACTTCCTGATTACGATATAGAAGAGCCTCAGGTGGTAATTAACCCGCAGTTTGTTTCTATTGCAGAAGATAAATATACCGCCAACATTAAATTGTATAATTTAGGTAAAGCAGTAAAGGACTCAATTGTTATAGAAGTAAAACAGCAATATCCAGACAATAGCATTGTTGTGCTGCTGCGTAAAAAAATTCCTGGCATCTATTATACAGACTCAGTTGTTTTAAAAGTTCCTATTGTACCAACAAGAGACAAGGGTTTGAACAAATTGATTATTAAAGTTGATGCAGACGATGCCGTAACTGAAATTACAGAAGCTAATAACACAATTACAAAAGAATTTTACATTTATGAAGATGAAGCCAGGCCGGCATATCCGTATAATTATTCAATAATTAATCAGTCAACTAAACTCTATGCTTCTACAGCAAATCCGTTAAGTGCATCAAAGCAATATGTGATGGAAATGGATACAACTGAATTGTTTAACTCACCACTTAAAGTAACTAAGACCATTACAACTATAGGCGGCTTACTGGAATTTGATCCGGGAATAAGTTTGCATGACAGTACTGTTTATTACTGGCGTACAGCGCTTGTTCCTACAGACAATAGCAGCTATCGCTGGAACAATTCTTCATTTATATACATTGCTGCTTCTTCACCAGGATTTAACCAGTCGCACTATTACCAGCAAACGAAATCGCAAATAGACAGAATGACTTTGTCTCCGGCTACACGTAAACTGACTTATAATAATATTGTTAACAACGTGTTTTTAAGAAATGGTATTTATCCTACCAGTTCCGGGGCACAGGCAGATTATGAAAATATAATTAACAATAACATAGTTCTTGGCGCAGGTTGCTATTACGATGAAATTATTTTCCAGGTAATATCAGGCGGAACGTTTAAACCGTGGGGTAATACTTATACAGCCGGTGGAGGTTTATATGGAAGCCTTCTTTCTGCTTGTGGTGCAAGCAAGCAATACAATTTTGAATACCTGCTTAATAGTGCCGCATCAAGAAAGAAAATGATGGATTTTCTTGACTTAATTCCTGACGGATCATTTGTTATTGCAAAAACAAACAGCAATCCTACTTATGCCGGAAACACCTATTCCAGTGTATGGCAAGCTGATACTGCATTATATGGTTCAGGCAATTCATTATACCACAGGTTCCTCAACCAGGGATTTAGTACTATAGATTCTTTCAACAGGCCACGGTCATTCATTTTTATGTTTAAGAAAAATGACCAGGCTAGTTTTACTCCGCAAATACTTTTTTCTAAAACCATTTATGATAACACCACTTTACCCGTAGCCTGCAATACACCAGACACACTTGGCTATATTACTTCACCTGCTTTTGGGCCCGCCAAAGCATGGAAGAACGTACATTGGAGAGGAACAAGTGACGAAGCTAATTCCAGCGATAACCCAACAGTAACGGTATTGGGTGTTGCTGTAGATGGAAGTGAAACACCTTTGTATACAGTAGATAAATCAACACAGGATTTTGATATTTCGCTTGTTAGTCCAACCCAGTATCCTTATTTAAAATTAAAGATGAGGGATATTGATTCTGTTGATCAAACGCCGTATCAACTTAAATACTGGAGAATTGATTATGATCCTGTGCCTGAAGGTGCATTAATACCAAACATATACTTTAAAACAAAAAATGCATCCAAAGCTATTGACTCGCTTGAAATAGGGGACAAATTTACTTTTGGACTTGCGTTTAAAAACATCAGCCCAACAAAGTTTGATAGTATTAAAGTGAAATTTTATATACTGGATCAGAACAATGTGCCCCATTACATCACCTTCGCCAAACAAAGGCCGCTTGTACAGGGAGATTCTGTACATATAGATTTCCAGATAGATACCAAGGACTATCCCGGTATGAATACATTGTATATTGACTTTAACCCGGATAATGACCAGGTAGAGCAATATCATTTCAACAACTTTATGTTCCGTAATTTTTATGTGCGGGCCGATAAAACAAATCCGCTACTTGATGTAACATTTGATAATGTGCACATCTTGAACAGGGATATTGTTTCTTCTAAACCACATATACAGATTAAACTGAAGGATGATTCTAAGTTCCTTTTGCTCACAGATACGTCAAACCTTATTGTACAGGTGAAATTCCCAGACAATTCGTTACGTACATACCAATTTAATACTGATACCTTAAGGTTTACACCTGCTGCAAGTGGAAGTGATAATACTGCTACGATAGATTTTTCGCCTCAGTTCCTGGACCAGTTGAGCGATAACGGTGACGAATACCAGCTAATCGTTAAAGGAAAAGATGCGAGTGGAAATAAAGCGGGCGCAACTGAATACACGATTACTTTCCGGGTAATAAGCAAACCTATGATTAGCAATTTGCTTAACTATCCGAATCCTTTTACCACATCAACTGCTTTTGTGTTTACAATTACAGGCAGCGATATTCCTGATAACATGAAAATTCAAATTCTTACTGTTACAGGTAAAGTGGTAAAAGAAATTACTAAACAGGAACTCGGCCCATTGCATATAGGAAGAAATATTACAGACTATAAATGGGATGGTACTGATCAGTTTGGACAACGTCTTGCAAATGGCGTTTACCTGTATCGTTTTGTAACAACGCTTAATGGTAAGAAGATGGATAAGTTTACAGACAAAAACGATAATACAGATAAGTTCTTTACTAAGGGATATGGCAAAATGTATCTCATGAAATAAAATAAGTGTAGAAAATAAACTTCATCAGAATGGGCAGCTTCGGTTGCCCATTCTGCATTTTGTGTGATTATTTTTTGCCGCTAAACCCATCTTCTACAGTATTGCCCCGAAAATTGAAATTCCTGCTTTTTGCAGAATCAGTTTTTATTACAAAATTATTTTCATTAGCGTTAAATAAGGGGATACATGTTTTTATTTCATCGTAATAAACAGACGTAACAGCAACGGTAATGCCTTCGGGATAAACAAAATCAGCAGCTTTGAAATAATTGGTAAAACGATAAACGGTATAGCAGCTTATGCAAAAACATAATAAAACACAAGTGGCAATAGCAATGCGTGAAGCTGATGTAATAAACTTCATTCCTTTTTCTGCAACTGGTTCGCTGGTTAAAATTAATGACGGGAACAGTAATAAAAAACCTGTTCCAAATCTTGGGTCTGGTGCTTTTGCAAACCAAAAAATAATTCCTGCAAATGAAACCAGTGTCAGTATAAGCCGAAACTTGTTTAGCGCAACTATTTTTTTATAATTCACAACAGCTACAACCACGGAGGGGATTTGCGCAATAATCAATAACTTATCTGCAGTATATCGATTATGCCACCATATTGGAAGCCAGTCAGAGAATGACATTTGTATAATTTTTTCGGGAGGAGCAGGGTAAACACCCACCCTGGCAAATGCGGAGATATACTGGTTGATGTATTCAAGTTTATTGTTGTCATATTTCCAGTCTGCATAAAAAATATCCATAAAAGCAGAAGGAAAAAGTAAATGCCCGGATATTATACAATTGCGTACTAAAAAAGGTATAACGACGATTGCAATCAATCCAACAGCAAAGAAATATGTTTTTAAACTTGTTTTGGAAAAAAGCAAAAAGCAAGCAAGCAATACAATTGGCGCAGCAGATAACTTAATAGTACACGCAAAAAAACATAAAAAAATTATTAGCAACCTGCTCTCGTGTGTGTATGAATTATACTGAGAGAATAAATATGCTGCTAATAAAATATACAATGCTGCAATAAAATCCGGGCTGGCCGAGGTAGCTGTGAGCCTTATTTGTGTATATGCCCAAATATTGAAAGAAAGTAAAAGCAGCCATAAAAAGGCATAATAATTTCCTTGTGGTTTTTTTATTGCTGCACTGATTTTTTGAATGAAGAAAATCAGTAACCATAAAATCACAGTTGTATTAATAAATGTAACTGCATGCGTACCTGTAAAAGAAAAACTAAAAAAGCCACAAAGCAAAAACCAGTTGCTTTGCAATCCGTATAAATAACTAATATTAACAAGCCCCGGTATGGTTTTGTATTTCGCGGCCCATTTTACTAATTGTGCATGATAGGCAAGTGTATCCGGATGAGACACTGCATATACGCTCATTACTAGAACCATTAACAAACTTATTGCCAGAAGAAAGAGCGTAACCTTGTGTATGTTTTTTATAAAATAAACAATACGCTTTAGCAAGTTGCTATTGCTTTTTACAAAAAAATACATTGACAAACTTGTCAAACAAAATACAGATTGCATAACAACGCCGCCAAGCCCAGTAAAAAATGATAGTATTTGCAAACAGCAGGTTATAGCAGCAAGGCCAATAAAGCAGGTAATACTAAAGCCATAAGAAAGCGGATTGCTATAGTGAAAAGATCTGTCTAAAGATTTTACAAAAAACAATCCCCATGTGTGACAATGAAAACTTATATAGGCCCATGCAATTAGGGTTATGAGCATAACTATAATTTTTTTCCTGTTGTAATAGCCGATAACCCAAGCTTCTTAAAAAATAACTGATCTGTAAAACGGAAAACGGGAACAAGGGTATTAAATATCTTCATAGTTCCCTGCTGCAATTGAGGTTTGTTTAATAGCTTGCCCCATATAAGCCAACCCGAAATGCCAGCCAGGTTGAAATATTTTTTTTCAATAATGGTCATTTTATTTTTTTCTAAAAGTGCGGCAAGTGAGTGAATGGTATATCTTCTGTAATGGCCGAGGTTTCTATCAAGATTGCAATATAGAAAACCATAAGCTGGTGCCAGCAGTATAAGTTTACCTCCTTGCTTTAGCATATACTTGCAATTAGCTACAGCAATTGTATCATCTTCCAGGTGTTCAATTACATTTAAAAGAACTATGGTGTCAAACTGGTTATGTAATGCGGCGTACTCTTTTTCAAAAGAAGTCTTTTGCAAATTGATGGATAATACTTCTTTTAGATTAGAATATTGTTCAAACTTTTTTTTTAAGATGCCTGTATACGCACTGTTATAGTCTGAAAGCACAGTAGTAAAATTATCTTTTAATATAAATTCAGAAATATTACCAGTGCCGCTTCCCAGTTCAAGTATCTCACCTTTCAGGTGCGGTTTTATTTCTTCATACATCCACCGGTTGAATTTATTTGCAGCAGAAATTACAGCAAGTGTAGCAGCACCAACAGGGTCGCTATTGTAAGGTGCAGTATTCATTTCCGCAAAAATAAATTGTACTTGAAAATGCAAAGAATGCTATACACGCCATCTTTCCAGTTTATTTTTTTCCCATCTTCAAAAGTTCTTCCAAAATAGGAAATGCCAACTTCGTATATTCTTACTCTTTTTATACGGCTAATTTTTGCTGTTACTTCCGGCTCAAACCCAAAACGTTTTTCTTTAAGGTTGATTTGTTGAAGAACTTCGGTTGTAAACATTTTGTAACCGGTTTCCATATCTGTTAAATTAAGCTGCGTAAAAATGTTGGATAAAAATGTCAGAAATTTGTTGCCGATTGTATGAAAGAAAAACAATACCCTGTGCGGCTCACTTCCCCTGAACCTCGAACCATATACAACATCAGCATGGCCTTGTAGTATTGGCGACAGAAGACGGTTGTATTCTTCGGGGCTATATTCAAGATCTGCATCCTGTATTATCACAACGTTTCCTTTTGCTTTTTGCAATGCCAGTTGTACACAAGCACCTTTGCCTGCATTTTTTTCATTGCGGAATATTTGTAATGGCAGACCGTTATTTTTATTAAGGTATTCTGTTAGTAGTATGTTTGTCTGGTCTGTAGAACCATCATCAACTACAATAATCTCCTTTGCAGTATTGTTTATTAATTGAACAGTTGAAATTTTTTCCAACAGCCGTATAATGGTACGCTCTTCATTGTAGCAGGGGATTAAAATACTTAAAGTGTTATTTACTTCCATCCGGATAAAGGTAATTATTCTGGCAATGTTTTCTTACGAAAAAATATTGTTTAGATCGATAGACGGTTAATGGTATTATAGCTTTAATACAGTAGTATCGAATTTGTAAATGGTATACGTATTAAATACGCTGTCTTTTTTATACCGTTGAAGGTTTCTGCCCCATACTGCATTTTGCGGGGCTCCGTTGCTTTCTATAAGAAAAAGAATTTTACCTGTTTTTAAGCCATCTAGCAAACCGGAATAATCAAAAATGTTGTCTGGTAGTGTACAGCACCTTACCGCATCTATATTCGGCGCAGCAGATTCTTTATATAAAATATTTTTAAAAAAATTGAAATCGGCGTTGCTTAAATCAATAACATATTTGTTCTGCTGGCCAATCTCTTTTTTAATGTAATTGCCGATTTGTACCTGTTCATTAAATTTTTCTTTCGCTTCAGTTTTACTATTTATAAAAAAGAAATAAAGCTGAGCGGTAATGTGTATGATAAATATGAGCAAAGCCGGGTAGGCATAGGTTGTTGCAGTTTTTACAAAACCAGGTAATGTAAATGCATTGTTGTTTATATAAAATGCCGCGATAAGAATAAAAGCAAGTAAGAAGCTTTCATTAAAATATCCCTGTGATGAACCCCATTTAAGAGAAAGTGCTGTTGAAAGACCGCATTGCAGGATAAAAATAATACCGGCATCTTTCAAAAAGCTATGATTGTTTTCTGCGATTGATTTTATTGCTATAATGAATGCCACTGCCAGCGGAATAATAAGGTAAGATGGCGCCATCAACTTAAATACATATACATAAAACCAGCGGGGATCTATTTTGTTTTTGAGTGCATGTATGATATGCTCAGAAAAAAAATGATCGGAATAAATGTTTTCAAAATACCAGAATGAAGCAATGCAAAAAGTAGCAGCAAAAAAAACAAAGAAGAAAAGGGCTTTGTAATTTTTCTGTAGCAGTAGCCAAACTGGTATCAATATTAGCAGGCTTATTCCATTTTGTTTTGAAAAAATACAGAGTGTTGCTAACGCTGCAAGCACAAGGGCTCTTGAAATTGTAACAGGCATTTCTGGTTTCAACAGAATAAACAATGAAGCGGCATAAAAGAAGAGAAATGGTGCGTCTGACCGATTAAAAGTATAGCCCAGGTAACAAATGATACTAAAAAAGAGGGTGAGCACTATAGCAGAAGCAGCTTTACTAACATTTAAGTGACGTCGCAAAATGACAAATAAAAGCAGGCAGGTTCCCAAATCGGCAATAAATGCTACTGACCTTGTAATGCGGTACACAGCGATAGTGTCTGCTGCTGTAACATGAAAAATAACAGCTACCCATTTGCACACTATAAAAAAAAGCGGTGCATATGGATTTACAGCATATGGATATTCCGCAGGATTTGGGTAAATGGAAAACCCCGCCAGGGAACGGATGACCGGGTAGTCAAAATTATTATCAATGCCTGCAAGATGTGGTTCATAGGAAAAAATAATGCAAAGCCTTTCAACAAAAAGTACAGCAAGAACAACACAGCATGTATACAATAATATTTTGCTGATATTAGATTGATACCACAAAAATAATTTCCTCATAAACTGCTGCATCTCTTGATAAAGTTAATTGCAATAATAGTTGTAATATTATACAAAAAATTGAATATTATTTTATGAAAGCAGTGGCTTCAGGTTCTGAAATAAAAATTTCAATTATTATACCACTGTATAATGAAGACGCGGTTATCCCCCAGCTTATTGAGCGTATATCATCCATTCTTGATAAACAAACAGAAAGTACAGAAGTTATTTTTGTTGATGATGGAAGCACAGACAATACGCAATTTCAATTGTTTGCTTTATGTTTAAATGATGCCAGGTACCAGTACCTGTCTTTTTCAAGAAATTTCGGCCACCAACTGGCTTTAACTGCCGGCTTAAGTTATGCCAGGGGAACTGAAGCTGTTTTTATCATTGATGCCGACATGCAGGACCCGCCTGAGCTACTGGATATCTTTTATAAAAAATACCAGGAAGGATATGATGTTGTATATGGTGTAAGAAACAGCAGGAAAGAATCTGCTGTTAAGCGGTTTTTTTATTTTACTTTTTACAGGATGCTCAACAAGATCTCCAAACTGCATTTCCCGGTTGATTCAGGCGATTTTTGTTTAATCAGCAGGAAAGTAGTTAATACCATAAACCAGTTTCCGGAGGAAAGCCGTTTTATGCGTGGAATACGCACCTGGGTTGGGTTTAAGCAAATAGGCATTCCTTATGAGCGGGATGCAAGAATAGCAGGTAAATCTAAATATTCTTACAGAAGGCTTGTACAGCTTGCCATGAATGGCGTGTATAATTTTAGCGAGTTTCCAGTTAGGTTTATTTCAATATTAGGTTTGATATCTGTACTGCTCTCAGTTGGCTATCTTATTGCTACTTTAATTAACCGGTTTATCTATCATACTGTGCCTGCAGGTTTTACTGCCTTATTGTTTACCATTATTCTTTTCAGCGGGGTGCAATTACTTTCTCTGGGCATTATAGGAGAATATGTACTCAGAATATTTGTACAGGTGAAAAGCCGCCCTTTCTTTGTAATTAATAAGAAAATATTTGATAAACAACTAACCGATGGAAAGTGATTTTTTGAAGCGGTATTACCAGCTAGAGCGGACACATTGGTGGTTTATCGTAAGAGAACAGATTATAAGTCAGCAGCTTCGCAAATCGTTGCCCGTTAATATAGAACAGCGAATATTAAATACAGGCGCCGCTACAGGTAAAACTACTGAATTGTTGCAGGAATTTGGAAAAGTGACTTCGGTTGAAATTGATCATGATACCTGCGAATTTTTAAAAAATACATTGCATATAACAGTTACAGAAGCTTCGGTTACGGCTTTACCTTTTGAAAATAATTCTTTTGATGTTGTATGTGCTTTTGATGTGCTGGAACATGTGCAGGACGATGTTTTGGCCATTAAGGAATTGAAAAGGGTTTGTAAACCAGGAGGAATGCTTTTCGTTACGGCACCAGCTTTTTCTTTTCTTTGGAGCAACCACGATATAGTCAATCACCATTACAGAAGATATACAGCAGGTTCATTGAAAGCTTTAATTGAACATGGCTTCCAGGTTCAATACCTAACCTTCTTCAATACAATTTTGTTTTTGCCTATTGCATGCTATCGTGTAATACGTAATGTAATTACAAAAGGTAAAAAGGCACAATCAGATTTTGAAGGCAATGGATTTGTAACCAGCAAATGGACTGGTTGGCTTTGTAAAAAAATATTTGGGGTTGAAATATTTCTTCTGCGTTATATAAAATTTCCTTTCGGTATTTCCCTTCTTGCGAGTGCAAAAAAAGCATAGGCTACTTTGAAAGCACAATAAACATTTGCGATGTTTTACTTAATGGTGATCTGAATATATCCACCATTGCAAAAGCCACACTAAGCGGCGCAAAAAGCCAATGATTAATCAGCGGAACTTTTTTTTGCCCTATCTCTTTTTTTCTGAATAAATTTAAAACGCTGTAAGCCCAGAATGGCGCACCCTGCGTAAATTTAATTGTGTGGAATGCTAGAGAAGTTTGAGCAATCATTTTTTTGAACGACTGATCGGAAAAAATTACCCAATGCCTGGGACAATGAAGGCCGCCCCAATAATATTTTCTAAAGAGCTTTGCATCAACACTGTCAAAATTTGGTGTTTTAATAATTATAATCCCGCCAGTTGCCAGCAATTGCCCGGCTTTTGCAATCATCCCGGCAGGGTTACTGATATGTTCAATAATATTCAATAACAGTATAACATCAAATTTTTTATTTGTCGTGTATTCTTCAATTGTTGATACTGTATATACATGCCCTTTTTTTTCTGCTGAAGGCTTTGCTTTATTATCAATGTCAATTATTTCTGTGTAATTGATTCTTTTATCTGCTTTTTTTAAAGTGTCCAGCACATCTCCTGTTCCGCCCCCAACATCAAGCACAGCAATAGAAGCAGTAGTAATTTTTTTTAATAATGATTTATAAAAACGCCGGTCCCATAAATTTTTTAGTTTGAAAACAGCGCCATTTTTTTCAGAAAAAGAATAATAGTTTGGTGGATATATAGCAAGCAAGCTATCCTGGGGTACTTCTTTTATGAAAATAGTGTTGCAGCTTGTGCAACGCAAATAAGTATAAGTGTCCGTTACAGATCTGTATTCCCAATCCTGTGCGGTGCACCAAAATTCTCCCTTGGTTTTACAAATGGGGCATATGCTGTTGGATTGAAAAAGCATTATTAGATTTTAAAAAGGGCGATAAAGATTTTAATGTAACTGGTTTTGCTTTCATTAATCACGGAAGCAGTTTTGGGGCAATCCATCAGGAACTCTTCTACATCTTCTAAACGTGTGTAAGAAATGGTAGGATCCCAATGATGCAAAAGGTGTTTATTAAATCCGGCTGCACCAAAACTGCTGTCTATAAAACCTTTTCCAAAAAGCCTGCTTATTTTGCCATGATCGGTTTGCTGGTAATTTATTTTGCCAGAAGCTTCAATATCTCGATGTTCTATCAATTGACGCAAAGCTGCAAGCAGCGGAAATACAATGAGCAAGCCGCCTAACCATGACAGAACTAAAACTAATCCACCGGTAATGTATAAAAGAGACAATATTAATAGCTGAACAATTAGTACATATAAAGGATAAGCAGGAGAAAATTTCTGCGTATTGATTTTTTCAGGTCTTTTAAACCTGCTTAAAATAACAGCAAGTGTATGATAGCCGGTTATACATTTCAGCAGAAATAAAAGATTGAGTTCATTAAAGTATGAATGTTCCGAATCGTTTTTTAAACCCAGGTTAGAATGATGAAGCCAGTGTATTTTCCGGTATTTTTTTACGGCAATGCCAAAAAATACGCCTATAAATAAATCGCTTAATAGATCATTTTTAGATTTATGCGGATGAAGCTCATAATGCGCAGCCGCATGAATAAACAAATGCAGGTATGCAAGGCAATAACCTATTGCCAATGCGCTTAGTGGTATGCCAATAAAAGGATTAAAAAGCAAAAATTGGATTAATAGAATGTCTGTAGTAATAATGAGAAAGAGAAAAAAATATCCTTTAAAAATATCCCAGGCAACTTTTTTATATGCTGGTTTTAGTTGAAGCCTTATGTCGCTGTATTTTTTACCGGAACCACTTATTACTTCGTCAAACACAATATTTTCAAGGTTATCTTTCATGCAAATCTTCTTAAGGCGCTTTTATATTGCTGGCAATAAAGTTCTGTAATTTAAAGCAACAAGTCAAAAAACAAAACAATGGCACAACAACCTATTGTTTTATAATTTTCCTGCTCATTTTTATAGCCGATTCGCTTTGAAGCCTTACTATATAAACTCCTTTTGGAAGATTGGAAAGCGGTATAGTAAACAATTCATCCCTGCCAGGTGTGCTATTGGTTTGCTGATGAAGAAGCTGGCCTGCGGCATTGTATAAATTTATATTAAGTTGTTTGTCTGTAGGATTTTTTAAAGAAACGGTTACATCAGTTTTAGTTGCTGGTACAGGGTAAATTTTAATTTCGTTTGAAACAGTATTAATGTTTTCACCTGCAAGGCTGTAATTTTTATCCATTAAACATGAAGTGCTGATATAGGCATTGGTTATTGTAAACCCAATATTTAACCAGTTGGCGTAACTGTACCTGATGTTTTTTATTTCAAAAGCAGTGTCTTTTCCGTTGCCGGCAAAATGAAGGTATAGCGAAATGTTTTCGGCAGTTGCTGTAGCAGATTTATTTGTTTGTTCAATCTTTACGTAATTCCAGTTGCTTGAATTCTGGTGCCATTGAATTACATAAAAAGGAAAATTTTTATCATTAACTGGCGAACTGCAATTGTTGCGGGTAACTGTATTGCGGGCAAGAATCCAATATTTAGGATCGAAAATTACTGTGTCTGCTTTAAAGCCTGGGTTGGCAACAAATGTCTGTACGCTTTGGGTATGATTAAATACAATGATGGTATCTCTTGTGCTGTTTTTAAATTGAATGGGTACAGGCATTTCATAAAAACTAACACTGGGGTGTGAAGTGGTTTGATTTATTTTTATAAAAGCATTGTTGCTGCTGTCTTGTGTCCATTCAACAGCATATATGGGGTTGCCTTCACCATAAAACCATTCCTGAAAAAAGTTGGTTAAATCTTTACCGCTTTCCTGCTCGAAGTTTCTTTTTAAATCGGCTGTTTTTGCATAATTATATTTCAATAACGGATCGCTGAGGTATCTTTTTATGCCATTAAAGAAAGCATCATCTCCAATTATCCATCTTATCATATGCAGTAGGTAACAGCCTTTGCTATAGGATAACCTGCCATCAAAAATGCGTGCAGCAGAAGTAGTGTCTGGCACATGCACAGAGCCGTCTGGTATTGAAGTAATTCCGTCTCTTGTAGATTTAAGCCCCGGATAATACAATGGTACATTATCATTTTCATAGTAGAGCCATTGACAATAAGTCGCAAATCCCTCATTTAACCATATGTCTTCCCAGCTTCCGCAGGTAACTTTATCTCCAAACCACTGGTGGCCCAGTTCGTGTATGATTAAGTTTATGTCTGTAGTTGTAATAAAACTATTTGTCTGGTGTTCCATTCCTCCGCCATTGCTCCATGCAGTATGACCGTATTGTTCCTTTACAAAAGGGTAATCACCAAACTTCTCGTTCAATAAAGAAAAAGAGTATTTGGCATTGTTATTAATTCTTGAAGCATTGCCTGCAAATTCGGGGTAGGTAGTAAGCATCAGCGGCATTTGCCGGCTGCCAATGAGTACACTGTCGGCAATTACTACATAATTTGTTACAGCTATAGCTATTAGATAGGTAGCAATAGGATAGCGATGTTTAAAGTAAACAGATCTTAAGCCTGCAGCGGTATCATCTGCTATCATTACGCCGTTACTTGTGCCGCGGTATTGAGAAGGGCTTGTTACAATTACATCTAATGAATCAGCCTTATCGCCCAGTGCATTTTTGCAAGGCCACCATTCTTTAGCACCGTAAGGTTCAGATAAGCTCCATATAATCGGTGCGCCGCTATGAGAACTTTGCACAAAAGGCCGAAAGCTTGTATAGTTTCTGGGAACACCATTATAGTAAATGGAAACAGAATCTTTTTTACCAGCATTTAAAATAGCAGGAAACTGAATGCGTAGTCCATCACCTGTAATTCTTTGAAATGAGATGGCATTGCCGTGATAGGTAATGCTGTCTACAGTTAACGTGTCGCTTAAATCAAAAACAATACTATCTGTAACAGAAGTAATGGTAAAGTAAGATGTAATTTTTCCTTTTATAAATCTTATGTTAGGGTCTATCTGCCACTCACACCTGTAAAAATTTATATCAAAATTGTTTGAAGCAATTGAGCCACCATAGTTAAGGCTTTCTAGCGAGCTGGCATTAAGGAATATCTTTTCAGCATTTTTTTTCTCTGTATCAGCAATGCTGTTTATTGCACTGTCCATAGGTGTTTGTGCAAAAGCAGGTGCAATAGAAAACAGGAAGAGAATAAATAAAAAATATATAGAGATTTTTCTGCTATTCATTTCAATGCAGTCAATTGTAGTTTCTTCATAAATCAACTGCAGTAAAAACGAAAAAAATTATGAAAGATTGCCCGTATGTTGTGTTTGGGCCTGGCGTATAATATACTTTCCCAGCATATCAAATTCAAGGTTTACAGAATCGCCTGCTTGTATAAATTGAAGGTTGGTATGATTATAAGTGTAAGGTATTATGCCAACTGAAAAAGAATCATCTGTTACATTAAAGGCGGTAAGGCTGATGCCGTTTACGGCAATCGATCCTTTTTCTATAATTAAAGGCGCAAAAGAACGAGGGAACTGAAAAGTAAATTGCCAACTGCCGTTTAAATCTGTTTTTTCTGTTACCAGGCCTTTTGTATCTGTATGGCCTTGTACAAAATGGCCATCCAACCTGTCTGATGGGCGAAGGCAGCGTTCAATATTAATTGTATCGCCGGTTTTCCAACTGCCGAGATTTGTTTTTTGCAGGGTTTCCAGTATAGCAGTTACCTGGTAATCATTGCCTATAATAGCTTCTACGGTAAGACAAACACCATTGTGAGAAACACTCTGATCAACCTTTAATTCAGAAGTGATAGGGCAGGAGAGCAGAAAAGTTTTATTGGTGCCTTTTTCGCTGATTTGTTTGATACTGGCGGTAGTTTCTATAATTCCTGTAAACATAGTTTGCAAAATTAAGCCGCAAAAGCATTTGTGTATTTATGATTTTCCTTTATCTTTGCCGTCCCAAACACTAAAAGGGGGTATTTAATTATGTTGATTATTGATTCCAAAGATTGCGAAAACATAGACAAAGCGCTGAAAAAGTACAAGAAGAAGTTTGAAAAAGCCAAAATATTGGTTCAGTTGAGAGAGCGTCAGTCTTACACTAAACCGTCTGTAAAACGCCGCGGAGAAATCCTGAAGGCTGTTTACAAGCTTAAAGTGAGCAGCGGACAGTTAGACGATTAATCTTAAAAATGGTAAGATATTAATAGCTGTAAAGTGAATAACTTTACGGCTATTTCATTTTATGGGTAATCCATTTCAACCGCAATTACAAGCTTTCCTCAGCTACCTTACTTTCGAAAAAAGGTATTCCCGGCATACCATTGTTTCTTATAAGAATGATTTGGAGCAATTCTTTACGTACGCATCTGGCCAGTATGAGGCGGTGGCTCTTTCAGATATAAATACTTCCTGTGTTAGAAGCTGGCTTGCAGAATTGAAAGCCGGTAAAATAACCGCCAAGAGCATTAACCGTAAAGCATCAACATTAAAATCCTTCTTTAAATACCATCTTAAAACAGGCAGCATTACCGCTACACCCATGGGGTCTGTTATAACGCCTAAAATAAGCAAGCGCCTGCCGGAATTTGTAAAAGAGAAAGACATGGAAAACATGTTTCAGTACCTGGAATTTCCGGATGACTGGAAGGGCAGAACAGACAGGTTGTTATTGCTGCTTTTTTACCAAACAGGGATGCGTTTAAGCGAACAGGTAGATCTAAAGGAAACCCAACCCGATTTTTCCAAGAGGGTTATTAAAGTGCTGGGTAAAGGGAATAAAGAAAGAGTAGTGCCGATTTCGCCAGAATTGGCTACCGAAATGAAAGCTTACCTGCAGGCAAAGAGAAGTGAAATAGAAAATGCTGATAAGGTTTACTTTTTTGTCTTGGAAAATGGCAAGAAACTCTATGCAAAGTATGTGTACCTGGTAGTAAAAAAATACCTTTCTGCTATAACAACACTCAATAAAAAAAGTCCCCATATTCTGCGGCATACATTTGCCACCCATCTTACAAATAATGGAGCGGATTTAAACGCTGTAAAAGAACTGCTTGGCCATAGCAGTCTTGCCGCTACACAGGTGTACACACACAACAATATTGAAAAGCTAAAAGAAGCGCACAAAAAAGCTCATCCGGGAGCGTAATAAGCTGTGATTATTTTAGCATTAAAGCGCTATTTTTTTATGCTTTTTTATTTGGAAAAGCAGGAGCTATCCGTTAATTTCATAGCACCACTAAAACAGAACCTAACCGTATCTGTACCTGGTTTCATCATTATTAGTTCTTTAAAATATTGTTCACAGATTAAAAGCAATTACTATGAACGTTAGTATCCAGACAGTTCACTTTGACGCAGATGTTAAGTTAACAGATTATGTAAACAGGAAACTAGAAAAACTGAATACTTTTCACGACAGGATTATTAAGGTAGAAGTATTCTTAAAGCTAGACAATGTAGTTCACCAAATTAAAGACAAGGTAGCAGAAATCAATGTTCGTGTACCGCGCCGACAATTTTTTGTAAAAGCAAGTTCTAAATCTTTCCAGGAATCTTTTGATGATGCATTTGATTCTATAGTAAACCAGATAAAACGTAAAAAACAAAAGCAGGCAGCTTAATATTAATATTGCATTCATAACCCCGCACAAATACTGCGGGGTTTTTTTATGGAAATTGGTCAAGAAAAAAAGCAAAAGTTGATTAGAAAGATGAGGATAAGGCAACAAACGTCTTCATTTATAAAAGCAAAAAGGCTGGAAACGCAGGATGGGAGCATGTTTGATGAGCAGAACACATATTTTCTTTTATCCGGAAAAAATATTAGCAGCAAAGTTTTTGTATTTATTGAATTCCATTACCTTTGCATTCCCAAAATTTTTGGGGTAGTTCTTTATTTGCTTTTTTGTAACGCCACCTTAGCTCAGCTGGTAGAGCAACTGATTTGTAATCAGTAGGTCGCAGGTTCGATTCCAGCAGGTGGCTCATAAAAATAAACAGTTGTGAAGTGTGATACAGCAGCAGTGTAATAGCTATTATACAATGATGTTTTCATTACAACATACAATGTTTATGTTTAGAGGTTTGGGCAAGTAGTCAAGTGGCCAACGACAACAGACTGTAAATCTGTTCTCTCCGGAGTTCGGTGGTTCGAATCCATCCTTGCCCACTACAGTAATGTGAAAATGTGCCAGTGTGAAAATGTGATAAATGAATAGTTCTTTAATTTTTGGAATTACTAATTAATTTGAAAGTGTGCTAAGCTTAGTGACTTAATTTTCACTTTTGTCACATTCACCACATTTTCACATTATTTAAGCGGAAGTAGCTCATTTGGTAGAGCGATAGCCTTCCAAGCTATAGGTGGCGAGTTCGAGCCTCGTCTTCCGCTCCAGAACAGGTAATGAAAGAGTGACGGTTGACAGGCGGCCTTCTTCGTCAGCTAACAACGGTCAACCTTGTGTATGTTGACAAGCCGTTGTAGCTCAGGGGCAGAGCATCCCGATAGAAAGAATCGGGAAGGTCGTGGCTCAAGTCTCATCAACGGCAGACAGGTAAGATAAAATGCCGTTGTAGCTCAGGGGTAGAGCATCCCGATAAGAATCGGGAAGGTCGTGGTTCTAACCTCATCAACGGCTAACCGGTACGATAAAACGCCGTTGTAGCTCAGGGGTAGAGCACTTCCTTGGTAAGGAAGAGGTCGTGAGTTCAATTCTCATCAACGGCTCATAGTTTTTTGAAGAATGAAGAAGTACAAAAGATGAAATGTGCGACGCAACGATGTTCAGTAAAGAACCGTTGCTGACTACATAATATGAAATCAAAATTGTAAAAACACAACTTAAAACCGATAACGATGTCAAAAGAGACTTTTAAAAGGGACAAACCCCACGTTAACGTTGGCACCATTGGCCACGTTGACCACGGTAAAACAACATTAACAGCAGCTATTACTGAAATCCTTTCTAAGAAAGGTTTGGCAACAGCTAAAAAGTACGACGAAATTGATGGTGCTCCTGAAGAAAAAGAAAGGGGTATCACCATTAATACTGCTCACGTTGAGTACCAGACGGCTAACCGTCACTATGCTCACGTTGACTGTCCTGGTCACGCCGATTATGTGAAAAACATGATTACTGGTGCTGCACAGATGGACGGTGCTATCCTTGTAGTTGCTGCTACAGATGGCCCTATGCCCCAGACAAGAGAGCACATTCTTTTGGCACGCCAGGTGGGTGTACCCCGTATGGTTGTGTTTATGAATAAAGTAGACCTTGTAGATGATCCTGAACTGATAGAACTGGTTGAAATGGAAATCCGCGAACTGTTGACTAAAAACGGTTTCGATGGTGATAACACGCCAATCATTAAAGGTTCTGCAACCGGCGCTTTGGCTGGTGATGCAAAATGGGTTGGTGCAATTGACGAATTAATGGCAGCAGTTGATGCTTATATTCCATTGCCTCCACGTCCGGTTGATCTTCCGTTCCTGATGAGCGTGGAAGACGTTTTCTCAATCACAGGTCGTGGTACAGTTGCCACTGGTCGTATTGAGAGAGGCCGTATTAAAGTAGGTGAGGGTATTGAAATTGTAGGTTTGATGGAAAAACCTTTGACTTCTACAGTAACAGGTGTGGAAATGTTCCGCAAGTTGCTTGATGAAGGCGAAGCAGGTGATAACGCAGGTCTGTTGTTACGTGGTATTGAAAAAACCCAGGTTCGCCGCGGTATGGTATTGTGCAAACCAGGTTCAATCACTCCGCATACAGATTTCAAAGGTGAAGTTTATGTGTTGAGCAAAGAAGAAGGTGGACGTCATACTCCATTCTTCCAGAAATACCGTCCTCAGTTCTACTTCCGTACTACGGATGTAACAGGTGAAGTAACTTTGCCAGAAGGAACTGAAATGGTTATGCCTGGTGATAACACATCACTTACAGTTACCCTTATTCAGCCAATTGCAATGGAAAAAGGTTTGAAATTTGCGATTCGTGAAGGTGGCCGTACAGTAGGTGCAGGCCAGGTGACTGAGATTGTTAAGTAGTAGTAAGAGATAGCTTAGTAGCTTTTAGCTCCGCAGTTTGGATTTGCGGTTTATAAAAAATAAGCTATCTTTAAAATATCGCTAAAAGCTATTGGTTTACTGCCAATAGCTTTTAGCTTTCTTACGGGCATGGTGCAACGGTAGCATACGGGTCTCCAAAACCTTTGATCTGGGTTCGAATCCTAGTGCCCGTGCGGACGAAAATGTGGAAATTAGTTAATGTGGTAAATGTGAAAATGCATTTGCCACGCCAGAATTTTCACATTTTCATATTTTTCACATTATCACATTTTTCCGATGAACAAAGTTTCAGCTTATTTCAGCGAATCTTACAAAGAGCTGGTAGAAAAAGTAACCTGGCCAACATGGACGCAGTTGCAGCAATCAACATTGATTGTTCTTGTGGCTACCTTAATCATTACAGTTATAGTAGGTGTAATGGATTTTGCATCCAGCTCAGTTTTAAAACTTGTTTACTCATTATTTAAGTAGTAATGGAAAATCAAACCCAACAACAGGAAACCAAATGGTTTGTGCTCCGCGTAGTTAGTGGCAAAGAACGCAAAGTAAAGGAGTACCTGGATAAAGAGATTTCACGTGGCGGATGGACCGAAATTGTAAAGCAGGTTTTTTTACCCGTTGAAAAAGTATATAAAGTGCAGAACGGTAAAAAAGTAATGCGTGAACGTAACTATTACCCCGGTTATGTAATGATAGAAATTTCTGATGGCAAGTTAAATGATGATTTACGCGATACCATTAAAAATACCAATAGCGTTATTCATTTCCTCGGAAAAGAAAATCCTATTGCATTACGCAAAGCTGAAGTAAATAAAATGCTCGGCAAAATGGATGAAATGGCTGAAGCAGGTGGCGTAAGCATGAGCGAGCCATTTATAGTAGGCGAAACAATAAAAATAATTGAAGGGCCATTTAACGACTTTAACGGTATTATAGAAGAAGTAAACGACGAGAAGAAAAAACTGAAAGTAACCGTAAAAATATTTGGACGTTCAACGCCGGTAGAACTAAACTACATGCAGGTAGAAAAACTGGCCTGATAACTTTTTTTACATTTGAAAAGCCATTTAAAACATGGCTTTTTTTGTTTTAGGGAACTGCTGTTTTAATGCCCGTTTAAATTACAGAACATGCGAATGGCCCATATCATAATGGCGTATAAAGATCCACCGCAGATCGAAAGGCTCATTAAAAAGTTGAGCCATCCGTCATTTGATTTTTATATACATGTAGATACAAAATTTGATATCGCTCCTTTTGAATACCTCGCAAATATGGAGCAGGTATACATGATAAAGAACAGGAGCAAAGTGCGTTGGGCAGGTTTTAGTTTTACGAAAGCTGTGCTGGATTGTATGGATGAAGTGCTTGGCTTAAACCGCGGTTACGATTTCATCAATGAATTGAGCGGCCAGGATTATCCTATAGTTTCTACTCAATCGTTTTATAATTTTTTTGAACAAAGGCCAGGTAAGAATTTTTTTGCTATTGAAAAGTTTGGAACAGACTGGTGGAAACATGCTGCCAGCCGTATTGAAAAATATCATTTTACCGATTTTGATTTTAAAGGCCGTTACAAACTGCAGTCTGTTGTTAACAGTATATTGCCACGCAGAAAATTTCCGCTGAACTATGTTTTGTATGGAGGTAACCGTGCTACATGGTGGACTATTAATACCGAAACAGCAAGGTATGTTATTGACTTTGTTAAGAACACTCCCCAAATAAGCCGTTTTGCACGTTTTACATGGGCACCAGATGAATTTTTAATTGCTACTATTATAATGAACTCACAGTTTAAAGATTCTATGGTACAAGAAAGTTACAGGTATGTAGACTGGAGCCAGGGAGGTGCTAATCCAAAAATTCTTACCGTTGCAGATTTTGATGCAATGAAAAATTCCAATATGCTGCTGGCACGTAAGTTTGATATAAAAACCGATACAGCAATACTGGATATGTTGGATAATGCAACTGTTTAATTTCAAATAAAAAATTGTGTTTCCACAATCGTGAAAAAGATCTTTGTAATTTTAATTCCATCTCCACTTCACATATTGTATAAAATCCTAATTTAGTTGAAACCTTAATTCTATATCCTTCTTTAGACCCCCACCACCACCTCCAGAGCTGTTAAAACCCTAAATCGATTAGCTACAATGAGAATTGCTCATCTGTTGATTACATACACCGATCCATTACTTACAGAAAAGATGATCCGTAAAATGGAACATCCGCAGTTTGATTTTTATATCCATGTAGATAAAAAGATGGATATCACTTCGCACCTGTTCCTTGCTAAAATGCCAAACGTTTACCTCATAAAAGACAGGGTAGATGTAGTATGGGGCGGCTACAATACAGTTGAAGCAACACTTCGATCTGTAAAGGAAATTTTTAGCAAGGGAATTGAGTATGATTATATACACTTAATGAGCGGACAGGATTATCCTATTAAACCAGCCTGGTTTATTTATAATTTTTTTGAAGAAAACAAAGGCAAAGAATTTACTGAGTATGAGCATTTCGACGATTGGGCAGATGAATCTTATCCGCGGATAAGAGAATATCATCTTACCAACTATAAATTTCCAGGAAGGTATTATGTTCAATGGCTGATGAACAAATGTTTGCCTGTACGCAAATCTCCTATACCAATGACTTTCTATGGCTCATCCATGTTTTGGGCATTTACCACAGATTGTTTGAAATACATTCTTAGTTTCCTGGAGCATAATCCAAGGTTTAAACGATTTATTGAGCTAACCTGGGGTTGTGACGAATTTATGTTTCAAACCATTGTACTTAATTCCCCTTTTAAAGAAAGTGTGGTAAACAATAACCTGCTTTATCTTGACAGGGTAAAAGGTGCCCCTCATCCTAATGTATTAACTATTAATCATTTAAGCCACATTCAAATTTCAGATAAGCTGTTTGCAAGAAAATTTGATATGGCCAGGGACAAAGATATTCTTAACAGCATAGACCAATACCTCAACAGCTTTGGCCAGAACGAAGCAATCCTTGCTGCCCGCCAAATTATATTGCAGAACAAACCTGCTTAAATATATTGGCTGCACAAATATTTTTTCCTACCTTTGCCATCCCAAAAAATAGTTCTTTTAGAAAATGCTATTGGGAGTCCTTATAACAAGTTATGGGGGCGTTAACACCAAAAATTTAAAACATGGCAAAAGAAATTTCAGGTTTCGTAAAATTGCAGTGCAAAGGCGGACAAGCCAATCCTGCACCACCAATCGGTCCTGCCCTTGGTTCTAAGGGTGTAAACATTATGGAGTTCTGCAAACAGTTTAATGCAAGAACCCAGGACAAGATGGGTAAAGTATTACCGGTATTAATTACCGTTTACTCCGACAAGAGTTTTGAGTTTATTATCAAAACTCCTCCTGCAGCAGTACAGCTGATGGAAGCAGCAAAAATTCAGAGTGGTTCCAAAGAGCCAAACCGCAACAAAGTAGGTAAAGTTACCTGGTCTAGCGTTGAAGCAATTGCCAAAGATAAAATGGCAGATTTAAATTGCTTTACCGTAGAAAGCGCAATGCGCATGGTAGCCGGCACCGCCCGCAGCATGGGTTTAACTGTTGATGGTAAAGCCCCTTGGGAAAATTAATCTTTTACACTTAAAATTTTTGAGCTATGGCTATCAGTAAAAAAAGAAAAGTTGCAAATGCAAAAATAGATTCCAATAAAGCATATTCTTTAAAGGATGCATCTGCTTTGGTAAAAGATGTAAACATTACCAAGTTTGATGCTTCTGTTGACTTACATATCCGCCTTGGAGTAGATCCTAAAAAAGCGGACCAGGCCGTAAGAGGTACAGTAACACTTCCTCACGGTACCGGTAAAACGAAAAAAGTATTGGTATTATGTACACCCGATAAAGAAGCAGAAGCAAAAGCTGCCGGTGCTGATTTTGTAGGGCTTGATGAATTCATTACAAAGATTGAAGGCGGATGGGTAGATGTAGACGTTATTGTTGCTACTCCTTCTGTAATGCCTAAGATTGGACGTTTGGGTAAAGTGCTCGGTCCGCGTAACCTTATGCCAAACCCTAAAACTGGTACTGTAACCAACAACGTTGCAGAAGCAGTAAATGAGGTTAAAGGTGGTAAGATTGCGTTTAAAGTAGATAAAGCTGGTATCATCCACGCTTCTATTGGCCGCGTAAGCTTTGGTTCAGAAAAAATTGCTGAAAACAGCCAGGAACTTATTAACGCTATTATTAAACTGAAACCATCTTCTGCAAAAGGTATTTACCTGAAAGGTGTAAGCATGGCAAGCAGCATGAGCCCTGGTATTGCAGTTGATACAAAAACGTTTGTACATTAATCTTACAATCTTCTCTCCGTGTAAAAGCGGAACCGGAATAAAAAAAATGTTATGACAAAAGAACAAAAAAACGAAGTAATAGAAGTGCTGAAGGGAAAATTCTCTCAGTACTCTAATTTTTATATTGCTGATACAGAAGCACTGACTGTTGAACAGATTGGTACTTTACGCCGCGCTTGTTTCGACAAAAAAGTTGAAATGAAAGTGGCCAAGAACACACTTATTAAAAAAGCATTGGAATCACTTGATGGTGCAAAGTATACAGGTGTATATGATTCACTGCATAAGGTTACTGCACTTTTGTTTTCTGAGAACCCAAAAGAACCAGCCCTTATCATCAGCTCTTTCCGCAAAGATGGAAAAGGCACAAAGCCAGAACTGAAAGCTGCTTTTATTAATGGTGATGTATACACCGGTGATAGCAGTCTTGCAGCACTTACAAAAATCAAGACTAAGAACGAATTGATTGGCGAAGTAATTGGCTTGTTGCAATCTCCTGCAAAACGTGTATTGGCTGCATTGTTGCACCACCACGAAAAACAAGCTGCAGGAACAACTGAAGCAGCAGCGGCAGAATAATGTGGAAATATGAAAATGGTAAAATGTGAAAACTCTTTTATTGCGAAAGCATTTTTAGTTAATCACATCAACACATTTCACATTCAATAAAACAATTTTTTTAAACCATCCTCCGGAGTCTTTTAATTAAAATAAGACTATGAAGGAGGAAAAAATTCAAAACAAATGGCAGACGTAAAAGCATTAGCAGAACAACTTGTTAGCCTTACTGTAAAAGACGTACAGGAATTGGCTGATTTTCTGAAATCTGAATATGGTATTGAACCAGCAGCAGCAGCAGTAGTAGTATCTGCTGGTGGCGACGGTGGCGGCGCAGCAGCTGAAGAAAAAACTGCTTTCAATGTAATATTGAAAAACGGTGGTGCTTCTAAACTGAACGTAGTTAAAATTGTAAAAGACTTAACTGGTTTAGGTTTGAAAGAAGCTAAAGAACTCGTAGACGGCGCACCAAAAGCAATTAAAGAAGGTGTTACCAAAGCAGAAGCTGAAGAACTGAAAAATAAATTGACTGAAGCAGGTGCTGAAGTTGAGATTCAGTAATCATCACATATTTTGAAAGTACAGCCCTGGTTAAAACTAACCGGGGCTTTTTTTGTAATTATAAGGTGATTCTTGAGCTAAAGCATGTTTTAAACTAACAAGTGATAGTTTTTAAGACGCTTTAACATTTTTTTAATAGTTCACATGGCGACATCAGTTAAAAGATAATTGGATATCGCTGCTTTTGTAATAATGTTTTTACGTACATTTGCAATCCATTTGTACAAAAGCTGTTAGCCCGGGTATCTAAATCAATGGCCATTTCTATAAGAAAATTTTATTAGCACACTGAGAACCATTTGGTTCTGCGGTGATTTTTTGTCTATAGGCGAATCATAATATTTGAACAATTTAAAACCGGTTTTAAATAATATGTCTTCAACAAAATTACAAAGCAGGGTAAACTTTGGTAAGATTAAAAACTTAGCAGAAGCCCCTGACTTATTGGAAGTTCAGATTCAATCATTCAAAGAGTATTTTCAATTAGAAACTACACCTGACAAACGTAATATTGAAGGGCTGTTTAAAGTGTTTAAGGAAAACTTTCCTATCACTGACACCCGCAATATTTTCGTTCTGGAGTTTCTTGATTACTTCATAGATCCGCCACGCTATACAATTGAAGAATGTATGGAGCGTGGTTTAACCTATGCTGTTCCCCTTAAAGCCAAACTTCGTTTGAGCTGTAACGATGAAGAGCACGTAGACTTTCAAACCATTGTTCAGGATGTGTTTCTTGGAAACATTCCTTACATGACACCACGCGGCACTTTTGTTATCAATGGTGCAGAACGTGTTGTGGTTAGTCAGTTGCACCGCTCACCCGGTGTATTTTTCGGTCAGTCTATTCACCCGAATGGTACTAAAATCTATTCTGCAAGGGTTATCCCTTTCAAAGGTGCGTGGATGGAGTTTGCAACAGACATCAACAATGTTATGTATGCATACATCGATCGTAAGAAAAAATTTCCTGTAACTACTTTGTTACGTTCTATCGGTTACGAAACAGACAAGGATATTCTTGAACTGTTTGGTATGGCTGATGAAGTAAAGACTGATAAAAAATCTTTAGAAAAACATATCGGTAAAAAATTGGCTGCACGTGTTTTAAGAACATGGGTAGAAGATTTTGTGGACGAAGACACCGGTGAAGTAGTTTCTATTGAGCGTAATGAAATTGTTATGGAACGCGATACCATTCTTGATGAAGAAGGTATTGATACCATTAGCGAAATGGACGTGAAAAGCGTTTTCTTACAGAAAGAAGACGTAGGTGGCGATTACGCAATAATTTACAACACATTAAATAAAGATACTTCTAACAGTGAACTGGAAGCGGTTCAGCATATCTATCGCCAATTGCGTGGTGCTGATGCCCCCGATAATGAAACTGCACGTGGTATTATTGATAAATTATTCTTCAGCGACAAACGTTATGACCTTGGCGAAGTAGGCCGTTATAAAATTAACCGCAAACTTGGTTTAAACCAGCCGCTTGATCATAAAACGCTTACAAAAGAAGATATGATCGAGATTATTAAATATCTCGTTCGTCTTACCAATGCAAAAGCAGATATTGATGATATTGATCACCTTAGCAACCGTCGTGTTCGTACTGTAGGTGAGCAATTGTATGCACAGTTTGGTGTTGGCCTTGCACGTATGGCAAGAACAATACGTGAAAGAATGAACGTTCGCGATAATGAGGTGTTTACACCAGTTGATTTGATTAATGCAAGAACACTTTCTTCAGTTATCAATTCATTCTTTGGTACATCTCAGTTGTCTCAGTTCCTTGACCAGACAAACCCATTGAGCGAAATCACACACAAACGCCGTATTTCCGCACTCGGACCAGGTGGTCTTAGCCGTGAACGTGCAGGCTTTGAGGTTCGTGACGTACACTATTCTCACTACGGTCGTCTTTGTACTATTGAAACACCGGAAGGTCCAAACATTGGTTTGATCTCTACATTGTGCGTACATGCCAAGATCAATGAAATGGGTTTCATTGAAACACCTTACCGTAAAGTAGCCAATGGTAAAGTAAACATGAAGGAACTTGAGTTCCTGAGTGCAGAAGAAGAAGATACAGCAAAAATTGCCCAGGCAAATACCCCGCTTGATGAGAAAGGAAATTTTGCAGAGCAAAAAATTATTTCACGTCAGACTGGTGACTTCCCTATACTTGAAAAAGAGGAAGTAGAATTTATGGACGTAGCGCCTAACCAGATTGTTGGTTTGAGTGCTTCCCTCATTCCTTTCCTTGAGCATGATGATGCTAACCGTGCCTTGATGGGTTCAAACATGCAACGCCAGGCAGTTCCGCTTATCCGTCCGCAAGTGCCTATTGTTGGTACTGGTTTGGAAGCAAAAGCTGCACGTGATGCACGTGTGCAGATACTGGCAGATGGTGAAGGTATAGTTGAGTATGTTGATGGTAACGAAATTCATGTTCGCTACGATAGAAATGATACAGACCGTCTTGTAAGTTTTGAAGAAGATTTGAAAATATACAACCTGACCAAGTTTATTAAAACCAACCAGGAAACTTCAATCTCTCAGAAACCCGCGGTGAAGAAAGGCCAGCGTGTAAAGAAAGATGATTTTTTAAGCGAAGGTTATGCAGTTAAAGACAGTGAACTGGCATTGGGCCGTAACCTGAAAGTTGCGTTCATGCCATGGAAGGGTTACAACTTTGAGGATGCGATTGTGATAAATGAAAAAGTTGTAAGCGAAGACTGGTTTACTTCAATTCATATTTCTGAATACGAACTGGAAGTACGTGATACTAAATTAGGCGAAGAAGAACTTACTCCAGATATTCCTAACGTATCTGAAGAAGCAACAAAAGATCTTGATGAGAATGGTATTATTCGCATAGGCGCAACAGTTAAAGAAGGTGATATTATCATAGGTAAGATTACACCAAAAGGTGAAAGCGACCCTACACCAGAAGAAAAACTATTGCGTGCCATCTTCGGTGATAAAGCAGGTGATGCAAAAGATGCTTCACTGAAAGCACCAAACGGTGTAGAAGGTGTTGTAATCAATAAGAAATTATTCCAGAGAGCCAAAAAAGACAAGAATGCTAAAGTGCGTGAGAAAGCTCAGTTGGAAAAATTGGAAAAAGTACACGAGAAAAATACCGAAGATCTGAAAGAATTGCTGCTGAACAAACTGCAAACATTGCTGAAAGATTACAGTTCTGCAGGTGTTAGCAACAACTTTGGTGAAATGCAGATTGGTAAAGGCGCAAGGTTTAATGCAAAGAACTTGGCTGCTATTGATTACCTGAACGTAAATCCATTAGGATGGACAGGTGATGCAGTTACCGATGAGCTCATCAACGTATTGCTCCACAACTACAGCATCAAATACAATGAAGAGCTTGGAAGGTATAAGAGAGAAAAATTCAACATCTCTATTGGTGATGAATTACCTGCTGGTGTATTGAAACTTGCAAAAGTTTACCTCGCTGTTAAGCGTAAGCTGAAAGTGGGAGATAAGATGGCGGGTCGCCACGGTAATAAAGGTATTGTTGCAAAGATTGTACGTGCAGAAGATATGCCTTTCTTAGAAGACGGAACACCGGTAGATATTGTATTGAATCCATTGGGTGTACCTAGCCGTATGAACCTTGGACAGATTTATGAAACCATTCTTGGATGGGCTGGTGAAAAACTGAAAGTGAAGTTTGCAACCCCAATCTTTGACGGTGCTACTACTGGTGAGATTGAAAAATATTGCGGAGATGCAGGTATTCCTTTAAACGGCCACACTTACTTATATGATGGTGAAACGGGTGACCGCTTCCACCAGAAAGCAACAGTAGGTATCATTTATGTTATCAAACTGCACCACATGGTGGATGACAAAATGCACGCACGTTCTATCGGACCATACAGTCTTATTACGCAACAGCCTTTGGGTGGTAAAGCACAGTTTGGTGGTCAGCGTTTTGGTGAGATGGAGGTTTGGGCACTTGAAGCATACGGTGCATCCAACATATTGCAGGAGCTGTTAACGCTGAAATCTGATGATATCATCGGACGTGCAAAAACATACGAAGCAATTGTGAAAGGCGAAAACATTCCAAGACCAGGTATTCCTGAATCATTCAATGTATTGGTTCATGAGTTGAGAGGGTTGGGATTGGATTTGAAGTTTGAGTAGTAGTAGAAAGCTATCAGCTACAAGCTGCAAGTTAGACGCAACCAGTATTTAAGTTCTTAAAATTAAAATTGTTGAAAATAGAAGTAAAGGGCTTGTAGCTTGCAGCTAATACCTTGAAACTTTATTTCAACAGCTAAAAGCTCAAAAAATATGGCTATCAGAAAAGATAACAATCGTCAGAGAGCGACTTTTACTTTTTCTAAAATCACTATCGGTCTTGCTTCACCAGACAGCATCCTGGAGAGAAGTTTTGGTGAAGTGCTTAAGCCCGAAACCATTAACTATCGTACTTACAAACCAGAACGTGATGGTTTGTTCTGCGAAAGGATTTTTGGACCGGTTAAAGATTACGAATGCGCCTGCGGAAAGTACAAACGTATCCGTTACAAGGGTATCGTGTGCGACCGTTGCGGTGTAGAAGTAACTGAAAAGAAAGTGCGCCGTGAAAGAATGGGCCACATTAAACTTGTTGTACCTGTTGTACACATCTGGTATTTTAAAAGCTTGCCAAATAAAATTGGTTACCTGCTTGGTGTTAGCTCTAAAAAACTGGAGACAATTGTTTATTACGAACGCTATGTTGTTATACAAGGTGGTGTAAAAGAAAGCCTGAATACGGGAGATCTTTTAACCGAAGAAGAATACCTGGAAATACTGGATACTTTACCAAAAGACAACCAGTATCTGCCCGATGATGATCCGCAGAAGTTCATTGCTAAAATGGGTGCAGAAGCGGTGCATGATTTATTGCAGCGCATAGACCTTGACAGTCTTTCAGCGCATTTGCGCCATGCAGCAGCAAACGAAACTTCACAGCAACGTAAAGCAGACGCTTTAAAACGTTTGAGCGTAGTAGAAGCTTTCCGCGATGCCAACTCAAGGATTACTAACCGTCCTGAATGGATGGTTATGCAATACATTCCTGTAATACCACCAGAACTTCGTCCATTGGTTCCATTGGATGGTGGCCGTTTTGCGTCATCAGATTTGAATGACCTGTACCGTCGTGTTATTATCCGTAACAACCGTTTAAAACGTTTGTTAGAGATTAAAGCACCTGAAGTAATCTTACGTAATGAAAAACGTATGTTGCAGGAAGCAATCGATTCATTGTTTGACAACTCACGTAAATCAAATGCTGTAAAAGCAGAAGGCGGCCGTGCGTTGAAATCTTTGAGCGATGTACTGAAAGGTAAACAAGGACGTTTCCGTCAGAACCTGTTGGGTAAACGTGTTGACTATTCTGGCCGTTCTGTAATCGTGGTGGGACCAGAACTTAAATTACATGAGTGCGGTTTGCCAAAAGATATGGCGGCAGAATTGTTCAAGCCATTTATTATTCGCAAACTCATAGAGCGTGGTATTGTAAAAACAGTAAAAAGCGCCAGGAAATTAGTTGATAAGAAAGAGGCTATCGTTTGGGATATCCTTGAAAATATATTGAAAGGGCACCCGGTAATGTTAAACCGTGCCCCAACGCTTCACCGTTTGTCTATACAGGCTTTCCAGCCAAAACTGGTAGAAGGTAAAGCGATACAGTTGCATCCATTGGTATGTTCTGCGTTCAACGCCGACTTTGACGGTGACCAGATGGCGGTTCACGTACCATTAAGCAATGCTGCTGTACTGGAAGCTCAATTGCTGATGCTTTCTTCACACAACATTCTTAACCCGCAGAATGGTACACCTATCACTCTTCCTTCACAGGACATGGTGCTTGGTTTGTATTACATCACTAAGGGTAAAAAATCAACCGATAAAGAAAAAGTTCGCGGAGAAGGAATGGCTTTCTACAGTGCAGATGAAGTTATCATTGCACACAATGAAGGCAAAGTTGATTTGCACGCATGGATAAAAGTAAAAACTAATGTGCGTGAAAATGGTGAACTGAAAAAGAAAATCATTGATACTACAGTAGGCCGTGTAATATTTAACCAGGCTGTTCCTAAAGAAGTAGGTTTTGTAAATGCATTGCTTACTAAAAAATCTTTGCGTGAAATCATTGGAGATATTACCAGCATTACCAATGTACCAAAGACTGCAAAATTCCTTGATGATATTAAACAAATAGGTTTCCGTACAGCCTTCCAGGGTGGTTTGTCTTTCAGCATTAATGACCTTATTATTCCTGATCTGAAAGAAGAATTGCTGGTAAATGCAAAAGTTGAAGTAGATGAAGTGTGGGAAAACTATAACATGGGTCTTATCACAAACAACGAACGTTATAACCAGATAGTAGACATCTGGAGCCGTGTGGATACACGCATCACCGAGATGCTTATCCGCGAACTGGCAACAGATAAACAAGGCTTCAACTCTGTTTATATGATGCTTGACAGTGGAGCCCGTGGTTCTAAACAACAGATTAAACAGCTGGCTGGTATAAGGGGATTGATGGCAAAACCAAGAAAGAGTGGTAGCACAGGAAGTGAGATCATTGAAAACCCAATCCTTTCCAACTTTAAAGGCGGATTGAATGTATTGGATTACTTTATCTCTACGCACGGTGCCCGTAAAGGTCTTGCAGATACAGCGTTGAAAACAGCGGATGCCGGTTACTTAACACGTCGTTTGGTTGACGTTGCACAAGATGTTGTAATTACAGAAGAAGATTGCGGCACACTTCGCGGTATTGCAACAACTGCTCTAAAAGATAATGAAGATATAGTTGAACCACTTGTAGACAGGATAGTAGGACGTACTTCATTGCACAATGTGCACCATCCGTTAACCGACGTATTGCTGGTTAGCGCTGGAGAACAAATTACAGATGCAATTGGTGCTGCTATAGAAGAAGCAGGTGTTGAAACCATTGAAATACGTTCTGTACTTACTTGCGAAAGCAAGCGTGGTGTTTGCGTAAAATGCTATGGTAAAAACCTGGCTACGGGTTATACTGCGCAAAGGGGTGATGCTGTTGGTATCATCGCTGCCCAGTCAATCGGTGAGCCTGGTACACAGTTAACCCTGCGTACATTCCACGTGGGTGGTGTTGCTGGTTCTGCTTCAGTTGAATCTTCTTTGTTTGCCAAATTTGACGGCACCATTCAGTTTGACGGTTTACGTACTGTAACAACCGAAAATATTGAAGGTGAAAAAACACAAGTTGTTATTGGCCGTACAGGTGAAGTGAGGATTACTGATGTGAAGAATGATCGCCTTCTCATTACAAATAACGTTCCTTATGGTGCTACATTGGTAGTAAAAGACGGACAGAAAGTAAGCAAGGGAGATATTATTTGTTCATGGGATCCTTACAATAACGTTGTAATTGCTGAAATAGCGGGTGTATTGAAATTTGAAAACGTGCTGGAAGGTATTACTTACCGCGATGAAGCTGATGAGCAAACTGGTCACCGTGAAAAAGTGGTAATTGAATCAAAAGATAAAACCAAGATACCATCTATACTGGTAGAAGGAAAAGAAATAAAATCATACAACTTACCTGTGGGCAGCCATATAGTAATGGATGCAGGAGATGATGTAAAAGCAGGACAGGTAATTGTGAAGATACCACGTGTATTGGGTAAATTAAGAGATATTACCGGTGGTCTGCCACGTGTAACAGAATTGTTTGAAGCACGTAACCCGGCAAACCCTGCTATTGTTTCTGAAATTGATGGTGTAATTGCTTTTGGTGCAATTAAACGTGGTAACCGCGAAATTGTAATTGAAGCAAAAGATGGTGTGATTAAAAAATATCTTGTTCCATTAACCCGCCAGATTCTTGCACAGGATGGTGACTTTGTGAAAGCAGGTACATCATTGAGTGACGGTCAAACTGCTCCCGGAGATATCCTTGCAATTAAAGGACCGTTTGCAGTACAGGAATATGTGGTGAATGAAATACAGGAAGTTTATCGTTTGCAGGGTGTAAAAATCAACGACAAGCACATTGAAGTTATAGTAAGGCAGATGATGAAGAAGCTTGAAATTGTTGACCCGGGTGATACAAGGTTCCTTGAAGAAGATACAGTAGATAAACTGGAATTCCTTGAAGAGAATGATTACATCTTTGATAAGAAAGTTGTAACTGAAGCAGGCGACAGTACAAAACTGAAAGCCGGACAAATAGCAACACTGCGTGATGTAAGAGAAGAAAATTCTATACTGCGCAGGGCAGACAAAAAACTGGTTGAGTTCAGGGATGCAAAACCTGCTACATCGCAACCATTGCTGCTGGGTATTACCAAAGCTTCTTTGGGAACTCAAAGCTGGATATCTGCTGCTTCGTTCCAGGAAACAACCAAAGTATTGAGTTCTGCAGCCATACAGGGTAAAACAGATGATATGCTTGGTCTGAAAGAGAATGTAATCACTGGTCACCCAATACCTGCAGGTACAGGTTTGCGTGAATTTGAAAACATGATTGTAGGAAGCAAAGAAGAATATGAATTGTTGCAGACCACTAAAGAGGCGATGAACTTTGATGATGAAGAATAATTGAATTGAGGCCTGTAACTAATAAGATACAAAGCAGGAAGGCGTAAAATCCTTCCTGCTTTTTGCATTTTAAACAGTCATTAGCCATTAGGGGTGAACTATAAAATTCAAGCAATGCTTGTGGCTTGCAACTAAAAACTTGCAGCTAACAACTAACAGTTTTTTTAACACTTTTCTTTTTTTATAAGCAATTAACTTGCGGCCAAACACCTGACACATGAAGCAACTTTCCTTAGTATTAAGCATTATAGCAGTTTGCCTTTCCGGTGTATTACTCTTTAAAAATTTAAAAGGGAGCGATACTACAAAAAAAGCAGAACCCACTGCTGCTTCGCCCGAAAATGCCACAGCTCAACCCAAAGATTTCAAGATTGCTTATTTTGAACTGGATTCTCTTCAGGCACACTATCAGTATTTTAAAGATGCTTTAGGTACTTTTAAAGCAAAAGAAGAAGCCATGAACAATGAACTTGCTTCTATTGAAAAATCGTACCAGAAAAAAATTACTGAATGGCAACAGAAAGGAAATAATATGTCTCAGGCAGAAGCAGAAGCTGCTAACCGAGAGTATCAGCAAATGCAGCAAAACTTTCAGTCGCGTAAAGATCAATTGAGCCAGAATATTAATGACCAGATGAATGAAACCCGCAAGAAAATAAGAGAACGCCTGGAAGCTTATCTTAAAGACTACAATAAAGACAAAAAATATTCTTATATACTTTCTGATTTCCCAGAGGGAATTTTTTACAAAGACACCGTTTATAATATTACCAATGATCTTATTCGCGGTTTGAACGAAGCCTACAAGAAAAAAGACTAGTTGCTTTCGCAACAATGGAACGCAGATAATCATGATTTTTATGATGGGCAATGATTACTTGTTTCTATGCCTCAGAAAGTTATTTTAATCTGCCCGATCTATTCAACCTCCACTGAATTGTTTTCTAATTCCACTTGCACAGCAGATGGAAATCAGGTAATTGTTTGCTCAATAAATAGAACGTAGATTTAATGGATTAAGCAGCGTAAAAATGTTTTTTTATGTATAAACTATCATAAAAATCATGGTTATCTGCGTTCCATCTTTTCATTCACAGCCTTGTGTTTGTGCAACAAAAAATCTGTTATTTGCATACAGATTTTCTTATCTTCAGCAATCATACAACCCACTTATAATGACAGAACAAAACCCTTCTTTCAAACCATCACTCGGACTGCTTGACGCAACTATGATAGTAGCCGGTTCCATGATTGGGTCTGGTATTTTTATAGTAAGCGCAGATATTACACGTAATGTAGGCAGTGGGGGATGGTTAATTTTTGTATGGCTGATTACAGGTTTTATGACACTTACGGCTGCTGTTAGTTATGGCGAATTAAGTGCCATGTACCCAAAAGCCGGCGGGCAATATGTGTATTTGAAAGAAGCTTTCAATCCATTGGCAGGGTTCTTATATGGCTGGAGTTTTTTTGCTGTAATACAAACAGCTACCATAGCCGCAGTAGGCGTGGCGTTTTCAAAATTTGCAGGTTACTTCTTTCCAATACTTGAACTGAAGGATGAAAACATATTGATGACACTCGGCGCTTTTAAAATATATCCGGCACAACTTGTTTCCATCGTTCTTATTATTTTTCTTACCTACATAAATACAAAAGGAATTAAAGGCGGTAAACTTATACAAACAACATTTACTGTAACCAAACTGCTTTCTTTATTTGGTTTGATAGGATTTGGATTTTTACTCGCAGCAAAATCAGAAATATGGCATGCCAACTGGCAAACAGGTTTTAACGCTATGCACGATTTAGGTGTAGATGGAAAAGGAATAACACCAACATCGTGGTTGCCCATATCCGGCACTGCATTGGTTGGTGCTATCGCTGCAGCAATGGTAGGTTCTATTTTCAGCAGCGATTCATGGAACAACGTAACTTTTATAGCAGGCGAAATTAAAAACCCAAAACGTAATATAGGGCTCAGCCTTTTTCTCGGTACTTTAATTGTAACCATCATTTATGTTACAGCCAATCTTATGTACATGAGTGTGCTGCCCCTCAATGAAATTGCTTTTGCAAAACAAGACAGGGTTGCCGTTGTTGCATCCAACGTAATTTTTGGAAACGCAGGCACCTACGTTATCGCTGTTATGATTATGATTTCAACTTTTGGTTGCAATAACGGTTTGATACTTGCAGGTGCAAGAGTATATTATACAATGGCGCAGGACGGATTGTTTTTTAAGAATGCCGGTGTTCTTAATAAAAACGCTGTTCCCGAATGGGCATTATGGGCGCAATGTATTGTTGCTTCAATTCTGTGTTTAAGTGGCAAGTATGGTGATTTGTTAGACATGGTTTCTTTTGTGGTGGTAATATTTTATGTGCTCACTATTATCGGAATTTTTGTTTTAAGAAAAAAACGACCCGATATAGAACGACCATATAAAGCATTTGGTTATCCTGTATTGCCTATTATTTATATTATAATGGGAAGTGCATTTTGTATAGCCCTTATCTTTCAAAAACCTGTATATGCTGGTTGGGGCCTTGCAATTGTTCTTTTAGGAATACCTTTATATTTTATAGCCCTTCGCAATAAAACTCAATCGTGATTGGGACTTTAATAAAAAATCTTTTCAATGGATTTTGATAAACTCTTTCAAAACTTTTCAAAATGTAAAGTAGGTGTTATAGGTGATGTAATGCTCGACACTTACTGGTGGGGACATGTAGATCGTATTTCACCAGAAGCACCTGTGCCTGTTGTTTTACTCGATAAAAGGGAATTAAGAATTGGTGGCGCATCCAACGTAGCGCTTAATCTTGTTTCGCTTGGTGCAGTTACCAGTATATTTTCTGTAATTGGCGAAGATGATGCAGGCAAAGAACTTGTTAAGCTAATGAAAGAACAGGGAATTGATACATCCAGGATAATTTGTGACAATACACGTAAAACAACAGATAAGACACGCATTATAAGCCGCAATCAGCAAATGATGAGGCTGGATGCTGAAACAACTGCAGATTTAAATAAAGCTGCAGAAGATGCATTAATTGAACGGCTGACAGATTATATAGTAAAGGAAAAACCTGCGGTGATTATTTTAGAAGACTATAATAAAGGTGTGCTTACTGAACGTGTTATTAAAGAAGTGATTTCAATCTGCAGTAAGCACAATGTTATTACAGCCGTTGATCCAAAAAGAAAAAATTTCTTCTCTTATAAAGGCGTTACTATTTTTAAACCTAACCTTAAAGAAGTAAAAGATGGTTTGAATTTGCTTGTTGATGAAATAGATGCTGCTTCACTTGCAAACATTCACCAGTTATTGAAGGAGCAATTGGGTCACGAAATTTCGTTCATTACCTTATCCGAAAAAGGTGTTTACTTTAAAAATAACCAGCAAGGCGCAATCATACCATCTCATTTACGCAATATAGCAGATGTTTCTGGTGCGGGTGATACTGTAATTGCTGTTGCCGCTTTGTTATATGCCGCTACCGGCGATGTAAAATTAATGGCCGAAGTAGCAAATATTGCAGGTGGTCTTGTATGCGAAGTAGTTGGTACGGCCGCCATTGATAAAAGCAGGTTATTGAATGAGTGCAACCTGCTGCTTAATTAATTTTTTGAAAAGTTACAGGTAATTATGTCTAAAATAACACTGGCAATACACGGTGGTGCAGGTACGATTGTTAAAGCCGATATGACGACCGAGCTGGAAGCTGCCTACACAACAGTGCTGCGATCTGCATTGGATGCCGGTTATGCAATACTTGTAAATGGAGGCACTGCCATTGAAGCAGTAGAAGCTGCCGTTGTGGTAATGGAAGATAATGTTTTGTTTAATGCAGGCAAAGGTTCAGTATTTACCAAACAAGGTAGTCACGAAATGGATGCCGCTATAATGGACGGACAAACACTTTCTGCGGGAGCAGTTGCAGGGGTGAGCAATGTAAAAAATCCAGTTATACTTGCTACTAAGGTAATGCAAAACAGCGATCATGTTTTTCTAAGCGGTAAAGGCGCTAATGATTTTGCACTTGCACAAGGTGTTGATCTTAAAGCCGACGATTATTTTTTCTCTCAGTTTCGCTATGATCAATGGAAGGCGATGCGTGACTCTGATAATTATGCATTGGATCATTCTACAGAACCTGCAGAAGCATTAATGAAAGATAAAAAATTTGGAACTGTTGGCGCAGTTGCTTGCGATAAGAACGGCAACATTGCTGCTGCTACCAGTACTGGCGGTATGACGAATAAAAAGTATGGCCGCATTGGCGATACACCAATTACCGGCTCTGGTAATTATGCCAACAATGCTACCTGCGCTATTAGTTGCACCGGCCATGGAGAAATATTTATAAAAGCAGTAGCTGCATATGATGTTAGTGCTTTAATGGAATATAAAAACTATTCTTTACAGCAGGCAATGGAAGAAGTTGTAAATAACAAATTGGTAAAAATGCAGGGAGAAGGAGGAATGATTGGCGTAGATGCAAAAGGAAATGCCGCAATGATTTTTAATAGCGCAGGTATGTATCGTGGTATTAAAAGCAGCGATGGTACAGATGAGATAGCGATTTACAAATAAAATCAGCGGGAATGAGTTTTAATTGCTGATTTTGGGATGTAGAGATTTTTTGTTGAGGTAAGGTGTAAAAAGGATTTCAAAATCTATAGCGTTGTTGAATTAAGATCTTTATGTTCCATAGGAACATTTATTGGGTAGAATATATTATAACACAATGAAAAAATTTGCTGTAATAGTGGCTGGCGGAAGTGGGTTAAGAATGGGCGCAGATCTTCCCAAACAATTTATGCTGTTAAACGGCAAGCCTGTATTATGGTATACGCTTACTACATTTATTTCTGTTTACAATGATTTACAAATTATACTTGTATTGCCTGAACAATACATTGAAACCGGCAATTCAATTATTAAAACAATAGCAGATAGCAAACGCATTGCTATTGTAGCAGGAGGCGATACAAGGTTTCAATCTGTAAAGAACGGATTGAAGCTGGTTGATAAAGATGCAGTTGTTTTTGTGCATGATGGCGTACGGTGTATGGTTACAACTGATTTGATAAAGCGCTGCTACGAAGCCACATTGCAGAAAGGAAATGCTATTCCTGCAATACTTGCTACAGATTCCATAAGAATTGAAAATGAGAAAGGAAATGCCTCTGTTGACAGAAATAAAGTTAGGTTAATCCAAACTCCGCAAACATTTCTAGCTACTGTGCTTTTACCTGCTTTTGAACAACCTTACAATATATCGTTTACTGATGAAGCCAGCGTAGCAGAGCAATCGGGTTGTGTCATCAATTTAATAGAAGGAGAGAAGACAAATATAAAAATTACCCACCCGGTTGATGTATTAATTGCAGAACATTATTTGCAACAGATAGCAAAAGTTTAATAGAAAAATATTTATGCCATTTAACAGCCTGAAGAAAATTTTACAAAAGAATAAAATTTTTACTGCAGTCCGTTATTCGGATTTTTTTATGCGGGTATGGTTGTTTTTTCGCCCTGCTGTAAAAGCAAAACTGGCTGCTCAAACTAATTATTATAATTTATTTTTGGAACAATTAAAAAGCGGTAAGCATAGTGCATTTGATATTGGTGCAAACGAAGGCTTTGTTTCAGAAAGTTTTTTAAATAAAAAGTTGGATGTTATAGCTGTAGAACCGGATGAAAGAAATCTTCTCATTTTAAATACCCGCTTTTCAGAAAAGAAATTTAAGTTGTATCCATTAGCTGCAGGCGCTGGTAGCACACCTCTTGCATTGTATATGCAATCCGATGGCACTGCTTTATCTACTTTCAGTTTTAAATGGAAGCAGCTTTTAGAAGAAGGAACATATCGCCTGCATTCAGGTTATGAAGAAGAGCCTGTAAAAGTTGGGTCAGTTACTCTTGATCAGCTGATACAGGAAAATGGTATTCCATCAATAATTAAAATAGATGTAGAAGGATACGAATCAGAAGTCATTAAAGGCTTAAATACAAAAGTGCCATTGCTGCTTTTTGAAGCAAATCTCCCGGAATTTATTGACGAGACGCTGGCTTGCATAAAAAAATTACATCAGCTAGATGAAAATATTTTATTCAACTATTCAGCATTATTTAAAATGCGCCTGGAAAATTATATGCGGTATGAAGAGTTTTGTATGCTGCTTAATTCTATCTCTGATCCATGTGTAGATATAATTTGTATAATGCCGCTGTATTTTAATTACTACAATAAGCTGCCGATCTGATATTTTTTTGCCATTTATCTCTTAAGAATTTTTAAAGGCCATGGCAGCTTATTATAACTATAAAAGAAAAAGGGTTGTTCTATGCATCCGAAACTTTTATAAAACTGTGCTATTCCGGGTACATCAGAGCCAACCATATCAAGTATAATCTCTTTTTCAGAAAACTCTTGTATAATAGCATCTATTAAATAATGCGTTGCTTGCAAATCCCTTCCTTCATTGGTTGTAGTAGGCTCAATAAGATAAAGGCGATTATTATGAAAAAACAGCACTGCAACTGCCATTAGGTTCCCGTCCGCATTTAAAACTGCACGCACTACAATTTCATTTTTTTCTGCAAGCCATAAACAAAGCTTTTCAAAATTATTGTAATCCTGTTCTTTTACATGCGGTGTCCTGTCACCATAATATTGCTGGTGCAATGTTAGCGCCTTCTGTAAATCAAAATTGGAGCTGTATGTAAAATTGAACGATGCAGCTTTTTTGAGGTTGCGCAGCAAATTTGTTTTGTAATTTGATTGTATAGAAGCATATGAGCTATTTAAAGACAAAATAAAATTTGTGCAAAGCTTAAATGCAGGATAAGCATTTCCATAATTAAAAAATATTTCTGCAAATTTGAAATGAAGTGCGGCTTCGGCAAGAAAGTTTGCTATTAACTCATCACTAAATGGTTGAACAGAAAATATACCTGTTTGTGGTGTTAGCGGTGGCTGGTAAAGATATTTAATACCCCATTTCTGTTTCCATGTAAGCGGCATCACTGCTTCATAATCATTCAGTATTAGCGCATCCCAATGCAGGGCCATGGCATCAAGATAAAATGAATAAGCGTAAATAAGTTTATTGGGGGATTGATCTATGCATGCATTCCATTTTTCCTTATCTATCTGTTGCTGCGAAAGATATTTTATGGAACCTGTTATACGCATTGTTAGTTTAAAAATTCCAGGCTCTTATTTATTTTGCCCGGGTTAAAATTCTGAATATCTATACTGAAAGATATTGTTTTTAAAAGACGATTTGTTGGATATGCAGATTTTAACTGTGTTTTAAAATCACTGCTGTTTAGTAATGGCATATAAATATTCAGGACGTTCTTAAAGAGTGATAACTGGATGCCGGCAGTATACAAAAACTTTGAAGTCTGTGCGTCTGCTCTCCAACCTTCAGAATAAGTTCCTATGTCAAGAAATAATTTTAGCGGAAGTTTTTCCGGGAAAATGCTGGCGGGCAAGGTAGAAGTAAAATTTAAAGCTGCAACCCAGTTCTCCGATTGACCCTGTAAAAACGGATATTGATCCAATATCAGTTTAAAACCGCCATCGCGGATCATTAGCTGGTGCGCAGCAAGTCCTTTATTGGCAACTGGCCCGTCTGAATTACTTTCTGATGCAGATCTACCCAGGAAATAGTTACTGTAAGTATAATCTTCTTCTCCGCGTACGCCCAGCAGTTTTGGCTGGTATAAATAAGCATCACTGCTTTTGCCACCCAGATAACCGAATTTTGCCGCAAATGCACGAACGTTTAAGCCACCCCATTTAGCGTAATTAAAAAAGTAATTGCCATTAAAGTTAAGCCTGTAAAAATGTTGCCCTTGCTGCCATTGTATTTGGTATTGATAAGGATACAGCACTCTGTCGTTCCTGTTGTTATAAGAAAGTTGTATCAACCACCTGTTGGTATTGGTAAAAGCGGTGGGATAATTATTAACAGTGTCGCTTACTGTGTGGCTATAACCATCAAACTTTTTTTCTGTTATAAAAAATCCACGGAGATCAATATTGCTGGTTACTTTGGATAGTACAGGCTGTTTAAAATAGATCCTTATGCCAGGAACAACCTTAGAGAATGTTTCAAATATTTTATTGTTGAAAGTATCAAGACTGGACTTTGATGAAAATTTTTGTGCCGATAACGAGTATACTATTTTATCAAGCTTGGCAGAGGGATAAGTAGTATAAGATAACCTGCCAATGCCATTAAACGTTTTACTTCCTGTTGCATATAAAGGTGCAAGTAGAAACTGAAATTTTTCTGAAGGCAGACTGTAGTTGTGCAACATGAGGCCAATCATGAACTGATCGTAATTGTTATAGCCTGGTACAGGAAGAATATTAATATAGCTGTATTTATCAGTATTGGTAAAATTGAAGAAGCCAAAAGGTTTTATTTTTCTTTTGTTTACTGGAGGCAATTCATCTTTTTTATCGAGCAATGAATAAACGGTATCGATTTTTTTTCCGCTTATATTTTCAATAATTGTCTTGAAGTCTTCTGGATAAGGATGTTTAAACTGCCAGCGTTTGTAATATTCTTTCATGCAGGAATCGAACACATTTTTGCCAAGATAATTTTCCATTAGTTTCATCCATTCACCTGTCTTGTAATAAGATTCAAGTCCATAATTGGCTTCTGTAAAATTTTCGGAAACAGTATTAATAGGTTGATCTTTTTTTACTGCTGCCAGCGATTGAAAGAGCAGTGCTTCCTGGTTAGCCGGGATGCGTTTATTAAAGAAGGATTGTTTTTTTTCCGGGTCTGTATTTTTTATTACAGTCTCATACCTGTTATCATAATAAGTATTAAAGCCTTCATCCATCCATGGATATTGTCTTTCATTGCTGGCAAGAATTCCCTGCAGCCAATTGTGGCCAACTTCATGTTCAATTATACCTTCAAGTTCTTTTTCAGAGCTTGCCGGAGAAATACTTGTAATGGTGGGATATTCCATTCCTCCGCTAAAACCCATTTTTGCTTCTACTGCGCTAACTGTATTAAAGGGATATTCTCCTATAACTGCAGAACGATAGTGTACTGTACTTTTAATAAATGCAACGCTGTTTTTCCATGGTGTTTCAGCAGCAGGTAAATAAAAGCTAAAGGCTGTAACTATTCTTCCTGACGCAAGTTGTATGGTATCCTGTTTTACTACAAAACGTTTATCGGCAAACCAGGCAAAGTCGTGCACGTTGTTTTGTATGTATTGAAGCGTTTTTGTTTTTACTGAAGATTCTGGAAATAATTGTACAGTTTTTTGTACCTTTTTATAACTGCCTTTTTTTACTATCTTTTTATTTACCACAGTTTCCCATGTAAAGGAAGATCGTTTTTTCAACCATACTTTTTCATCTTCATTCTGTAAATCTCCGGTTGCGGCTACTGCATAATTTTCGGGAACAGTAATATGTACATTGTAATTTCCAAATTCGCTATAAAACTCTCCCTGGTCTAAATAAGGCATAGGGTGCCATCCTTTTTTATCATATACCGCTGGTTTAGGAAACCATTGAGTAACCTGGTAAGATTGACCTGTATGGCCACCCCGGGAAAAATTTTCTGGCAACTGTACATGAAATGGTGTGTTGATGAAAGCCTGTCCGCCAGGAGCAATTGGTTTTGGCAAAACAAGTTTTATAACGTCTATGTACAGCGGATGATCTTCTGTTTCGGCGGTTACGCCATCTACTTTAAAATCAAGACGGTTAATATATCCGCGTTGTTCCCTGTTACTGAAATAGAAATCTGTACGGCCATTAATCAACAATTGCTCGCTGAAAGCAGTTTTATCATTCTTAAAAGCATTTGGCCATACATGAAACCAGATAAAATGAATAGTGTCGGGTGAGTTATTAATGTAAGTTATTTTCTCAAATCCATCCAGGCTGTGTTCCTTATCGTTGAGCGTAACATCAATGGTGTAATTAACCTGTTGCTGCCAGTACTGGGAATAGGCGGCTACCGTAAAAAAAAGTGCCACAACAAAGCTGAATACTGATTTACTCAAAGGATGGTGAGTTTTGGCCAAAAATAATTGAAAATGAGCGAATAGTGTACAAGCTATTAACGGGGTTAAGACAGAATAATTATGCAGGCAGGCATTATTTATACGCCTTTACCTAAAAAAATTATTCTGAAAGTGTATAGCATGATTTTAAAATCGAGTTTCAGCGAAATATTCTCAATGTAAATGAGGTCGTACTGCATGCGTTCTATCATCTGGCTTACATTTTCTGCATAGCCAAACTGTACCATGCCCCAGGATGTTAAGCCGGGTTTTGTTTTAAGCAGGTATTTGAAATATGGGGTTTGCTGTAAAATCTGGTCTATATAATATTTTCTTTCCGGTCTTGGTCCTACCAGGCTCATTTCACCAGTTATTACATTGAACAATTGCGGCAATTCATCCAGCCTCCATTTGCGCAAGGTTTTTCCGTAAGGTGTTATACGTGGATCATTAGAAGAAGAAAGTGCCGGGCCATTTTTTTCCGCATCAGCATACATAGAACGGAATTTATAAATAAAAAACGGCTTGCCTTTGTAACCAATCCTTTCCTGTTTAAACAAAACCGGTCCTTTTGATGAAAGGCGCACACGCAATGCAACATACAGTATTAACGGACTTAAAATAGTAATACCAGCAATGGAAATGATAATGTCAAGAAGCCGTTTTATATTTTGCTGCCATTGCGGAATAATGTCTGTACCAATAACGGAGAGCAAAGGGCTTAATACATTTTCTGTTTTTACCGAACCGGCAATTATGTCCAGTGTACTTGGTACAATATTAATGTCAACTTCTTTTTCGCTCAGCCTGTTTATGAGATCTTCAGTTTCTTTTTTAACCGGGTTTTCTATTGCAATAACAACGTTTACAATATTTTCTTTTTCAATAATTTTTTCCAGTTCATTCATGTTGCCGAGATGTGGAAGGAAGTTTGTGGCTACATTTTTTTCATTGCTTACATAACCTGTATAATAAATCCCTGATTGTTTTAACTGTTCGTTGGTTTGCGTATACAATTTTTCAGCTGTAACATAATCGCCTGCGAGGATGGCATTAAACTTTACTTTACCCGAAAGCATTTGCTTTTTGGCAATATTGAGCAATACCAGCCTGCCCAATGCAGTAAAAAAAAAATGCAGTGCTATAAAACAGAACAGGGCTGTGTAATAATAAGAAAGAGAATGATTGTGATCGTTCAGTACAATTACAAAAAACACTACAGTGCAACCTGCAAGTGTGCATGAAAAGGCCGTTGTCATTTCATTCAGCCTTGATTTTTTATACAACGAACCATAGCTGCCTGCCATAAAATAAAACATTACCCAAAGAACGGGCAGCAATAGCATGCCAATTATCAATGGCCGGTTTATATCCAGATGGCTGCCTGTGTAAACCGCTTCACGCAACAATTCCCTTCTTATAATTGTAAACAACAGCCATGCTATAACAGCCGCCAGGTAATCGCTAAGAATATACCATGTTATGTGGATTTTTTTTGCAGAGGGCATTATGAGATTAGGAATTGATAGTAGCGTTTTTAATTTTATTAAGAATCTGGTGAGCAATATCCATAGCACGGTAACCATCTACTTCACTTACAATAGTGGGTGTATTATTTACTATAGCATCGCGGAATTTTTCAAGTTCCATTTTAATAGCGTTTACTTCTGGTATAATGGGGTTAAGAACTGCTATAGTTCTTGTGCCATTGGGCGTATCAAGATCAAATGAAAATGCATCCAGGTCTTTTGGCGTTTTCAATTTTATGATCTCTGTTTTCTTATTTAAAAAATCGATGCCTATATAAGCGTCTTTCTGAAATACACGCATCTTTCTCATCCGCTTCATAGAAATGCGGCTGCTGGTGAGGTTTACCACGCAACCGTTATTAAATTCGATGCGCACATTGGCTATATCAGGCGTATCAGTCATAACCGCAACGCCACTGGCAGAAATGGCTTTTACTTCGCTTTTAATAAGGTTGAGAATAATGTCAATATCATGTATCATCAAATCCAGTATCACACTTACTTCAGTTCCGCGTGGATTAAATTGTGCAAGCCTGTGCACTTCAATAAACATGGGGTTGAGATCCAGATCTTTTGTAGCCAGGTAAGCAGGGTTAAATCGTTCTACATGTCCTACTTGCATTTTTACATTGCTCTCCTTTGCCAGTTTTACAAGATCCTTTGCTTCTTCCATGGTATTGGCCAGCGGCTTTTCTACAAATACGTGTTTGCCTCTTTTTATAGCTTTTTCGCACAAATCAAAATGAAATGGGGTAGGGGCAACCACATCTATTGCATCACAAATGTCCATCAGTCTTTCAGCATCAAGAAACCTGGGCAGCTGATATTTATCACTTACTTCCTGCGCAGAAGTATCATCGGGGTCATAAAATCCAACCAATTCTACACCGCTAATTTCTTTCCAGTTATTAAGATGAAACTTTCCCAGGTGGCCTACTCCAAAAACGCCCAGCTTAAGCATAAGTAAAAATTATCCGCCAAAGATAACATTCGTGTCTTTAGCATAAGGTATTAATAACCAGGTGGGGAAAATATGTGAACGGCTATTTGCTATTGACGTAAAAGAAAAAAGTTGGTGCTTATTGAAATACCTGCATCCAGGTAGAAAACTTTGCTGTTTTAATTTAAAAGCGGAAGCTCTACATAAAAAATACTGCCTTTGCCATCTATGCTGTCGAACCAAATTTTGCCCTGGTGCTCTTCAACAATTTTTCGGGTAATGGAGAGGCCCAAACCATGCGATTCTTCTCCTATTGTACCTGTTCTGTTTGCATCGGGCGACATACTGAATATTTTATCCCTCATTGGCAGGGGGATACCTATGCCCGGGTCCCGTACAGACAATAAAACACTGCTTTCTTTTCTCTGAAGGTTGATATCAATTGTAGCATATTCCGGGCTGAACTTAATGGCATTGTTTACAATATTGCTTATTACCCGCCACATTTTTTGCCGGTTAATCATTAAAAGAGTTGTTTCTGCATGAAGGGTAAGCTGTTGGTTTTTTTCATTTGCTTTTGCCTGCAACAAATCAACACAATACTCCATCAGGGTTTTCATGTCTACAAGTTCTTTTCTTATTGCCTCAGCCCCTCTTTTTTCGTGCAATAAATCATTGATTAATGTCATTGAGTTGTTACAGGCAGTTTTAATAAGCTGAAGCACTTCTTTTAAATCTCCGGGGTAATCTTTTTTTAGCAGCGAATAAATTAAGTTACTGATGGCGCTTATAGGATTTTTAAGATCATGCGCTACAATGCGGATAATGCGGCTATTTTCATTATGACTTTGTTCAAGCGAAAAAAATGCTTTTTGCATTTCTTCATTTTTTTGCTTGAGTTGCAGGTGCAGTTTTTTTGTACGTTTTAAATTGTACCACACCAAAAGTGTAATAATAGCAATAGAAACAAAAGTAAAAGATGCAATAATAAGATAGAGCGATTTTACCTTGCTTTCCTTTTGTAAGCTTTCATTTGAATATTTCAGTTCAAGGTTTTCAAATTCTTTGCCGATGTCTGTATTTACGAAGTTTTTGTCCCTTGTTTCAACAAAATCATTCAGCAATTCATATTCTTTTAATTGAGCTAGCGCTTTTGCCGGCTGATTGGTAGCGCTATAATATTGTATCTACAGTTTTTCCCACTTAAGCTGTTGTTTTTCATTCTTTACTGTAGCAAATGACACTTTAAGCTCTTTTAATAACTCATGTGCCTGTTCATTTTTACCTTGTTTCAGGTAAAGATTTGCCAGTCTTATTTGTGTAATCTGTGTATATGGTATATCTAAAACGCTGGTTCCTTCAATACTTTTTTTGTATAATTTTTCTGCTTCATCATATTTCTCTTTAATCATCAGCACTTCTGCCTGATCTCCATAAATAACAGATTTTTGATAAATGATATTATATGCGTTGGCCGGGTACCTGTATTCATTTTCTTCTATTAATTTCAGTGCTTTGCTTTCGTATAAAGCTGCACTATCTGCAAGACCTGCACGCAGGTAACTTAAACCAACATTGTTAATGCACCTTTGCATATTTATGAGGCGTGAATAATCGTCTAGTTCACACGATGCTAATAGCAGGCCGCAATACTTTTTAAAATACTTTGCGCTTTCAAGGTACTTTTCCTGTGCAAACATGAGGTATGCAATCTTAGAACCATAGTTTGCTATTTCACATTTATTTTTTACAAGTGTACGAACTGCATCTTCGGCCATAGAAATATAATGGAACGATTCGTTGTACCGCCTAAGGTTCATAAACCATTGCCCTTTTTCGTACAAAACAAAAGCATATCTCTGGGCGTATTTTTCGTCAGATACTTTATCTTTTATCAGCACCAACATGCTGTCCAGGCAGGAAAGTGTCTTTATGTAATCTTGTTTTCTTTCCGCATACAGGTATTGCCTGAGACTGTCTTTTACAAAAACATCTCCAGTGCCGGGATTGCGAAGTGCTTTGAAAGACGAATCAATAAAAGAAAGTTGTTCATCGGCACTTTCATTTGGTGTGTTATCTATTTTTCTACGGATTGCTTGTACAAATTCAGGATGTTCATCAACAAGTTCATTTTTTTTACAAGCGTTAAAGCCAATTGCAGGTATGAATATAATATAGAGACAAAATATTTGTACAAATCGAATTACCATATAATCAGTTTGTAAAATTCCATCCTATATACTTAGAAGATTTATATAAAGCTAAATACAGGCCTTGCAGTTGTATTACTTTGAACGCATAACGATATTTAATAAATTAAGATTGTTATGCGTTTTGAAAGATAATTGAATTACGTGTATTGACGTATACTTTTTGCTATTGTGTTATTGTATAACTCATATTTACGCATTTATACTTATGTATGGACGCCTCATATTAATAAATACAATATTAAATCAATTGTATTTATTCATTGCCGCATCAGAAATTAAAAACTGCATTTGCTTTAATGAAGAGGAGTGAAACTTTTTATATGGGTATAAAAAAATAAAAGACCATGCAATTGGTCTTTTATTACTTAAACAAAAATGATAAGATCAATCAAAGCTGATTGATTAATGTTTTATTAGTGCAGGCTTAACTTACGTTCTTTTATAACCGTAAACGAATAATTCCTTCCTGTTCTTCTTACAGCTTTTGCAGCTGCACCGGTAACTTCAAGCAATGAGTTGCCGCTACGGTTAAATTCTAAAGAAGCAGGTGCTAAGGTTTGTTTTTTTGAACTTTTTTTTCTTGCATCTTTAAAAGATGCTTTTTTCATTTCTTCTTCCAGTTTCTGGTAATCTTTTTGGGTGGCAGATTGGAGTTCAACCCGGGTAATAAAACTTGGCATGTGGTATCGTTTAGAAAGGTGTTTGGATAAGGTTATTTAATCTTGTAACGCAAAATTATGTGTTTTTATGAACGTAAATGTTAAGAAAATATTGTTTATATAAATCATGTGATAATTAACTACTAAGCTCCTGATTTACGGACAAAAAATAAGTATTTAATGCTAAGAAAGATGCATTTTGGCAGCAAGAATAAAGGATGCATGAAAACAGCAAAGCCCGGGTATATTCCGGGCTTTGCTGTGTAACTTTTAAAAACCTAATTGGAGCTTTTGTGGTTAATTAATTTATCGGCCCAACTGATAAAATATTTCATATTAGGAGCATCCGTATGGCCTCCATCATGTTGTCTCCAGGCCAGTTCTCCGTCTAAAAGACTAACATTTACAGCTGGCATTTTTTCCGTTTGATAATTATTAGAAACGCCCAGGTCACGTACACCCAGTAATTTAAAAACAGGCCCTGCTGCAATAGCCGCCATATAACTTCCCTGGTGATCCAGCCATTTTGCATCACCTTTTTCAGGAATGCCATAACTTATGAAAGTGGGTTTTGGAGCGCATAATGCAATTAATTCATGTGCATCAACAGGAAGGTTACATCCAGTCATAGATCCTGTGGTTGCTTCAGAAGCCCCGTATTTCATGTAATTGCCCGCCATCCAATAATATTCTCCACCAGCAAGGCTTTCAACGGCTTCTCCCCATACCCTGCGGTGCAAAGTAGTACCACCTTTTCCTGATGAACCAATTAACCCCATTGCAAAACGGTTTTCAAATGCAAGTGTTACAAGAGCAGCTTTTCCATATCGTGATACACCTTCAATACCAACTTTTTTTGCATCAACTGTAGAATCAGTTTCCAGGTAATCCAGGCCACGTGCTGCACCCCATGCCCATGCACGCAAAGCCCCCCAATCATCAGGCTTTCTTGGTTGACCTTTATTTACCAATCCTATAATGCCACGTGTAAGGCCTGCACCATTGTCTGCCTGTATGCTATTAGGATCTATGGTTACATATCCCCAACCGTCTGCCAGTAATTGTTCTGTAGGAGATAGTTCTGTAGTTGTTGATGGTGTAGGGCCAAAAGGAAAGCCTGTATTGCTGCGGGTAATAGGATTGTATGCCGGGTACTGATCGAATATTCTTTTTAAATCTGGATTGTTTTTTACCAGTAAATCTTTTAGTGCATCATTAATTTTTTGCATGTCGTCTCCAAATGGTTGTGAAGGTGCAGGAAAGGATGGCCTTCCAAACATCATTAATACCGGAACAGGCCCTTTTACATTTAAAGGAACTACAAGCAGCATAGATATGTTTACATTGATTAAAGGATACTCGCTATTGTCTACCCGTCCTATTAATTGTTTTGCAATAACTGGCACTCTGCCAACAAATTCCCTGTCTGTAATGGTAATTGTCCATATAACCTTTGGTATTGATTTTGGCAGGCGGCCATATACTTCACGTTCTATATCTTCAACAATTTCCGGCCGGCGAATTTTCCACCACATATCTGCTGTAGTTACTTTTTTACCAGCTTTTGTTGTTAGCACATCTGGTAATACCGGACATGGGTTTGCCACAGATTCGTCATAATTAGCATGGTTAGGATCAGCTTCATTGCCACTGGGCCCTGGCCGCAATTTTTTTATACCAAGCTGCCGCATCATATCTGCACGGTCCTGGTCTGCAATAAATGTTACCGGCTGCGGGTATTTATTATCTGCAGGTGATGGCGTTTGGGCAAACACCCTTGCGCAAACAAGAACAAGAGGAATGAGTATTATTTTTTTCATAAAGACCCTTTATTATATCCTTTTAGTAATACTATTTTAATAGCTGTATAGCTTCTTTATTTCCCTAAAATGATGAGATTAATTAACAAAGATCTTTTTTCATGTACCGAAAAATTTTATTTAGTAATACAGCAAACCAAGAGTACATTTATGTATAGTGCAAGGTTAATTAGCAGGGAAAAGATTGAATTTTGTAACGGATTTCAAGGGTATTAGCAATTGTTAACCGGTTCAACGATTATTGTAATACCCTAATAATATTTGGCTAATGTAATGAAACAAATTTAAATTGCAACCGATTGCAAGATCAGGCTTTGTTGACGGAATATAACTTTATTATTACTTTCATTTAAACATTGCAAGTGCAACAGGAAAAAGATATAACCATTTATGACATCGCAAAGCAGCTGGATATTTCAGCTACTACGGTAAGCAGGGCATTGAAAGGTCACCGGATGGTTAATAAGAATACAAGGAAAAGGGTTTTTGATCTGGCTAAGCAACTTGGTTACCGGTCTAACAATTTTGCAAGCAATCTTAGAAACCAGCATACAAAAACCATTGGCGTAATTATACATGAGCTGAACAGTCATTTTATAACATCGGTACTTGCAGGCATAGAAAAAATAACTACAGAAGCCAAATACGATCTTATTATTGGCCACTCTTCCGAAACTTATAAAAAGGAAATTGCCAATGCGCATAACCTTTTCCATAAAAGAGTAGATGGCTTAATAGTATCACTTGCATATGACACTACTGATCTTTCTCATTTTGATCCTTTTATTAAAAAGCGCATACCCGTTGTTTTCTTTGACCGTGTTGATGAAAACAGCCAGGGTGCACGTGTTGTAATTGATAATTTTAAAACAGGGTACCAGGCTACAGAACACTTGGTAGAACAGGGTTGTAAACGAATTGCGCATGTAACAGCAAGTTTGAAACGTAATGTGTATGCCGATCGTTTAAAAGGTTATAAGGCAGCACTTGCAGATTACAACCTTGAGTTTGATAAGTCCATGCTTTTTGTAAATGACCTTAGCGAAGAAGATTCTGTAAAAGCAGCGCTTAAGATTGTAAAAATGAAAATACGCCCCGATGGTATTTTTATTACAAATGATTTTTGCGCCGCTATTATGATGCAGGTTTTTAAAGATAATGGTTTGCGTATACCAGAAGATATAGCTGTGGTAGGTTTTAATAATGATGTGGTAAGTAAAATTGTTACCCCAAAACTAACAACCATTGATTACCCTGGTGTTGAAATGGGTGAGATAGTGGCAAGAAATTTAATTAACCATTTGCAGGGCGTTGTAAATATAAATATCACACAAACGATTGTTATAAAATCGGCTTTAATTGTACGTGAGTCTTCGCTTAAAGCAGGCCGCTGACGTGTAAAACATTTCAGCTTACATCTTACGGCAAAACATTTCTCCTTTCAGCTTTTCATTTTCATGTTTATTATGGTTTATTATGCCTGTTTTGCATGTAGAAAACTGGCAATAGGTCTTTTTAGGGTTTTTTTGAACTCATCGGTTGCATAGATAATAATATAAATAATACCATTAGATAGGGTAAAATTGGCACACTATAGTTGATAATTGTCCATTTTGGACAAAAAAGTATCATAACAGAAAAATTTTATTGAAAAAAAATATGCAATCGGTTGCAGTAATTGTTTTTCTTTTTATATTCGGTTAAGATTTACGATTGAACGCTATATAAGTATGAAAAGAAAGCCTTTCTTCTGTTTCATTAGTTTTCCAGTGGATACAATTCCCGGAAAGCTTTTTTTATTCTTTTGGCCGTTGCGGCAATCTTCTTTCTCTCATAAAATGTGTGGTAAAAATTTTCTGAAACCGCTTTTGGTTGTAAATCATTATTCTTAACAACGTACAGGCATTTGCCTTTAAGATAATTCTCAGTCCCTTTGTAAACAAAGCCTTAACGGGCTATAAACCGCTTTGTTTTTTCGTTAAAAATTAAAACTGCTATTATGAAAATTCCAGGTAACCAGGAAAAAAATCGGAGGTATCCTCAGCCTCAGAAAAAAAAATCTCGCTCACTTGCTGCAACTGCATTTTTTCTTCTGCTCTTTGCACCCGTTCTAACTTTTGCACAGAATATTCTTGTGAAAGGTAGGGTGACAAATGAAACAGGAGATCCAGTTCCAAAAGCATCCGTAACAGTTAAGCAAACTACAAAAGGTGCTTCTACTGCAGACGATGGGACATTTGAAATTAGCGCACCTTCAAATGGAACGCTGGTTATTTCTTCTGTTGGCTTTACAACAAGAGAAGTAAAAGTAAACAACCAATCATCACTTGCTATTTCACTGGTGTCTCTCAACAGTGAACTTACACAGGTGGTTGTGGTAGGTTATGGTACACAAAAAAGAGCATTGGTTACCGGTGCTGTCTCAAGTGTTAACGGTAAAACTTTAAACGAAATACCAGTAATAAGTATATCTCAGGCCTTGCAGGGGCGTGTGCCGGGCGTTCAGGTTACCAGTAATGGTAGCCCGGGTACAGATCCAATTGTACGCATCAGGGGTATTAGCTCTATCACTTATGCCTCTAATCCATTGTACATTGTTGACGGGTTTCCTACTGGTAATCTCTCAGCAATTGATACCAGGGATATAGAAAGTGTTGACGTATTGAAAGATGCTTCTGCAGCTGCTATCTATGGTTCAAGGGCAACCAATGGCGTTATTATGATTACTACCAAAAAAGGAAAAAGAGATGGTAAAATGCATGTAAGCCTAGACTCTTACTTTGGTACACAGAATATAACAAAGAGACTGGATCTCTTAAATACAGAACAGTTTAAGCAATACGCAATTGCCTATAGGGGTTCTCAGGTGCCACGTCTTTTGGCCCCTTATGTTGATCAACCTATTTATACTGGCGCTACACAAACCTATGGCCAAACCAATACCAACTGGCAGGATGCTTATTTCAAAAAAGGATCTATGATGGGCCACAGCGTTGGTTTGAGTGGTGGAAACGATGTTTCCCGCTATTATGCTTCTGCTGGTTTTTTTGATCAGAAAGGTGTTACACCAACTGTAGCATTCAGACGTTATAATTTCCGCATCAATTCAGAACATAACATCAGCAAAGTTTTCACTTTTGGAGAAAACCTGTATGCTGCTTATGGCGATCAGGATTATGATAATAACGAAACTGGTTCACGCAGCAACCTGGTAAATGTAATCAGGATGATGCCACATATGCCGGTATATGATCCTACATCTAATGGAGGTTTCCGAGGGGTTAACTCTACACTTGATGGCGGCGACCCTACCAATCCTGTAGAAGATGCAGTATTGAAAAATCCGGGCAAAAGAACTACAGCAAAAATTTTAGGTACTGCCTTCCTCGAAGTTAATTTTACAAAATGGCTTAAATTCAGGTCTACTTTTGGTGTAGACTACGCCAATGCGCTGGATTATCGCTTCTCTCCAATCTTTAATGATAATGGTGCAATTGCCGGCTCAAGTGCTACACTTGCTACCGTTACAAATAACAGGAACGTTTCTACTGTGTTATTATATACTGAACAATTGTCTTTTGACAGAACTTTTGGCGACCACCACGTAAACGCCATTGCAGTTTATGAACAACAAAGCCAGAGTACAAGACAGGAAAATGCAAGCGGTAACCAGGCTTCTAATGATTTAAAGACACTGAACAACGCCAGCAACATTTCTGCGCAAACACTATTGGGAGAAAATACATTGCTTTCTTATGTAGGCCGTTTGAGCTACGATTATAAAGGCCGGTACCTGCTTAGTGCTGCTGTACGCCGCGATGGTCTTTCTGTTTGGGCGCCAGGAAAAAAATGGGCTACTTTCCCTTCTGCTTCTATAGGTTGGAGAATAGACCAGGAAGCATTTATGGGCCATATGCCGGCTATATCAGAATTAAAACTGAGAGCCGGTTATGGCTTAACAGGTCTTAATGGTACAGTACTTGGCAACACACCATGGTTGGTTAGCGTAGCTGCCAATAGCGCTTATTATCCATTTAATAATGCTCCTACTGCTGGTGCATCATCTTCTATACCAGGTTTGGGTAACCAGGATTTGAACTGGGAAAAAACAAAGCAGTTTAATATTGGTATGGATTTAGGTTTGCTGAAAAATAAGTTCACTTTATCAGTTGAATATTACCAGAGAAAAACTGATAACCTTATTTTGAGTGTTCCTCTTCCTCCTTCTTTTGGCTATATTAATACGACAGTGCCACAAAACGTTGCTTCAATGACAAACAACGGTTTTGAAGCTCAACTGGGTTATAATGGAAGGGCAGGAGATTTTAAATGGAATGCCAGTGCACTCTTCAGCATTATTACTAACAATGTAACCCGCCTTGCAGATGGTGTTACTAATATAGAAGCAGGTCTTGATGCAGACTATGGCGGTTATAATATTACAAATACTGCTGTTGGTCACCCTGTACAAGGTTTCTTTGGATGGCAGACAGAAGGTATCTTCCAGAGTGCTGCAGAAGTAGCAGGCCATGCAACGCAGGTTGCTGCTACATCTGCTGGTGATTTGAAGTTTGTAGATCAGAATAAAGATGGAAAGATTGATAACAGCGACCGTGTATTTTTAGGAAGCTTTATTCCCAAATTTACCTATGCGTTTAACCTTGGCGCCAATTACAAGAACTTTGATTTTGGTGTTTTCTTCCAGGGTGTGCAGGGCAATAAAATTTATAATGCCACCCGTGTAATTACAGAAGGAATGATACGCTTCTTTAATGCAGGTACACAAGTTTTGGATGCATGGACACCTACGCATACCAACACAAACGTTCCAAGGGCAATATTGTCTGATCCTAACGGTAATGCACGTACGTCTAACCGCTTTATTGAAGATGGTTCTTTCCTGCGTATGAAAAATATTATGTTAGGTTATACAATCCCAGGAACTTCTTTACAGAAAATGACAAAGAATACAGTAAAGAGTTTCAGGATTTATATATCAGCCCAGAATTTGTGGACCATTACAAAATATAAAGGATACGATCCTGAAGTGGGCAACAGAACACCAAACTCAAACTTAACAAGCGGTATTGACTTTGCGGTATATCCACAGCCTAAAGCATTCCAGGCCGGAATACAAGCAACATTTTAATTAACCAGTCAATAAAAAATATTATGAAACAACATATTTTTAAACTCACACTTACAGTAGCACTGGTCTTTATCAGTATACTGTCCTGCAACAAAAAACTGGATGTATTGGATAAGAACAATCCAACTGTTGCCAGTTATTTTAAAACATCTTCTGAATTACAGAATGGGGTAAACAGTATTTATTCTATTTTAAGAGGTGGTGCCCTTGTTGCCCGCGAATGGTTTTTTACCCATGATATGAGAGGCGGTGAATGCGCTTCTGGCGGTGCACAATTGGAAGCGCCAAGAAATGAATTGCTTTCTCAACCTTCACCAGCACCATCAAATTCGGTAATGTCAAGCGTATGGCAGGGTGCTTATGAAATGATCAACAGGGCTAATCTTGTACTTAACAAAGCCCCTGGCGTTACAGATAATGTTGCATTGAGGGACAGGCTCATTGGCGAAACAAAATTTTTACGGGCCTGGGCTTATTATGAATTAGCAGTAGAGTGGGGCGATGTTCCTATTTATACCGAACCCGTTAATTCCGCAACAGGCTTTAAAGGAAAATCTCCTGTAGCAGATGTGTACACACTCATCATTGCTGATTTAACAGACGCTGTTGCAAAACTGCCTGATACTTATGGTGCCGGCGATAATGGACGTGCTACAAAAGGTGCAGCCAATGCAATGTTGGGAAGGGTACAGATGCAAAAAGGTGATTATGCTGCAGCCAAAGCTGCCCTGTTGCAGGTTTATGGAAAGTATAGTCTCGTTTCTAATTATTCATGGAATTTTGATGGCGATATCTTAGCAGAAGATGGTAATGGAACTGTTCTTACAACAGGCCATGAATTTAATTCTGAATCAATTTTTGAAGTAGTATTTGTAGACAGAAAAGACAATGGTTTTAACTGGGGTTATAATGGGGAAGGTTCTACCAGTCCACTAGCATCAGTACGTTGCCAGGAATATGGCATTACATGGGGTAACGTAATTCCATCTAACCGTTATTTAAATGAGTTTGAAACAAATGATCCCCGTTATAAACTTTCTGTTTATGAAGAAGGCGATCAAATTCTTACTTCAACTTCAAGCCCCAAAACACTTGTAGCTGCTGATATGAACATTGCTACATCTGTTAAGGGTGGTGTTACAAAGAAAAGATTCTTCCGCAAGTATAATATATACGAGTGGCTTAACTCTGGTTTTCATACCAGTGGTATAAACACACGTTTAATCCGTTATGCAGATGTATTGCTTATGCTTGCTGAATGTGAAGCAGAAACAGGTACTGTTGCACAGGCTGCTGCTTATATAAATGAAGTAAGGGCCAGGCCAGGTGTTAACATGCCTGCTGTTACACCAGCAACTAAAAATGATGCATTAAAAGCAGTTATGCACGAAAGAACTGTTGAACTTGGTGCAGAAGAGTTAAGCAGCTTCGATATTTTGCGCTGGAGAAAGAAAGGATATTTTCCTTCTATCATTGCAGATCCAGTGCCTAACCAGGTTGCATTATTTCCTATTCCGGCTAGTGAAACTTCCACTAATCCGCTAATAAAATAAATCGTTTTATTTTTATAGAATAGAGGCTACGCAAATAGCCTCTATTTTTTTATTTTGCTGTATAAGATTTTATTCCCGGATTGTTATAAAGCGTATTTAATCGCTAATATGAAAACAGGCTTTTTTTATTTGTTTATCATTTTTGCTGTTGCAGCAACGCAATTGCTGGGCTCTTGTACCCATCAAAATAAAAAAGGTTTGTTTACACAGCTTAGTGCTGATGAATCGGGTATTCATTTCAGCAATGATATTCATGAAGATGATTCATCCAGTTCTTTCATAAGTGAGTTTGGTTATATGGGCGGAGGAGTGGGTATTGGTGACTTTAATAATGATGGACTGAAAGATATTTTTTTTACCGGCAACCAGGTTAGCTGCCGCATGTATATTAATAAAGGCAACAATAAGTTTGAAGACATTACAGACAAAGCAGGCTTAAATACAAATACATGGACTACCGGTGTAAGCATTGTTGATATTAATAACGATGGGTACGATGATATTTATGTTTGTGTGTTTGGTAAAAATCTTTTAACCCGTGCAAAAAACCTATTGTTTATTAACCAGCATAACCTTACGTTTAAAGAGGAAGCAGAAGAATATGGATTGGCAGATCTTGGTTATTCTACGCAAGCCGTTTTTCTTGACTATGATAAAGATGGGGATCTTGATATGTACCTTACCAATTATTTGCTGAACGGGCCCAATGCAAATAATATTTTTCCCAGGGACAGAAGCGGTCATTCCTACGCAAATGATAAATTATACAGGAACGATGGGCTAACAACAAAATATAATCACCCGGTATTTACAGATGTAACTCTGCAGGCTGGTATAAAAGAAGATGGTCTTGGCTTGGGCGTTTCCGTTAGTGATTTTAATAACGATGGCTGGCCGGATATTTATGTAGCCAATGATTTTATCTCTAATGATGAACTTTGGCTTAACAATAAAAACGGAACATTTACCAATTGCATCAGCAGATCGCTGGGGCACCAAAGCTATAGCAGTATGGGGGCAGATGCTGCAGACATAAACAATGACGGCCTTCCTGATATTCTTACGCTTGATATGCTTCCTGAAAATAATGAACGAAAGAAAACTTCTTTTTCTTTTATGAATTACGACCGTTATACTACCGAACGCTCTATGGGCTATGAGCCGGAGTTTATGCGCAATATGCTGCAGTTGAATAATGGTTGTTATCCATCAAAGGATACTGCTATTCCTTTCTTTAGTGAAATTGGGCAGCTTGCAGGCATTGCCGCAACAGACTGGAGCTGGAGTGTATTGGCAGCAGATTATAATAATGATGGCTGGAAAGATATTCATATTACCAATGGCATTGGAAGAGATTTTATAAACGCTGATTTCCTGGAATACAGTAACCAGGTATTTCAAAGCGGCAAAAGCAAAGAAGAGCAGCAAAAAGCTATCAGGGAAAAACTTGCATCACGCAGGCATGTAAACCTCGGCAATTATTTGTACATCAATAATCACGATTATAGTTTTACAGATGCATCAGACAGTTCTGGCGTAAACGAACCATCCATGTCTAACGGTGCTGCTTATGCTGATTTGGATAACGACGGCGATCTAGATCTTGTGGTGAACAACATTAATAAAGAAGCTTTTGTATTTCTTAATAACAGTATCCGGAAAGGAATCGATACAAAAAACCATTACATCGGCATTGATTTAAAAGGTGATAGTTTAAACCCAAATGGTTTTGGTGCAAAACTGATCTTGTATAATAAAGGCAAAATACAAATGCAGGACGAAAACCCGGTGCGGGGCTATTTTTCATCTGTTGATCGTAAATTAATTTTTGGCTTGGGAATTAGTGCAGGCGCCGATTCATTAGTGATTGAATGGCCCGATGATAAAAAGCAGGTAATGAAAAATATTGCAGCAGATACTACACTTGTCGTTTCATGGCGCAATGCTGATGAAACCAAATCATTGCCTGCACCTGTTTTACCAAGTTTGTTTGCAGATATTACTAATAGTGCTGGTATAAACTTTACGCACTACGATAACAGCTATAACGATTTTGCTTTTCAGCGCCTGCTCCCGCAAAAATATTCTCAGCTTGGTCCATTTATAGCCACCGGCGATATTAATAACGATAATAAAACTGATTTTTTCATTGGCAATGGCTTTAATTTTTCAGGCAGCATTTTTACACAGCAGCTTAATCAATCCTTTTTGAAGAAAAATCTTACAGACAGTATTAAAATGGAAGAAGATGAAGCTTGCGTATTCTTTGATGCAGACAACGATGGCGACAGTGATTTATTAATTACAGGCGGGGATACAAAATATGAATTTAATTCACCTTTTTATCATCCGCGGTTTTATGTAAATGATGGTAAAGGGAATTTCACACTTCAGCCTACTGCTATACCGGCAAATGTAAACACTATTGCAGGTTGCGTAACTGCCGCTGATTTTGATGGCGATGGTGATATGGATCTGTTTATAGGCGGAAGGGTATCCAAAAATTATCCGCAATCACCAAAAAGTTTTTTGCTGCAAAACAATAAGGGAATTTTTACTGATGTTACTGAAAAGGTTTGCCCTGCATTGCAAACACCCGGAATGGTTACTGCTGCAGTATGGACTGATTTTGATAATGATAAACAAATAGATTTAGTAATTGCAGGGGAGTGGATGCCTTTGCGTTTTTTTAAAAACAACCATGGAGTATTAAATGAAGCAACAAATACAATAGGTTTAGTTGAAACCAATGGTATGTGGCGGAGTTTAATTGCTACTGATATTGATGGTGATGGAGATATTGATTTTGCAGCAGGTAACCTCGGTTTAAATTGTTTGTATAAAGTTAGTACAGCACAGCCTATGCAATTATTTGCAGCTGATATTGATGGCAATGGTATAATTGATCCTGTATTTTTTTATTACATAAAAGACAATGATGGAACCAGGAAGCTATTTCCCGCTTTAGGTCGCAACCAGCTTGCAGAGCAGGTTCCGTCTATTAAGAAAAAATTTCTACTTCACCAGGATTATGCACATGCAGTGTATGAAGATATTTTTAAGGGAAAGCCCAAAGACAGTGTGTTGCATTTCTCTTGCAATGAAACACGAACATGCTGGTTTGAAAATACAGGCAACGGAAAATTTGTAAAACATGCATTACCTATTGAAGCACAATTTGCGCCGGTAAATGCTATTATCTGTTACGACTTTGACAACGATGGACGCAAAGATTTTTTACTTGCCGGCAATGAGTACCAGGCCGATGTTATGACAGGTAGGTACGATGCTTCTTATGGTTGTTTTCTAAAAGGAACTAAAGATAAAATGTTTGAAGCCGTTGTGCCTGCTAAAACCGGGTTTATTGTTAATGGCGACGTAAAGGACATGAAGATACTTCAACTAGGCAATGGCGAAAAGATTGTACTTGTTGCCATTAATAATGATTTAATGAAAGTGTTTGCAATAAAAAGATAGAGCTTGAACAAGTAATAGCCACAATTTCTGAAACGTATAAGTGGAAAAGAGTAAACCAATCTCCCTTCTTTTAAGCGGCAGCAAAATTCCACAGAGAAATTTTTAAAAATAAATTTGGTACTTGATAAAATATGTTTTTATATTTGTCTACTGATTTAGTAGACTAATAAAAATAATCTGCTATCATTAAAGGCAACTGTTAACCACCAGCAACAGCCTTCATTTTTTAATTTTTAAATAATTAAAATGATATCTGCACAAAAGATGATGCAAGGTGCATCAGTTAAGGTGGTTTTGCTTAGTATAAATACTGCTGGTAATTTCCCCTGTACCTGTTGTCGTTGTTGAAAGCAACACTATTTCTTGTTCCCATCCTTTAAAAGGATGTGTATTCTTTCGTTATTAAAAATGTTTTTTTACCTGTTCAACAGACTGGTGCGGTTATCTGGTTAACCGGTGGTTTGGTTAATTAAGTACTGTGCCAGCTGTTGCGCAGGTAAAAGTTGAGTTAAAGTATAACTATAAGTTGTGTTCATCAATAAATTAATTTTTTATGAAATCGTTCCTGGTATTTGTAAGTTTTTTATTAATAATTGTTTTAGTGAGTGAAACTTCCTTTGCACAAAACAAAAAAACTGTAATTAACGGCAAGATTACTTCATTTGAAGAATCGCTTCCGCTTGAAGGAGTAAGTATTGCTGTGAAGAAAGGAAAAAATATTACAGGTTCGCAGGCCGATGGCACTTTTACACTTGAAGTCTCCAATGAAGATAAAGTGCTGGTAATAACATTGCAGGGATATGAAAAGCAGGAAGTAAAATTAACAAGCATACGAGAATACAACATTGTATTAAAAAGAAATGGTGTGTATTGTGCCAGCGATAAATAAAATAATATTTTATCACTAAAAAGAGTAGGATGCTACAGCAGGTATTGAAAATTAAATGGCTTGTGATGATTGTTGTATTTCTGTGCATAGCAGTAAAAGCATCAGCCTGGCCGATTAATAGAACTTCTATTGATTCTTTGCAACCAGTAAGCTTTAATTTTTTAACTGCTGAAGCAGATGCTCCTCTCTTATTATTTTTACCACTAAATGAGAGAGAACCATTTGATGACAATATACCAGGCGAGCTAACAAATAATGAAACACTTTTTATAGGCAATGCAGATAATAATGTTTCGCTACTTCAGTTGCTAAAATCAATGAAACTAAAAAAGATATTGCGTAATACAATATTGCGACAAAGGTTTTATTCTACTGTTGCTACCGTGTCTGCAAACATGGGCATGTACCCTTTCGCTATGCAATGTTATTATCAATATGGTGTGGATGCAGATGAAGGGGGCAGCAACTGGTTGAATGACGAACCTGCACTTCTACAAAGCCTGGATACAATAGCTGGCTCGGTTATTAATAAAGGACAAATTAAATGGAGGAAAAATTCGTTTCCTGTAAAAGCTATAGAAATACAAGAAGCATTTAGTGATGGTAAAACAGCACTTGCATGTGCGTTGATATTGCATATTAAACAACCTGTGCCAGGAAGGAGGCGTGCATTTGCGGGTTTAAATAATGTAGGCCACACTTTTATTACGCTGATTAAATACAACACTGATAAAAGTTTCGTTTCAAGATCTTTTGGGTTTTATCCGGCAAAAGATGATCTGTTTTCTGCCACTCCTTTGCAACCTGTATCTTATTCTGTTATAAAGAACGATGCGTTTCATAATTGGGATGAAGTAATAGGAAAGTTTATTTCATACAGGCGGTTGCTTAAAACTTTAAGGCTGCTAAATAAATTCGACAATAAAAAATATCACCTTAATAAAAATAATTGTACTGATTTTGGATTGTATGCTGCTATAATAAGTGGTATAGATGTGCAGGATACAAAAGGTAACTGGCCATTGGGAAAAGGGAATAATCCAGGCAGTATAGGACAGAGCATTTTAGAAAAGAAGTATAAGAATACGGATGATACTGGTAATACCGGTGGTTTGTTTATTTGTAATAACCCAGATTTATATAAGCGTTGAAGAAATAATTTTATTTCTTCAACCAAACAGCCATGTGGCCGAGAGGAGAGGCATAGGTCTGCAAAACCTTGTACGGCGGTTCGATTCCGTCCATGGCGTCATGATTAAGGGTTTGTCTCTCAGTAGAGTCAGGGCTTGACCGTTTACTAATTAGCTTTTCATTGTCAGGCAAAATTCGTTCATTTAATATAGTTTGGCAGGGCTGGAATGGATAAGCCTCTCATAGCATTGTTGTGAAATACAACACTACAATGCGGATGACCTTAAACAGTATCATTCTTTTTATTTTCAGCTCTCATTTTTGAAATATATTCAGAAGGCAGCAGGCTAAATTTTGCTTTGAATGATTTGGCAAAATAGTTCGGTGTTGAAAATCCTACTGAATAAGCAATCTGTGCAACATTCATATCACTTTTCTGTAGTAAAACTGCAGCCTTGTCTAATTTTACAGAGCGGATATATTCTACTGGTGTCTGACCTGTCAACTCAAGCAACTTAGCATACAAGGAACTGCGGCTCATGCCTGCATGTTTGCTTAATTCTTTAACCGACAATTGGGGGTTTGAAAGGTTTTCCTCAAGGTATGTCATGATTGAATGTAACAATTCCTCATCTGCGGATTGAATATTGACTACGGGGGCTACCGGTTTGAATTGTTTTGTATAAGTGTTTTTTAAAGTATTATTTAAAACAAGTAAGTTTTTAATTTTTTCATTCAACATCTCTACATGAAAAGGTTTGGTAATATAATCATTAGCCCCTGTTCTCAAACCCTGCAACGCTGCTTCTTCACCAATAAGGGCGGTTAATAATATCACTGGAATATGACTGGTTCGTTTGTCGGCTTTTATTTTACGGCAAAGATCTATGCCATTCATTTCCGGCATACTTATATCACTTACGATAAGTTGGGGATGATATGCCAGTGCTTTTTTCCAGCCCTCTATTCCATTTCCAGCCTCCAATACTTTATGCTTTGTTTTTAATTTGTCTTTTAGATAATACCTGAAATCGTCATTGTCTTCTACCAGTAAAATAGAAGGAATCTCTGCCTGGTCTGTCAATACATCGCCGTCTACATTTTCTCCTGGTATTTGATAATCATTTTTTACTGATTCAGCAGATTCAATTTGCGGTGTAATAATATTTTTTTCTGCTGAAGAAGGGCATACTGTAAAAGGCAGCAGTATGTTGAAAGCAGTGCCGATGCCAGGATCACTTTCTATATCGATAGTGCCTCCCTGCATTTTTACAAATTCTTTTGTTATGGTAAGGCCGATACCACTTCCCTGGTTAAGAATAGAAGCGTCTGTATCATTTTGGTAAAAGAGTGTAAATATTTTTTCTTTTTTATCTGAAGGTATACCAATGCCAGTATCACTTATTCTTATAGCCACCCATGTTTTTGATTCGTCCGTAGTGTTTGCTGCTTTTTTTATCTCAAGTTTTATTTTACCACCTGGTTTTGTGAATTTAAATGCATTGGAAAGAACATTGAACAAAACCCTTTCTAATTTATCATGGTCAAAAAATGCATTTAATTTATCTATTTGGCTCGTGTAAACGAAATCCATTTTTTTTCTTTCCGCCAGGTCTTTAAAGGAATCTCCCACTTCCTTTACAAAACTTACCAGTTCGCCTTCAGAAATTTGCAATTTTAATTCATGTTCTTCCATTTTGCGAAAATCAAGCAATTGATTCACGAGGTTTAGCAATCTCCGTCCATTTCGTTTTATCATATCCAGTTGACGGAAAGACTGTATATTATTTTCTTTTTCAATCAGGCTGTCTACCGGGCCAAGTATTAGAGATATTGGCGTGCGGAATTCGTGGCTTAAATTGGTTAAGAATTTAATCTTTTGACTGTCCAGTTCATGTATTCTCTCCGCTTCCCTTTTTTCTTGTTCTTCGTAATTTCTTTTCTGTTCCAAAGCAAATTTTCTGTGTATTTTCCTGATACCTTGATGGCGTATATAAGCTAATATACCAATCAATAGAAGCACATAAGTAATGTAAGCATAGGTAGTCCTCCATATTGGAGGATGCACATGAACTTTAACAGATGCTCCTTCATTGTTCCATACACCATCATTATTGGCTGCCCTAACTCTGAAAACATAGTTACCTGGATCAAGGTTCATGTATGCTGCGGAGGTTATATTTCCCACATAATTCCAATCCTTATCATACCCTTCCAGTTTATAGGCATATCTGTTTTGTTCGGGCGATGTATAACTTAGTCCTACAAAATCCAATGCAAAGTTTTGTTTATAATCAAGGTTGATCTCTTTGGCTACTGAAATGTGTTCTGTTATCGGTCCTGCTTTTGATGCATTTATGTTTTGATTGGATATACGCAAACCTGTAAGCAATACCGGAGGGATGTTATTGTTTTTTATTAGATTGGCAGGAAGGAAATAATTAAAACCATCAAGGCCACCGAATAACAATTCGCCATTTGACAAACGGATACCAGCTCCACGTACAAAATTGTTGTGCTGAAGGCCATTGTGATAATTAAAATTGTTGATCTTATTTGTGTTTACATCTATGCTGCTGATGCCTTTATTGGTACTCAACCAGATCAATGCGGATTGATCTTCTACTATCTTATAAATATTGCTGTTTTGCAGGCCTTCTTTCTCTGAGAACAATTTGAATTGATTGGTGCTTCTGTCAATACGAACAATACCGCCACCAAAAGTGCCTGCCCATATAAATCCGTGGCTATCCTGCAAAAGACAGGTTATTTTATCATTGGGCAATTTACTGTTTCGGGTATTGAAGTTCGCAAATGCGCCGGATGATGACTGTAAAACGCCCAGGCCACCACCGTGCGTGGCTATCCATATATTGCCATCTTTGTCTTCTTTAATGTCACGTATATAACCATTAAAAGGAAGCAGTGTATCATTTGCCAGCTTTGGATGCGGCGTGTACCTTGCAATAACTTTATACTCTTTGTTAAGAACGTTAATGCCTTCGCCATTGGTGCCCACCATAATATTACCATTGCGAAGTTCTGTCACGCAATATATTTCATTCGAATTCAAATCACTGATCAGCGGCCCTTGCATAAATTGTTTGTATTTACCCGAAGCGGGGTCTAATACAAACAATCCATCACTTGGTGTACCCACTAAAAGTTTCTTTTGGCTGCTCATTTGCAACGCAATCGCAGACAGGCGCTCACTTCCTTTAATGCGTGATGACCGGATTGCGATGTGCTGAAATAACCGGGTATTGGGATCAAAAAGACTTAGCCCCTTGCCATCACTTCCTACAAATACTTTTCCATCTTCATTTTCTGCAAAGGCGGCAACGATTGGGGCGTTAAGACCTTTTTCATCAAAAACATTACTACGGACGTAATTGAATAAATTTAGATTTTTGTCGTATTTGTCTACACCGCCTTTAATAGTACCCAACCAGTAAATTCCCTGTTTGTCGATGTAAATACATTTTACAGACCATGCAGATAAACTATGAATATTCCTTTGGTCGGGTATGAATTTTGAAATTTTATGGGTGCTGTTATCAATAATATTTAACCCTTCAAATGTTCCTATCCATAATTTATCTCCGTCAACTGCAATTGAGTTAATAACGTTGCTGCTTAATGTTTGCGAATTATTTTCATTGTGCCTGAAATTAATAAACTGCTTGCTGCCGGGACTTAGCATACTCAATCCATTGCCAGTTCCTATCCAGAGATTACCCGATTTATCCTGGGTAATTGCGTTTATATTATCACCGCTTATACTAGTTGAATCTTCACTCGCATGAATATAATGGGCAAGAGATTGGCCGGCAAAATTATAGCAGTATAATCCTTTAGTAGTTCCAATCCACATATTTTGAAAACTGTCTTCAAAAAGGCAAATGCTAGTTTTATTAAGCGAAGGAGCAGATTGACCGGTCACAATTGGCAACTCTGTAATTTTACCAGACTGCGGATCAAGAATATTCACTCCATCAAAATGTCCTACCCAGATTTTGCCTGTATGATCGCTGCAAATACTTCTGATAACATTATTGTGTATTGAGTTTGGTGTTCTATTGGCCTGGAAATTGATAAATGAATCTGATGTACGGTCGTATAAACTAAGCGAACCTCCGCTGGTTCCTACCCATAAATTGCCGTTGTGGTCTTCATGTAAGGATAAGATTTCGTTTGCTTTAAGGCTTGAAGGATCATCAGGCTTGTGCCTGTATATCGTGAACCGTGTACCATCAAATCTGTCAAGCCCATCTTCGGTTCCAAACCAAATCATTCCATACTTGTCTTTTAATATTGTATTTACAGTATTGGATGAAAGTCCGTCTTCAGTTGAAAGAGAAGTAAAATTAATTTCCTTTTGTTGGGCAGATAAAAACAACTGCAGCAGCAACATGTACACATTTAGCAGGAAAATTTTTTGATAATTCATCTGTCAGGCAATCAGTTTTATCAGCTTAAAGATACCGTTTTCTGGTTCCATGCCGTATAAAAAAGGGTCTTAAATGGCATATAAAGTTTGTATTGGACAAGTAATAACCCGCTGCAGCTCAGGATGAATTTTTTATGCACAGTCCGGTTCTTTTATTGTTTACTTACCTGCCTTCTGTCCATTGAGTTAAAAAAAATCGGTTTTCAACTAGAAAGTGTTGAAAGTAAAGAGTTTTGTTCTCCATTTCCGGTTTATAAGTGTCAATTAAACATTTGTTCCCTATTCTTCAACAAATGAGCCATTGCGCAAATCACGCGGTCAGTACTTTTATCTGCCTTTTTTAACTGAAAGTGGCTTTTATATAAACAACTGAACAACAAAGACAAATTTATAAATACATAAATGGAATATTTCATTGTGTAAACAGTGATCTGCATTTGTGTAGACACAAATTGTTGCTAATGTTTTTGTTTTCAGGTTTATCAAACGATTTGACTAATTGCTTTGAAAATGTTATTACGATGATGCCATGTGTATTAAAATCTGCAACCCAGCATTCCGCTGTGTACTTTAGATCAGAACGTCAATACAGCTATTCTGCATTCTTTTGTCGTCAGGACAAATTTTCAATTTTCATATCCTCATTATTTTGTGCTAATGCCTGCGGACCTTAAAGTAATACTGCGGTGCCCTGATAGAACTATTCTAACATTCGGGAGAATTCAGTTGTACCGGCACTTTTTCAATTACAAAAACAGTAACCAACAACCTAAAATCATTAAAAAAAGATTTATGAAAATTCTGCTTGAGCAATTTCCCCTGGCAAAATCCCAAATGAATAACGGGGTTTTGAGGAAGGCCCGGATTCTGCTGTTGTCATTAGTAGCTGTCTTTTTTGCAAGTTTTTCATTGTTTGCACAAAACACAATTCATGTAAAAGGAAGGATAATAAACGAAAAAAGTCAGCCTGTTTCCGGTGTTTCTGTAGTTGTTAAAGGAACAAAAAACGGGGTTACCAGTAATGTTGATGGTCAGTATGAGATTTCTGTGCCTGGTAAATCTGTGTTGATATTCTCTTCAGTAGGGTACGCATCCATGGATGTGGCAGTTAACAGTCGTACTATTATAGATGTAACCCTGGTAAATATTGCCAATAATCTCGACCAGGTGGTAGTAGTTGGTTATGGCACGCAACGTAAAAAGGATGTAACGGGCGCCGTTGTTTCCATAAGTGCGGCCACTTTAAAAGAAGTACCTTCTTCTAATATGGTAGACCAGTTGAAAGGCCGTGCCGCAGGTGTTTCAGTTGTCAGCAATGGATCGGTTCCGGGGGCTGTTCCGCAAATTCGTATACGGGGAAACCGCACCCTTACCACCAGCATATCTGCAAGCGATAATCTCGACGGGCCATTGTATGTGGTAGACGGTATACCGTACGGTGGTACTTTGGATCTGAACCCCGGTGATATTGCCAGCATGGAAATACTAAAGGATGCTTCCGCTACGGCTATCTATGGTTCACGTGGTTCAGGAGGTGTTATCCTGATTACAACAAAGCGTGGACGTACTGGTAAACGGGTAATGAGCTACGATGGTTATTATGGCATTACTTCCATCATGGGAAAATACAATGTTTATAACGGCAAAGAATATGCGCAACTTAAACAGGATGCCGCAACTTATAACCGCTCGGCTCCGGGTACCACTGGTTACCCCCTTACAACCGCTGAAGCAGCTGCTCTGGCTGCAGGTGTCTCTACCAACTGGCAGGATTTGATCTACCAAAAAGGGTATACAGAGAGTCATCAGCTGGCTTTGCAGGGTGGTACGGAAGGTACGCAATATGGATTAGGTGCGGGGTTCTTCAGGGAAACGGGTATTATACCCAATCAACGTTTTGACAGGTTCAACCTGCGCTTAACCATCGATCAGCGTATCAATGATCACATTAAAATAGGTGTCAATAGTTTAAATACGCTCTCCTGGCAAAATACACCAGGCGGAGGCGGCGTTCCGGGCGGATTGGTAAGCACTACTCCATTGGCATCGCCCTATAATTCTGATGGAACTGTCAACTTATTTCCCCGTATTGGTTCAATTGATGCTGCACAGGTTAGTGCTCTCACCTTAATTAGCAAGTCGAGTTCAATATTGGCCCGCAGCAGAAACCTCAGAACTTTCAACAGCCTTTATGCTGAAGTAAAAATTATTGATGGTCTCCGTTACAGGTTTAATGCCGGGCTTAACTTCAGCCAAAATTCATTTAATGGTTACGCCGGGCCACTTACCTATGTAAACAGCGCAACTGTACAATCTTCTTCCAGCGCCAATGTGAGCAATACGGAATACTGGGATTATAATTTTCAGAACCTGCTTTATTACGACAAAACAATCGCAGTAAAGCATAAGATAGGCTTTACCGGACTTTTTGAAGTGGTCAAAAACCATTCGCAGGGTAGTAGTATGAGCGTAACTGGTGTGCCAGCCGATTATATTGGTTCATCTAATTTTGCACTGGCCTCAGGCACACCCACCGCCAGCGGTACGTTTACTGAACAGGGATTGGTCTCGTTTATGGGTCGCCTGAATTATGCCTATAATAACCGCTATCTTTTAACTGCAACACTAAGAAGGGATGGCTCATCAACACTGGCGCCAGGTCATCAGTATTTTAATTACCCCGCAATTGGCCTGGGGTGGAATGTTACTGAAGAATCATTTATGAAAAATGCGGCGTTTATTTCCAATCTTAAATTGCGCGGGGGATGGGGTGTTGCCGGAAACCGCAACGTAAGTCCTTATTCAACCCTGGGCGCTTTGAGTGCTGGCTATTATAATTTTGGAACCGGTACGGCTGGCCAGCAACTGGCTTACACAGTAACTAACCTTCCTGCGCTTAACCTGGGATGGCAGTCTACTTCAACAACAGATATCGGCGTTGAATTCGGTTTCTTAAATAACAGAATCACCGGTAGTATAGATTGGTATAAACAAAAAACAAAGGATATACTTCTTTCAGTAAACCTACCCCCAAGCAACGGTGCAAACTCTACTTTTGCCAACCTTGGTAAAACAGAGGGAAAAGGCCTGGAGGTTTCTCTGAGCCTTGACATTATCCAGAATAAGAAAGAAGGAGCTTTTAACTGGAGTACCGATCTTGTATATTTTTTCAACAGGGAAAAGATAACTCAGCTCAGCACACCACAAGAAAAATCCAATGTGGGCAACGGCTGGTTTGTAGGACAGCCACTGTCGGTTATTTACGATTACAAAAAAATCGGTATCTGGCAAACGGAAGATTCCGTTAAAGGCCTGATTGCAGCACAAACATCTCCTGTTCAGTACCCGGGTCAGATACGAGTGCAGGATGTGGATGGCAATGGAAAAATTACTCCTTCAGATCGCCAGATATTGGGAAATTTTCAACCTAGCTGGGAAGGGGGAATTACTAACCGCTTTTATTTTAAAAACTTCGATCTTTCTGTAGTTGTTTTTGCAAGAATGGGTATGAAATTGGTGGTACCCTACATTACCGGTAACTCTACCGGCGGCGGCGGATTTGGATTTTTTAACCAGGGCCGCCAGAACCAGGTAAAAACAAACTACTGGACACGCAGCAATCCTACCAATGATTTTCCCGCACCTGATGCAAGCAATGCGGTTGCCTATTATGCTTCTACATTGGGTTATCAGGACGGCTCCTTTATAAAATGCCGTAGCATTAATCTTGGGTTTGAGTTGCCACAGAAATTATTAAAACGAACAGGTCTCACTTCTGTAAGAGTATATATCAATGCTACTAACCCGTTCATTATATACTCGCCTTTTGTTAAAGCCGGCTTTGGTCCGGATCCGGAAGGTAACGGTTACACACAGACTAACGATGGCACCAGCAGCGGTACAGTAGCACCAACCGGCGCCAGTGAATCCGGAACGCAGGGGCGCCAGATTACTGTGAACCTGAATAACCCTGCAGTACGTCAGTTTACCTTTGGTTTAAACCTGAAATTTTAACTTATTTCAATTGTATATTATGAAACTTAGTATCAAACATATTATATGCATAGCAATAGCTGCATTGCCTGTTATTGGGTGTAAAAAAATTCTCCAGGAAAACCCCCAGGCCGTTGTAGTGCCTTCTTATTTTAGCACACCCGCAGGTATATTGGGTGGCATTTCTGGTGTATACAATGATATACGCAGCCAGTGGGGTACCGAAGGCTTTACCAACGAGATGATGGCTGGCACCGATGAATTTTTAATGGGTGTAAGTGGTAATAGCATCATCACTTCGTACAACGGCCTTAATGGAAGTAATTTTGGGGCAGCATGGGGAATTGCATTTCAGGATATCAACACTATAAACGGTGTGTTGCAATATGCTGCCGCAGCCACTCTCGACTCTACCACCCGCAAGCAATACCTGGCTCAGGCTAAGTTTTTAAGGGGGTTTTGGTATTTTTACCTGGTGCAAACTTTTGGCGATGTTCCCCTGCACACTACGTTTATTACTACACCCACTTTATCAGATTCACGGCAACCGGTTGCAGATGTTTATAAGCAGATTATTCAGGATCTAACGGATGCCGCTTCAGATCTTCCTGCCGTTGTTACGGCACCTTTTCTCGGTAAGGCAGCTACCAAACCAATGGCACAGTTGCTGCTCGCCAAGGCTTACCTCACAAGGGGATGGTTAACCAATGCACCTGCAGACTTTACGCAGGCCTCAAGTATTTGCGCAAATATAATTGCCAATAAATCTGCTTATGGATTGGATTTATGGCAAGACTATGGTGATGCTTTTGTTCCCGCTAACGATTATGGAAAAGAAACTATGTTTGTGAGCGACCACGTGCTGGATCCCAAATATGGTTATTACCAGGTTGGAGCCGGCAACAGCGGTGCCGCAGCCCAAAACCTTTCGCCATGGTTTACCAATTGGAATTATCCCAATAACAGCGGCGTTAACTCATTTGTAAATGGCAGCGGTTTGTTGGTTAACAGCGGCACATCAGGCATGATAAGGGACTCTTATTACGGCAGGCCTTATGTGCGCCTGCGGCCTAATAGCGATAAATTGAAAAGTGGCGCCAATGCTGGTAAAAATTATTTCCTCGATCAGGCATTTACCAATAGAACCAACGATTCCAGGTTTGCGAATACATTTTACCAGGTATATATTGCCAATACGTCTATTACCAATAGTGCTACCGCTGCAAATAATACACGGGGCGTCGCATTTACAACAACTATAGGTGTGGATACCGCCGTATGGTTACCCGATTTTGAAGTTGCAGGTGCTCCTCAGTTTATAGGTACCCGGCCATTTAAAGGCATTGTAGTGCCGCCAAGTTTATGGAACAACGGTATTTTTCCAGCCATTAAAAAATACATGGATCCCAGCCGGGGCGCCAATTTCAACGATCCGTCTACACGTCCCTGCGTGTTATATCGTTTTTCAGATGTATACCTTACCGCAGCAGAAGCCTATTTTAAATTGAATGATTTGCCCAACGCCGCAGCCATGATTAACGTGGTAAGACAAAGAGCTGCGTACAGGAAGACAAATACCGCTTTGCAGAATGCGGCCGCCGTGACTGCCATGACCATACTGCCTTCAGATGTGACGCTCGATTTTATACTGGATGAACGCAGCCGCGAATTTTTTGGCGAGTGGCAAAGATGGCTAGACCTTGTCCGCACCCGTTCATTGGTTACAAGGGTACTGGCATGGAATGCAGAGGCAGCACCATACATAAAAGATGCCTACATGCTGCGGCCTATTCCACAGGCACAAATTGACCGTGTAACACAAGGGCCTCCATTTCCGCAAAACCCGGGATATTGAGTGTACACTGTTATGCCCGGAAAATACGCATGAGTAGTGTAGCAACTTTTGGAGTGATAAAAGAGAACAACAAATCATTCATTGATCACAATAAGATAGAAAGTAAAGTATAGTAAAGATGTCTTAAAAACGGGAACCTGTTGTAGTAGTCCATCAGGCTATTGTAATGACAATGGAGTGAGGGGAGTTATTAGCCGGATAATGAATTCAGCAGAAAACGGAACACAATTTCTGAAGGCAGAAAGAATGTTAAGCAAAACGATTTAAGACAAGTACGCTCTTACTATTTTAAATAATAGGAACAGTATGCGGTGCAGTAAGATTGAAAAAAAAAGTTGGCAACATTTTTTCACCTGGATGAATATAAAACCTCAGGGTAAGTCGACCCGTCTCAACTGCGGTTCACATAAGCAGGAGTAGTTAAGCATAGGAAGGGTTTTAACCCTTCCTTTTTTAATTCATAATTAGTTGTAACATCTCTGGTGAACGACAATGAAAAATACAACGATTAATAAACTTGGTTAAATTAGTAGAATGAAAAAGTTGTATTGGATCTTATTACTCTTTATACATTTTCCGTGTTTTTCCCAGGATATGGCCACTTTAAAACTTTGGTACAAACATCCGTGGGTAATACCTGGGGAAATGCAATGCCCATTGGCAATGGAAGGCTGGGAGCAATGATATGTGGTAACGTAGAAAAAGCAATTGTTCAGCTAAACGAACATACATTATGGAGCGGCGGTCCTAACCGAAACGACAATCCGATGGCGTTGGATTCGCTGACTAAAAGATCTTTAAAAACTTTTGAAGCCGAAATGAAAAAAGTTATCATCCCCTTTGTAGAGAAAAATTACCGCGTACTACCGGGGCCGGATAACCGTGCATTGGCAGGGTTTTCATTGGGCGGCCAGGAAGATATTGCGTGGAAGAACGGCCAGATAATGATTGGCAAACTGGACGAACTAAAAATTAAACATACCTATAGCGAATACCCCGGTGGCCATAGCTGGCCGGTATGGAGGAATAACCTATACAACTTTGCGCAGTTATTATTTAAATAGGATTATTATTTATTCAGCATTTATATTATTAAAAAAGGCTCTGATGAGAAAAATAAATTTTAGAAAAGACTTTCTTTTGCCGGTATTGGCTATTTTTACTGTTACTGTTTCTACTGCGCAAACACCTTCCTTAACGTTAGACCTGGCAAAACCTGGTGCTGGTGTTAGCCCCATGTTATACGGCCTGATGACGGAAGAAATCAATCATGCTTATGACGGGGGCCTGTATGCAGAATTAATACGCAACCGGATTTTTAAAGACAACAAAACAACCCCTGAAGCATGGAGCCTTGTGCGTACAGATTCTAATTCAAAAGCGGCTATCAAACTGATAGCAACAACAGAAGAAAATATTCCTCATGATGAACGCGAAAATGCTATCAACGGATCACTTTCAACCTGTTTAAGACTTACAGTAGAAACGGTGAACGGACGGGCAGGCATTGCCAATGAAGGTTACTGGGGTATTCCTGTAAAACCTTCCACCACATACACGGCATCCTTCTATTTAAAAGGAACTGATCGCAGAGAACCTCACCGCTGGCCGTGGGAGCCAAAACCTGCTACACCGCCATTGCCAGTCATTGAAAATAATACTGCTGGCCCAATAACAGTTTCTATTGAAAGCAATGATGGTAAAACGGTGTATGCAACAGGGACAATACATCTTGAAAAAAGTATTTTCTGGAAAAAGTATTCACTAACACTAACTACTAAAGCAGATGTAAAGCCAACAGCAGATGCAAGATTTGTAATTACAACAGATCGTGTGGGTTTGTATTATTTTAATCTTGTTTCATTATTTCCACCAACCTACAATAACAAACCCAATGGCTTCAGGCCCGAACTCATAAAAATGATGGCGGATATGAAACCGAAATTTTTACGGTTTCCCGGGGGTAATTATTTGGAAGGGCCATTGATTACAGATGCCTTTCCCTGGAAAACAACATTGGGTGCTTTAGAACAAAGGCCCGGCCACAAAGGCTCATGGGGCTACAGGGCTTCCGACGGATTGGGGCTGCTTGAGTTTTTGCAATGGTGTGAAGATATAGGGGCAGAGCCACTATTAGGCGTTTATGCAGGATATTCACTGAGCGGGGATCATATTGATGCAGGCCCGTTGCTTCAACCATATGTAGACGATGCGTTGGATGAAATTGAATATGTGACAGGAGATGTAAATACTTATTGGGGCGCTAAACGTGCTGCCGATGGACATCCCGCTCCATTCAAACTTACTTATATTGAAGTGGGTAATGAAGATTGGTTTGACAGAACAAACAGTTATGATGGCAGGTTCAAACAATTCAGGGCGGCCATAGAAAAAAAATATCCATCATTGCATGTTATTTCAACAATAGCTGATGCGCAATATCCTAATCTTAAAGTAACCGGGGATAATAAACCAGAAATTGTTGATGAACATTACTACCGCGATTCGTGGTCTATGTGGCAAAACGCTTCGCAATATGATAAATATGATCGCAACGGATCTAAAATCTTTGTAGGAGAGTGGGCCACCAGGGAAGGTGCGCCAACAACCAATTTAAATGCAGCGCTGGGCGATGCGGCATGGATGACAGGCATGGAACGCAATTCTGATCTTATCATTATGTCCTGCTATGCACCACTTTTTGTAAACGTCAATACGGCCACGTCAACCGCACCAAAAGCCTGGCAATGGGATTCTGATTTGATTGGTTATAATGCATTAAACAGTTACGGTTCTCCTTCGTATTATGTACAGAAATTGTTTGGCAATTACCTCGGTAATAAAATTGTTGCAGTTGAGGCAGCCAATATACCGGTACAGCCCCGGCCACTCAGCCGGAGAGATAGCGCAGAAGGTATAAAAGTGGCACCGCTGGTACCAACCGTTTTTTATAGTGCTACAAAGGATGATAAAACAGGCACCCTGTATCTTAAACTGGTTAATACAACGGGTAAAAAACAACCCATTAATATTAACCTGAATGGTGCTGTTAAGATTTCGCCGGAAGCAACGCTGCATGTAATCAGCGGCTCTGCACCAGAAGCCACCAATACGATTACAGATCCGGAAAAAATTATACCGGTTAGCACTACAATAAAAGGCATCAGCTCTAAATTTAAAAGAACACTGGAACCATACTCTGTAAGTGTGTTGCAAATAGCAACGGGTAAATAGATGACGGTTTCTTGTATTAATAAAATAGAAAAATATATAGCATGATTGATAAACTATTACTGTTTGCAGGCTTGCTTTTAATCTGCGCAACTGCGCATGCGCAGGACAAAAACTTTTATATTTTTCTCAGCTTTGGCCAATCCAATATGGAAGGCAATGCTAAAATACGGCCGGAAGATACGGTTGGGGTTGATAACCGTTTCCAGGTAATGGAAGCAGTAGATTGCCCTGATTTAAAAAGAGAAAAAGGAAAATGGTATACAGCAGTACCGCCTTTATGCCGTTGCCGTACCGGGCTTACCCTCACTGATTTTTTTGGAAGAACCATGGTGGCCAATCTCCCCAAAAATATAAGGGTTGGTATTATAAATGTATCAGTCGGTGGCTGTAAAATAGAATTGTTTGATAAAGACAATTATGAATCTTATGTGAACACTGCGCCTAAGTGGATGATTGGAATGATAAAGGAGTATGACGGTAACCCCTATGCGAGACTGGTAGAGATGGCCAAGTTGGCACAGAAAGATGGCGTTATAAAAGGCATACTGCTACACCAGGGGGAATCTAATCCCAATGATTCTTTATGGACAAAAAAAGTGAAAACTGTTTATGACAACCTCCTGAAAGACCTTCACCTGAAAGCAAAGAAAACGCCTTTGCTGGCCGGCGAAACGGTGAACGCAGACCAGGGTGGTATTTGCGCAGGTATGAATAAAATCATTGCTACACTGCCACAAACTATCAGGAATTCGTATGTAATTTCATCGGCTGGTTGTACCGACGCTGCGGATAATTTGCATTTTAACGCGGATGGGTATGCGGAATTTGGAAAAAGGTATGCTGAGAAAATGCTTGCGTTAATGGGATACACAATTGCAGGGTCGAAATAAAAATCATCATCCTGCGATTGAAAGCAATTGCAGCAGCTTTAAATGCTGCTTAAAAAATGAATAGTGAACAGCATGTCATGATGTATTAATGCAGATATAACTTCGGGTTGCTGTTGCTTTCCGGAAAATTAAATTTTAATCATGGTTAAGTGTAAGCTTCAAACTAACAAAACAATTATTGCGGTTTTAATTGGCGTTATATTCATTAATGCCGGCAATGCGCAACTTGCGGGCGGTAAAAAAATAAGCCCCGATTTGTTCGGGTTGTTTTTTGAAGACATTAACTATGCGGCCGATGGCGGCCTTTACGCAGAGATGGTGCAGAACAGATCATTTGAATACAGCCCAACCGAAAAAAAGGAATGGCACTCGCTTTCCTATTGGGAATATACAACTGCGGGATATTCTTATGGTAAGATAAATGTAGAAACGAACCACCCGGTACATCCCAATAACCCGCATTATATAGTGCTGGATATTGAACATATTTACGACAAAAAAGCCGGTGGCGTTGGAATTAAAAATTTTGGGTACGATGGGATGGTTGTAAAAGCCGGCGGCAACTATAATTTTTCAATGCTGGCGGCACAACTTGGCAAAACGCAGGTTTCACTGGCAGTAAGTTTACAAAACAGAAAAGGCAAAGTGCTTGCAGAAAAATCTTTTTCAACTTCCACTTTTGACTGGAAAAAATATACCGCAAGTCTTACTCCCACGGAAAGTACTGACAGCGCCGTGCTGGTAATACTGGCCACTACGGAAGGAAAACTGGCAATGGATGCCATTTCACTTTTTCCTGAGAAAACATTTAGAAACAGGCCCAATGGACTGCGCACGGATCTTGCGCAATTGCTGGCAGATATGCATCCAAAATTCATCCGCTTTCCCGGCGGTTGCCTGGCGCACGGTGATGGCCTCGGCAATATGTATCGCTGGAAAAATACCATCGGCCCGATAGAGCAAAGGGCGGAACAACGAAATATCTGGGGCTATCACCAAACTGCAGGGCTGGGTTATTTTGAGTATTTCCAGTTTTGCGAAGACATAGGCGCAAAGCCCCTGCCGGTTTTACCTGCAGCGGTTAGTTGCCAGAACTCAGGCGGTACCTGGCGTATTGGTGGCACAGGGCAAATGGCACTGCCAATGGAAGAGATGCAGGAATACATACAGGAAGTAATTGATCTTGTTGAATGGGCCAACGGGCCGGTAACAACTACATGGGGCGCAAAACGTGCTGCTGCCGGACACGCCGCTTCCTTTAACCTTCAATACATTGGTATTGGCAACGAAGATAAAATTACGCCGGGTTTTGAAGAAAGGTTTAAAATGATTTATGCTGCTGTAAAAGCGAAACACCCGGAGATTACAGTTATTGGTACTGCTGGCCCCTTCCCGGATGGCGAAGATTTTACAAAAGGCACCCAATTGGTGAATGAACTGGGCGTACCCGTAGTAGATGAACATTATTATAAAAACCCGGAATGGTTTGTTGCAAACCAATACCGGTATGATAAATATGACAGGGACAAGGCGCATGTGTACCTTGGTGAATATGCATCCTGGGGCAATAAACTGCAAAACGCTATTGCGGAAGCGTTGTATATGACAGCGCTTGAGCGGAATGGCGATGTGGTAACGCTGGCCTCTTACGCACCATTGTTTGCGAAAAAGAATTTTACACAGTGGACTACAGATATGATATTCTTTGACAACAGCAGTTACTACCTCACGCCGAATTACCATGTTCAGAAAATGTTTATTGGCAGCCAGGGTGATTTTTATTTTGATAAGGTAATTACCAAAAACAATAGCGACTCTGCGCTTGCAGGCTCTTGTGTGTATGATAGCAAGTCCGGGGATATTATACTGAAACTGGTAAATGCCGGTAAAGAAGCAAAGCCTGTAAAAATTAATCTTGGAGCGTTTAAAAAAATTAATCCCGCCGCCATAAAAATTGAATTGAGCGGCCATGCTGATGCAGCAAACTCTTTTGAACAACCGGCAAATATTAGCCCGGTAAGTACAGGTTTTACAGCCACAAAAAAGTTTGATTATATGGTGCCGCCTGTTTCAGCAACTGTAATCAGGATTAAAACAAAAACGTAAAGAATACATTTTAATGTAACAGATGGCCTCAATAAATTTATTTATAAAATAAGCGATTTATGAAAAAAATATTTTTCACCGGCTTGATTCTATTTTCTTTCGCGGCCTTTGCGCAGCAACCAAAACCAGTTAAAACAGCAGGCGGGTTATTGCAGGGAGTTGTTGAAGATGGCCTGACTGTTTATAAAGGAATTCCGTTTGCCGCACCGCCAGTTGGTGAACTGAGGTGGAAAGCACCCCAGCCTGCTGCAGGGTGGGAGGGCGTACGAATGGCAGATAAATTTGCGCCGGGTGCTATGCAGGGCATCAATCCACCGTCAGGGAAAAGTGAAGATTGTTTGTACCTGAATGTTTGGTCGCCCGCTAAATCACCCAAAGAAAAATTACCGGTACTGGTATGGATTTATGGCGGTGGGTTTGCTGTTGGTTATACATCAGACCCTATGTACAACGGTGCCAACCTGGCAAAGAAAGGCGTTGTGCTGGTAAGTATTGCGTACAGGGTTGGACAGCTTGGTTTCCTGGCACATCCGGAGTTGAGTGCGGAAAGCCCTAACAGGGTTTCAGGCAATTATGGTTTGCTGGATATGATTGCGGGACTTAAATGGGTAAAACAAAATATAGCAGCATTGGGTGGAGATCCTGGTAAGGTAACCATCTTTGGTGAGTCTGCCGGTGGCATTGCTGTTAGCATGTTATGTGCATCTCCTTTGGCAAAAGGATTATTTGAAGGCGCTATTTCAGAAAGCGGTGGTTCTTTTGGCCCAACACGTGCAACTACTTTTCCGGGTGAAAACATGAAAACTTTACAGCAGGCAGAAACTGACGGACAGGCATTTGTTAAGAAAGCGGGTGTTTCATCAATTGCCGAGCTGCGAAAAATGCCGGCAGATAAAGTACCGTCAGGTTTTGGTTTGGGAAGCGGTTGGCCGATTACTGACGGTTATGTGATTCCGGATGATCAGCATAATTTATACGAAGCCGGAAAGTACAATGATGTACCAATACTGGTTGGATATAATTCTGATGAAGGCGCCAGTTTTTCTCCACCCAAAACACCGGCAGACTACATAGGAGGCGTGCAGAAACGGTATGGAAAATTTGCAGATGATTTAATAAAAGCATATCCTGTACAAAATGATGCTGTTCCTAAATCTGCAAGAGACCTGATGCGGGATGCGGCGTTTGGCTGGCAAACCTGGAGTTGGGCAACCCTGCAGGCAAAAACAGGAAAGTCAAAAGTTTTTTATTATTATTTTGATCAGCATCCCGATTACCCGCCAGGTTCACAACGATATGGATATGGCTCCTCGCACGGACAGGAAGTTGCGTATGTTTTTCAGCACCTCGATACAACGAAGCCGGAAATTACAAGCACAGACATTGCAATAGCGGATGCCATGAGTACCTATTGGACAAACTTTGCCAGGTATGGACATCCTAATGGTAAAGCAATGCCCGAATGGCCGGCATTTACCAACGCACACCCAAGTGTGATGTACTTTTCTAAAACACCATATACAGGGCCTGTTCCCGGTGAAGCATCATTAAAAACACTGGATGCTTATTTTGAATGGAGGCGAACGCCGGAGGGAAAAGAATGGGCGAAATAAAATATTCATTCAAACAAAAATAGTGGACATGAAATACAAATCAGCACTTGCAATTTTTCTGTTAAGCGCTTTGACAGCTGGCAAACTGGCTGCGCAAAATCCAATCATTAAAAATCTGTTCACAGCTGATCCGGCACCCATTGTTTACCACGATACGGTGTTTCTCTACACAGGCCATGATACGGCGTCTGTAACTGCCACCAATTATAAAATGCCCGACTGGCATGTATTTTCTTCTACCGATATGGTTAACTGGAAAGATTATGGTGCGTTGCTTTCACCAAATACTTTTTCATGGGCTACCGGTGATGCCTATGCGGCGCAATGCATTGAAAGAAATGGTAAGTTTTACTGGTTTGTTTCCACCTTTCATAAAAAAGACAGTATCAGCAGCGGCGGAGCGGCCATTGGCGTAGCTGTTTCAGACAGGCCAACAGGCCCGTTTACAGATGCTATTGGAAAAGCACTCACCATCAATGAAATGACCACCGATATGAAGTATGGATGGGATGATATTGACCCCACCGTATTCATAGACGATGATGGACAGGCTTATTTATTCTGGGGCAATGGCAGTTGTAAATGGGTAAAGCTGAAAAAGAATATGATAGAACTGGATGGCGCCATCACTACTTTTAAACCGCTTCATTATATAGAAGGCCCCTGGGTTTATAAAAGAAAAGGATTGTACTACCTGGTATATGCAAGTGCCGGTACAAAACCTGAAATGATTGAATACTGTACTGCAACAAATCCTGCAGGCCCATGGGAATACAAAGGAATTATACAGGAGAACGTTCCAAACAGTTTTACTACCCATCCGGGTATTCTTGATTACAAAGGCAAATCTTATTTTTTTTATCATAACGGAACCCTGCCAACGGGCGGCAGCTACCGCCGTTCCATTTGTGTAGATTATATGTATTACAATGCCGATGGTACCATTAAACCCATCGTTCAAACAAAAGAAGGGGTGGCCCCGGTAAAATGATATTGAATTACGAAACAAATTGCCCCGCAGCACAAAAAAAATTTCAATCTTAAAAGGGAAAAATGATTACAGGCCTGAAAAAACTAATTGCAGCGTTCGCCATCATAACCGTGCCAGCATTGTTTACATGGTCGGTCGCATTGGCGCAGCAAAAAGCGCATAACCCCATCATTTTTGCAGATGTGCCGGATATGTCTATGCTGCGGGTTGGCAACACGTATTACATGAGCAGCACCACCATGCATTTTAATCCCGGTATTCCAATTATGAAATCGAAAGATTTGGTAAACTGGCAACTGGTAAACTATGCCTATGATACACTTGCCGATGTGGATGCACTGAATCTTACCAATGGCAAAAGTACCTATGGAAGGGGCTCGTGGGCCAGCAGTCTCCGTTTTCACAACGGTATTTATTACGTTAGCACATTTGCGCAAACAACCGGGCAAACCTATATCTACAGCACCAAAGACATAGAAAAAGGCCCGTGGAAAAGAGTAACCTTCAAACCAGCCTATCACGATCACTCCTTATTTTTTGATGATGATGGTAAAGTGTACTTGCTGTATGGCGCCGGCAAATTGAATTTATTGGAACTGAATGCAGATGCATCCGGCGTAAAAGAAGGCGGCATTAACCAGGTAGCCATTGAGAATGCAAGTGCGCCCAGCCAGGTGGAAGGAAAACGCGGGGGCCTTGGTGCAGAAGGATCGCAATTATACAAAATAAAAGGGAAGTACTATTTGTTCAATATTACCTGGCCGCCGGGCGGTATGCGCACCGTGGTTATACACCGGGCCGATAAAATAACCGGGCCATGGGAAGGTAAAATTGCTTTGCAGGATATGGGCGTAGCGCAGGGCGGTTTAATTGATATGCCCGATGGAACATGGTACAGTTATTTGTTTCGCGATTTTGGCGCCGTGGGCCGCATCCCTTACCTGGTGCCGGTTAAATGGGAAGATGGCTGGCCCGTGCTGGGCATTAATGGCAAAGTACCAGATTCATTGAATTTACCTGCCAACAAAAGTTTAATACCCGGCATCGTTCATTCTGATGAATTTTCCCGTACAAAAAAAGATCCTGCATTGCCGTTAGTTTGGCAATGGAACCACAATCCGGATAACAGCCTTTGGTCAGTTACAGAAAGAAAAGGTTGGCTGCGTTTAAAAACCGGAAGAATTGATACATCGTTTTTGCTGGCGCGGAATTCTTTAACCCAACGCACCATTGGCCCTGTATGCACAGGCATTGTATCCCTTGATGTATCAAACATGAAAGATGGCGATTTTGCGGGATTGGCATTGCTGCAGAAAAATTATGGTATTGCCGGTGTAAAAGTTGATGGCAGCGCCAAAAGCATTGTTATGATAAATGCCAGTTCGGGAAAACCGGAACAAGCACAATCCATACCGCTGAACCAGCAAACCGTTTTCTTTAAAGCAGAATGTGATTTCACCAATAAAAAAGATACGGCCAATTTCTTTTATAGCCTCGATGGCAATGCCTGGACCTTGCTTGGTACGCCGCTTAAAATGGCTTATACCATTCCGCAGTTTATTGGTTACAGGTTCACGTTATTTAATTACGCCACAAAAAACATTGGCGGTTATGCAGATTTTGATTATTTCCATATTACTGAAAGCATCAGCAAACCATAATACAAATTCTTTTTAAACATGAAACAATATTTGCTGCACTTATTTATTTTTTGTTTGATTGCATTATGCGGCGTTCAAACAAATGCGCAAAATCCCATTATCCGCAACCAGTATTCTGCAGATCCTTCAGCAAGGGTGTTTGGAGATCGTGTTTATCTTTATCCCTCGCACGATATTCTTGCTGCACCGGGCAAAGGCCGGCCAGGCTGGTTTTGCATGGAAGACTATCATGTATTTTCTTCGGCAGATCTTACCAACTGGACAGATCATGGTGTGATAGTTACCCAAAATAAAGTGCCCTGGGTGAGGCCGGATAGTTATAGTATGTGGGCACCGGATTGCATTGAGCGAAACGGAAAATATTATTTTTATTTCCCCACTTCTCCCAAAGACACTACCACGTATGGCCGCGGTTTTACCGTTGGCGTGGCAATAGCTGATAAACCCGAAGGGCCTTTTATACCCGAAGCAATACCTGTTAAAGGCATACGCGGAATAGACCCCAATGTATTTATTGATAAAGACGGGCAGGCATATCTCTACTGGTCTGCAGGTAATATTTATGCTGCAAAACTGAAAGAGAACATGCTTGAACTTGCTTCCGATCCTGTAACGCTTGGCGAATTGCCGTCTAAAGGATTAAAAGAAGGGCCCTTCCTTTTTGAAAGAAACGGTGTTTACTACCTCACTTACCCGCATGTTGAAAATAAGATTGAACGACTGGAGTATGCAACCGGCAACAACCCTTCGGGCCCTTTTAAATTTACCGGTGTAATTATGGACGAATCGCCCACCGGTTGCTGGACCAATCACCATTCATTGGTGCAGTTCAAAAATCAATGGTATCTTTTTTATCACCACAACGATTATTCACCCAAATTTGACAAAGCACGTTCTGTGCGGGCAGATAGTTTGTTCTTTAATGCCGATGGTACTATACAAAAAGTGATACCCACTTTGCGTGGTATTGGTGTAACGCAAGCCACCAATGAAATTCAACTGGATCGTTACAGTGCAATAAGTGATAAAGAAACCGCTGTAATGTTTATTGATACCGCCAACACTTTTAAAGGATGGAAAACAATTTTTACGGGAAGTAATGGATGGATACAATACAACACGGTGGATTTTGGCAACAAACGTTTAAAAACAGTTTCAGTAAATGTATCTTCTGCAACGGGCGGCATTTTACAGTTGCGTGCAGATAACATAGATGGAACCATACTTGCAGAAGTAAAGGTACCAGCCGGTAATAACTGGCATATTGTTAATGCTGCTTTGTCTGCGTTTACGCCTGGTATACATCACCTGGTTGTATTGCTTAAAGAAGGAAAAAATGTGGAAGTTGACTGGGTTAGTTTCAGGTAAAATATACAAGAACACAAACCAATAAAATATAGCCAATGAAAAAGTTCTTATTAATTGCGTTATTCGGTTGCTCATATTGTCTTAATGCGCAAACAGCTAAGATTAAAATAGATATTGACAGGACCATCAGCGATATTGATCCTAAAATTTATGGTGTGTTTATGGAGCCGATTCAAATCAGCGGAAGAAGGGGCTTGCCCGATTCGCCAAGATTGAATACGCTCTATGGTACACTTTACGATCCGTCTTCTCCGCTTGCGAATGAAGCCGGTTTTAAGAAAAATTATATTGAAGCCATGCAGGAACTAAAGGTGACCAATATGCGCTGGCCGGGTGGCAATTTCCTGATGGGTTACAACTGGCAGGATGGTATTGGCCCCAAAGACAAACGCCCGGCACGCATCAATATGGCATGGGGCGGTATAGACAATAACCATGTTGGTACCGATGAATGGTTTGCATTGAATAAATCTATTGGCAGCGAGAACGTAGTTGCCGTTAACCTCGGACTTGGAACCATACAGGATGCTGCTTACTGGGTAGAGTATTGTAACTATCCAAAGGGAACATATTATTCAGACCTGCGTGCAAAGAACGGCCACCCCGAACCTTATAAAGTAAAAATCTGGGACCTTGGAAATGAAGTAGACGGCAAGCCCTGGGAGTTGGGTCATAAAAATGCAGAAGATTATATTGAAACAGCAAGAGAAGCGGCAAAGGCGCTGAAAGCTGTTGATGGCAATATTGACCTGGTTGGCTGCGGCTCATCATGGTACAGCCTCAATGCGTGGGACGATTGGAACAGGAAAATATTGATTGGTATAGGCGATAAAATAAAATACCTTTCCATACACAGTTACTGGGAAAGTTCGCAAGATTATTATACGCACATGGGTGCAGGGGCTAAAATTTTTGATGACAGGATAAAGATTACAGCAGCAGAAATTGAAGCTGTATCCAATACGCAGGGTTTTAAAAATCCAATTTATCTTTCTGTAGACGAGTGGGGGGCTTTCGGAAGAAATTTCATGAGTATTTTGCCGGTGGCGCAATCGTTTAATTCATTCATCAGGCACGCAGATGTTGTGAAAATGTCAAACTTTACAGCACTCACATCATTGTTATCTGCCGATCCGCAAAAAGGAACTTTTAAAACGCCTTTGTTTTACCTTTTCAAATCTTTTTCAAATAACTGCCGCGGCGTATCAATCGATTCTTATGTGGCCTGCGATACTTTTAATACAGAAAAATACAAGGGCATTCCATACCTCGATGTATCGGCCGTATACCAGGCAGAAACCAATACTGTTTTTGTAAATGTAGTAAACAGGCATAAAGAGAAAGCCATAACTGCAAACATTACAAATGCAGCAGGTGGTTTTACAGGCAAAGCAGAAGCCAGCCTCATTACTGCTAAAGACCTGCAGGAAGGGTTTAGCTTTGACAAACAGGATCAATACATACCTGTAAAAAATGAAGTGGATACAAAAAATAACCAGCTGGCTTATACATTTCCACCTCATTCATTCACACAGATAAAAATAACAGTCAGCAGAAAATAATTAAAATGAAAAGAAAGATTGCAAAAATCAGCAACTAAAAGTAAAGTGGGGTAAAAACAAAAAAAGATTACCATTGCTGATAATCTCTTTTAGCGGACTGGACGGGACTCGAACCCGCGACCTCCGCCGTGACAGGGCGGCATTCTAACCAACTGAACTACCAATCCGTTCCCTTTGTTTTAGGGACGGCAAAGATAAGAGATTTGACTTCTTTACAAAAAAAGTTTTTGATATTTATTTAAGCATTAAAAACGTATATAAAAGCCGAATAAAGGTTTTGAAGACAGCGTTTTAGATAATCCGGCAATTATTGATAAAATTTGGCACAAGAGGCCGCCACCAATTTTCAGGTTTACCTGCCATTACTTATGTCGTTTCAGCAATTCATCTGCTTTTGTTTGTGCTTTTGATAGCGCATGCACATTGTTGTTGGCATACACTTCCATTGATAAAATACGATACGGATGCTCTTTCCATTCAACCCGCTTTATGGGTTTGGTAAATATTGCTGAAACGGCAATATTGTTTGTAAAATTTACTTTGAATAATATCATTCGAGAGGGTTTAGCGTAAAGCTTGTTCAAGATCCTGCAAAATATCGTTACCATTTTCCAGCCCTACACTCATGCGTATAAGCCCGTCGGTAATGCCAGACGCATACCTGTCTTCACGGGTCATGCCCGAATGAGACATTGATGCAGGGTGAGAAACCAGTGTGTCTGCTGTGCCAACCGATACTGCCCGTACGCACATTTTCAGTTTATTAATAAATTTTTTTCCCGCTTCCAGTCCGCCTTTCAATTCAAAACTCAACACTGCTCCGGGCCTGCGCATTTGTTTTATACAAATTTCATAATCGGGATGAGAAGGCAGCCCATTGTAATTAACCTTTGCAACTGCAGCATGGCCTTCAAGATAATTGGCTGTATTGATAGCATTGGCACAATGCAAATCCATGCGGATTTTAAGTGTTTTTAAACCTTGCAATAACAAGTAGGCATCAAAAGGATTACTATTTCCCCCCAATAATTTGAAGGTGTTATAAACTTCCTTATTCATAAACTCAACATCTCTTCCAATTAAAACGCCACCAATGGCGCTGCCATGTCCATTGAGAAATTTTGTGGTGGAATGGAAAACAAAATCTACGCCGTATTTAAAAGGTTGCTGAAGGTAAGGCGTGGCAAAGGTATTATCTACTGTTACTTTTATTTTGTACTGTTTGGCAATTGCGCAAATAGATTTTATATCGATGCATTGCATGGTAGGATTAGCGGGTGTTTCGATATGGATAATTTTTAAGGAAGAATTTTGCCTGATGATATCTTCCACTTTATCAAGATTGTGCAGGTCTTCTATAAGTGCAGTTATGCCATATTTTTTGAGAAAGCCGTACAAGAACTCATGTGTACCACCATAGAGCGAATAATGCGACAATACAGCATCTCCCGGTAAAAGATTCGACAAAAACATTGTTGCCATTGCAGATTGTCCGCTTGCATGCAGCAGGGCTTTCAGCTCCAGCGCATCACCTGCATAGTTTTTTATACCAAATGCTTCCAGCGCAGCTATGGTTATTGCGGCAGCATTTGTAGTGGGGTTGCCAAAACGAGAATAGATAAAACCTTCTTCTTTCCCGGAAAAACGGTTCATTCCCTGTTCCGCACTGTCGAAAGTAAATGCAGACGTTGCAAATATTGGCATCACATGAGCATGGCCTGCTGATAATGCGTTTGCGGCATGAATAGCCAAAGAGCTTATGCCGTTATAATCTTCAATATCCATTGTTTTTATTTTAACCGTTTGTTTAAGAACCCCTGTAATACAATAGCATGATTGTGCTGCTTGTCTTTGGCGGCATACAGCAACGTAATAACTTTATGTTTTCTGCAATAGGCTGTTATATCGCCAACTGCTTCCAATTGACTGAGCTCCTTGCGATATGCTTTTTTAAAGGCAGTCCATTTTTCGGGGTCGTGATTAAACCATTTGCGCAACTCAACTGATGGTGCTATTTTTTTCATCCATTCATCAGCATGTGCATTTTCTTTTTTCAATGCACGGGGCCAGAGACGATCTACCAGGATACGGAACCCATCTTTTTTTTCCGGGACCTCGTACACACGTTTTATTTTTATACTGGTCATGTAAGATTTTCTTGATGAATACAACAATTTATTTCCGCATTTTTTTTATCAACTTTCTTCCCTGCACCATCAGCCTGCGTGTTCTTGCCGGTGAATTATAGCTGTGATCTTTCTGTTTCTGGGCACTGTAAAATTCAAGTACCGATGTTGCAGTAATAATGCCGGCAGCTTTTTTATTCTTTTTGTTATCCAGTACCAGCAAAACATCCTGGTTGTACTTTCCCATCATTTCTGCGGCAAGCCCCGCATCGTCATTCATATATACATAGAGCATGTTTTTGTCTGATGCAGTGGAAGTTGTCATCAGTTGTTTTACAGGTATAGTCTGCAGCACGTCCGGCTCGTATGAATCGGGTGTCTGCACACCTCTTCGTTTAATCTTCTCCGTCATAATACTACCTTTCATAAGAAAAAAAGAAATAAAATACGCTGCTGCACAGGCGCCCATCAATGGCAGTAAACCGTTTATTTGCCCTGTTGTTTCCAACGCAAAAACTACAGAAGTAAGAAAAGCCCTGGAAGCGCCTGCAAACATTGCAGCCATGCCAATTAAAGCTGCAGTGGCAATATTAATTGGCAGCGAAGGAAAATAGCGAAGCGTCATTATGCCTACCAAAGCACCCAATGCACCACCAATAGTAAACAAAGGTGCAAGCGTTCCTCCTGAAGTCCCGCTACCCAATGAGATTACCCAGGAGATGTATTTCAAAAAACACAGCGCCAACAACATTTTTAATGGTACTGAACCGGTTAACAGCGATTGAATATTTTCATAGCCAACGCCCATTGTAAATGGGGCATAATAACCTGTTACACCTACTGCTATTGCGCCAATGGCCGGCCACCACATCCAGTGCACCGGCAGCTTTTCAAAAAGATCTTCTACTGCATAAACAGATTTTGATACCAGTGAAGCGATGACACCTATAAAAGCACCCATCAATACATATATACCTAATGCGCCTGCAACTGGTGGTTCAATTGCAGGCATAGCAAAAACAGGTACGCTTTCAAATAAGAATATGTGCATACCGGCACCGGTAATACAGGCAAGTGCAACTGGTATAATAGAACGTGGCGAAAATTCAAACAACAATAACTCAATAGCCAATAATACTGCTGCAAGCGGACTGCCGAATATGGCCGACATTCCTGCACATGCTCCCGCTGCCAAAATAATTTTTCTTTCTGCGGGAGAAATATGCATTGCCTGACCGGTTAAAGAACCAAAAGCGGCACCCGTTGCAATGATAGGGCCCTCAGCGCCGAAAGGGCCGCCCGTACCAATAGAGATAGCTGCAGATAATGGTTTTAAAAAAGTAATTGCTGGAGGAATCTTGCTTTCCTCAAGAATAATTTTCTCCATGGCTTCAGGAATACCATGCCCCCTGATTGCCTTTGAACCATATCGGGCCATCAAACCCACCAGTATGCTGCCCGCCACGGGAACAAATACTACCAGCCAGCCCAATTGGTTACCCACAGGTGAAGACAGGTTGAAAGAAAATTTTCCATAAAATGCAAGATTGGTTATACATGCAATAAGTGATACAAGTAGTTTGGCGAAAAAGCCAATCACTATTGCATTTATAATGGCCTGTATGGCCAGGTAAAAAATCCGCCTGTTTACAGGTAGTTTTCTGAACTCGCCATTGCGATTATAAAGCTGATCAAAAGAAGGTGATACCGGCGTGCTTTCATCAAATCTGGACATATTTTCAACAGTTGGCAGCAAAAATATTGTATAAACCATATTTTACTTAAATTTGTATAACTATTTTTTATTTAAATATGGTTTAAACCATGTTTTAAACCGAAATCAGCACCCTGCATGCAAAAAAAAGCCTGCGATGTAAAGAGTTGTTTTTTATGCAGTCATTGCATACCGGAGTGGAGAGAATTAATTGCTGTTACTAAAACTACCCGCCTGTTTAAAAAGGGGGAACTGTTTTTTAGTGAGGGTGAAAAGGTAACTGGCGTATATTTTTTGTATTCGGGTAGCGCAAAAGTGCACAAGCATTGGTTGAACGATAAAGAACTTATTCTTCGTTTTACAAAACCCGGAGACATGATGGGGCATCGTGGGCTGGCTACCGGTGATGTTTACCCGGTATCAGCAACTGCCCTGGAAGATTCAAAAGCCTGTTTCATTTCGAACAGTTTTTTGGAAACAATATTAAAAGCTGATCATCCGCTTACTTATACCATGATGCAGTTTTATACTACTGAACTGCAGAAGGCGGAAATGCGTATGCGTAACCTGGCGTTGATGGAAGTAAACGGAAGGATAGCAGAAGCATTGCTTGAATTGCTGGCAGTATATGGTACCACCAAAAATAAATATATAGCTGTAGCAGTTACCCGGCAGGACATTGCATCGTATGCAGGTACCAGTTATGAAACCGTTTTTAAATTTTTTCGAATGCTGGTTGCTCAGAAAATTATAAGTGTATCAGGCAAAAGCATTCGTATTAATAATATAGAGAAATTAAATGCCTTTATTAAAAATTCAGGCCGGTAAAATACATCCGACTTATTAATCATTATAAATGTTTTTATATGGAAAAGGATTTTGAAAAAACAATATTTTACAAGTCATTCATGACTTGTGTTTTTGTAGGTTTAATTGGCACCATTCTTTGTATGCTGTATGATCTGTTTTTTACAGAAATATTGAAGTTTCCGCTATCGGCCATCATTAATGTGGCCACACTCATTTTTACTATTAATATTGTTTTTCTTGTTATTGGCGCTTTGTTTTATTGGTTTATTAGAATGTCAAAATCGGGAGAAACTATTTTTATTATACTGTTTATATTGATTACTGCATTTTTTGTTTGGAAAATACAAGGTGTACAGCGTACGGACAGCAATGCCATCAATATACAGTTCAGGTATTTGTCATCTGGCATTGTCATAATTCTTGGCCTGCTCACTGTTGTAGGTGTTCCTTACTTGTTTCATAATAAAAAGTTTGAAGAATATGTACTGTAAATAATTTGCCATTGAAATAAAATGATAGCAGTTTATCAGTACCAGTTATCTCACATAAGAGCCGCCTTAATGGACGGCTCTTATTATGAAATGGCAACCAGCTTTATTTATTCAACCACAATCTTACCTTTCATCACCTGGTGCAGGCTGCAGAAATAATTAACGTTCTCCGTAACCGTGAGCATCCAGTATTCACCTGTTTTTAATGGCGATGATGACCAGCTTTTATGTTGTTCTTCAGTTACATCATGCAGCATCATGTCGTAGTTAACAAAAACGACTTTGTCACCCTTTTTTACTTTTAATTCGGCTGGTTCAAATTTCATGTTATTAATCTCAATTTTGTATAGTTTTGAATCAGGCATTTTTTGTACAGTATCTGTTATATGCGCATTCGTATTTTGTGAAGATGAACAACCATTTGTGGACATAAGTAGGAATAAAAAATATCCTGTAATAAAAAAGATGATGAACCGGGTATAATTATTTGCTATCATTTCTTCAGCTCTTTTTGTACCATTTCAGCATGTTGTAAATGCGCTTTTAAAGCAGGAAGCACGTTTTGCAATAATTGTTTAAGTTCAGCATTGGAAGATTGTGGGATCAGTACACCATCAACCGCAGCTATAACTGCTTTGTGATAGGCAACTTCATTATCTATATAGGCTTTGTCAAATGAAGCACCGGATTTTGCGAGAAGTGTCTTCTTTGTTTTATCTGCACCTGCATTTAATTTTCTACTGACCGGGTTATCTTTTGGTGTAACACCCAGTTTATTAACAAGGGCCACAGCCTGATCAATTACTCCTTTGTGATCCCGGGCCATTGTAGTAGCGAAGTTTAACACTTCTGTATTTGTTGATTTTTTTAGTGCAATGTTGGCATAATTAATATCTATCTGGTTTGCTGTAACGGCAACAGATGCAATTTCCGGATCGGATAGGTTTGGTGCATTTTGTGCCTGCATTGAAATGGTGCAGAGCAGGATTACGGCAATTAATATTACTGATGGCTGGTGGATACTTGTTTTGTATTTCATTTTTTATGGTGTTTGAATTTTTATAAACAACAATACTTACCTGGTTGTAACAGCATTGCCATTGTTTTGCGAGAGCTTTGCAAGTACCCATGCACCCACCGCCATTACAAGATCACGCACAGCAATATCAAAATGACCAGCCGAAACGAGGATGAGGGCAATAAGTATGAGCCACGCCATTACGATGTATGCACCTATGCGTGGACGGATAAATACAAGTATACCTGCAGATATCTCAACAATCCCAATAATGGACATCAATGTTGAAGGGCTAAATGGCAAAATATTTACTACAGAAGTGCTCAGGTAGGTTTTCCAGTCGGTAAGCAGGTTTGTAAATTTGTCAAGACCAGCCACAACCGGCACTGCACCATAGGTGTATTTTAAAATTTTTTGTACAGATGAATTGCTTAGGGCGATTTGGTGAAAAGCGGCGTCCATAATTATAATTTTAGAATGATTGAAATGGGAGATTTAATTTTTTATTTCTTCTATTGTATCAGAGTTGAAAACGAAAAAAAGGTTACAAAAAATTATTCAGCTTAATTTTGTAACCTTCTGCCCGTTATTTACTCTAAAGCAGTGGATCTTTCTTTCTTATGAACAGAACGGAAATAATTGCATCAGATGCTATAACTGATAATGAACTTATCACCAGGATTATACAAGGTGAAAAGAACCTGTATGCCGTAATTGTACGCCGGTATAACCAGCGTCTTTACCGTATAGGCATGTCCGTTATTAATGATGATGCTGAAGTGGAAGACATCATGCAGGTAACTTATATTAATGCTTATGAAAATCTCGGAAAATTTGCTTTTAAAGCAAGCTTTTCTACCTGGTTGATCAAAATATTGATAAATGAAAGCCTGCTAAGGCTAAAGAAGAATGCAAGGTCTGTAAACCTGAATGAACAAACAATGGACAGGCAAATTCATGATTATACTACCAACAAAGTGCCTACGCCGGTTACAAAAGCGCTGAACGCAGAATTAAAAAGCATACTTGAAACATCCATCCGCCAATTGCCGGAAAAATACCGCACTATATTTATTATGCGTGAAATTGAAGGGCTTAACATTGCTGAGACGCAGGAATGCCTCAATATTACCGAAGCAAATGTGAAAGTGAGGCTTAGCCGTGCAAAAGTATTGCTGAAAAATTCTTTAAGTGCCTATTACAAAGATGAAGACATACTTCATTTCCATCTTAACCGCTGCGATAAAATGGTGAACTATGTACTGACTAAAATTTAAACTTTTTCAATAGTACTAGTTCGCTTATTTAAAATCTATTCCAATAATTTCATGATCTTTTATTTCGGGCACATTTACAACCAGGTATCCCTTATCAATTGAATATGCAGGGTTTTGTTTTGCCATTAATAAATGTACGGCCACCACTTTTTTATTTTCTGGGAGTTTGATACGGGTTTTTGCCTTTATGGGTATTAATTCCCTGAAGGGCCCTTTCATCATCATGGGGTTGGTGAGGTTAACTAGGTGTACTGTCATGGAACTTTGTTGTTGCCAAACTGTTACATCAATCGTTCCGGGCCCTTCTACTACTGCAACAGGTTCTTCATTTAATGCCCAGTTAATAGTATTGCGCAGCAATTTGCCATGATCAACATTCATTAATTGCCAGAATGTACGGTCAATATCTCCCGGAAGATAGACAACCCTGCTTTTGCCGTTTTCTTTTAAATAAATTTCACGTTCGTTAGTATCCTCTTTACGTGGATAAACATCTTCCATCGGTAAATCGGGATAGGTTGGTATAAGTGTAAGCGGACTGGCAAAATCTGTTGTAGGTGTTACATCTGCTTTATAGATAGTATTGATAATCCGATAAGCATCTTCCAGATCTTTTACAACAGGATGATAAGTTTTTGTAACTGCATCAGCTTTTATTTTTAGATAGCTGTTGCGCATTGGGCCTTCTACTTTTTTATTAAACGAAATACCAAAAACATCTGCAAGCCCAAAATCATTTCTTTGCACACCTTCTTCGTTGTATAAAGAAGTTTCAAAAGTTGCTATAACGCTGCCTCCATGCTGAACAAATTGCCGCAACTGATCGCATTGCGCATCAGACAATGCAGCAATGTTGGGAAGAATTAAAAGTTTGTAAGGTTGTAACGATGCCTCATCCAGTAGCTTATCGTTTACCATTTCAAAAGGTACACGTGCTTCTACCAGCGCATGGTACATGCCGTTGGCATGGTCATGACTGTTTTCCTGCCAGGGCTTTCCGCCATACCTTTTATCTGTTTGTTCAGAATACAACATGCCAACCCTGGCAAGGCTTGCGGTATTGCGCAAATATTTTTCTGCACGATAATACACCTGGTACATATCACTAACGGTATCCATCCAGCGCTTATCATAAATTACAGCACCAAATTTTACAAAGCATGGCAATAGTCCGTTGGCAACACCTTCTGCCACCCAAATTCTTATTTCTGCAGGCGATTGCACCGAATCCTTCCACCTGAATTCTTCTTCTATGCCCACACTAAAAATGCCTACCTGTGGTTTCATGCCCAATGTAGCCCTTGTTTCTTTTGCGCCTTTTGCATTGCTCCAGGGTGGAATAACACCTCTTCTTGCCTGTTGATCTGCAAAAAAGAAATCGGCATTTTTACCTGTTAACAGTTTATCAGGAAACCCATTGGGAATAAACCGTGCAGTTGATTTTTGTTTTCTTATTTCCGCATCCCACAAAAACCACAACTCTTTTAATCTTTGAATGCGCCATTCAGCATATTTAATAAAAGCAGGATCAAACCGATCTGTTGTTGTAGGTATGTCGAGCCCTGAATAGGATCTAAAATTTTGCACACAGTGTTCGCAATAGCAGGTGCCGTGGCCAGCCCAGCGATTGGAGAATATTGCATCTGGCTGAAAGCGTTCCATAATTTCATGGTTCACTTTTGTCATAAACTCAAAATTATACGGGCCCAATGCGCAGGTTACCCATAAATCCGGATTTGCCCAATGCCTGTATTTCTCACCCTTAGCAGTAACCGCAATCCAATCAGGGTGCGCATCATATACGTCTTGACGCACTGCATGCGGATCTGTACGAAGTATTACCGACATGTTCATTTTACGGCAACCTTCAACCATATAGCCAAGTGGATTGCTGTTTGAAAGTGTATTGCTTCTATGGTGGAGTGGAATATTGGTTGGATAAAATGCAACCACGCCGCCCGCACTTAACAATGCACCGTCTGCATGAATTTTTTTAAAATAGGCCAGCCAAAAATCAGGATCGTAACTGCCGGGATCTGTTTCTACAAATGCCAGTTGCGCCCAGCGCATAGATTTATTAAACCACTGCGCTTCAGGTGTTGCAAAAATTGCTGGCAAATTATTGGTTATTCCGTTAGCGGATAATGCTAGTCCGCTGCTTAGTAACCCGGAGTTCCTTATAAAATCTCTTCTGTCCATATTTTTCAATTGGTTTACAAATCAACTACCGGTAATTTAATTATAATTATTTGTTTACCGTAATTAACCTGCAGAAGAGATTGCCTATTTTATCTCAGGTTACTTGTCATTGGATCAATAATCGACTTTACTTCAGTAATGGTATTAACAGGAAAGCCGCCGCGTTTGGAATGCTCACGAATAATTTCTTCGCTTTCTGCTATGTGAATGCAATAAATTTTATCCTCTGCAACATAAGATTGTACCCATTGGTAGCCTTTACCTATTTCTCCAATTACATTGCAGGAAGTTTGTGAAATAGATTGCAGTTCTTCAGGAGAAAGATTGCCAGCGCCGGGCAGGTTTCTTTCAATAATAAATCTTTTCATACTATAATTTTTTAAGTGAATGATGAATTAAAATTCATAACATTCGCCCAAAAACTTTACAGTGTTATTCCCTATTTATTGCAGATGGGTTCCCTATTTTAATATTTTCAGCTTTTGCGCTTCCTGTACGGCTTTAGCACGGGAGTTAACATCAAGCTTAAAAAGAATAGAAGAGATATGATGATCAACAGTCTTGGCCGATATAAAGAGGGCAGAAGCAATTTCTTTGTTCTGCATACTTTGCTGCAGCAATTGCAGTATATCAATTTCACGATTGGTGAGCTGAGCAGGGTTAAGGCGTGTGCTTTCTCTTATCCCCCTAGGGATTTTTTTTATTCCGGAACCACGCATCAGTTGTTTCATTTTTTCAAGCACCGCACCTGCTTCAAATTCCTGTATAATAGTAATGGCTTTTCGTTTGTCTTCATCATTTCCATCAAACAACAGCAATGCTTTTTCAAAAGGGCAATCAAGGCTTTCCCAAAAAAGTATAGCGTTGTGACGTGCTTTTTCATTGCTTGTATCGTAACCAGTAAACAGCTGCTGTAATGGCAACTGCAATTTTCTTGTTTTCATTAACCAGAAAGAAAATTCGCTGTTCTGGTAAATGTTATCTGTGTTTTCAGCCATGCTGATGGCAAGCTGTAGTTCTGTTTCTTCAATAAGGGAAGTGCCAGTTAACCATTCATATTCAAGAAGGGCAATCATTACAGGAATAATACGCTGATACTCGTTCATAACAAAAGCTATCTTTTTTGCTTCCTGGAGCAGTGGAAGGGTAGCAGGGTTTCCATTGCGCATTAATACAATTGCAAGTACTGTAAGCGCACCTATTTTTACAACACCCGGCTGGTAATCATTTTCAAGCAACTGAAGGGCTATGTCTGATGCTGCTTTCCAGTTACGGGTTTCAAGCTTAAGTTTTGCTCTCCATGTAAGCATGTATTTTGTCCATGCATACAAGTCCCTTTCTTCACAATATTGTATTCCTTTCGCAAGCATTTTTTCTGCGTTGCTCTAATCTTTAACTACTACCAGGTTGCTGCCGAGGTTTGTATAGGCTCGTGCTACGTGTTCGTGATAACCGTTGCGCAATGCTATATCAAGGCCATGCTGCAACATTTCAAGGCCTTTTTCTTTTTCAGCTTGTTTATGTGTTAGTATACTCCCCATATTGTTTAAGGCATGAGAGACAATTTCTTCGTCGTTCACCTCACGTGAAAGTGCAACCGCTTTTTCGCCCCAGTATAAACAGCTTTCAACTTCATCAGACAGCATGTTAAGCTGCGACATATTGCTGAAAGCCATTGCTTTTATTTTTGATGGGGGTTGATCCTCCAATATTTCAATGGCTTCTGCAGCAAATTTTGTAGCCTGCTTGCGGTCGCCTTCAAACCACCATAGCCGCGATAAAAAACGAAGGCAGTTGCCAATTTTTTCTTTATCATTTTTAGCTTTCCAAATACCCAGTGCTTTGCCCTGGTAAATAATAGCTTCCTTAATTTGATTGGTGAGATAACATTCATAAGCATATGCTTCATAAAACTGCAGCAATAATTCTTTATCGCTGCCCTGGTAGTATTCCAACGCTGTATAATAAAGCCTTGCAGCCTGCGTATGTGCGCCAACCATTGCAGCTTGTTTTGCGCCTATTGGTGCATAATGCAGAACTGTGTCGTAATCATTGGCATTTTTTGCGTGATGAATGATGCGTTCTGTCTGGTTGGTTTCTTCAAAACTATTGCGCAATAGTTCTAATATTTTTTTATGATGCGCAATTCTTTTAAAAGGCGATAAAGATTCTTCAATTGTTCTTCTGTATAATTCATGTTTGAATAAAAACACGTCATCGTTCATTACCAGTATCCGCATGTTAAGGCAATATTCAATGGCAGCTTCATACTGCGGGGCTATTTTTTCAAGATATTTTGCCTCGAGGCCGGTTGGCAGTACCGACATAATATCCCAGATTTCTTTTGTGTTTCCAGGAAGCCGGTTGTACACAGATAAAACGGCATCTTTAATATTATCCGGTACACCTGTGCTATAGCTTGCCAGTATTTCATTTACATAAAACGGATTGCCGCCGGATATGCTGTACACATCTTCACCCTTATACCCTTTTTCCGCTGCAAGTTTTTCTACTGTGGGTTTAGATAAAGGTGCAAGCAATAACCTTGTAAAAGTTCCGGGTATAAGTTCACCCATAATATTTCTCAGCGGATGCTGTGCATGAATTTCATTATCGCGGTAAGTAAGCAGGAAAAGACATTTGGTCCTAGTAATGCGCCGGGTAAAAAATTTTATAAAATCTAGTGTGGCTTCATCGGCCCAGTGTATGTCTTCAAAAATCAGCAATACCTGTTTTTCCTGGCTGGTTATTTCCTGTAGAAATTTTGCAAATAAACCTGCACGGTCTTCAATTGTTTTACTATCTACCCAAAAATTATTGCTAATCTGCCAGGCAATATCATACAAAGGTGCCATAGGGCGGGGTGCGAACAAGGCATCGCAAGTGCCCCGGTAAATTTTACAATCGCTTTCATGCTCCCTACAAAAAAGGTTTACAAGAGATGTTTTGCCTAAACCGGCTTCGCCACAAATAAAAAAGCAATGCCCTTCACCGTCAACTGTTTTTTTAAGTTGCGATTGAAGCGTTGACAAATAGCCAGCTCTCTCTATAAGTTCCATGAGCTATTGGTTGTAAAATAAGGCAATCTTAATACTAATATAGGGAAATCTCCTTACTCCTGTTTTTGAAATGGTTCGTTGCTTTGCTAAGCAATTAATTATTTACTATTAAATCACTAAACATGAAAATGTATTCTTTCATTTTGGCATTCCTGGCATTTTTTGCAGGAAGTAGTTTATCAGCACAGGACGGCGCAGGCGGTTCGACGCCTGCTGCAAAAAAAGGTTCCCACAGCACAAAAAAGCTTTTTATAGATGTACACCATCTTGGTGCAGGCAAAGTTTCTTATAACGATGTTGCCAAAGCACATGCAAAAGATCTGGCGGCTGAAGGAAAATATAATGTGCAATTTATCAAGTATTGGGTAGATACAGCCAAAGGCGATGTTTATTGTCTTTCGTCTGCCTATTCAAGTGAATCTATCCGTAAAACGCATGCAGCTGCCCATGGTCTTTTGCCAGACAATATTTACCCAATGACCGACGGTACTGAAGCTCCTCTTACTGGTGGCAAGAACTTATACCTTGATGTGCATGAAGTTGAACCAGGAAAAGTAATGCCTGCTGATGTAGCCGGTGCACACCAGAAAGATCTTGCTACAGAAAAAAAGTATGGTGTAAACTTTATCAATTATTGGTTAGATACCAAAGATGGTATTATTATGTGTTTATCTGAAGCTCCCGATTCAAGCGCTGTTATTAATACACATAAAGAAGCACATGGCCTGCTTCCAAAAACAATTGCTACGGTAAAACAAGGACAGTAGAACTTACCCAAAACATACAAGCATAACTTATCCTTGATTAAGATTTTTTTTAAAAAGACCTCTGCAAATTTTAGCGGGGTCTTTTTTGCTTATGAAAAGAAAATTCATAAGGTTGGTAAAAAATAATTACCTGGTTTGTAAATGCGGTGAAAAATTTCCACACTTTTTTTTCTAACGCAATGTTTTTATGCTTTTTTAATTGTGGTATCCGATTTGAAATGTTTTGTTAAAACAAGTTTATGACAAATATAAGCATCCCTTTTATACAACTAAAAGTTGCGCAAATAGGCACAGCGTTGTTTAATTGCGGTTCACAATCTCAGCTAGCTTTTTCAACCTATATTATTACAGCATTAAAAATTGATGATGAGGGCAATGTTTGGTTTTTTGTAAATAAAGGCGTTGAGGCTGCAGAGAAAAATGCCAACCCCTTTACAGCTCAACTGGAATTTTATCGTAAAGGATTTCCTTTCTTTATGAGAATAGAAGGAGAAGGCTCAATAGTTCATGCACAGGAAAAAATTCATGATCTTATGGGTAAAGGGATTCATTTACAGCAAGAAGCTTTAGCCGGGATATTACTTGTAAAAGTGAAAATAGAAAATGTAGTGTACAAAGAATTGAAACAACAAAAACCTTTCAACTTTATTTCCGGCATTACTGCAAAGATTAAGAATCTATTACACCCCGTGCTTAATGATTGGAATGTGGCTTACAGGTTTTAGTTGAATTTTAAATTTTGAAGGTGTAAAAACAACAAACACGCATACTATATGCGTGTTTGTTGTTTTTATGAAGGTTGTAAATTATAAGCTATCGATGCGTTCTCTTTTCTTTTTTTCTTTTCCTTTAGCTGCTATTTGTGTTTGAAGATCTGCATCGTAAGGCGCAGAGATATTATGTTTTCCATCCGGATTGCCCAGGCCTGTAGCAGGGCCGCCTTTCGCTGCAAGGTCTCTTTCAGATTCATTGCTTTGCTGTCCATAATTATTGTTTTCTGTTTTCTTATCTGCCATAAAAAATGATTTAAAGGTTATACAATATTTTTTCAGGAATAAAGATCAAAAAACCATGCCGTCATTATTATAACTGCAAATGATTTTAGCTGTTGCAATAGCTATACAATAATGTGGAATTATTTTCTATGGGGAATGATGTGCGCAGGCTAATATTGCCGTAACAAAAGTATGCCTGGTTAAGCGATGTAGTTGTAAGAAGAAGTAATGCTAATTAATGTGAGTTCTAATAACTTTAAGAAAGTTTGCGAGTTCGTATGGTTTGGAAATAAAAGCTTGTGCATGACATTGATTAATGCTTTCTCCCATTTCTGCATTAGCAGAAAAAAGAATTACAGGAATGTGTTTAGTTTTTTCCTGCTCCTTTATTCTTTTGCAGATGTCGCGGCCATCTGCACCGCCAAGGGAAACATCCAGTAAAATTAAATCGGGGTTAAATTGTTCAACCCTTCCATCAATCTCCTTCCAGTTAGAGACAGCGTCTACTGCAAAGCCCTGCATACCCAGCGTCATTTTAACGAGGGTAAGAATATCAATATCATCGTCTGCAACTAAAATTCTTTTCATGTTTGTCAGTTTATTGGTTTAGTATAAGGTTTTAAATTTTATGAAACTGATACTTCCGGCGATTGGTTAAGTGGTAAAGAAAAGTAAAAAGCCGAACCTTTTGTTTCATTTTCTACCCATATTGTTCCATTGTGCCTTTGTATGATATCCCTGCAGATGTACAAGCCCAACCCAAATCCTACAATATGTTTTGATACATCTTTTGTACGATAAAAACGGTTAAAAATACTTTCGTGTTCTTCTGTAGCAACTCCGGTTCCAAAATCCCTGATTTTAATAATTAGTTTGTTGCCTTGCTCTATACTGCTTACCAAAACATTTTTTTCGCCGGGCGAATATTTAGTGGCATTGGATAAAAGATTAAGCAATACCTGCTCTATCCGTTGCCTGTCTGCAACCACGGTTTGTTGTCCTGAATTATTTTCCCTTATTATAGAATGTGTTTTGGTTATCATCTGAAAAGCAGCAATTGTTTCATTCAGCAACTGGTCTATATCAAATGGTTCTTTTACCAGTTTTAATTGCCCGCTCTGGATATTGGAAACATCCAGCAAATCTTTTATCAGCCTTTCCAGTTTATTGGTATTTTCCAATGCTTTTTGTACAAATTGTTTGTTTGGTTCCTGCTTCTCCATCACGTGCAGGAGTTCCAGGTATCCTTTTATAGTAGTTAAAGGTGTTTTTAATTCATGGCTTGCAATACCTATAAATTCATCTTTTCTTTGCTGGTTTTCTTTTACCTGCTCAAGCAGTTTATTAAAAACATTGGTAAGTGTACTGATTTCATCATTACCTTCTTCTTTAATAGACTGATTATAATCGCCGGTATTGCTAACTATTTGCATTGTGCTTACTACCCTTAGTAACCTTCTTGAAATATACGATTGCACAATTATGGCAATTATAAATGCGAAGGCAAGTGCTATGGGGAGTACAACAGCTACAATCCTGAATTTGGATTTTGTCATTTCACGCAACTCAGAAAGTTCTGTTTCCAATATTATTTTTCCGGCTTTTTTATTGTGATCGATTATAGCATTGCTTACAATAAGTGTGCTGTCTGTATATAAGGCTTGTTTTATACTGGCCGAATTTGGTATTATTGAAGCATCGAGCCCCGGTCTTATATAGCTGGCAAAAATTTTATCGTTAGCATCAAGTATTGCTGCATAAATAATGTCTGGAGAGTTTTTCTGCAATTCTAAAAGAATATTGTTTGCAGTTTCATTGTCAGAAAACTGGAGTGTAGAAAGACTGTTGATGCCCGTTACCCTTGCAAGGCTTATCATGCTTTCTGCTTTTCTTTGTTTATAGAACCTAATATCAGTAATAATATACACAGCAGAAAATATTCCCAATACCATTACGCTGGTAAATACCTGCATTAGTATCAGTTTACTCCGGATTGATATGTCGTTTAGTTTAAACAATACAATTTTTGTTTTAGCTCAGTAAACAAGTATAGCCAGTTTTAATAATTGTGAACTTGCTTTTAACCCTGCAGCATTGATAGCATTTAGGTTTGATTCAAATTTAAGTTTGTCGTTTATAATCACAAAGTTGAAGGCAGTGCCCTGTTTTGCGTATCCTTCTTCTTCACTTATAGTTAAAGTGCCTTTACCTGTGCGGTCAAGTATGTTTTGCAATAGGTAATGATTTTTTTGTGGAATGAACAGGATATTACACCAGGTAATTTCATCTGGTTTGCTGAATTGCCTGATGACAATTCTTTTATTGTTTGCAAGATTGTCTTTTGCAATATCAGCAAGCGGCGGTGTAACAGCAGATGGTCCTATAACGCCAATAACAAAATCATCGTTGTTTCGGGTTGTATCCCAGTCAATGTATTTTGTAAAATTAAAAATGAAAGCTGCTTTGAGGGTTGCTTCTTTTTCCTGTGCCCGTACTTCAACCGTTTTGGCAAACGATAACAATAAAAAAAGCGGCAGGAATTTTTTCAGCATAGAAAAATAATTTCCCTTATACTTTAAGAAAGTGCACAAAAATAAATTTCCATAATAGTTTTTCATAGTTGGCTTTTAAAGACTGATGCCAATTTTAAAAAGCCCATTAATTCCTGGTTGTTCAAGAACGGTAGAATACAATAAACCGTCTGCTGTTCTGAAGCCAGGATCCAGCCACTTGGTATTTAATAAATTATGTACGGTTATGCTTGCCGTAATTTTTTGCTTAAACAATGGTTGTGTGCTAATGGATGCATTTGCGAGGAAATAACCAGCTACGGGCCCATATGGATCTGTTCTTGGTGACGTACGGGTGCCCACCCAATTGCCGCTGGCATTAAAAATAAAAAGGTTTGCTGTTTTTACAGTGATGCCGGCATTGCCTTTAAATTTTGCAACACCGGGTATAGCCCCCTCGTACATGGTAATAAGATTTTTGCCTTGCCCATCCTGGCAGGTAAAATTCATAAAACCAGAAATGTTTTTAGTGAGGCCAATTTCTGCAATTGCTTCTATGCCGTTAATTTTTATAACACCCGGGTTTTTATCGGGATTTAAACCAGAAAGATTGCCAAGTACAATTACATCTGTCAATTCATTTCTGAAAGCATTTAGCTGAAGCCGTAAGTGACCGGAAATTGCATAAATGATGTTGAATTCGTACGTTTTAATTTTCTCCTCCTTTAACTTAAAACTCGTATTGGGTGTTTGGTATATTTCAAGATTGGTTGGTGCACGAAATGCTGTTCCAAACTGAAATTTTAAAGTAAGCTTTTCTGATGGTTGGTTTACTATGGCAAATCTTGGACTGAAAGCATCGCCAAAATAACTGTTGCGATCGTAACGCATGCTAACAGTAAAGTTTGTTTTTATAAAAAGATTTGTATTGAGGACATACTGTAAAAAACTGCCAAAGTTGTTTCGTATATCATAGGCCCTGGGCAAAAAAGTTGCGCGGAGATTAGTTACTGTATCTCTTCCATCTATAAGATAAATGGTACTGTCAAAAGTAGATTTTCTTGCACCAGATTCTACATTGTCCTGGTAAAATTGTATGCCTGCGGCGAAGCGGTGCATTTTGGATGGTGAATAATTGGCAGAAAGCTCTCCAAATAACCGATTTGAGTAAGTGGCTATAGGGGCTCTTATAAGTTTTGTTCCATCTACAGTTACATACACGTAAGAATCTTCTGCCGTGCCTGTTTCCCGGTAAACAAAGCGTCCAAGAAAGTTTATTTTTTCATTAGGGGCGTATTCATGTTGTACAAAATAGGTGCGGAGGTATGCGTCATCAAGCCCCGATCTTTCTCCACGTATATTGCTTTGGAGGATGCCAACAATGCCTTTGTTAAGATTTCCTTGTGGCGGTAGGCCCAGGTAAACCGTAGGGCTGTTTGAATAAGTACCCCAGCCCATTGGCGTTCTATATGTTCGGAAACCGAATGTTGTTTTTGATTTTAATGTTTGATAGCCAAGCGATACGTTTAATGAATTGGCTTTATCTACATAAGAAGCAGAATAGTTAGGATCCCTGTTTTTAAACGATGGCCCATTTGTGCTGTAAAGTGTTCCTGCAACAGCAAAATCCCAGTTATCTTTTTTAAGGCCAAAACTGAGTTTTGTAAACGAAGTTGTGAAGCTGCCAAAACCCTGCTGCGCCTGAAGGCCATTTATAGCTGCCCCTTTTTTTGATATGATGTTGATAACGCCACCAAAAGCGTTGGAACCATACAATGCAGAAACTGGTCCCCAGATGATTTCAATACGTTCAGCATTGTGAAGGCTATATGCTGGCCCGGCAACATCATTACTACCGAGGATATTGTTTTCCACAATGCCATCAATCATTAGTAATGCCCGCAGGTTTTCTGCACCATACATTCCGCGAAAGTAAATAAGCGTTGGCGCATAGCCGTTAATATGAATCATATCAATACCCGGTATATCACGCAGCGCATCTTCCAGCTGTTCATACCCGCGGTCTGTAATTTGTTGCGCAGTAATAACAGTAATGGTAGATGGTGCTTCAGAAGTGGTTTGAAGATAACCAGTAGCAGTTACAACTTTTATGTTCATTAGATCTTCAAGCGAAAGTTCCAGCAACTTGCTTACACTTGCTGTATCTTTTTGTGCAAACAGAAAAAATGGAGAAAAGAAAAAAACGCAAAGGCTGATTAGATTTCTTTTGATTGGTATTAAGAAAATCATTTTTCGAGGTTGCATAAGTATTCAAATTAATGAAAATCACACAGCCTTTTTATAAAATCACTTGCACAGTTTTTGCGTTATTTCAAAACCTTCTTTTATTGCCTGGAATAGATTAAAACTGTGTATTTTTTTCCCCAACAGGACTTTAGCCTTTGTATTTTTAGTGCAATACAATCAACCAGGCCAGTAGTCGATTTCCTCCAATTATGAATGTGCCGGCACCTTATCATTGCTTTAATGAATGCACAATTAATACATTTGCGTACTTATGTTACTTTAGGTACACTAAAAAAATTAATGCAGCAATCATATATTTGATAATTCAATAAAAGATCGTTTATAAAAACTAAACTCATTGCATGTATGTCAAAATATTTTTCAACTATTGGTTTATTGTTTCTTTCTAATGCTTTTATGACATTGGCCTGGTATGGACATTTAAAATTTTTTGGTAAGACAACACACCAGGCTGCATTATGGGTTATTGTACTCATTAGCTGGGGACTTGCATTTTTTGAATATTGTTTCCAGGTACCCGCAAACAGAATTGGCTTTGCAGATAATGGTGGGCCTTTTTCATTAGTACAGTTGAAAGTAATACAGGAAGCAATTACACTAATTGTATTTATGGTTTTCTCCCTGATTTTTTTTAAGGACATGAAATTTACAAGCAACCATATTATTGGCTTCGGATTTTTAGTTGTAGCTGTATATTTTATCTTCAAAAAATAATTGGCGGCTTTTTTTATAAATAGACCGTTAACATTTGCATCAATAGTTTTCTGTTTTTTACATGGCAGAAAAACCTACATTTGAGCATCTTATTATCTTTATTTTCCAGTAAATATTTTTTATGAAAATCATGTTGCTGTTTTTTCTTTTTGCAGTTTGTACTTGTCTTGCATGTACTCCCCCAAAAGTTGTTTCAGCTGATACAGGTCTTGTAGAAATAACAAATACTTATTGGAAATTAACGGAGCTGAGAGGGAAACCAGTTAAACCGCCAACATCGCCAGATAAAAAAGTGATTTATATTAAGCTAACTAAAGAAGGTAACCGGCTTGAAGGTTTTGCGGGTTGCAACGGGTTTGGCGGAAAGTTTGAACTGCAGGATAGCAGCAGGATTGCTTTTTCAAATATAATGGGTACAATGATGGCCTGTAGCGACCTTGAAACTGAAAATAAATTACTGGAAGTCCTAAGAGAAACGGATAACTATATCCACAATGGCAGGCGACTAATGCTGAACAAAGGGAACAAATACCCGATGGCAAGGTTTGAAGCTGATTATGCCAAATAATCGCTGTTTATTTTTCCTGCCTGACGCTTTTGCGCAGTATAAATTCCGGAATAACCGCTAAAGTAATAAGCTGTAAAGCAGGCGATGGCATAGTACAACACATGCTCGCCGCCAAATAATTCCACACCCATAATGGTGCAGGCAACAGGTGTATTAGTAGCACCTGCAAACACTGCAATAAAGCCAAGCCCTGCAAACAGATCTATAGGTGCGCCTGTTATGGTTGCAATGGTATTGCCCAATGCGGCGCCAATAAAAAACAGGGGCGTTACTTCCCCACCTTTAAAACCCATACCAAGTGTAATAGCTGTAAAAATAATTTTCCATAACCAGCTGAAACTATTTGCACCATTGGGCGTAAATGATGAAACAATGGAAACACCATTAGCATTACTGGAAGTAACACCAAGCCCAATATAATCTGTAGTGCCAGTAACAAAACACAGCATAATAATGATAAGTCCGCCAATGGCAGGTATAAGCCATTTCTGTGTTATAAATTGATTGCTGTATTTTTTTATGCCATGCTGTAGGTATGCAAATAGATAACTGGAAAGCCCAAACGAAATTCCGGCAATGATTACTTTACCTAACAATAAAAAATCCACGTGTATAAGCGGTGTAAACCAATTTATATCCTGTATTGTGCTGATATGGTATTTGGTGTGATGAATGCCCCAGGAAGTACAGGTAATATCTGCCAGCACACTTGCAATAAGACAAGGAACCAGCGCATCATATCTTATTGTTCCAATAATTAAAACTTCAAGTGCAAAAATAGCACCGGTAACAGGTGTGCCAAATACTGCCCCGAAACCAGCGGCAATACCAGTCATTAAAAGTATTCTTATGTCTGCAGGCTGTAGTTTAAATGTTCTGCCAAGGAAGGCCGCAATGCTTCCGCCAATTTGTACGGCAGTGCCTTCACGTCCGGCCGAGCCGCCAAATAAATGGGTAATTAATGTTGTTGCTACAACCAAAGGGGCCATTCTTGCAGGAACACCGCCACCAGGTTGATGTATTTCATCCATGATGAGGTTGTTTCCTGCTTCACTATTTTTTCCAGCTATTTTGTAGAGAAAATAAATAAGCATACCTGCAAATGGAAGCAGGTACAATAACCATGTGTTTTGCCATCTTAGTACAGTAACCTTATCAAGCAACCAAAGAAACAATGCAACAACAGAGCCGGAAAAAAAGGCAACTGGCAAAGCGTATAACGTCCACTTTAATAGGTGTTTTGTAACAGCAAATTGTTCGAAGGAGATTTTTAGTTTGTTCATAGCCTACAAATAATGTAATGGTTGTGGATAACCATTGGTAATTAAAATTTATTTGCAGGCGCCATCAGACTTTCGTGAGAAAGACGGTTAAATAGGAAGACACCATTTCCTTTGAATACAAATATATGATTTTAGGTGCAATGGGCTACACCCATTGCTATTTGTACATCGTCCTTTCAGGACTAATTGACAAAGCCCTGAAAGGGCGTTGTATGTGTAGCATAAGGTTAAGCCTCATGCGAATTTTCCGTTTCGTGGAGATACGAAACGGGGCAAAGGTATGTAGCTATGGGTTTCACCCATTGCTATTGTACATCCTGCTTTCAGGACTTGTTAAGTAAAGCCCTGAAAGGGCGTTGTATGTAAAGCATAAGGCGTAGCCCTATGCGTATCGTTGCCACATGTTATACTGCACAAGTGAGTGACACAACAAAAGCAGCATGACATACTGCTGCTGGTATAAAATAAAAAACCCTACGGGCCGAAGCGGGTAGGGCGAGTAGCTTTACACGGATGATGGAATGATTTTGTAAAAAAAGAACACGCACTAAGGCGTGTTCTTTTGGTATGTTATGCGTTACGGTTAATACAATTGAGATCTTCAAATGCCGTTTCTAGTCTTTTAGCAAAAGTTTCTTCGCCTTTGCGCAGCCATACACGGGGATCGTAATACTTTTTATTGGGTTTATCTTTTCCTTCCGGATTACCCAATTGTCCCTGCAGGTAGGCTTCATTCTTTTTATAATAAGCAAGTATACCTTCCCAGAAAGCCCATTGCAAATCGGTATCAATATTCATTTTTATTGCACCGTATCCAATGGCTTCTCTTATCTGGTGCTGAGGAGAACCGCTACCGCCGTGGAATACAAAGTATACAGGTTTGGGGCCTGTCTTCAATTCTTTTTCTATAAAGTCCTGGCTATTTTTTAAAATGATTGGCCTTAGTTCTACATTGCCCGGGCTGTAAACACCATGTACGTTTCCAAATGCAGCAGCTACAGAAAACAGCCTGCCTACTTTGCTTAATTCTGTATAAGCAAAAGCAACGTGTTGCGGTTGTGTATAGAGTTTATCATTTTCAATGCCGCTGTTGTCTACGCCATCTTCTTCTCCACCTGTAACACCCAATTCTATTTCTATGGCCATACCCAGTGGCTGCATGCGTTTAAAGAATTCTACTGAAGTGTGAATATTTTCTTCAATTGGTTCTTCAGAAAGATCCAGCATGTGAGAGCTGAATAAAGGTTGTCCTTTTTCTTTATAGAATTGTTCGCCGGCATCAATTAAGCCACTTACCCAGGGTAACCATTTTTTTGCTGCATGGTCTGTATGTATAATTACAGGTACACCATAATATTTTGCCACGTTGTGAATGTGCAATGCGCCGGAAACACCGCCGGAAATATTGGCCTGAAGTTTATCGTTGGGCATTCCTTTACCAGCAATAAATTGTGCGCCACCGTTAGAGAATTGTATAATAACGGGTGAGTTTACTTTTGCGGCAGTTTCGAGGGTTGCATTAATGTTGTCTGTGCCAATGGTGTTGACAGCAGGTAATGCAAATTGGTTTTCTTTAGCGTCTTTGTAGAGTGCTTCCAGCTCCTCGCCGAATAATACCCCTGGTTTGTACTTTTTCATGTGTGGAAACGTGCAGTTTTGTTTGATAATAATTGGTTTGTTGAATGGGGCAAGCAATGTTAAATGCGCCGCTAAGATAGGGTATTTGAGGTAGAGATTTCTGATTTTGAAATTTCTGGATTTTGTGATTTGGTGTGAATATAATTTTAAAGGAAATCACCAAATTTCGAAATCTCAAAATCTTTCACTAGTCCTCAAACCGGCTTTGAATTTTTGGTATCAGCAACAGGTTTTTCTGTAGCGTTTGTTTAAGGTTTCTTTTAAGCAACTGGCCCATACTGCGGCATTTTTTAAACAATGACATATTATTATGATGACTGCCCAGTTCTGTTCTTAGTTGTTCTAATTTTTCCAGGGTAGAAATACTGTCTTTAGACATAATATCCAGCAACTCTTTTATACGATAGCGGGCCGATGCCAGGCGAAAAGTCATTAAGGTACGTTCTTCTGCCTGGTACTGTGCTATTGAATCTTTGTTAAGGTATTTGAGGGAAAGATCTACAAACGCTTTGTTTTCTTTAAAAAATTGCGGCAGGTATAAATTTTTTCTGCCCTCGTAAGATTGCTGGTCAAAATCTATGCAGCGGATGCGGTATTGGTAATCTTCTATATCTGGTGTAATGTCTACAACAAAATTATAACTGCGCATATCGCCCAATAAACGTACAAAGCAGCGTTCATTAAATTTTACAAACTCTTTTGCCAGCCTTATTTTATTGGTATCTGTAGCTTCAAGATATTGTTTAATAAATACGTCGCCTGGTATGCCGGGTATATGTTCTTCTACCAATGTATTATTCTGTGTAAAGAACGTAATGCGGTTGGGGGAAAGAATATGTTCAAGCTCTAATCCGTAAATGCGTGAAGCATCTGCAACTTTAATATAATAGTGATCGTAATTGTCGTTGAATTTATTAACGATGCGTATGCGAAAAGGATGAGAATTGCCAAATGTGCAATAATCAACACGGGCCACATCAAGATGTTTTGTAAAAGTAAGATCACCTTCTGTTTTAAGGATGGCATAAATATTTACAAGTCCATCACGGATATAGTTCCATTCACGCATGTCATAGTTTACACTTTCCCAAAGGGTATCCTTGCCGTTTTTATCAAGAATGGGTACTGAATAAGTGTAATTCAGCAAATCCCTGTAAGCTACCGGCAGTTTTACTTCACGTCCATGTTGTTTTAAATAAGCCCGCAATGGTTCAATAATCCGGAACATCGGTTTTTTGCGGGATGGCCTGTCTGGTTCGTTGCGTGAAAAAAGATTTATCTGCTCTCCAAAACTCATGGAACCAAGTTACGATAATAAGGGGAAGGAACGTGAGTCGTGAGTCGTGAGTCGTGAGTCGTGAAAAATTAGAGAGATAGAAAGCTAAGAAAAATAAAGCACAACAGATCACCAGAAATCAGACATGACTAAATCAGCCACCCATTTAAACTCTTTTGCCTCCTGCCAAATAATGTATTCGGCAGGAGGGTACTGGAGATTAAATCAATTGTTTTTCAATGATAGTGGATAGGTTTTTCTGAGGATAAAGGGCTTAGGTTTTTTTGGATACGATTTGGATTTAAAGGCTTTGTTTCTCACTTAAGAAAAACGGGTTTTTCATTTTGATAACTGGACTTTAAGGTTTGTTTCTCATTTAAGAAAAACGGGTTCCACATGAGGTAACCGGGTTTTTAGTTTTTGTTTCTCATTTAAGAAAAACGGGATTTTCAACCAGGAATTGGATGTTTTCAAAAGGGATTGGATCTAAAACTGGGCTCTGTATATTTAAGAATACCGGATTTAAAAAGAAAGTTGACTGATACTGGATTCTAAATGCTTTTCTTAGGAATTGGTGGTTTTAAGGATCTTGAATTCTTTGGGTTTGGATTTTGTATGGATATTGGATACGAATATCAATCAACTTCTGGTACAAAGATATATTTGGGCAGTACCGTAGACAAGAGCGCTTTTAACAGATCTTTACCCTTCGGTATTTAACCTCAAACTGTGTTATTATCCTATGATCTGTATGTAAAATTACGAAATGAGTATACGTGGATTTACTAGCCAAAGCATGATAGTAAGGAGTAATTCCCTGTTGAAGCTTACGATGTTATCACCAATTACCTGGATTTTTATTATTTGCTAAGTGCATTCAGCACATCGTACTTGGTTACAATATGGTAGTTTCCTGTATCGTCTTTACTCAGTACAGCGCCATTTTCTTTGTTAATGAGGGTGCTTAATTTTTCTACCGGCGTAGAAAACTCAACAACAGGGAAAGCTGGTTCTATAACAGAAGCTACTGTTGCATTTTTTATATCCGGATTAGAAAATACTTTCTGGAATAATCCATTTTCGCTGATGGAACCTACAACACCATCTTTACTTATTACAGGCAGGTGTTCAATATCATATTTCTTCATCAGTTCTACTGCTTCAGATACACTATGATTGGGTTCTACATGTACAAGCTTTTGTTTTGCTGCCCTTCCGTTTACAATGTCTTTAAATGTTTTTACATCAAGAAACCCGCGTTCCATCATCCATTGATCATTATAAATTTTTGCAACATACCTGCTGCCGTGGTCGTGAAATATTACCACTACCACATCATCTTTCTTTAATTGATCTTTCAATTGAAAAAGCCCCTGCAGGCAACTGCCTGCACTATAACCACAAAACAATCCCTCTTCTTTTGCAATGCGCCTTGCCATTACAGCGCCATCTTTATCAGTAACTTTTGTAAATTCATCTATATACTGCATATCGTAATTGGCAGGTACAAAGTCTTCACCAAATCCTTCGCTTATGTAAGGGTATACTTCTTTCTGATCTTCTATCCCTGTTTCAAAATATTTTTTTAGCAAGGAGCCATAGCTGTCAATAGCCCATACTTTTATATTCGGATTTTTTTCTTTCAGGTATTTGCCAGTTCCAATTATCGTTCCCCCGGTACCGGTAGCAACTACAAGATGTGTTACTTTGCCGTCAGTTTGTTCCCATATTTCAGGGCCGGTTTGTTCGTAATGTGCAAGGCGGTTGGCAAGATTATCGTACTGGTTTACATACCACGAGTTGGGCACTTCAGTAGCCAGTCTTTTAGAAACAGAATAATAAGACCGTGGATCATCTGGTTCTACATTGGTAGGGCAAACAATTACTTCTGCACCAACTGCTTTTAAAATGTCTGCTTTTTCTTTAGATTGTTTATCGGTAGTGGTAAAAATACATTTGTAGCCTTTTACACATGCTGCCAGTGCAAGGCCCATACCGGTGTTGCCGCTGGTACCTTCAATAATAGTACCGCCGGGTTTTATTTTTCCTTCCTGTTCAGCCACTTCAAGCATCTTTAATGCCATGCGGTCTTTAATAGAATTACCGGGGTTAAAATATTCTACTTTGGCCAGTACCGTGCAAGGAAGGCCCTTTGTTATTTTATTAAGACGGATCAATGGTGTATGACCAATGGTTTCCAGAATGTTGTTCTTGATATCCATGTTGTAAAGATACCGTTTTTAAAAAATGTGTGAATGTGATAAATATGATAAATGTGGAAGTGTGGAAATGAGTTCAAAGTCAACACTAAAAAGCTTAAATACCAGCTTTTGTATTTCGTGGCATCGTCGTTGCGTCGCAATCACTTCATCTGTTTATCTTTGGGCAACGAAGGAAAATTTGAAGAAACTCAATGCGTGGCAGATGGTAATGAAGATTGCATTGAAGCTTCTAATCAAGAAAATCCTTTAATCCAGTAAATCATGGTTCAGACAAAAGAAATCAGACATCGTTACATCAGAAATCAGCAATAGAATGAAAGTTTATTTCGTAAGCGGCCTCGCAGCAGACAGTCGTGTTTTTAAAAACATTAAGCTGCCGCTGCATTGCGAGCCTGTTTTTCTTGAATGGATTGAACCTGCAGAAAAAGAATCACTGCAGAGCTATGCATTGCGACTTGCAGAAGGCATTGACGCAAACGAACCTTTTGCTATTGTTGGTTTATCAATGGGCGGAATGATAGTAACAGAAATTGCGAGACAATACAAACCGGTAAAAACCATTTTAATTTCAAGCATACCGCTATCTAATCAATTGCCTTTTTATTTTAAAGCTGCTGGAAAATTAAAGCTGCATAAACTGGTGCCTGTATCTCTTGTGAAATCTGCAGCGAGGTACAAACGTTTTTTTACACTTGAGACTTTAGAAGATAAAAGTATTCTGCGTGCTATTATAGACGAAAGCGATGACAAATTTATTTATTGGGCAATGGATGCCATACTGCAATGGCGCAACCAGGAACCACCCGCATCATACATACATATACACGGTACCAGGGACGAAGTGCTGCCACTGCGTTTTACAAAACCTACACACATTATTAAGAAAGGTGGCCATTTAATGGTAATGAACAAAGCCAGGGAAGTGAATGCTATTTTGGGAGAAGTATTGGGTAATTAATAATTAGAAATTAGTAATTAAAAATTCTCTATCCGATACCCGATATTTTTAGTATTTAGGCTCTCCGCGTTTACCCAACAAATGTTCCTTTAGAAAGTAAAATAATTAAATCAAGGAGATTGAGTTAATTATTTTTCATTTAGCTGTGTATAATTATTAATTCTTAATTACTAATTTTTAATTTTCTTTGTCGCCCATTAAAAATTTGAACAGGGTAACTTATGGAAGTAAAATACATTCAAAAAATAGGAGAGAAACTAGGTATTACCATTAAACAGGTAGTTAGTATACACGATTTGCAGGCAGAAGGCGCAACTATTCCGTTTATGGCACGTTACCGCAAAGAAGCTACTGGCAACTTAGATGAAGTAGTGATTGGAAATGTAGTGGAAGAAATAAAAAATTTTACAGAGCTTGAAAAAAGAAAAGAAACGGTTATTAAAACCATTGAAGGCCTTGGCAAACTTACACCAGAATTAAAACAGCGTATTGAAGATTGCTATGAAGCAACGGTGCTGGAAGATATTTACCTTCCTTATAAACCCAAACGCAAAACAAAAGCAACACAGGCTATTGAAAAAGGCCTTCAGCCATTGGCAGATATTATTTTTAAACAAGGCGGAGAAAATCCTGAAGAACTAGCAGCAACTTATATAAATGAAAATGTAAAAGATACAAAAGAAGCATTGCAGGGTGCAAGGGATATTATTGCAGAAATGGTAAGTGAAAATGAACAGGCCAGGAATAAAGTAAGGCAACTGTTTACAGAAGGTGCTGTATTGTATTCAAAAGTATTAAGCAGCAAAAAGGAAGATGAAGCTGCACAGAAATACCGCGATTATTTTGAGTTCAGCGAACCATTGTCACAAAGCCCTTCTCACCGCACATTGGCCATCCGCAGGGGAGAAAAAGAAGGTTTCCTGATTATGGATATTAATATTGACAGGCAAACTGCTGTTGATGATCTGAACAGGATTTTTATTACTACTTCAAATGCTAATAGTGCCGAGGTAAAAAAAGCTATTGAAGATGCTTATGATCGTTTACTGAAATCTTCTATTGAAAATGAATTTCGCCTGCTGGGAAAAAATAAGGCTGATGAAGAAGCGATACAGGTATTTACAGAAAACCTGCGCCAACTTTTATTGGCTTCTCCATTAGGTTCAAAAAGGATACTTGCGCTTGATCCGGGTTTCCGTACAGGTTGCAAACTGGTTTGCCTCGATGCACAGGGCAATCTTGTGCATAACACAACTATCTATACTTTGTCTGAACACCAAACCAAAGAGGCTATTGCCGAATTAAAATACCTGGTTAACCAATACGATATTGAAGCTATTGGTATTGGTAATGGTACTGCCGGAAGGGAAACAGAACAACTTGTTCGCGGAATTGATTTTGGAAAACATGTAAGTGTCTTCCAGGTAAATGAAAGCGGTGCTTCTATTTATTCTGCATCAGAAGTAGCGAGAGAAGAATTTCCTGATCATGATGTAACAGTTCGTGGTGCAATTAGCATTGGCCGTCGCTTGCTTGATCCTTTGAGTGAACTGGTAAAAATTGATGCTAAGTCAATTGGTGTTGGACAATACCAGCACGATGTAAATCAAACTAAACTAAAAGACAGTTTGGACAGGGTTGTTGAAAGTGCTGTAAACTTTGTAGGTGTTGACGTAAATACAGCTTCTAAACATTTGCTGTTGTATGTTTCTGGTTTAAGTGCTACACTGGCAAAAAATATTGTTGAATACAGGTTAAAGAACGGTCCGTTTAAATCACGAACAGAACTGAAGAAAGTGCCAATGATGGGCCCGAAAAGTTTTGAGCAATGCGCAGGATTTTTGCGCATACCCGGTGCTGAAAATGTGTTGGATAATTCTTCTGTTCACCCGGAGAGCTACCATGTAGTAGAAGGTATGGCCAAAGATCTGCAGGTATCATTGGGCGATTTGATAACACAGGCAGAGCTGCGCAAAAAAATAAACAGGAAGCAATACGTTTCTGAAACAATTGGTGAGTTTACCATTAATGATATTTTAAAAGAACTGGAAAAGCCGGGTCGCGACCCACGCCAACAAATTGAAGAATTCAGGTTTGATGATACCATTAAAACTATAGAGGATGTAAAGGTTGGTATGCAGGTACCGGGGCTTGTTACCAACATAACCAACTTTGGTGCTTTTGTAGATATTGGTGTAAAGCAGGATGGGCTTGTACATATTTCTCAACTGAGCAATACTTATGTTTCTGATCCAAACCAGGTAGTGAAATTGCAACAGAAAGTAATGGTAACCGTTACTGAAGTTGATGTAGCACGCAAAAGAATTGCACTAACAATGAAAACAGCAGGTGGTGAAAGCAGAATGAGCAGTGATAGAAATACAAGTAGTGAACGAAGAATGGGAAATGGTGGCGGCAATAAAAATATAAAGCCAAAGGAAACAGCATTGAATCCTTTCCAGGCTAAGCTGGCAGAGTTGAAGAAAAAGTTTGACTAGGATTAAAAAGGTTTTGCCATTATCCTATTAATCTCATTAATCCTATAAATCGTGGTTCAGACAAAAGAGCCCTTCCTGAAGAATCAGCAGGGGCTCACCGGGCCATCCCGAAATAAACAGGACAGCGTAAGTTGAAAAATATAATTGTCTGAACCACGATTTGTGGTATTAATTGGAGTAGTATAATTTATCTCTGAAGTGGTAGGCGAGGATACCGACCACACCTTGAGCAATTGAAAGTTTTTCGTCAAGAGAAAAACTAAATTCCTCCAAACCCGCTTTCTTTTCTTTTTTTGCGCAGGTACATATCTAATAACATCAGGCCAATGACAACATTTATCACCATAAAAATGCTGGTGTAAGTATTGTTGAAGAATTTGCTGAAGTCTATTTTATTGAGATTGTATTTAGAAAGCGGATCACCAGTAGAAACAGAATCTGACCAATTTACCTGGCCAAGTCCATAGGCAAGCATGCCCACAATCATTACGAGAAAGAATATGCCAATGCCGTAAATTATTTTTTTATTGATGTATGATTTAGTCGCAGGTGCAATCTGGTATTTGGTAATTTCTTCCATTACATTTTGTGAAAAACGCATAGAAGGTTCGTCCAGTTCAAGTGAAGTACTCATTAACTGATGCACATCCAGCAGTTCATGATATTTTCTGCGCCATTCTTCTTGCGTAGCAATAAGCTGCTCTACAAAAGATTTTTCTTCTGCATTAACGGAACCATCTATATAGTTCCATAAACGATCTTCTATGTTAATTTCTGTACGCATATCTGTCAACACTGTTCCGTGTTAAGGAACTTTAGTTTGTAAATTTAATTCTATTCTTTATTAAAGAACTGTAAAATGATTTTTCATGGGTAAGAACTGTTTTTTTATAATTAACGCTGCCCAATGATTTGCCGTTGAACTGAGCGTAGCAACGATGCTGCCCAATAATTCCCAAGCTGACTAACTGATCTTAACTCCATTGCCCATAAAAATCTTCGTTCTTTTAATCATACCAAATCTCTTACTTCCTGTGCAAAATGTTTTTCCATTTTGTCTTTTAACCTTGTTCTTGCACGGTGCAGTTTCACTTTTATGGTATTGGGTTCCATGCCCATTATTTCTCCTATCTCTTCAAGCGACTGCTCACCTTTATAAAACAGCGTTATAATTTTTGCATCGTCTGTACTTAATAATTGTATGGCTTCATTTACCATAGCAATTCTGGATTTTTGTTCTACCTGGTTGGCACGCATGCCGCCATCTATATTATCTGCCACCGCAAAAACTTTTTCATCATCAAGCGAATGTGTTTGCAAACGTTTCTTTCTCAAAAAAGTTATACAACTGGTGTTTACAATAGTATATAACCAGGTGCTGAACTTTGAATCGCCACGAAAATCAGACAAACAGCGATATGCTTTTACAAAAATATCCTGGGCAATTTCTTCTGCGTCTTCGCGACTGTTGGTATAACGCATGCAGATAGTGAAAACAAAGTTCTGGTATCGTTTCACCAGTTCGGCATACGCCTGTTTATTGCCCTGTAAAACAGTGCTGATGATGTCTTTATCGTTTGGCCCGGTTTGCATTGTACTGGTTATATGACTAATAGTGAAAGGAAAAGGTTACAGCTAATTTTTAAAGCAGGATTAATTGATTTAAACAGTTTCAGGGGGTGCAGTTATTATTATATAGCGAAGTAAGGCAGTTTGGTGGTGCAAGTCAAGCTGCAATAGCCCGAAATAGGCCTTAACCCGTGCGGAACTATGTTTTTTACCGGTGAACTGTAACCTGCCGGTAAAATGGTGAGTCATAGTTGTTGTAAGTTCTTTGAGCAGGTTTTTAAAGTTAGTCATAAAGAAAATCTGCAAAAAAATTAAAACAGACTGTAACCGGGGCGAACGACCGGTAGTCTTAGAAAGAACAAACACAAACAACATTAGAAAAAAGAATAAAAATTTAGTTTATGCACAACGAAGAAGTTTTAATCCCGCTTATATCAGTTATCACAATTTTTGGGGGCGGTTTTGCCATGATATTTGGAATTGTTTACCTCACAAAGCGTGAAAACCTGGCAATGATTGAAAAAGGCCTTAACCCAAAAGAATTTGCCAACAGGCCAGCTCCTTATAAAAACCTTAAATGGGGTCTGCTGTTAATTGGCGCAGGTATTGGTTTAACACTTGCTTATTTTATTACGCAATATATTTTGCACGATTATGAAAACCCTGCTTTATGGTTTGCATTAACAGCGATAGGCGGTGGTCTTGGTTTGGTAGGATCTTATAAAGTGGAGAAGAAAGAATTCTGGGATAAAGAACACCAAAGAATAGCCGAAAGTATTGGCAGGTAATTATAAACAATTGTATCAATAATATTGAAGCACTCTTAGGGGTGCTTTTTTTTGTACGAGGATTTGGGGGGATTAAAGGGATGATTTTATGGTGAAAGGCTAATATTATAATTGCCTCTCCGAACAAAGGACTATGAACTACCGAACTCTGAACTATAAATTTTGACTACAGACTATCGACTCACGACTTACTTAGATGAAAGGCTGATATTATAATTACCTCTCCGAACAAAGGACTATGAACTACCGAACTCTGAACTATAAATTTTTGACTACAGACTATCGACTCACGACTATCGACTTACTTATCAAGTTCCTCCATTCCTCTCTTTACCGTAAGATCATTAGCATTCAGCACCTCATAAAAACCATTGTTTTTCCATTGCTGGCGGGCAATAAGCGATAGGAGGCGTTGTTGTGCAAACTCTTTATCTCGTGCAGAAAATGCAGTAATGTTTACGCTGTCTTTTTCTGCAAATGCTGCAAACTCGTTCCAGAGCGGATCAGAATTTTTGTATTGATTAAAAAGTTCTGTTGCAGATGGCAAAGCGTTTAATGCTGCATGGTGTTGCATAAAATAACGGTAAGCAAAATTGCTCATGGTATTATTGGCATAAAGCTTTGCAAAGTAGCGGGAGATAATGCTGGTATCAACAGATACAAATATATCGGGCATAATGCCACCGCTGCTATAAACAACCCTGCCCGATTTTGTTTTAAAAGCCTGGCCACGTTGTTGCACATGGTTGCTATCGGCATTGGTCATTTCACCATTGTGGTAGCGGTTGGTAATATCACTGGCGTAATCTTCTTCCCCTTTGTTGTATGGCTTTTGTATGCTTCTGCCGGTAGGAGTGTAATACCTTGCTACAGTAAGGCGAAGTGCAGAACCATCCGTTAATTCATATTGTTCCTGTACAAGGCCTTTGCCATAAGTTCTTCTGCCAATAATTTCTGCCCTGTCCCAATCCTGCAATGCGCCAGCCAATACTTCGCTTGCAGACGCGGTGCCTTCGTTTACCAATACCACCAGTTTGCCTGTTTCAAAAAGACCATCTCTTTTGCAACGGTATTCTTCCTTTGGCTTGCTATTGCCTTGTGTATATACAATCAGTTTTGTACCATCTAAAAATTCATCTGCTATTTCTACGGCTTCCTGCAATATGCCGCCGCCATTATCCCTAAGATCCAGCATTAATTTTTTCATACCCTGGCCTTTCAGTTTTTCCAGAGACTTCATAAACTCTTCATAAGTTGTTATGGAAAACTTATTAATGTGAATGTAGCCGTCGTCTTTGTTCACCATATAAGCCGCATCAACAGATACAATAGGTATTATGCCTCTTTCTAGTGAAAAAGGCATCAATTTATTATCACGAAGTATAGTAAGTACAACGTTGCTTGCACCGGGACCACGCAGCAACTTTTTTATGCGGGCAGTGGTTATTCCATTACCTGCCACAAGTGAATCACCAACTTTAATAATCTTATCACCAGTATGAAGGCCGGCTTTATCGCTAGGCCCATTTTCCATTACAGTAATAACATTTACCGTATCGCTGAAAATATTGAATTCAACGCCAATGCCCTGGAAATTACCTTGCAAATCTTCATTTACTTCTCCAAGGTTTACAGCCGGTATATAAATAGAATGGGGGTCCAGTTTAGAAAGCACCTGTTGTATGGCATCGTCTGCCAGTGTATCGGGTGATACGGGATCAACATAATTGAATCGCACCAGGTCAAGCACCTGCTGCAATGTGCCGGTTTTTTGTTTTTTTAAAAGGCCGCTGCCCGGCCTGGTAGTGTTTTCGCGAAGCGTATAACCTATAGATATACCCGCAATCATAACAACAGAAAATAATACAGGAAGCCAGGTGTTTAATTTTTTTCCAGTGGTCATCATAGTTCAAATCGGTTCAAGGCAGCAAATTTAACTGAATTAGGCAGAGAACAGGTTGAATATTTGCCGGATGGCAATAATCTTATACAGGATAAGAAACAAAGCTCCGGTATACTGTTATCAATTAACTCTTTTGTGGTAAATAGAAAGGGAATATTAACTTCGCTTTTACTAAACAATGTTATGGCAATTTTAATAGCAGATAGTGGCTCTACCAAATGTGAATGGTGTTTGCTGAACAATGGACGCAAAAAAATTATTGTAACACAGGGAATGAGCCCGTATTTTTTAAACAGCGAGCAGGTGCAGGCCGTTATACGCACTGAGCTGTTGCCTTCTATAAAAAATACTGCCATTACAGAAATTTACTTTTACGGAACCGGTTGCCTAGATCCACGCAATGCCAAGATGATGAAAGGCGCCATCAGCAAAATATTTAATGATGCCAATATACATGTAGAGCACGATTTGGCCGGAATTTCTAAAGCAGCCTGCGGCAATTCTAAAGGCATTGCCTGCATTTTAGGAACTGGTAGCAATGCATGTTATTTTAATGGAAAGAAGGTTGAAAAAAACAGTCCGGGTATTGGTTATATATTGGGTGATGAAGGAAGCGGCACTTACCTTGGGCGCAAAGTGATTCAATATTACTTATACGGCACTTTTGATGAAGAGCTGATGTACAAATTCAATGAAAAATATAAAACGTCTGCAGCCAGTATCCTCGAAAACACTTACCAGAAGCCATTGGCAAACAGGTATCTTGCCAGTTACTGTCTTTTTTTGGCAGAAAACCGCGGACATTATATGATTGAAAACATTATTGAAGACGGGTTGAATGATTTTTTCTTTACCCATCTTTGTAAATTCACAGAGAGCTGGAAATACCCTATCCATTTTGTAGGAAGTGTTGGATATGGTTTTAAAGATGTACTGAAGGAATTGTGCCATAGCTACGAATTTGAACTGGGTAAAATTTTAAAAACCCCAATGGAAGGATTGATAGAATACCACAGATAACATTTGATTATGTCTTTTGAAAAGTTTACAGAGCAACCCGGGAAATACCGCAATCTTGACAAGATGAGTGTGCAGGAAATATTGCGGCACATAAATGAAGAAGACAAAACAGTGCCGATAGCTGTAGAAAAAGCTATTCCGCAAATTGAAAAGCTTGCTTCTATAGTAAGCAATAAAATGCTGGATGGTGGCAGGCTGTTTTATATTGGGGCAGGTACCAGCGGACGCCTGGGTATATTGGATGCAAGTGAAATTCCGCCCACATACGGTATGCCTTACGGACTTGTAATTGGTATTATTGCAGGCGGCGAAGAAGCTATACAAAAGCCAGTAGAAAATGCTGAAGACAGTACCACGCAAGGTTGGCTGGATCTTGAAGAGCACATGATAAGTGATAAAGATGTTGTAATAGGCATAGCCGCAAGCGGAACTACCCCTTATGTAATTGCAGCATTACAAGAAAGCCGCAGCCGTGGAATAATTACCGGTTGTATTACCTGCAACCCAGGTAGTCCATTAGGAGATGCTGCAGAATACCCGATAGAAGTAGTAGTAGGCCCGGAGTTTGTAACCGGAAGCACACGCATGAAAAGCGGTACTGCGCAAAAGCTGGTGCTTAACATGATTTCTACTGCAGTGATGATACAGATAGGAAGGGTAGAAGACAACAAGATGGTAAACATGAAACTGAGCAACGATAAACTTATTGACCGTGGTACCAAAATGGTAATGGATATTCTGCGCCTGGAAGATTATGATAAAGCAAAAAACCTTTTGTTAAAATATGGCAGCGTAAAGAAAGCAGTAGAAGCAAGCCGTCATTAACCAATACATTTGGTTCAAAAATATTACAATGAAAAATTTGCTTCTTGCCTTATGCTGCCTCATCTCCGCAATTGCATTTGCGCAGGATACTAAAGTTGCTTTTGATGGAAAAAACTGGCAAGCTCCTTATGCGCTTGATTTTCCTAAAGGATGGGATGTTGAACGTTTCCTGATTCCAATTGAGTTTGCGCCATCAATTCCCTATAAAGGTATAGAAGATATAAGGTTTACGCCGGGTTGGGGCAATGCTAAAACAGAAGAATACTGGAGCTATGCATTTTTATGGTACCTGGATGGTAAACCCAACATTACGGCGGAAAATACAGCAGCAAATTTAAAAGCTTACTATACCGGTTTGATAGGAAGAAACATTGAACCACGAAAAATACCTGCCGAAAAAGTTTTTCCGGTAAAGACAGCAATTAAAGCAGTTAAGACGGCAGCGGGGGATATAAAAACTTTCAACGGTAAAATTGATATGCTTGATTATATGGAACAAAAACCAATTACACTCAATTGTATTGTTCACATAAAATTGTGCCCCGGCAAAAACAATACTTTTGTTTTTACTGAAATTTCGCCACAGCCATATAACCACAAAGTTTGGGAAGCCTTTGGCCAGTTGTGGGGTAGTTTTAATTGCGATAAGAAATAGTAGACACTAATAAAAGTTTAATAAACCGGTAACGCTTCACAATAAAAAATATTTGGACATCGCATTACGAAGGCTGTATATTGCTACAGCCTTTTTTTATTGTTAACAGGCCAGAACAGAACTGGCATGTGAAATGTAATATAGTAAACTGGCCTATTTGATTTTAAAAGCAACCAGCGGAGTTTATGCAGGATATTGAACCATTTTATAACTGGCGCCATATATACATCAGCGAAGAAGATGAACGCTCGCCTTTTTATGGCCGTGTTTATTCTGAATTTGAATTCTCTCAAACCGTTTACAATTATTATATCCATCCGCAGTGGGATGATTTCGGATCAAAGACTTTGTACATGAAAGTAATCATGGCGGACTATGATGAGCATTACATGATTATTGAACTGATTGGAGAATGGAATGATGCCATTGAAAACGATATCATGGAAATGAAACGTGAAGTGACAGATGTTTTCTTTAAACAAGGCATTTCAAAATTTATATTGATAGCAGAGAACGTACTCAATTTTCACAGCGATACAAAAGATTATTACGAAGAATGGTTTGAAGAAGTAACTGATGAAAATGGCTGGGTGGTTATAGTAAACATGCCCGAACAAACACAACACGATTTTAAGAAAGCAAAACTCAATCGTTATCTTGAACTGATGCAGATAGACAATTGGCGTGTATACAAACCATTTCATCTCTTTAAGAAAATTGATGGAGAAATAAACAACAGGTTGAGTTAACAAACGTTAGCTTTTGCTTGACTGGCAAGGGTTTCAGCAGACAATTAAACAAAGATTTTTTGGGTGCTTTGCAATTAGTTCCTATTTTTGAATGGTAATGGCAATCAACAAAACATATTTTAGCTTCTATTTTTACTTCTATTTTAGTGAGAAGCGGGGAAGCTTTTGTTGATACACTTAAACTTAAAATTGTAAAACAACATAAAAGAGTCCCCCGATAACCGGGGGACTTTTTGTTACCCACCCCTGCCCCTAAAGGGGAGAAGAACGGGTTCCCCTTTAGGGGTTAGGGGTGGGATGGCAAAGCAAAATGATTATGGCAACAAAAGTTTCAATACAAGGGTACGAAGGCAGCTTTCACCAGGTGGCAGCGCAGCAGTTTTTTGGTAAGGATGTAGGAGTATTGCCCTGCGCTACTTTTAAAGAAGTAATAAGAATTGCCGGTAGCAAAAAAGAAAGCGATGGTGGTGTGATGGCCATTGAAAATTCCATTGCGGGCAGCATTCTTCCCAACTATAATTTGCTGAAGAAAAGTAATCTTAAAATTGCCGGGGAAATTTACCTGCAGATAAGGCAAAATTTAATGGTAAACCCGGGAGTAAAACTGGAAGACATCCGCGAAGTACATTCTCACCCGATGGCTATTCAGCAATGTTTTGGTTTTTTGGATAAATACAACTGGAAACTGATTGAAACAGAAGATACCGCATTGAGTGCAAAACATGTACACCAGCACAGGAGCAAACATGTAGCGGCTATTGCCAGCAAACTTGCAGCAGAACTTTTTAACCTGCACATGATTGCGCCCAATATCCACACTATGAAAAACAACTATACCCGTTTTTTAATTCTGCAACGAGAAGACAAACTGGTAATGCAGGATGCGCCCAACAAAGCATCAGTAAATTTTCATACTGATCATTCACGCGGCAGTCTTGCAAAAGTGCTAACACAAATAGCAGATGGTGGTATTAATTTAAGCAAGCTGCAAAGTTTTCCGATACCGGGCAGCGACTGGCGTTATAGTTTTCATGCAGACATGGAATTTGATTCATTGGAACAGTTTAATACAGTAATGGATGCTATAAAACCGTTGACGGAAGAAGTGAAAGTGTATGGGGTGTATAAGAAGGGGAAAACAGTTTAGAGTTTATAGTTCATAGTCTTTAGTTCTTAGTCAGAAGAGAAATAGTCGAACACAAATAAATTAGAAAACGATGAAGTATGATTGCATAAACAAAATCAGACCTCATCACATCAGACATCAGACATGATTAGTACATCAAAAAGACTCGAAGGCATTGGCGAATATTATTTTTCGCAGAAACTGCGTGAGATAGATGAGCTGAACAAACAGGGAAAGAATATCATCAGCCTTGGCATTGGCAGCCCGGATTTGCCGCCGCATCCGGATGTAATAAAAGTTTTGCAGGAAGAAAGTGCAAAACCAAACACACATGCTTATCAGAGTTACAAAGGCTCACCAATTTTGCGCAATGCCATCAGCAACTGGTACAAAACATGGTACAACGTTGATCTGAACCCTGATACAGAAATATTACCCTTGATAGGAAGCAAAGAAGGGATAATGCACATCTGTATGACCTATCTCAATGAAGGTGATGAAGTGCTGATACCTAATCCGGGCTATCCAACATACAGCAGCGCCGTAAAATTGGCCGGTGGTACTATCAAAGCTTATCATTTAACAGAAGCCAATAACTGGCAACCTGATTTTGATGCGCTGGATAAAACCGATCTCAGCAAAGTAAAAATGATGTTTGTGAACTACCCGCACATGCCAACTGGTCAATTGCCAACAAAAGTTTTCTTTAAGCAATTGGTAAAATGGGCAGGCAGTAAAAATATTTTAATCATTCACGACAACCCTTACAGTTTTATTTTGAATGATGAGCCGATGAGTTTGTTGAGTATTGATGGTGCAAAAGATTGTGTTATTGAATTGAATTCATTAAGCAAATCACAAAATATGGCAGGCTGGCGTGTAGGTATGATTTGTGCCGCCAAAGAAAGAATTGACGAAGTGCTGCGCTTTAAAAGCAATATGGACAGCGGTATGTTTTTGCCCTTGCAACTGGCCGCAGCAAAAGCATTGGGCCTTGGCAAAGACTGGTACCTCTCCATAAATTATATCTACAAAAACAGACGAGAGAAAGTATTTGCATTGCTTGAGTTATTGCGGTGTGAATTCAGTAAAGACCAGGCAGGCATGTTTGTGTGGGCAAAAATACCTGCAGGTTATAAAGACGGTTATGCACTCAGTGATGAAGTTTTGTACAATGCCAATGTGTTTATTACACCCGGCGGCATATTTGGCAGCGAAGGAAATAATTATGTAAGAGTGAGTTTGTGTTGTAAAGAAGAGAATATTGACGGAGCTATTCTAAGGGTGCAAAGGGAAAAAGCGCTAAGAGTGTAATGAGAAAAAGAGGAGAAGGAATTTAATGGATGAAAGAGAAAAAGGAAGATGAGCAGGAAAGTAAAATTAGCAGGGCAATACAGTAAGTATAACAATAAAAAAATGAACAACGGGAAAAGGAAGATGCAGGCAGCGTCTTTTTTTACCTCCTTTTCTCTTTGTTCTCTTAGACATCATGTTTGATACAGTTAACATAATAGGCGTTGGATTAATAGGCGGTTCGCTAGGACTTGCGCTAAAAGAAAAAGGGCTCGCAAAAAAAATAATAGGCGTTGGCCGAAGCCCTGAAAGCTTGAAAAAAGCAATTGAGCTTGGATTAATAGATGAGGCATTACCGTTAGAAGCAGCCATTGCAAAAAGTGATTTGATTTATGTGTCGATACCTGTTGATGTAACCCTGCCTGTAATGCAGCGTGTAATGGATTTGGTTACGGATAAGCAAATTGTTGTGGATGCCGGGTCTACAAAAAATGCTTTGTGTGAAGCCATTGCTGATCATCCCATGCGCAGGCGGTTTGTAGCCACGCACCCAATGTGGGGTACCGAATACAGTGGCCCGGAAGCGGCTGTGAAGAATGCATTTATTGGCCGCACATGTGTGATTTGCGAGAAAGAAAAAAGTGATGCAAATGCAGTAACTGCGGTAGAAGAAATGTACAAACAGATTGGTATGCACCTGGTGTATATGGATGCAGTTAGTCATGATATGCATGCGGCATATGTAAGTCATATTTCTCACATTACATCTTTTGCGCTGGCCAATACAGTATTGGAAAAAGAAAAAGAAGAAGATGCCATTTTTGAACTGGCAGGTGGTGGTTTTGAAAGCACTGTGCGTTTGGCAAAAAGCAACCCTGCGATGTGGGTTCCCATCTTTATGCAAAACAGGGAGAATGTTTTGGATGTTTTGAATGAGCATATTTCTCAATTGAGAAAATTTAAAGCCTGTTTGGAAAAAGAGAATTATGGTTATTTGTTACAGTTGATAGAAGATGCGAATAAGATTAGGAGAATAATAAAATAATGTGGAAATGAAGAAGAATTGCTGATTGCGGGATTTTGAGATTTGGGAATTGCAATGAATGTGGTGAATGTAATAGATATGATAAATGGGGGAAATGAAGAAGAAGTCGAAGTGTAAGAAATTTATGATTACTATCGATTTATTTTAGAAGGAAAAGCTAGCAGCTAACAGCTAGTAGCTAGCCGCTTTCCTTACAATTGTACAAGAGTGCGACGCAAGAATGCCAAATAGAATTACGATTGCCGGAACAATAATTATTAAACAATTAAAACCCTGTTATTCCTGATTGGGAAAGAGGGCTTAACTTTACAATCTTTTCAAAAATGCAACAAGCAATAGAAAACACAATGAAAGAGTTAGTACAGGAAAAATGGAACAAACGTCCATTAATTATTTCCGGTCCATGCAGTGCTGAGACCGAAGAACAGTTAATAACTACAGCACAGCGTTTAGCCAATACCGGTAAAATAGATATGCTGCGTGCAGGTATCTGGAAGCCACGTACAAAACCAGGTTTGTTTGAAGGCATAGGCGCAAAAGGTTTGCCATGGCTGCAGCAGGCAAAAAAATTAACCGGTTTGCCAACAACTGTAGAAGTGGCAACCGGAAAACAAGTAGAAGATGCACTTACGTTTGATGTAGATGTTTTGTGGATTGGCGCACGTACAACAGTTAACCCTTTCAGCGTACAGGAAGTAGCAGATGCGCTGAGAGGTGTAGATATACCAGTACTTATAAAAAATCCTATTAATCCAGATCTTGAATTGTGGACAGGAGCAGTAGAACGTGTGGCAAGAGCTGGCGTAAAACAAATTGGTTTAATACACCGTGGCTTTTCTTCTTATGGAAATACTGAATACCGCAATGCACCCATGTGGCACCTTGCTATTGAAATGAAACGCCGCAACCCTGGTATGATGATCATTAATGATCCTTCTCATATCTGCGGCCGCAGGGATATTTTGATGGAAGTAGCACAGAAAGCTATTGACCTTGACTTTGACGGACTGATGATTGAAAGCCATATTGATCCTGATAATGCATGGAGCGATGCAAAACAACAGGTAACGCCTGAAAAACTTGCCGAAATGCTGGATGCAATTGTTTGGCGCAATGAAGATGTGAACTCAGAAGAGTATCATGCAGCATTGGAAAAATTGCGTCAGCAAATCAATCACCTTGATGATGAGTTGATGCAGATACTTGGGCAGCGCATGAAAATTGCTGACCAGATTGGACAGTATAAGAAAGATAACAACATTACCATTTTGCAAACCAACCGCTGGAATGAAATTCTTGAAAGGGCATTCAACCGCGGTGAAAAACTGGGTCTTGGAAAAGATTTTATTACCAAATACCTGGATGCAGTGCATATGGAAAGTATCAATCACCAGAATAAGATAATGAATAGCTAGACCCCTTTTCCCCTGAAGGGGGGACTTAGATCTAACATGTAAAGTAACAGCTAACTTTATTTTATTCTTTGAGGTCCGAATTTTTTGTTTGTGAATTAGCTATCTGCTATTTTAATAAACAGAACATTCAGTTAAACGAATCATATTAATAAACCAATCAATTTCCCTTTAGGGGTCAGGGGTATGAAAACCTATAAATTTTCATCTTCATCAGTAAATTATTACCTGGCAAACGGCATTGGTCATTTGAAAGAGATTGTTGATCAGCAGTCAACAATTATAGTTACTGATGAAAATGTTTTTAATGCCCATACAAAAAGGTTTAAGAACTGGAAAACGATTGTAATAAAATCGGGCGAACAATATAAAACACAGGCAACGGTTGATAATCTAATTGGTCAGCTAATAGAATACGGTGCTGATAGAAAATCTACATTGGTAGGTGTAGGCGGCGGAGTAGTTACAGATATTACAGGTTATGCAGCATCGGTATACATGCGGGGAATACGGTTTGGTTTTATTCCTACCACTATTCTTTCTATGGTGGATGCTAGCATTGGCGGCAAAAACGGTATTGACGTAGGATTGTATAAGAACATGGTGGGCATTATACGCCAGCCATCTTTTATTTTGCATGACATGGTTTTTGTAAACTCATTGCCACAATCTGAATGGGAAAATGGTTTTGCAGAAATTATAAAACATGCCTGTATAAAAGATGCAGCCATGTTCCGGGAGTTGGAAGAAAATACACTGAAGAAGTATCAAAGCAAAAAAGTTTTATTGTGTGAGCTGATACAGCGCAATGCTATTTTAAAAACCAAAGTGGTACAGAAAGATGAGTTTGAGAGTGGCGACAGAAAGCTGCTGAACTTTGGTCATACGCTGGCGCATGCAATAGAAAATATGTATGCTTTTTCTCACGGACAGGCGGTTGCTATTGGTATGACCTATGCCTGTCATCTTTCTGAAGAACTCACCGGGTTTAAACAAACAGAAAAGGTGGTGAAGCTTATCAGCAAATACGGTTTGCCAACTTATACTGAGTTTGACAAAGCGAAGGCTTTTGACATTTTACAAAAAGACAAGAAAAAAGTAAATACAGCAATGAATTATGTATTGCTGGATAAGATAGGAAAAGGTATTGTGAAGAGTATACCACTAAAAGAATTGGAAACATTAATTCATCAACTTTAATTTACCCTTTAGGGCTGGGGCATGATTGCAACAATACAACCATCACAATTATCAGGAAGCATACAGGCGCCAGCGTCTAAAAGTTCTATGCAAAGAGCTTGTGCGGCAGCGTTAGTGGCAAAAGGGAAAAGTGTTATAAAGAATCCAGGACATTCTAACGACGATAAAGCCGCAATGGATATTGTACAAAGGCTTGGTGCAGGGCTGTCGGTAAGTGGAGAAGAATTAATCATTAACAGCAAAGGTGTTGAGCCGGTTTCTGACGAAATAAATTGTGGCGAAAGCGGACTGAGCATAAGAATGTTTACACCACTAGTTGCTTTAAGCGAAAAGCAGGTAACCATCAACGGTAGTGGCAGCCTGGCTACAAGGCCAATGGATTTTTTTGATGAAGTGCTGCCGCAAATCGGTATTAAAGTACAGACAAAAAACGGCAGGCTGCCACTGGTAATACAGGGGCCGGTTGTTCCAAAAAATATTTCAATTGATGGATCGCTGAGTTCACAATTTTTAACAGGCTTATTAATGTCTTATGCAGCATCGGATGCAAAGGATGTTTCAATAACAGTTAATAATCTTAAAAGCCGGCCTTATATAGACCTTACATTGGATGTAATGAAGCAGTTTGGTATGAAGGTGCCGGAGAACCGTAATTACGAATCATTTTATTTTAGTGCAGCAGCTAAAGACTCCGGACTAAAGACTCACAACTATACTGTAGAAGGAGACTGGAGCGGTGGCGCATTCTTATTAGTAGCAGGGGCAATTGCAGGTAATATAACCGTGAAAGGGCTGGATGTATATTCGACGCAGGCGGATAAAGCTGTTTTGCAGGCATTGATTGATTGTGGTGCTGGTATTTCTATTGAGTCATCACAAATAGAATTGAGGCCGCTGCCGTTAAAAGCATTTCATTTCAATGCAACAGATTGTCCAGATTTGTTTCCGCCGCTCGTGGCACTGGCTGCATGCTGCAATGGTACAACTTCTATTGAAGGAGCAAGCAGGCTCACGCATAAAGAAAGCAACCGTGCATTAACGTTACAGGAAGAATTTGGCAAGATGGGTATTGAAATAACTTTGCAGGATGATCTGATGCTGATTAAAGGCGGCACAGGAATAAAAGGTGCTAAAGTGCATTCGCGGCACGACCACCGCATTGCTATGGCATGTGCAGTAGCAGCATTAAAAGCAGATGGACAAACAGTAATAGAAGAAGCAGATGCTATTAATAAATCTTATCCGGACTTTTATGAGCATTTGAAAAAGTTGGGTGGAGTAATTGTCTGAACCAGGATTTGGGTGGATTAAATAGATTAATAGGATTGTGTGAAACCGCTATGATTTGCTATAGTTCTATTGATGCTATGTAGTGAAATACAATTTACCACATAGGCACATTAGTTACAATAGGCACACATAGAAAGTCTATGTGAAACTATGACCCTATGTTACTATGTGGTTAAAGAATGACGATACAAGATTTGCAGATGAAGTGAGTGACACAACCGCAGTTGAAGAACGACCAAATGCTTGTTTCAAAAATAAAAATGTCAGTAACAGAACAAATATTACAATCGTGGAAGGCCAATGCAGTTAACTGGATTGCGACCATTGATAATGAAGAACTGGAAAGCCGCAAGCTGGTAACCAATAATGCAATTGTAAATGCAGTTTGTAATTACAGTTGCAAAAACATACTGGATATTGGCTGCGGAGAAGGCTGGCTAACCAGGGCTTTGCGCAAAAAAGGAAAGCAATGTTTTGGTGTGGATGCCATTGCTGCATTGATAGAAAATGCTATTGCAAAAGATGGTCCTTTTTACGAACAAGCATCTTACACTGAACTTGCTGCAGGAAAAAAATTACAACAACCGGTATTTGACGCAGCAGTAATCAATTTTGCTTTGATAGATAAAGAGGAAACAGAAAAATTGATTCATGCTATTCCGGGATATCTTAATAAAAGCGGTTTGCTGTTTATACAAACTTTACATCCGTTAACCATTGCAGCATCTTCAGAATATGCCAGCGGTTGGAAAGACGGAAGCTGGAATGGCATGAAAAGAGATTTTGAACAGCCCTATCAATGGTACTTTCGTACATTAGAAGACTGGATGGAACTGTTTGCAGCAAAGTATAATTTGATTGCAATAAAAGAACCGGTACACCCGGAAACGAAGAAACCTATGTCGGTTATCTTTATTTTAGAAACAAAATAAGTTGCGCAAAAAAGATTATGAATTCATTTGGCAGAATATTCAGGGTATCAATTTTTGGAGAATCGCATGGCGAATCTGCGGGTATTAATATTGATGGTTGTCCGGCAGGCCTGTCATTATCTGTAGAAGATTTCCTGGAAGATATTGAAAGAAGAAAAGGCGGTACACAGAAAGGAACTACGCCACGCAAGGAAGATGATTTGCCGATTTTTAAAAGCGGCATCTTTAATGGCAAAACAACAGGTGCACCCATTACTATATTGTTTGAAAATAAAAATACCCGTAGCGGCGATTATGAAAAGCAACGTGCAGTGCCGAGGCCTGGCCATGCCGATTTTGTAGCGCATGCAAAGTTTGGGGGTCATGAAGATTTCAGAGGAGGCGGACATTTTAGCGGCAGGTTAACCGTGTGCCTGGTAGCGGCTGGGGTAATTGCGAAGAAATTAATGAATGAAATAAAAGTAGCCGCCACCATTTTAGAAATTGGCGGTGAAACGGATTTGGATAAAGGCTTGCAAAAAGCAATCGATCAAAAAGATTCTGTTGGCGGTATTGTAGAGTGCAGGGTAAATGGACTGCCGGTTGGATTAGGTGAACCTTTCTTTGATTCGGCAGAATCAGTTATTAGTCACGCAGTATTTGCTATACCTGCTATACGTGGTGTTGAATTTGGAACCGGTTTTGCAGCGGCAAGAATGTTTGGTGTAGATCATAACGATGCTATTGAAGATAAAAGGGGCAAAACAAAAACCAATCATGCGGGAGGTGTTGTTGGTGGTATTACCAATGGCAACGAACTTGTTTTTCGTATTGCAGTAAAACCAACTTCTTCTACACCAAAAGAACAACAAACGCTTAATTGGGAGACCAATGCAATAGAAACATTTTCAGTAAAAGGCCGTCATGATTTATGCATTGCGCTGCGTGTGCCAGTGGTGCTGGAAGCAGTAACGGCCATTGTGCTTACAGATTTATTAATGCTTGAACAGCACATTAAAAGAACCCTTTAATTTTTTTATTATGCCTGTAATTTACCACGTTACTACTTCGGCAGAATGGGAAGCCGCAAAAGCAAATGGCGCATATACTTCACCGTCGTTACAGGCAGAAGGATTTATACATTGCTCGGCAGACGATGCACAGGTAGCCGGTGTATTGCAACGTTATTTTTCTGGTAAAGAAAACCTCTTGCGCCTTTCTATAGATACAGATAAACTAACCAGTCGCTTTATTTACGAATGGTCGCCTTCTACAGCAGATACATTTCCACACATATACGGGCCAGTTAATCTTGATGCAGTTGTTGAAATAGAGAAAATATAAAAAGGTTTTATGCACAATTTTATCGTAAATGCATCCATTCAAATTCTTCCGGTAGTAATGGACAGGCATCCGTACAAATGGGTGGATGAAGCTATTGCTGTTATTCAGCAAGCGGGTATTAAATATGAAGTTGGCCCTTTTGCTACTGTGGTTGAAGGTAAGTATGATGAAGTAATGAAAGTGATTAATGACATCAACGAATATTTATACAGCAAGGGTTGTAATGAATGGATCTGCAATGCGCAGGTGCAGTTGAGAAGCAATGGAGACATTACTGGTGATGAGAAAACGGAAAAGTTTAAATGATTAAGGAAGAAATTGCATCCTGATATTTTTAACGATGCCGTTATCTATCGTCAGTACAAAAATTTCATCCTTAATTCTTTTGGAAAAAGAATCATAGTCAGTTTCAGTAAGGTAAATTTCACCATTTTCAGTATTAACAAGTTGTATTGAAACATCCTTTGCTAACGGCAACTTTTTTATAACGGTGTTTTTATTAAGAATGTAATAGTCATCTAATACCTCAGCTGCTCCCTCTTTCTTTGCAGCGTTAACGGCATCTTCCCCCATTAAAAATTGTACGTAATCCGCATCAATATAATTTACGCCATCTTGTACGTAAACTTTTTTTATGTAGCAATACTGGCCTGCATATGGTTTGCTTTGACCAGTTATTTTTTCTTTATTGGTAACGGCTGTGTGTATGCTGTCTTTTTTTGCAAGCGCTTCTTGTGTCACTGGCTTTGATGTTTGGGTATTGCTATCACCGTTATTGCAGCCCTCAAACAAAAGAAGAATAAAGAGAAGAAGAAAAGAGAGCGGTCGCATTTTAAACTATTTCTTTTATAGATGGAACCCAAAGAAGGGCACAAAAAAAGTTATTGCCACTGGTAGGTTACCCTAAGTTTTCTTAGTATTATAATTTTTGGTTGGTATTCTCCTCCGTAAAAATTGGCAAGTGCACTTAATGGTGGATAGGAAATCCATCCGGCAGCGCCGCCTTTCTCACTATCCATATCTTCATCTTTAACCTGCAAAAGTTTTACAAGGGATTTTTTACTCTGGCCTGCTATATAAGTTGCTTCGTTAAGCGCCTGCTCCAATAATTTTTTAGTAAGCATCTCCTTATACCTGGCTTCCTGGTCAGATTTTTTAGAGACAATATTCCCAGTAATATTATTAATTGACTTTACTTCATTAATAAAGCTGGTAAATTGTTGCTGGCTATTAAAGCGAAGTAAGAAAAATTTTGTAACGCCTTCAATATATGGTTCTTTTAAAACCGGGTGTTCATCATCAGCAACAGTATCTATCTTTTGTTTCTCAATAATTTTTCTTATCAATTCTTCTCTTGTATCCTTTGGTAGTTTTGGCTGGTTGCCTGTAGGTTTGGAATAAACTATTTCTGCATCTTTTCTTATGGCTAAACTGAATTCTATTGTGCGTGGCGACAACTGTAATGTATCAAACACTACCACTTCTACAAACTCATTTTCTTTCTGACAGTATGCAGCTGTACAAGCCACTGCAATTAAAGTAGTGATAAATATTTTCTTTAACATAGGTAAGCCTCGTTGTAACTGTTATTATTCTTTTTGTGAGATTATTTTTTCTTTTCTTTATCAATATTCCTTAAATCAGCAAGAGAAATATCCATGGCGTCAAAATAATTTTTATCATCGGGCCAGCTATAATGCCACCACTCTGTTTCAAACTTTTTAAAGCCATACTTCTCCATAATATCTTTTAGCATCTTGCGGTTTTGCAGCGCATCAAAAGGAATGTTCATAAAACTGTGGTGCGCAGTATCTGTAAAATCGTCAAAGCCGGTTGGCATCTGCAAATCTTTTCCGTTGTGCAGGTAATAAACAGTAAGGTCAACCGAAATGCCGCGGTTATGCCCGCTTGCTTTTTTAGGGTCGGCAACATATTTTTCGTTCATTACCATTTCCCAGAATTTTTCTGTTACTGAGTAAGGACGGTAGGCATCAAATATTTTCAGTCCCATGCCTTTTTCATTCAGTTCTTTTTGTACCTGGGCCAATGCTTTTGCTGCGGGCAGGCGCATAAAAGTGTAGGTGGTTTTACCCGGATACACATTCCTGCGGGTAAAATTTTTATCAGTTGCATATTTTAAATCATATACAAGATTGGGGATAAGGCTTTTTAATTCTACCATTTGTTTATTGCTGTCTGCTTTTACGGTTGCTTCATACATGGCAATATCTTTGATCACAGGAACACCGTATTTGCTTAATGGAGGTTCAACAGATTGGGCAAAAACACCGGTAACGCCAGAAATGAGGCAGAGTGTTATAAAAAAGTACACTTGTTTGGGTAAATTCATTGATAAAATTTGGTTTTTTCGAAATTACTATATCTTTTTACATAACAATATGAACAATAGACCCCAAGGCCGTTTTTTTCCTTATCAAAAAAAGATTTTCTGGCTTTTTTTTGGTGCCTTCTGCGCCGCCAGTTGCAATAATACTGAACAAAAGCCGCCACCGGAAGTAGTGGTTGTAAAAGTTCCTGAAAAAATAGATGAAAAAGTAAAAGAACTTTTGCAAACTACAGTTGCTTATATTCTTGAAAATAAAGGAAGGCTGAATGATTCAGTGATTTTATTGCACCCCGGCCTTGTAGACACAATTTACAGAACTGGTTCTTACCAGCCTATATGGAGCAGCGATGAAAAATGGAATCCGCTTGCAGATTCATTGTATGCTATGGTTGCGGCTTCGCGTTTGTACGGATTGTTTCCTTCAGATTATAATGTGTCTTCGCTTTTAAATATCCGTACCGGCATGGCTTCCGATTCTTTGCATAAAAAGAATGCAGCATTATGGGCACGGGCAGATGTAATGATGACGGATGCTTATCTCAGTATGGCAAAGGATCTTAGCCTAGGCCGTATGGTTCGCGATAGCATTTCTCTGCGCAATGATTCATTAATAAACAACGATACTTTTTTTGTAAAAAATTTCCAGGAAGCAATTGCAGAAAAAAACCTTCGTGGTTCGCTGGAAAAACTTGAGCCCAAACTGAAAGGTTATGTTGAACTTAAAGCTGCTATTGGCAGTTTTCTTGATTCGGCCCAATTTGCAAAAACAACTTATGTACAATACCCCAATAAAGATTCTGCATTGTTACTGAAACAAGTTGAAACAAGACTTGCAGAATTGGGTTTTGCAGCTGTGCCCGGAGATACTGCTGTATTTAGAGCAAACATCCGCAAATACCAGAAGCAGCACAATATACCTGTTACTGGTAAGATAGGTGATAAAACAGTTAGCAGCCTTAACTATAACGACTGGCAAAAATTTAAACGAATAGCAGTTAACCTTGATCGTTATAAACTGATGGCTGATACACTGCCTCACCAGTACATATGGGTAAACCTTCCTGGATTTTACCTGCAGTTATGGAGTGATGATACGCTTGCGCTTGAATCAAAAATAGTTTGCGGCAAACCGCTTACCAGAACACCGCTGCTCACCAGCAAGATAACAGATATGGTTACTTACCCCCAGTGGACCATACCCGAAAGCATTATTGTAAAAGAAGTATTGCCCGGTTTAAAAAAAGATACTAATTATCTAAGGAAGAAAGGTTATAGCCTTATTGATGGACATGGCGATGAAGTGTATACCTCTTCTGTAAAATGGGCAAAGTACACAAAGGGCATTCCGTATAAAGTAGTACAGGGCAGTGGTGATGATAATGCGCTGGGCATACTCAAATTTAATTTCAGCAATAAATATGCAGTATACCTGCACGATACTAACCAGCGGTATTATTTTGACAGGGCTTTCAGGGCACTCAGCCATGGTTGTGTGCGTGTGCAGCAATGGAATAAGCTGGCGCATTTTATAATTAATAACGACAGTTTAAATGCGGCGCCAAACGTAAATACGTTTAAAACAGACAGTTTAAAAGCCTGGCTGGCACGTAAAGAAAAGCACGTTATTCCGGTAAGAACAAGGCTGCCGGTATATATTCGTTATTTTGGCTGTGCAGGTATTAATGGAAAAGTGAAATTTTTCGATGATATTTACAATGAAGACAGGATGCTGAGTGAACGCTATTTCGCCAATAAACCTGTGTATTAATGAAAAACGCTGCTTGCCTGATTGCCCTGCTGCTAACCACTGCCGGAATTAGCGCTTTTGCGCAGGAAAGGCCTAAGGGTAACGTTAATGGGTCTATCAAAACCGGCGTTCAATATGGTACTGCTAGTTATTACTCCAATAAATTCCAGGGAAAGCCAACTTCTAACGGCGAGCTGTACGATAAAAATAAAATGACCTGCGCCCATAACTCACTTCCGCTGGGTACATGGGTAAAAGTAACCAACTTAAGAAATAAAAAATCTGTTGTAGTAAGGGTTACAGACAGGCTTCACCACAAAAACAAAAGGGTGGTAGATCTTTCGCGGATAGCGGCTTCAAAACTTGGTTACATAAGCCGCGGACTGGCAAAAGTAAAAGTGGAAGTAGTTAGCGGAAATGATGTGCACGAGAGTAAGCAACCCGCTTCCAAAAAATAGAAAACAGGTTCTTCCCTATATTAATTCTACATTAAGACGGCTTAATACTGGGTAATAAATATTTCACGTTTTGAAAGCTAGCCTTTATTTTTGCCGTCATTACTAAAACTATCTTGTTATGAAGAAATTGCTACTGTTTATCCTGTTAATACAAGGCTTTTTACAGGTGGGCTTTGGTCAGGACGATAATACCAATTATATAAAACGACCGGCCCTGGGCGTTAATTTCTTTTTTAACGATTTCCACGGTGCAGGATACTTGAAGACATACGGTTTAAACCGTGCTTTAAGAGATAAGCAAATTGCACAATTTAAAAGCATGTCTCCCGGGCTTGCTGTTAGTTATATTAATGGTATCAGCAATCACCTGGATTTCTCTGTAAACCTTGCTGGTTCTTTCCTCGATTATCCCATTAAAGATAAACCTGCCTTTGGTAATGATAATTTACTGCTTGAGGGCGATGCTTCTGTAAACTTAAAAATGCTTACAGATAAATATTGGGTTACACCTTACCTTACTGCTGGTCTTGGGGCATCAAAATATAAAGGCTACTATGGTGCTATTGTGCCATTGGGCGTAGGTATGCAGGTTAATTTTTACGATGAAGCATTTTTGTTTTTAAATGCGCAGCATCGTTTTGGCATTACAGAAAATACTTCCAATCACTTTTACTTTAGCGTTGGCGTTGCTGGAAATATTGGCAATAAGAAAGAACCAAAAGCTGTTCCTCCTCCGCCAATACCAGTAGTTGAGCCTCCAAAAGACAGGGATGGTGATGGTGTTATAGATAGCCTTGATGCATGCCCTGATGTGGCTGGTCTTGCAAAATTTAATGGCTGCCCGGATACAGATAATGATGGCATTGCAGATAAAGATGATAAATGTCCTACAGTGGCCGGTCTTGCTCGTTACCAGGGTTGCCCTGTTCCAGACCGTGATAAAGATGGTATTAATGATGAAGAAGACAAATGCCCGGATGTGGCAGGTGTGGCAAGGTACCAGGGTTGCCCCGTACCAGACCGCGATAAAGATGGTGTAAACGATGAAGAAGATAAATGTCCGGATTTACCAGGTGATGTTGCCAACGCCGGTTGCCCTGTTATTAGCCAGGAAATGGTGAAAAAAGCAGAATATGCTGCTAAGAACATTTTCTTCCAGACAGGCAAGTATGTTTTGCTGACAAAATCTTACAAATCTGCTGCTGAAGTAGTTAAACTGCTTAAAGAAAATAACGATTTGAAACTGGATATTGACGGATATACTGACAATGTAGGCAAACCAGATAAAAATCAGACGCTGAGCCAGAACCGAGCAGATGCTGTTAAAAAATACCTTGTAGAAAAACAAGGAATTGATCCTGCAAGATTGAAAGCTACTGGTCATGGACAAGATTCACCAGTTGCAGACAATAAAACTTCTGCCGGTCGTGCTAAAAACCGCCGTGTAGAATTACACTTAAAATACTATTAACAAAAACAGGTTGTTTATAAAAGCAGTTCATATCCATGGGCTGCTTTTTTTGTTGGTTTGTTTCATACATTCACGGGGAGTATTTAGTATAAAGACTTTGCTGAGAAGATTCGTCTAAATACTATATACCCAATACTATATACTAAGTCAGATCTTTTTTCTAATTGTAAACTATAACATGAAAAAGTTTTTGCTCTCGCTGGTTTCTCTTGTATTCGCTATTATTTGTTTTGCACAATTGCAGTCGCCCGATGAATTTCTCGGCTATAAATTGGGCAGCCGGTTTACACCTCATTTTAAAATTGTAAACTATGTAAACTATATAGCGGCGCAGGTGCCAGCAATGGTTAAGGTAGAAAAATATGGCGAAACCAATGAAGGAAGGCCTTTGTTGATTGCTTATATAGCTACAAAAGAAAATCTTGGCAACCTTGAAAACATCCGTATGAATAACCTGCGGCTGGCCAATAGCACCAGAGATAAAATGGCTGCCAATGAAGATGCGCCGGTTATTGTATGGCTTAGCTATAATGTGCATGGTAATGAACCTTCATCTTCTGAAGCTGCTATGCTTACATTGTTTGAACTGGTAAACCCCGCTAATGCAAAAACAAAAGAATGGTTGAAAAATACAGTTGTTATTCTTGATCCCTGTATAAATCCGGATGGGCGTGACCGTTATGTGAATTGGGAAAACCAGGTGCAGGGCAAAACACCTAATGCCAACCCTGTAGCGAGAGAACATATGGAACCCTGGCCCGGCGGAAGAACAAACCATTACAATTTTGATCTTAACCGCGACTGGGCATGGCAAACACAAATTGAAACACAACAAAGACTTGCAAAATACAATCAGTGGTTGCCACAGGTGCATGTAGATTTTCATGAGCAGGGATACAACGCACCTTATTATTTTGCACCTGCTGCAGAACCTTTTCATGAAGTAATTACTCCGTGGCAACGTGAGTTCCAGGTTATAATAGGCCGCAACAATGCAAAATATTTTGATGCAAACGGCTGGCTGTATTTTACAAAAGAAAGATTTGATCTCTTCTATCCCAGTTATGGCGATACATATCCAACATATAATGGCGCTATTGGTATGACCTTTGAACAGGGTGGTCATAGCAGGGGGGGGCTTGCAGTAGTAAAAGAAGATGGCGATACACTTACACTTCATGATCGTTTGCTGCACCACTACACAACTGGTATGTCTACCGTTGAAATGGCTTCTCAAAACGCATCGAAGCTGGTAAAAGAATACCGCAAATATTTTAACGCAGCTATTCAAACTCCTGCCGGAGAATTTAAAAGCTATGTATTAAAGTATGATGGTACCGACAGGCTGGATCGCTTAAAAGCATTGCTAACAAAAAATAATATAGACTGGTCCTATATCAATTCAAACACCAGCCTTAATGGTTTAAATTATCAAACCGGCAAATCTGAATTGTTTAAAACAGCAGCTGGAGATATTGTTATCAATGCAGGCCAGCCAAGAAGTAACCTGGTTAAAGTATTGTTTGAAAGAACTTCTAAGCTTAGCGATTCTGCAACTTATGATATTACAGCATGGTCGCTTCCATTTGTATATGGTGTAAAAGGATATGGGTTGAAAGAATATGTAGCTGCAGTTTCAAAAACAAATCCAATAGCAGAAGCTGCACAATCATCAGTTAGTTTTGAAAACACCTATGCTTATGTTGTAAAATGGAACGGGTTGAGCAGCGCAATGTTTTTATCAGCTTTATTAAACGGTAATGTAAAAGTGCGTTATGCTGAAGTTGCTTTTAAAGCTGGCAATAACGATTTTGATAAAGGCGCTCTCATTATCACCAAAGCCGCCAATTATGGATTAGGAAAAGATCTTGAAACAAAAGTAAAAACCGCTGCAGCAAAAAATGCTGTTGAAGTTTTTTCTGTTCCTTCTGGTTTTGTTGATAAAGGCTTTGATATTGGATCTGATAAGGTAAGGTATATTGTTCCGCCAAAGGTTGCGTTGCTGGCAGGTAAAGAAGTTTCTTCAAATGCAATGGGTGAGATTTGGCATTTCTTTGATCAGCAACTTGGTTATCCTATTACATTAATCAATACAGATGATATTGGCAGAATGGCACCCGGAGATTTTAATGTGCTTATCATACCAGATGGTTACTATACGCTCTTCTCACAAAAAGAAAAAAATGAACAGCTGAAAGACTGGGTGCGAAAAGGTGGAAAAATAATTGCACTGGAAAATGCTGTTGCGCAAATGAGCGGTGCAGACTGGGGTTTTAAATTGAAAGGAAGCGGTGATGATAAGAAAGATAAAGAAGATTCTAAAAAAGAAGATTACAGTCTTTTAAAAAAGTATGAAGACCGCGAAAAAGAATACATCAGCAATAGTATTCCTGGTTCAATATTTAAGGTTGAACTGGACAATTCACATCCATTGGCTTTTGGTTACGACAATAGTTATTACACACTTAAGCAGGATGAAAATATTTACGAGTTCCTTAAAGATGGATGGAATATTGGCGTTGTAAAAAAAGATAATTATGTAAGCGGCTTTACCGGCAACAAGTTGAAAGATAAACTTAAAGACGGCACATTAATAGGCAGTGTAGATATGGGAAGGGGCAATGTTATTTTTTTAGCCGACGATCCTATATTCCGCAGTTTCTGGGAAAATGGCAAATTGTTATTTTGCAACGCCGTTTTTCTAGCAGGAAATTAATAGATAGCCCTTTTATTCGGCAAATGCCGTGAACCCAATAATGATAAGCGGAGTTGCTGCAACCCTGCTTATGCGTAATTTGCCGAACTTCGGCTCCTTAAAACAACCAACAAATGACACGTTATTTATTGTTAATAATGTTGTTTCCTGTTATAGCCAGTGCGCAAAAGCTTGGCCAGGCAGATATAAAACAACTGAAATTATACAGCAGTGGCGTATTTTCAAACGAAGTTCAGGCAAAAGCAGATACACATTTTGTGAACACGTCTTTAAAAATTAAGCCCATATGGCAGAAAAGAAAAGATGGTGCATGGTTGTTTTGTGAAAAAGCAGATACACAATTCAATTACCAGGTTTGGCATTTTTATTTACAGGACGACAGCACCATATTGCTGCAGTTTTTTGAATTTAAAGATACAGCCCAGGCTGGCCGGTTAAGTAAGAATATTATGGTGCAGGACAAGCTTTATCTCAACACCCTTTCTGCACGCAATGGTTGCGAGGTATATCTCAAAAAAAATAAAAGCGGTTATGCCGGAACTTCTTCAGGAAAAGATTGTTTTGTAAAACAACCCGGTATAGAATATGTTTTGATTGCAATTGAAATTTCAAAAAACACCATCAACTGGCAGCAAACTGCTTTTGATGTAGAAGATAAAGAAGTGCCGGGTTTTGCAAATGGTAATTATAATTTTATCCGGCAGGTAGTAAAGTCATCGAAATAATTTTTAAGGCATGAAGTATTTGTTGTTATCAGTTCTTACAGTAATTAGTATTGGTTTATCGCAACCTGTATTTGCACAATCGCCGCAGGTATTATCGTCTTCAGATATTTTGCTGGGCGTAAAAAAGCTTGGCGTATTGGGCAGCGTTTTATATGTTGGCGCACATCCTGATGATGAAAACACACGCCTGCTTGCATGGCTTGCAAAAGATAAATTATACCGTACCGGTTATCTTTCGCTTACAAGAGGTGATGGCGGGCAAAATTTAATTGGCAACGAACAGGGTATAGAACTGGGCATGATACGCACGCAGGAATTGCTCGCCGCAAGAAGAACAGATGGTGCAGAACAATTTTTTTCAAGGGCATACGATTTTGGTTTTTCTAAAAGCACTGATGAAGCGCTGCAAAAATGGGACAAAGAAAAAATTCTGAGTGATGTTGTTTGGGTGATTAGGAAATTTCAGCCAGATGTTATTATAACACGTTTTCCGCAAGATAGCAGGGCAGGGCATGGGCATCATTCTGCTTCCGCTGTATTGGCAGTAGAAGCATTTACGGCTGCAGCCGATCCAACACGTTTTCCCGAACAACTTGCATTTGTAAAACCCTGGCAGGCGAAAAGAATTTTGTGGAATACTTTTAGTTTTGGCAACATTAACACTACCAGCAACGATCAATTTAAAATAGATGCGGGGGCATTTAATCCTGTTCTTGGAAAAAGTTATGGAGAAATTGCTGCGGAAAGCCGCAGTCAGCATAAAAGCCAGGGCTTTGGTGTACCAGCGCAACGCGGTGCTGCGCTTGAATATTTTACAGTTTGGAAAGGCGATGCACCGGTTAATGATTTAATGGATGGTGTGGTTACCAATTGGTCAAGGGTAAAAGGCAGTGAAGCCATTCAACAAAAGTTAGACAGTATTTTCACATCATATTCATTGTTCTATCCTGGTAAATCTGTAAAGCCGCTGGTAGAATTATACCGGATGATTAATGCACTGGAAGACGGTTACTGGAAACAGCAGAAACTAAAGGAAGTACAAAATCTTATTGAAGCATGCAGTGGATTGTTTGCAGAAGTAACTACTGCAGATGCTCAGGTAGTACAAACAGATTCAGTAAAGCTGGGCTTTTTCTTAAACAATCGCAACGGTAATATAGTAAAGCTGAAAAAAATCAGTATGAATGATTTTTCAGTGCCATTTGATACCATATTGAAGAGCAACCAGAATTTTATTTTTAATAAAACTTTTTATGTTTCCGAAGATGCGCCTTTGTCTCAGCCTTATTGGTTGAAGAACGAAATGAAAGAAGGCCATTTTGAAATTAATGATCAGCAGTTAATCGGCAATGCAGAAAGTGCCCCCGCATTTGCGGCTACATTTTTACTAAATATAGAAGGGCAGGATTTTTCAATTACCAAAGCAGTTAAACAAAAATATACGGATCCGGTAAAAGGGGAATTGTACCAACCGGTTGTTATTGTACCACCTGCTGTTGTAACGCCAGGAAAAAACCTGTTGCTTTCAAACACTGCCACTCCGCAAAACATGCGTGTTACGGTACATGCTATGAAAGATATGCTGAAACCTGTTGTTAAAGTAACATCTTCAAAAGGCTGGCAGGCAGAAACAGTTAATGCTATTCCTTTTGATACATTGCGCAAAGGCCAGGAGATGGATGTTGACGTTGCAGTAAAACCAATTCTTAAAGAAAGAGAAAACGGTAAACAACCGATACTGCTTTCTGTTTCTTCTGGTAAAGAACAATACTCTAGCCTGCTTAAAAATATCAATTACGATCATATTCCGCATATCAGCTACTTCAGGTTACCTGCAGTAAATATGCTTACACTTGATCTTAAAATTGCAGGAAAGAAAATTGGTTATATTGAAGGCGCTGGTGATAATGTTCCCGAAGCTTTGCAACAGATGGGTTATGAAGTTACTTTGTTAAACGACAATAGTCTTGCCAACAGTAACCTTTCTCAGTATGATGCCATCATTGCAGGCGTTAGGGCTTATAATACCAAGCCATCACTGATTGTTTATTACAATAAGTTGATGCGGTATGTAGAAAATGGCGGTAATCTTATTGTGCAATACAATACTTCTGACCAGGTAGGAAATACAAAAGCTAAAATCGGCCCTTATCCTTTTTCAATTTCACGTACAAGGGTAACCGATGAAAAAGCTGCAATAAAAGTTTTACAACCTGCTGGCCTGGTGATGAATTATCCCAACAAAATAACTGATAGTGATTTTGATGGCTGGATACAGGAACGCAGTATTTATCATGCTGCTAATTGGGACAGCCGTTATGAAACCATTTTCTCTATGCACGATGCAAATGAGAATGATGATGCGGGAAGCCTTATTACAACAAAATATGGTAGAGGAAATTTTACGTATACAGGGTTGGTATTTTTCAGGGAATTACCAGCAGGTGTACCCGGCGCTTACAGGTTGCTGGCTAATTTGATTGCATTAAACCAGAAAAAAGGATTTTAATTATGGCAGCTTCACCACAAAGCAGGCGAGAAATAGGTTTTGTTATTGCCATTGTATTGGGATTATTACTGGGGTTTTTTATAAAACGTGTAAGAATTGGTTTGTTGATTGGCCTTGCACTGGGCCTGCTTGCCGCAGGTTTGATAAGCGGCAAAAGGAAATGAAAAAAAGTAGTTAGTATTGGGTATTGAAGCCTTTAAATAAAAAATGTGTTCTTGTTTAAAATACAATTACTGAACACTAATACTCAAAAGAATGAGCAATTTGCCAGACGATAAACCACCTTTGTTTGCATCATGGAAACACTGGTATATACTTGTGCTGGTGTTTCTTACAGTGCTTATTGTGTTGTTTAAACTTTTTACCAATTATTTTTCATGAGTTCTGCGGATTGGATAGTACTTGCCATTACCTTAACTGCTATTATAGCCTACGGACTGTATAAGAGCAGTGTTTCCAAAGATCTTGATGGTTACTTTCTCAGCAACCGCAGTATGCCCTGGTGGTTGGTTTTGCTAAGCATAATGGGTACACAGGCAAGTGCAGTTACTTTTTTATCTGCACCCGGCCAGGCATATACTGATGGCATGCGTTTCGTACAATATTATTTCGGCCTGCCTATTGCCATGGTGTTTTTATGTATGACGCTGGTTCCAATTTTTCATAAGCTGAAAGTGTATACAGCATATGAATATTTAGAAAACAGGTTTGATCTTAAAACAAGAACGCTTACTTCATTTTTATTTTTGTTGCAGCGGGGTGTATCAACAGGCATTAGTATTTATGCACCAGCTATTATACTTTCTTCACTCCTTGGCTGGAATATTTACTGGACGAATATTTTTATGGGTGGACTGTTAATTATTTATACAGTTACTGGTGGTGCAAAAGCAGTAGCGTATACTCAACAGTTACAAATGGTAATCATTTTTGCAGGTATGTTTATGGCTGCATATATGGTAGTGCATTTGCTGCCGGAAGGGATCGGTTTTATTGATGCGTTGAAAGTTGGTGGCAAAATGGGGAAACTGAATGTAATTACCAGTGGTTCATCAAACGGAAGTTTTAACTGGAACGACAGGTACAATATATGGAGCGGTATAATTGGTGGTTTTTTTCTTCAGCTCTCATATTTTGGTACCGATCAAAGCCAGGTTGGACGATACCTAACAGCAAAAAATTTAACGGAAAGCCGCATGGGTTTGCTCATAAACGGCTTGGTAAAAGTGCCCATGCAGTTTGGCATATTGCTGATAGGTGTACTGGTGTTTGCTTTTTACCAGTTTAACCAGGCGCCGTTGTTTTTTAATGAAGCGCAGGTAAGTAAAGTTGCTGCAACGCCTTATAAAGATTCATTGCTGCTGATACAAAAGCAATATGAACTGCTTTCAAAAGAAAAATCAGTTACTGTAGCAAACTGGGTGAATGAAAATAATGCTAAAGCTGATACAAAAGAGAGTGAAGCAAAACTGAAATTGCTAAATCACCAAACTGATAAATTGCGGGATGATTTTAAAGGCTTGCTAAAAAAAGGTGGTGTTGCTGGCGATAATAATGATACCAACTATATCTTTCTCCGGTTTGTAATTGATTATTTGCCCAAAGGATTAGTAGGTTTATTGATAGCTGTTATATTTCTTGCCGCTTGGGGCAGTATAGCAGCTGCATTAAATTCACTTGCTTCCTGCACAGTGATAGACATTCACAAAAAATTTATAAAGAAAGACTGCACCGAAATTGTTGATTTTAAAACATCACGCTGGTATACATTGGCGTGGGGGACCTTTTCTATTTTCATTGCTATGTTTGCAACCAATATGGGCAGTTTAATTGAAGCAGTGAATGTATTGGGTTCGTTATTTTACGGTGTAATCCTGGGCGTGTTTCTTGTTGCGTTTTATTTAAAGAATGTAAAAGGAAATGCTGTTTTTATAGCTGCTATTATTATAGAACTATGTGTTGTGCTCCTCTTCTGGAAATCTTCCATCGGATTCTTATGGCTGAATGCCGTAGGCGCTTTGGGTGTTATTTTACTTTCATTGTTGTTTCAGCCGTTCTTCAATAAAAAGGTTTTGGCTGATTAGGTGATCGGTTGAGTAGTTGATCGATTGATTAACCAACGCTAATAGTCAACCCCTTTAGGGTTATGTTTACTTTATCATTAGATCCGTAGGTTTCACCTACGGTTATTATTAGTTAAGCCTTTCAGGCTTAAAAGAGAATTATTAATGCTGTGATTGGTTGATTATGTGATTGGTTAATTGACTTGTTAATTGATCAATGATTGCTAAGAAATTATTTGGTTGCCTGTTTCTTTATAGTCCTGAAAGGGCGTTCTAATAGTCCCGGATGCAATCCGGGGGAAATGGAATGCATATCGCATACAACCCTGAAGGAGTTGAATGATTGAATAGTTGATCAATTGATTGGTAAAAAAAATATTGGATTGTGGATTTTTTTAATAGCCCTGAAAGGGCGTTCTACTAATAGCCCCGGATGGAATCCGGGGAAAATGAATGCATATTGCATACAACCCTGAAGGAGTTGAATGATTGAATAGTTGATCAATTGATTGGTAAAAAAATATTGGATTGTGGATTTTTTAATAGCCCTGAAAGGGCGTTCTACTAATAGCCCCGGATGGAATCCGGGGAAAATGAATGCATATCGCATACAACCCTGAAGGGGTTGAACGTCGCGATGAAAATATAAGATTTGTATAGCTGCACAATGATTTATAGTTGAAGTGAGTGACACAACGATGTTGCTCAATGATCCTATGCTGGTTACAAAAATTAGTAAAACAGCTAAAAATAAAAAAACGTGCCTTATGGCACGTTTCTATTAAATAATAGTTACGTTATTGAAAATTATTTCAACGTTGCAAGTAATTTTTCGTTGAGCTTTACATAATCATCATTCTTTCCTTCTTTGGCAAGCTCAATAGATTTTTTAGCAGTTGCTTTTGCTTCTTCTTTCTTACCAAGCTTTGCCAGGCATTTTGCTTTCTGGTGCAAAACCCAATATGCTTTTGGATCTTGTTCGGCAGCTTTGTTATACCATTCTAATGCCTGGTTTAGATCCTTACCACTCTCCATATAATAAGCTGCAGCACTGAAATAAGGAAACTTATCATCTTTTGGCAATGAATTAATTTGCGCCATTATTTTTCCATCAATCTCAGTTTTTATAGGAAGGCTTACCATTGTTTTATCCCATAAAATATAGAGATTGGTGCTTGTTGCTTTTACGTCGCCAAACTGCATTGTTAAAGATTCCATGGCATCTTTCATTGGGTAGGGGGTTGCTTTAACCCTTACAACGTCTTCGGATTGTTTATATGCAGCTGGTGAAGTAACATCTGTTTGTTTTGTAATTATTAATGTCCAGCTTGCTGCTTCTGGAATGCTTAACAAACCATATTTGCCTGCAGCAATTTTTGTTTCGCCAATAATAACATCATCTGTAAAAGTGAGTGTAGTAGCGCTATTGGCACCGGTACGCCAAACTTTTCCAAAAGGAACGAGGTCGCCAAATATTTTACGACCTTTTACATTTGGGCGTGAGTAGGAGAGTTCTACAGAACCCAATCCAAACTCTTGTTTAATGTTTTGTGTAGAACTTGGAGCGGGTGTTTTTAATTGTGCTGAAACACCAAAAACGGAGCAGCCCAGGCTAAGTGCAAGCAGTATCTTTTTCATGCTAGTAATAGTTTTAGAGCGCAAAAATAAGGGAATAGAATGCAGAATAATGATTTTAGCGGAATAAGAATTTTGCCGCAAATTCGTGAAGGAAAGCTGCAAGCTGCAAGCTATTAGCTGTAAGTTGTTAGCTACAAGCTGTTAGCTATTAGCTTCAAGTTTTTGTGGCTTCGAAGAAACCTCCGTGTATTGCCTTAGGTGAAGAAGAGCTACAAGCTGTTAGCTATTAGCTTCAAGCTTTTGTGGCTTCGAAGAAACCTCCGTGTATTGCCTTAGGTGAAGAAGAGCTACAAGCTGTTAGCTATTAGCTTCAAGCTTTAGTGGTTTTGAAGAACGTCGATTAGTGTCTTTATTATTTCCGTGCTTCTCTGTGTTTTCTGTGTCGCTGTGGTGAAGAAAAGCTACAAGCTTTGGTGGTTTCGAAGAAACCTCCGTGTATTGCCTCAAAAGAGATCCATCATAAAACGCATTGACTAAGACTTCAGCGCCTCTGTAGTTGATCATAAAATTCCCTCTGTGCTTCATTGTGTCACCGTGTCTCTGTGGTGAAGAAAAGCTGCAAGCTATTAGCTTCAACCTTTGGTGGTTTCTAAGAAACACTCCCTGTATCAGAATTTTACATTTACCGTAACGGTAGCTTTTTTTCCTTTTAACAGTTTCCATGCAGGGCCTTCTTTTATCAGCCTGATGGCTTCTGCATCCAGATCTTCATCCAGGGATTGTTCAATAGTAAAATCATTTAACCAGTTATTTTTATGCACGGTGAATGAGACAATGACAGTGCCATGAATATTTTTAATTGCATCATCAACTTTTTTATTTTTTTGCAGGTATTCTTTGTACGCCGCCCATCCTTTTACAGGTTCTGCATCCAATATTTTTATAGAAATATCATTAGCCTCGGGATTATTTTTTACTTCTGCGCCATTGCTTTGTACAACTACTTCTCTCAAATTTTTGTCGACTGGTTGAAGTACTATCTGGTTAAGCACAGCTTTATTGCGCAGGTTAATGTTCTGCGTTTCAAAACCGGGAGAAGCTATTGACACACTTAATAGAGTGTCTTGTGCATTAAAAGAAAAATAACCCTTGTTGTCTGTTTGCGTTGCTACGTTAAGTCCTGGTATTTGTATTGATGCATTTGCCAGGGGTTTGTGCGATTGATCCTGCACATTTCCGCTAAATGAATTAGAGAAACTTTTTGCCTTTCTTGTTTGCGAGTAATCATTGTTTTTTAAATTATCAGCACTATAACCTTGGCTTTTTTTAACTGGTTCTACATTTATAAATCCTTCACTTATTTTTTTTGGTGCTGATTGTTTTGCTACGTCATCCCTGGCAGTAACAGCACTATCCATTAGTACTTCTTTTCTTGAATTGTCATTTGCAGCCCTTCCTTCTGCAGCAACTGGGGCCGCAGCTGTTTTTTCCAGCGCATCATTTTCCGTTTCTGCTGATGTGCTTGGCTTGTCTGCTGTTTTTATTTTGAATTGTTTATTAATTGCCACATCATGGAAGCTGTCTGTTTTGCCTATAAGTCCACTAGTAGTGGTTGAGGTATCTGTTTTTGTTTGCGTAACAGCAGGTGTTTCTGCTTTTGGCTCCGCAGGTTTAACAATTGCTACATCATTGCTTTTGCTTTTATGGTTGCTATTTAATGATGTATACAACCATCCTGCACCAATCAATACAATAAATATTGCTGCGGCCTTCCACCAGGAGAAAGCAATAACACTGGATGATTTTTTTTCTCCTATTCTTTGCGCCAGCCTTTTTTTCAATTCGTCATTGCCTAATATTATGGTATTGGCATTCGGTTCATATCCTTCTATAGCATCTGCAAGAAAAGGATCATCAAGCGCTGCTTTTTCTATTGCATGCTGTTCGGCAGAAGATAATTCTCCCTTCCAGTATTTTTCAATATCGGCGGCCGTGTAGATGATATGGTTGTTGTTTTCATTCATAATGTAAGCTGCTAGCCATTAGCTGTTAGCTTTTAGTTTCGGAATCGTCAATCGTGATACGTCAACCGTGCGTAGGAATATACTACCGACTATTGACTAAGAACTATAGACTGAACGATCCATGCAAATTTTCAAATTCCTTCTTCCATTTTGTATAAGGCTTCTTACTTTTTTCCAGTCGAGCCCGGTTATTTCCACAATTTCATTATAACATTTCTGTTGCAGATAAAACAACTGAACTGTCTGTTGCTGTTCTCCCGATAAAGTTTGCAAACAACGCTCTAGTTTTTTAAACTCGGCTTCTTTTTGCAATTCACCGTTCAGATGCAATTCTTCTCCGCTTTGCATAAGGTCAGGGCTAATAGAAACCGTCTTTTTGTTTTTCTGACTGCGCAATTGCATAAGGCAATGATTCTTAGCCAATGTATACAGCCAGCTTTTAAAATTATCAACCTCGTGTTTCTTTAATTTTTGTATCAATTCCTCAAAAATTTGCATTACCGCGTCTTTGGCTATTTCAGGATCGGCCAGGTATTTTAAACATACACCGTATACCAGTTCCATATAACGCTGGTAAAGCGCTGCCAGCAATTGCAGATCGCCATTTTGCTGGTATGCAATTACCAGTTCTTTATCGCTGTCTGATGGGTTTGATATGTTTTTTATAAAAGCCAATCAAATATGGTTGATGGTGATTTTATCGTGAATCGTGGGGTAGGTTCACGTCTTTCGCCTCTCGTCTCACAATTCGTTGCTCAAAATAATTTAAAAAATCTGTATGCAGCGTATGCAATTTAAAAATTGTGTGCATCCATTTCCCGGCAGCCACTAAAAAATTATAAACACAAAACAAATAATCATGAAATATTTATTGTTAAGCAGCCTTGCAATTGTTTTCAGTCTGCTGTCTTTTAATCATGTCAGCAATTTTACTGTTCAGGGTAAAGTTACAGACGATAAGGGAATTGGTATAGCCGCCGCTACTGTTACTGAGAAAGGAACAAAGAATTCAACTACAACAGATGCAAATGGCGATTTTACTATTACAGTAACCAGTGAAAAGTCGGTATTGGTTATTTCATCTGTTGGATACGAACAAAAAAAAGTTTCTATAAAAAGTAAAAGCACTCTTAATATTTCATTAAAGCCATCCCAATGCGATCTGGATGAAGTAATAATTACTGGCTACGGAGTTCAACGAAAAAAAGATATGACGGGCAGTGTTGCTACAATTTCAATGGATGCTAATAAGGCATCACAAAATTTTTCAACTCCTTTACAGAGCCGTGTTGCAGGAGTAGCCATACAAGGTAAAGGATTGCTTTATGCCCCAACTCCACGGGAAACAAGAAGAGGATATGTTACCGGTGATACCATTGGCGACGATAAAGAATATAATACCGAAGATTACGATGCCATTATTGAAAACCGGTTCCTGAATGCTACAGAAAATGCTTTATCAACTTTTTCTATTGATGTAGACGCAGCTTCATATAGCAATGTGCGCCGTTATTTGCAAATGGGACAGTTGCCGCCTGCCGGTGCTGTGCGCACAGAAGAAATGATCAATTATTTTCATTACGAATATCCGCAACCGCAGAATGAAGATCCTTTCTCTATTAATACAGAAATGGCAGAATGCCCATGGAATACTTCTCACAAACTTGTACTGATAGGATTGCAGGGAAAGAAAATACCCGTAGAGAATTTACCTGCTTCTAATCTTGTTTTCTTAATTGATGTTTCTGGTTCTATGATGGATGAAAACAAACTGCCGCTTGTAAAAGCATCTATGAAGTTGCTGGTAGATCAGTTGCGTGAGCAGGATAAAGTTTCTATGGTAGTATATGCAGGCAATGCTGGCCTGGTATTGCCACCAACAAGTGGAGAAAATAAAACTAAAATTAAAAATGCAATTGATAAACTGGAAGCTGGCGGTTCTACAGCAGGCGGCGCAGGAATACAACTTGCCTATAAAACTGCCAAAGAAAATTTTGTGAAAAATGGTAACAATCGTGTCATATTATGTACAGATGGGGATTTTAATGTTGGTGCAAGCAGCGATGATGCATTGGTAAGGATGATTGAAGAAGAAAGAAAGAGCGGTGTTTTTTTAACAGTGCTTGGCTATGGCATGGGCAATTACAAAGACAATAAGATGGAAAAGCTGGCCGATAAAGGCAATGGCAACCATGCTTATATAGATGGAATTAGTGAAGCAAAGAAAGTTTTGGTGAATGAGTTTGGCGGCACATTGTTTACCATAGCAAAAGATGTAAAACTGCAAATTGAATTTAATCCTGCAAAGGTGCAGTCTTACAGACTTATTGGTTATGAAAACCGTTTGCTGAATAAAGAAGATTTTAATAACGATAAAAAAGATGCAGGTGAACTTGGCAGCGGCCATACGGTAACTGCATTGTACGAAGTAATACCTGTTGGTGTAAAAAATGAATTTGCTGAAAGCGTTGATAAATTAAAATACCAGCAGCAACCAGTTAAAGCCGTACCCCTTTCTTCATCAAACGAATTGATGACGGTTAAATTCCGTTACAAAAAACCAGATGGAGATGTTAGTAAACTGATTGAACATCCTGTGCTGGATAACCCATTTGCCTTTGCGTCTGCTTCGTCAAACTTCAGGTTTGCTGCTGCTGTTGCTGAGTTTAGCATGTTGCTGCGCAATTCTGAATTTAAACAATCTGCTTCTTATGATAAAGCATGGGAGCTGGCAAAAAATGCTTTGGGCGATGATAAAGAAGGCTACCGCAGTGAATTTTTAAAACTGCTGAAAAATGCAAAATCAATAGCCAGGAACAATAAAAAACCAGTTGATGATGATGATAACGATGAAGACGAAGTAAGTGTTCGCAGAAAATAATCCCTCTAAGCCTTAATCCTGTCCGGGTTTTATACCCGGGCAGGGTTTAACTAAAATTGATTTTTATGAGACAAAAATTGCAAATTAATATTCCCGAACCCTGTCATGAAAACTGGAACAACATGACCGAAACGCAACAGGGGCGTTTTTGCATGGCTTGCCAGAAAGAAGTGGTTGACTTTAGTTTGATGAGCGATAAAGAAATATTGCAGCATATTTCAAATGCCAGCAAAAGTATTTGTGGCAGGGTAGTGGATACGCAACTGCAACGCGATATTGTAATGCCACGGGAGCCGAAGAAAATATGGTGGAGGCATTGGGTAAGCGTAGCAGCATCATTTACGCTTTTGATTTCAAAGGCTAACAGCCAGGTAAAAACGCAAACAAACAACTTTACAAAAGGCAAGGTTAAAAATGTAAAGATTGAAACGCCACCGTTAATGATGGGTGCAGTAGCAGTAGTGATGCCTGGTAATAAACCTTCAACACAAATACATGGAAGGGTAGTAGATGAGAAAGGAGATGCTGTACCATTTGCTACAGTAAAGCTGGTTAATACTTCAATTGGGGTTTCAGCTGATGCTACAGGTTATTTTACAATGAATGTAAAACAGGATGTTACAGATCTTCAGCTAAGAGTAAGTTCTATAGGATTAGCAGCAAAAATTGTAGAGATAAACGACTTTGAAAAAGTGGAAGCTACTTCCAGAGATAAAAATACTATTCAGATTGAAACAGATAATATTGTTTTAACCACCAATACTATGGACGAAGTGGTTGTTACTGCAAATACAACAACAGGAATGATTCTTGCTGGTGGGATAAGCTATTGTAGAAAGCCAACCCGCTATCAAAAAGCAAAAGACACTTTTAAAGAAGCAGTTGGTATTAACGAGGTTAAAGTATATCCTAACCCAATTGCGGTTAATAGTGTATTCAATATTAGCTTTCATGTAAAAGAGGTTGGAGATTATAATGTATAGTTTACGAATGGAGATGGTAAAATTGTTGGTGCACAGCAATTGCGCATTTTACAAAAGAACCAGGTTGAAAATTTTAATGCATCCATGTTTACAAGCAGCGGTATTTATTTTGTAACCTTATACAGCAAGCAAAGCGCAAAAGTGTATACTGCAAAACTGGTAGTGCAATAGCTCCTGAAACGTTGTGGTTAAGAAAAGCTGCAAGCTGTTAGTTATTAGCTACAAGCTTTGGTGGTTTCGAAGAAATACTCCGTGTATTGCCTTAAGTGAAGAAGAGCTACAAGCTGTTAGCTATTAGCTTCAAGTTTTTGGTGTTTTCGAAGAACGTCGATAAGTGTCTTTATTATCCCTGTGCTTCTTTGTGTTATCAGTGTTTCTGTGGTGAGAAAAGCTGCAAGCTGTTAGCTATTAGCTACAAGCTTTGGTGGTTTCGAAGAAACCTCCGTGTTATCGCCTCAAACAAGATCTATACTTAAATGCATTAACACTATTTAAGCATCGCCGAAGTTGATCATTAAAATCCCCGTGTTTCTTTGTGTTCCCCGCGCCTCTGTGGTTATCATCACTCTATGGCTATCACTTAAACGCCGGATGAAAATTTTGCAATGTCTTTCTTAGATATTCCCTGTCGAGGTGGGTATAAATTTCTGTGGTGGTGATGCTTTCGTGGCCAAGCATTTCCTGTACAGCACGAAGGTCTGCGCCGCCTTCTACCAAATGCGTTGCAAATGAATGGCGCAATGTATGCGGCGAAATATTTTTTGTAATGCCTGCCTGCTTTACAAGGTCTTTCAGCATAAGAAAAATCATAACACGGCTAAGCTTACTGCCACGGCGGTTTAGAAAAACAATATCGTCATTTCCTGGTGTAACAGGTATGTGCACACGTATATTACTGAGGTAGATGTTAATGTATTTAATGGCTGTTCTGCCTATGGGCACCAGTCTTTCTTTATCGCCTTTGCCCAATACTTTTATAAAACCCACATCCATGTACAGGTTTGAAATTTTAAGGTTTACCAGTTCGCTTACACGCAGGCCGCAGCTATACATAGTTTCAAGAATAGCTTTATTGCGGCCACCTTCTGGTTTGCTAAGATCTATTTTACCAATAATGGCTTCAATCTCTTCAAAAGTGAGCACATCGGGCAATGCCCTTTTTAATTTAGGCGCTTCCAATAAAACAGTTGGATCTGTTTTGGCGATGTGTTCCAATAAGCAATATTTATAAAAGCCACGAAGGCCGGAAATGATCCTTGCTTGTGAAGTGGCTGTCATGCCTAATTCTGTAATGAAGCGGAGGAACTGCTGCAAATCTTTTAACTGTACTTGTTCTGGTGTTACCATATTGTTCTGACTTTGCAGGTACTCAGTCAGTTTTTCAACATCGCGGAGATAAGCTTCAACAGAATTATCGGAAAGTGACTTTTCAAGTTGGAGGTAAGCTTTAAATCCTTTTTTATATGGTTCCCACATGGGTTACTGTTATAAAGATGAATGATTGTAAACGATATACCTTATTTTCGGCTTTCAAATTTGAAGAATAAAATCCACAACTGATAATTTTCAATATGCAATTGGTAAATCTGCGCTCTTTTAAACAAAAGGTAAGGCATAACCGGAGAAGGTTTCGTTTGTTTTTGTCAAAGTTGGAAAGTATACCCCAAAAAAATTTAAAGGCTATTTCTATTGAAGCTGATAAAAAGGCATGGGAAGAAACGGATTGTTTAAGCTGCGCCAATTGCTGTAAAACAATGTCGCCAACATACACTGCAAAAGATATCAAACGCATTTCTGCACATCTTGGCATGACGGCAAAAGCATTTAAGGAAAAATGGTTGTATAAAGATAAAAGTGATGGTGATTGGCTTAATGTAAAACAGCCTTGCCAGTTTCTTGATCTTACCGATAACAAATGCTCTATTTACGATGTAAGACCTGCAGATTGTTCCGGGTTTCCGCACCACGATAAAAAGAAAATGACAGATTACCTGCATGTGTACAAACAAAACGTTGAGTATTGTCCGGCTACATATAAATGGGTGGAGAAAATGATGGAGTTGGCGAGGAATGAAATGTGAGTAATGGAAAAATGTGAGTAATGTGAAAATGTGAGTAATGTGAAAATGTGATTAATGTGGAAATGAAAACGTGAGGCGTTATGCGTGAGATGTGAGGCGAAGCAAGACAGTAGAAATAAGACATCAGAGATGCTCCTGCTTTTTAAAAGCTTGTAGCTTGCAGCTAATAACTTGCAGCTTCTATAAATAAACGTCTTCAATAAAATAATAATCAACCTGGTTGCTTGCTACAATGGTTATACATAATACATCGTATTGAACCCTTTTCCATTGAGGAAATTGCTCCTGGTATTCTTCAGAAGCACTCATGAGGTTACGTATCTTTTTATCGTCTACACTTTCTTCGGGCTCGCCAAACTTATTGCTACGCCTTGTTTTTACTTCAATAAAATGCAGCACATTGTTTAACGATGCAATGATGTCAACTTCATAATAAGAATGCCGCCAGTTCTGGTGCAGCAATACAAACCCTTTAGCTTGCAGCCATTTTGCAGCAAGTGCTTCGCCTTCTGTACCCAATAAATTATGCTTTGCCAATGGTTTGCAGTTTTTTTATTACTTTAACGCACTTTAAATAAAAATGAATGGCCAATAAAAATAGTGTATTCAGGGTAACCGGGAAAGTACAGCATTACCAATGGGGCGGTTATAAATATATTCCGGATTTGCTTGGTGTAAACAACAATCAGCATCAGCCTTTTGCAGAATATTGGTTGGGTGCTCACACCAATGCACCAGCGCAGTTAACAACAGGTAAAGGCCTTGATAACTTAATACAACAGAATCCTGATGTGCTTGGCAAAGCTGCCAAAGAACAGTTTGGACGATTGCCTTACCTGCTGAAAATATTGGATGTAAAAGACATGTTGTCTATACAGGTGCATCCAAATAAAAAAGCAGCGGTTTATGAATTTGAAAATGAAAATAAAAAAGCCGTTCCTTTAAACGCAGCTCACCGCAATTATAAAGATGATAACCATAAGCCAGAACTGATGACGGCGCTTAGCGATTTCTGGTTGCTGCATGGCTTTAAAACATCAGCGTTAATTAAACAAACAATAGGGGCAGTGCCAGAGTTTGCATTTATGCTTCCTGTTTTTGAAAATGGTAGTTATAAAGCATTGTATGAAATGCTAATGACAATGGATCAATCCAAAGTAAATGAAATACTGCAGCCATTGCTAAACAGGATTGTTCCTTTGTATAAAGAAAACAAACTTCATAAAGACAGTGCAGATTTCTGGGCAGCAAGGGCATCGCTTACGTTTAATGAAGGTGATAAAATTGATCGTGGCATTTTTTCTGTTTACCTTTTTAATATTGTTTATCTAAAAAAGGGAGAAGCTGTTTTCCAGGATGCCGGCATTTTGCATGCTTATCTTGAAGGACAGAATGTAGAAATAATGGCCAATAGCGATAATGTTTTGCGTGGCGGGTTAACACCAAAACATATAGACGTACAGGAATTGATGAAGCATGTAATATTCGAACCTGTTGTGCCCAATATTATTCATGGAGAAAAACTAAATGCAACAGAACTGGTTTTTAAAACTCCTGCACCCGATTTTGAACTGAGCAAGATAACACTACAAAAAGGCAAAGCCTATAATCTTGCAATTCATTCAACAGATATATTTCTTGTATTAAATGGTACTGTTGAAGTAAACGATGCTTCAGAGACCGAAACGTATAAACAAGGAGAGGCTTTTGCTGCAGTAAATGGTGCCAGCATAAGTTTAAAAGCAGTAGAGGATGCAGAAATATACCGTGCATCGGTACCGGTTAAAAACTAGTGCAACTCAAGAATAATTTCATTATTTTTGCCCGAATAGAATTAAGCATATGAAATCCAGCAAATCGCTAATTATAACAATGGTTGTGTTAATAGTAATTGCAGCCTTGTACCGTATTATTCCCGGACGTCCCTGGGGTTTTGCACCGCAAATTGCTATGGCATTGTTTGGTGGCGCCGTAATAAAAGACAAAAAATGGGCTTTTGCCTTGCCCATATTCTCTATGTTTTTATCAGATTTGCTTTACCAGGGTTTGTATAGCGCAGGCCTTACACCAATCTATGGTTTTTATGAAGGCCAATGGTTGAATTATTGCCTTTTTGCAGTGATGGTAGTTATTGGATTTGCAGTTAAGAAAATAAATTTAGTAAACGTACTTGCTGCTTCTTTAATAGCACCTACTGTTTTCTTTTTGTTATCGAATTTTATTACCTGGAGCGGTTTGGCTGGTTTACGCGGATTGAACAGGCCTTTTACTTTTGAAGGATTGATGATGGCATTTAATGATGGGTTGCCATTTTACAAAGGTTCCATTAGCGGCACTTTATTTTTTAGTGCAATGCTTTTTGGAGGCTATTACCTTTTAACGAAGAAGAACAATGCTGCTGTAAAAGCAGCCCATGCATAAACACATTTTCCCTATGTGTTGAGAAAGCCATCCAGTTAACCCGGGTGGCTTTTTTGTTTTCGTCTCGCGGAAAGAGAAGCTACAAGAGGTTAGTTATTAGCTGCAAGCTGTTAGCTATTAGCTGCTAGCTATTAGCTTCAAGTTTTGGTGGTTTCAAAGAACGTCGATAAATGTTTTTATTATTCCTGTGCTTCTCTGTGTTTTCCGCGTCTCTGTGGTGAAGAAAAGCTCCAAGCTGTTAGCTATTAGCTTCAAGCTTTGGTGGTTTCGAAGAAATACTCTGTGTTATCGCCTTGGGTGAAGAAAAGCTGCAAGCTATTAGCTTCAAGTTTTGGTGGTTTCAAAGAACGTCGATAAATGTTTTTATTATTCCTGTGCTTCTCTGTGTTTTCCGTGTCTCTGTGGTGAAGAAAAGCTGCAAGCGGTTAGTTATTAGCTGCAAGCTTTGGTGGTTTCAAAGAACGTCGATAAATGTTTTTATTATTCCCGTGCTTCTCCGTGTTTTCCGTGTCTCTGTGGTGAAGAAAAGCTGCAAGCTTTGATGGTTTCGAAGAAACACTCCGTGTATTGCCTTAAGTGAGGAAGAGCTACAAGCTGTAAGCTATTAGCTTCAAGCTTTGGTGGTTTCAAAGAACGTCGATAAATGTTTTTATTATTCCTGTGCTTCTCTGTGTTTTCCGCGTCTCTGTGGTTAAAATTCTCGCTCAGAAATCAAACATTTCCCTCATAACCTTCATCAACCAATAAATTTCCGCCATCTGCAGCGGTAGTTGCAAGTATATCACATCTATTATTAAACGCATTACTGGCATGCCCTTTTACCCAAACAAATTGTATGTGGTGTTTTTTGCTGAGTTCATTATAACGGAGCCAGAGATCTTTATTTTTTTTGCCGCCTTTAAAATCCGTTTTTATCCAATTTTTTAACCAGCCCTGTTCTACCGCTTTTACCACATACTGGCTATCACTATAAATAGTAATGTGCACGCCATCTTTTTTCAAAGCTTCCAGCGCAACAATCACCGCCATTAATTCCATGCGGTTATTGGTGGTTCTTTTATAGCCGCCCGATAATTCTTTTTCTGTATTGCCCCATTTCAATATTGCTCCATAACCGCCCGGGCCAGGGTTGCCACGAGATGCTCCGTCTGTATAAATAATCAATCCGTTGTTCTGCATGTATTTTTTTTGATTCCAGCTTTTGTATTTCTATTAAGCATCCTTGCGTCGCACACTTGTACTTTTAATCTTTACGGATCTTACTCTGTTATTACTTCGTTTGCTATTACTACAACTTGCTATTGTAAATTCAGATTGCTTCATCGCCGATTGCAAGTAAACCAATGGCTTGCAGCTTGTAGCCAATAACTTGCAACTAACAACTCACACAAAAATTTCTCCCTTCAAATACATTACCGCATTGCCGCTCATTAAAACCCGGTCTCCTACCAGTTCACAATCCAGGTAGCCACGCCGTTTAGAAAGCTGAATGGCTTTCATGCTTGTTTTGTTAAGTTGTTTAGCCCAGTAAGGAACCATAATAGTATGTGCAGAACCCGTAACCGGATCTTCATCTATCCCGCTTTGCGGATAAAAACAGCGGCTTACAAAATCAACCTCATCTCCTTTTGCAGTAGCAATTACACCCCTACATGGTGTTTGCGCCAGTGTTTTAAAATCAGGTGTAAGGTTTTCAATTATTTTTTGTGAAGGCAATACAACCATGTAATCAAAAGATGTTTTAAAAACAGGGGCTGATTGTATGCCCAGTCCTTCAAATATGCCTTTAGGTATTTCCGTAATTTCTTCAGGAACATTGGCAGGAAAATCCAGCGTTAATTTTCCATTGCTTTGTTTGGTTACTTTTAGCGGGCCACTTTTAGAATGAAAGGTGATGGTGTTTTCTTTATGTCCTAATTCAGAAAATAAAATATGTGCAGAAGCAAGTGTAGCGTGGCCGCATAATTTTACTTCTGTTCCGGGCGTAAACCAGCGGATATGATAATCGTTTTTATCTTTTACCAGGTAGGCAGTTTCGCTCAGGTTATTTTCAAGTGCTATTTTTTGCATCAGTTCATCACTAAGCCATTCTGTTAACGGACAAACAGCCGCTGGATTTCCACCAAACAATGTTGTAGTAAAAGCATCGGCCTGGTAAATAGGAATCGTCATTTTGTTTTGGTTTTATAAGATCGTAAAATTGATATAAAAGTATTATCCACTCACTATACCTGTAAAACACCTGTTTTAAATGCAGGTATATTGGGGTTATGATTAGCAGCATGTATTGCTTCTATAATGATATGCCGCGTTTCTGCCGGGTCAATAATTCCATCAACCCATAACCTTGCAGCTGCATAATAAGGACTGGTTTGTTTTTCGTAGCGATCTTTTATTTCGTCCAGCAATTTTTTTTCTTCTTCTGCAGAAATGGTTTTGCCTTTTGATTTTAATGCAGCTACCTGTATTTGCATTAATGTTTTTGCTGCCTGATCTCCACCCATCACTGCAATTTTTGCAGTAGGCCATGCGTAAATAAAACGAGGATCGTAAGCTTTGCCGCACATGGCATAATTGCCAGCGCCAAAAGAATTGCCAATAATGATCGTAATTTTTGGAACAACAGAATTAGCAACAGCATTTACAAGTTTAGCACCGTCTTTTATAATGCCGCTATGTTCGCTTCTTGAACCAACCATAAAACCAGTTACATCCTGCAAGAAAACCAAAGGAATTTTTTTCTGGTTGCAGTTCATTATAAAACGTGCAGCTTTATCTGCACTGTCGTTATAAATAACACCGCCCAATTGCATTTCACCTTTTTTATTTTTTACAATCAGCCGCTGGTTGGCAACAATGCCTACTGCCCATCCGCCAATTCTTGCATAACCACATACTATGGTTTTGCCATAATCTTTTTTAAACGGTTCAAAGGATGAACTGTCTGTAATGCACTCAATCATCTCTGTTATATCGTAGGGCTTGGTATTTCCTTCGGCCATAATGCTATAAATGGCTTCAGGTTTTCTAATGGGATCTTTGGTTTCAATTTTATTAAAGCCTGCACTTTCATTATTGTGGCCAAGTTTGGAGATGATCTTCTTAACCTGGTCGAGGCATTCCTGTTCCGTTGCAAATTTATAATCGGCAATGCCGCTCAGTTCTGTATGGGTAACTGCGCCGCCAAGGGTTTCTGCATCTGTATCTTCTCCAATAGCGGCTTTTACAAGATAAGGGCCTGCTAAAAAAATGGATCCATTTCCTTCTACCATTAATGTTTCATCGCTCATAATAGGCAGATAAGCACCGCCTGCAACACATGGTCCCATCACTGCTGCAATCTGGGTAATACCCATTGCACTCATTACAGCATTGTTGCGAAAAATTCTTCCAAAATGTTCCTTGTCCGGAAAAATCTCATCCTGCATAGGCAAAAAAACCCCCGCACTATCTACCAAATAAATAACAGGCAAATGATTTTCCATTGCTATTTCCTGCATGCGCAGGTTTTTTTTGCCGGTAATTGGAAACCATGCACCTGCTTTTACTGTTTGATCGTTAGCAACGATTACGCATTGCCTTCCGCTTATATAACCTACGCCTGCAACTGTTCCACCACTGGGGCAGCCTCCTTGTTCTTCATACATTTCATAACCTGCAAATGCACCAATTTCTATAAATGGTTTATCAGTATCACGCAGGTATTCTATTCTTTCCCTTGGAGTGAGTTTGTTTTTTTCACGTTGTTTTTCTATTGCTTTTTTACCACCGCCCAGCACCACAGAGGCAAAGCGTTGCTGCAGCTGACTTAGCAGCAGTTTTATGGCATCTTCATTCTTGTTCGATTCTATGTTCATGCAAATTGGTTTGTAAGAAATATACCCGTTAAGCAAAAGTAGGCGCTTTAGCAATTAAAAATGAATCAAAAACTTTTTGTTAAGCCTGTGCACCTGTTTGCCATGTATTGAATATTTTGAAACAGGAAGTATACATTTGATGCATGAAAGGCATAAAGAAACGATGGCTAATACTGGCAACGCTTGCAATAATAATTAGGATTGCTGCTTTTTTTCCTTTTGCAGTAGAGCGATATTATTCTAATGGCATTTATCCTTTAATTAGTATTGTACAGCGGTTTTTATTTGGATGGATACCATTTAGCGTCGGCGATATTTTGTATGCTTTTGCAACGATATACCTTATTGTAAAAATAGTTTCGTTTTTCAAAACAATTATCAGGAAAAAAGCGGATAAAGTTTTTTTAAAGCAAAGTTTTTCGAGGTTACTTGCAATTGCATTGCTGGTGTACGTTGTATTTAATCTTTTTTGGGGACTGAATTATAACCGCCTCGGCATGGCTTACCAGATGCAACTGGAAATGAAGCCTTATTCAACCGAAGAACTGGAACAGGTAATGGGCATTATTGTAAAAAGACTCGACAGCAGCCATACCAACGCTTTGCAAACGAGAAATAACTATCTCAATAAAAAAGCATTGTTTACAGAAGCTTTTACAGATTACCAATTGGCAACACCTAAATACCCGCAGTTTTCTTATTCTGTAAAAAGCGTAAAACCTTCTTTGTACAGTTACCTGGGCAATTATATGGGTTATTCTGGTTATTATAACCCTTTTACCGGCGAGGCGCAGGTTAATACAACTGTTCCTGTTTTTATTCAGCCTTTTACTACTTGTCATGAAATGGGGCACCAGCTTGGTTATGCTAAAGAAAATGAAGCCAATTTTGCAGGTTATCTTTCGGGTAAATCATCTGCGCAACCAGCATTTATTTATTCTGTTTATTTCGATTTGTATAATTATGGCATCCGCGAATTGTATGGCCGCGATAGTATTAAAGCAAAAGCATTGATTGAAAGAAAACCTTTGCAGGTAAAAAAAGATATTCTTGCTTTACGCAAATTTTATGATGGTTATGAGAATCCAATAGAACCTTATATAAGAAGTTTATACGGCCAATATTTAAAAGCAAATGAACAACCATCAGGTATGCAGAGTTATAATGAAGTGATGGCTTTTTTAATCGCCTATTATAAGAAGTATGGGGAAGCTGCGTTGTAAATTTGCACAAGTGTGATTGGTATAACAATTGATAAATCAGATGGTGGCGGCATACCATTATTATCCGTCATATAAAATATGAACAATACTATAAAACTGATTATTTCCATTGCATTAACTGTAGGCCTGGGTTTACTGGGCGGTATTTTTACAGCAACTGAAATTGAAACATGGTTTGTACAATTAAACAAGCCATCGTGGAACCCGCCCAACTGGTTATTTGCGCCTGTGTGGACTACACTTTATCTCTTAATGGGTATTGCTTTCTACATGATTTGGAAATCACCTGCATCAAGTACAAAACGTGCTGCGATTGTTATTTTCATCATTCAGTTTATACTAAACTTTGCATGGTCTTACATTTTTTTCAACCAGCATAAAATAGGATTGGCATTTGCAGACATTATATTGCTGTGGTTGTGCATCTTTATTACCATTGTTGTTTTCAGCAGGATAAATAAAACAGCTGCGTGGCTGTTAGTGCCATACATCTGCTGGGTAAGTTTTGCTTCAATTTTAAATTATGCAATCTGGCAAATGAATGCGTGAGTCGTGAATAATTATTGGAAATGCAAGGTGATTTATTCTTTAAGCAAAGCCCTGAAAGGGCGCAGTATAAATAGCTACGGGTGAAACCCGTGGCGGAAAATGAATATAAAGCGGCGATTTTAAAAAATGTTGAGTAATGATATGCACTTGAAGTGTGCGACGCAAGAATGATGCTAAAATAACTGAAGCCGGGATAAAAAATATATAACCGATAACAAACGAAAATATAAGTTAGCGTTTGCTAACCGATACTTTGGCAACTCACCATTGTCGTCTTACGCCTAAAGTTTAAAAAGCGTTCTTCCACATCATGCTTTCTATTGGTTTATTGGGTTGGCCGCTATACTTTGCATTTTTCTTTTTGTTGTAGGCAACTTCAATTTCTCCTTCTACCGGAAAATAAATTAGCTGGCCAATAGGCATGTATTTGTATATGCGCACAGGTTGTTTTACAGAAATTTCCAGTGTCCAGTTGCCGCAAAAACCAACATCACCTTTACCGGCAGTAGCATGTATGTCTATACCCAGCCTTCCGGTAGATGATTTGCCTTCCAGGAAAGGAACATGTGCATGCGTTTCTGTGTATTCCTGCGTTACCCCCAGGTAAAAAACCTGTGGTTGTAAAATGAATCCTTCATCAGGTATTTCAAAATATTCTATCTGGTTATGCTTTTTTGCATCAAGTATTTCGTCTTTGTATTTGGCAAGCCATTTGCCTAAATGAACATCGTATGAATTACTTCCGAGACATTCCCTTGTATAGGGGTCAATTTTAATGGTTCCTTTTTCTATTTCTTCCAGTATTCTTGAATCAGACAAAATCATTATAAAGCAAGTTGGGTTTTGATGAACAAAAAATTAGTCTTAAATCTGCAAGCTAAACCTTAAATTGTTTAATTGCCACTGGTTTATCAACATAATATCAACGAGTCAACAAAGCTGGCGGTATGGCATATTGCCGAACCGGAATCTTTTTTTCTTGAAAAAGTGCCGCTAAAAAAAGATGTTTCGCATCCGCATAAAAGATTGCAACACCTTGCAGGCCGCTACCTGTTGCCTTTTTTATTTACAGGTTTTCCGTTAGAAGAAATACTGGTAGCCGATACACGCAAACCATTTTTGGAAAATGAGCAATACCATTTTTCCATTTCTCATTGTGGCGATTTTGCTGCTGCCATAGTTAGTAAAAATGAAAGGGTAGGGATAGATATTGAATTGGTAACGCCAAAGATTGAACGTGTAAAACATAAATTTACCAATGGAGATGAGTTGTTATTCCTTAATGATGAATACCGCGATTTTCTTGAACAATTTGGACTTGAAGAAAAATTGGAACAGGAATTTCTAACAATGATATGGAGTGCTAAAGAAACAATTTTTAAATGGTATGGTGCAGGGCAAATGGATTTCAGGCAGCATATGCAATTAAATGGTGCCATCAGTTTTTCTGATGATGAACTGATTTCTTTACCGTTTCTATTTACAAAAAATGAAATGCGGTATTTTACTGTAAATGCAAAAATATTTGGCGGGTTTGTGTTGGCGTGGCTGCATACGTGAGTACAAGCTATTAGCTGTTAGCTGCAAGCTTTAATTTGACTAGTGATGAAGATTGTAATCAATAAACAACAATGCAATTTCTTTCTTTCTTTCTTGCAGCTAATGGCTAAAAGTTCACAGCTATTGTATGAGCTATAAAACCAATAAAGCAATTTGTTTCCTGCTTCCAACTTGTAGCTAACAGCTTGCAGTTAATGGCTAAAAGCTCACAGCTAATCCAGCAATTTATCATCTTCTTCATCCGTTAACGCCAGATCAATATTATCCTGGCCTGCAATGCCTTCTATGGAGCCGCGTATATGTGCAGCATTCAGCATAACTTTTTCAAGTTGCTTCTCTCTTGCCTTCCATAATTTTTCCATGGCATCACGTTCACGTTGTATGGATAGTTTCATGCTCATAAAACCTTCGCGTACTGCCTTCCATTGTTCAGCAAATTCATTTCCGGTAAGGTAATCATATAGCAAATGCATTTTATCGCCACGGTTTTGCTGGCTTTTTGTTGCTGTGTAAATTCTTATAATGCTATCGCGAAGCAAAGCAATCATTGCCCTTGCTTCCGTAAACTGGCAAATCCATACGCCATTTTTTTCTCCAAACCCATCCATGTCTTTGGGCATAGCTTGTGTTACTATTACAGCTATGTCTGCCCCGCTGCTGCGCATATCGGCTTTTAATTTTTCAATCCAGTCGGCTGAAAAATTATTCGTGCGTTTGCTCTCATAAATGATTTTGCCACACTCTTGCCCAAAATTATTTCTTACCGTTTGTATACAGTCTGCACCCCTAACGCCTTTACCAACTTCGGTAATTACATCAAAAGGAAATGCTGCCTGCAACATAGCTTCCAGTGCAAGTTCCTGTACTTCTCCCTGCATTTGCATAGAACCTTGTTCTGCTTTGCGGCGCATTTCTTCTGCCAGTTTTTTCTGATCGTCCAACTGCTTTTCCAGTTCTTTTAAACGCAACTGGTAATCATTTTCTTTGGCTGCACTTTTTTGTTCTTCCAGTTTGCGCAGCTCTTCAGAAAGTTTGCTGCGTTCTTCCTGCAATTTTTTCTGAATAGAAATTTCCAGTTCGGCTTCTTTATTTTTTAGGGCTTGTTCTTTTTGTAAAAACTCCAGTTCTTTTTGACGGGCCAGTTTTAATTTTTCTTCGTTGTCTTTATTGTTTTGTTCAAGCAACTGAACTTTGTTTTCAAAATCTGTTGCTATGGTTTTGCGGAGGTTAGCTTCCAGCGATTGCTGCAATTGTATTTTCTCCTGCTGAAGGGTTTGGGCAAATTCGGCGTCTTTTTTTGCAGCGAGATTGGCAAACTCGGTTTCTTTTTTTGCCAGTTCGGTATCTTTTTGTTTTTTGTATGCCTGCATTTGCTCCCGTAGATCTTTTTTAATCTCGTCAGACAAGGCTTCTTCCATCGGAAAATGATGGCCGCAATTGGGGCATTTTATATCTGTGGGCATCCGGTCTTGTATTTTATGCAAGTTTACGAAAACAGCAGGTGAACGGCAGCAATTGTTGCTGCAAAAGATGCAATTGAATCAGAATAGTTTACAGCATTGAAAATTAATTAGTTGCAGGAATCTCATGATTAGAAACGCTGCAATTGTTCCCACAAAAAAGACGGGCGGGTAGCAGGTGCTGCTTTTTCATGTTAATTATTGAGGAATTACGATCAAATTCTTGCCATCAACTTTGTTCATAAAAAATTAATAACAGATATTTGATAAATCAACAACGTGAGAAAATCAGGTATTCCCTTTTTAAAAGATTAATGACCCCGTCCCCTTTAAAGACAAAACAGCCTTATACTAGAAATGATTTGACAAAAACACCGCTTTTGCAAAAAAGTGAGTGACTGTAACGGGTATTATGCTTATATTTTTGACTAAAATTCACTTATGTTCAAAAATACAAGTATTTTTGCCGGTCTATTATTTCGTTAATAAAACAGATTCTTTTACAAGAAAAGAAATTACCCAATGCAAAAAAACCTACAGCAGAAAATAGCAAGGTATAAAGATGTGGAGGAAGTGAAAGCCAGCAATTTATACCCTTATTTCAGGGTAATAGAATCGGGCCAGGATACCGAAGTGAAAATGAATGGCAAACGCATGCTAATGTTTGGTTCCAATTCTTACCTGGGTCTTACCAGTCACCCGCTGATTAAGGAAGCTGGAAAAAAAGCGATTGAAAAATACGGTTCTGGTTGTGCCGGTTCTCGTTTCCTGAATGGTACACTGGATATACACATAGAACTTGAACAGCGCCTTGCCAAATTTACCGGCAAGGAAGACGCACTTACCTTTAGCACTGGTTTCCAGGTAAACCTGGGTGTACTTTCCAGTGTGGTAGGCCGCAACGATTACCTGCTGCTGGATGAATACGATCATGCTTCTATTATTGATGGCAGCCGCCTGTCTTTTGCAAAAGCAATCAAATACCGCCATAACAATATGGCCGATCTTGAACAAAAGCTTTCAAATCTTCCCGACAGTTCTATTAAACTGATTGTAGTAGATGGTATTTTTAGTATGGAAGGCGATATAGCCAAACTGCCCGAAATAGTAGAACTGGCCGATAAATATGGCGCCAATATTATGGTGGATGATGCGCATAGTCTTGGTGTTATTGGAGAAAAAGGTGCTGGTGCGGCTTCTCATTTCGGACTTACAAATAGTGTGGATTTAATAATGGGCACCTTCAGCAAATCACTTGCATCACTGGGTGGTTTTATTGCAGGTGATGCAGCTACCATAGATTACCTGAGGCATACTGCAAGGGCACTTATCTTCAGCGCAAGCATAACGCCTGCTTCTGCCGCAAGTGCATTGGCAGCGCTTAACATTATTGAGCATGAGCCACACCATATGGATAATCTCTGGAACAATACCCGTTACGCAAAAAAACTACTGGAAGAAAATGGCTTCGATCTTGGTGCTACAGAAAGCCCTATTCTTCCCATATATATCAGGGACAATGCAAAGACGTTTATGTTTACCAAATATCTTGAACAAAACGGCGTATTTGTAAACCCTGTTGTATCACCCGCTGTTCCCTCGGACGCTTCTTTAATACGGTTTTCTTTGATGGCCACGCACACTTTTGCACAGATAGAAGAAGCGGTAGACAAGCTTGTAAACGCTGCACAGGTGGCCGGTGTGGAACTTATTAAGCAAAACGCATGAAAAAAATTGAAGCCGTAAGCTCATCGTCAATGCTTGCCTCTTTTATTGACTTTGGGCCTGAGCTATACAAAAACAACAGTAACTACGTTTCAGAATTATTTATTGCGCAAAGGGACCTCCTTTCACCCGGCAAGCACCCGTTTCACGAGCATTCGGTTATACAATTGTTTCTTGCCTACGATGGTGCAAAAATAGTTGGAAGAATTGCCGCTATATTAAACAACAACCACAACACCTTCAACAAAGCCAAAGATGGCTTTTTTGGTTTTTTTGATTGTATAAACGACGATGAAACAGCTACGCTGCTATTTAATGCAGCAGAAAAATGGCTGAAAGAAAAAGGTGCAGAAACTATCATTGGCCCTGTTAATTTATCAACCAATGAAACCTGCGCATTGCTGATAGAAGGGTTTGATACGCCACCGGTAGCAATGATGACTTTTAATGAACCTTATTACCGCAACTTAATAGAGAAGCAGGGCTTTCAAAAAAAGATGGACCTGATTGCCTATCATTTTGTAGTAGCAGAACGTGATGAAAGAAGGCTGAAAACGGTAGACCAGATAAAGGACAGGCTGGAGAAAAGAGGAATCATTTTCCGCCCCATCAACCTTAAAAAATTTAAGGAAGAAACTGACCAGATAAGAGAGATATACAATTCTGCATGGGATAAAAATCTTGGGTTTGTACCCATGACAGAAAACGAATTTAAATACCTGGCAAAGGATCTGAAAATGATCCTTGATAAAGATTTTTGCGTTGTTGCCGAACATAATGGCAAGATGGTTGGTTTTAGCCTTGCAATACCCGATGTGAACCATATTCTCAGAACAATTAAAAAAGGAAGGCTTTTTCCAACGGGCATTTTTAAACTGTTGTTTCAGCGCAAGAGCATAAAAAAAATACGCATTATAACACTTGGTGTAGTAGAAGGGTACAGGAAGATGGGTATTGAAACTGTTTTTTATGCAGACATCATTAAACAAGTAGTGAAGAAAGGCATCACAACAGCAGAAGCATCCTGGGTACTGGAAGAAAATTACCTGATGAACAAAGCCATCCAGGACATAAACGGAAAACCGTATAAGAAATACAGGATTTTTGAAAAGCATTTATGAAAAAGAAATTGCTCATTACCGGGGCGAGTGGGTTTTTAGGATACCATTTAATTGAAGCAGCTCTTTTACAGAATTTTGAAGTGTATGCCGGGGTAAGAAAATCGAGCAATACAAAACACCTTGATAAAAACAAGGTAACCGTAGTAGAACTGAACATGGCAGATACTGCCAACGTCAAAAAAATAATTGAAGAAAACGGTATCAATTATATCATTCATGCAGCTGCGCTAACGAGGGCAAAAACAGAATCGGATTATAATTTTTCAAACGCTGCCCTTACACGCAACCTGGCAATAGCTGCCGCTGAAGGAAATACAGGGTTTAAGAAATTTGTTTTTATTAGTAGCCTTGCCGCACTTGGCCCATCGCAGGATGGAAACCCAGTAAAGGAAGACGATATACCCCACCCCCTTACCTGGTATGGAAAAAGTAAACTGCTTGCAGAAAAATACCTGAAAGAAATTCCAGGCTTGCCATTTATTGTATTGCGGCCAACAGCGGTATACGGCCCGCGTGAAAAAGACTTGTTCCTCATTATACAGTCAATAAAAAAAGGTATTGAAGTGTATATAGGAAGAGGAGAACAAAAGTTAAGTTTTGTTTATGTTAAAGATGTGGCTGCAATAGCTGTTAAATGCCTTGAAAGTAAAATTAATGGTGAATTTTACAACCTCGCAGACGGAAAAGTATATGATCAATATGCATTTTCTGATGCAGCAAAAAATGAAACCGGTAAAAAAACATTGCGCCTGCATTTACCATTGGGCATTATAAAAAAAGTAGCTGCAGGAATGGATTTGTTATACAGCAGGAGCAGTAAAACACCAGTGCTAAATGAAGACAAAGTAAAAGAGCTTACAGCAAAAGACTGGTCGTGCAGCATAGAAAAAATAAAAAACAGCGAAGGCTTTAGCCCGGCATATGATCTAAAAAGCGGAATGGCAGAAACAATAGCATGGTATAAAGAAAATAAATGGATTTAATTATCAAACAAAAAAATAGCTATGGCAAATAACAACATTAAACCTGCAAAAGGAAAACTGGGTATACTTATACCAGGTTTGGGTGCGGTAGCAACAACGTTTATTGCTGGAGTAGAAGCAGTAAAAAAAGGACTGGCAAAACCTGTTGGTTCTTTAACGCAAATGGGTAGCATTCGTTTGGGTAAAAGAACAGAGCACCGTTTCCCTAAAATAAAAGAATTTGTTCCACTGGCAGATCTGAATGATATCGTTTTTGGTGGATGGGATGTATACGAAGACAATGTGTTTGAAGCAGCAAGTAAAGCAAAAGTACTGGAGCCAATGTTATTGCATGCAGTACGCCCCGAGCTGGAAGACATCAAACCAATGAAAGCTGTATTTGATAAAAGCTATATTAAGAACCTTGATGGTACGCATGTAAAACAGGGCGACACAAAATATGCACTGGCAGAAGCGCTGATGCAGGATATGCTGAATTTTAAAGACCTGCATGATCTTGACAGGCTGGTAATAGTATGGTGTGGTTCTACTGAAAAATATATTGAAACACAAGATGTACACCAATCATTGGCTGCATTTGAAGCAGGATTAAAAAATAACGACGCTGCTATTGCACCTAGTATGATCTATGCTTATGCTGCTATTAAACTGGGCATACCTTTTATGAATGGTGCACCCAATTTAACCTGCGATATTCCTGCGCTGATAGAGCTTTCAAAAATTACAAGTACACCTATTGGCGGTAAAGATTTTAAAACAGGACAAACTTTAATGAAAACCATTCTTGCACCAGGCCTTCAATCAAGGGCATTGGGCATTAATGGATGGTTTTCTACAAATATTTTGGGCAACAGGGATGGCTATGTGTTGGATCAGCCGGATAATTTTAAAACAAAAGAAGTTTCAAAACTTGGTGTGCTGGAAGATATCCTTCGTCCAGATGACAACCCTGAGCTTTACGGCGACGTATACCATAAAATACGGATCAATTATTATCCCCCTCATGGTGATAATAAAGAAAGCTGGGACAATATTGACATTTTTGGATGGCTGGGTTACAAAATGCAGATTAAGATCAATTTCCTTTGCCGCGATTCTATACTTGCAGCACCTGTGGTTCTTGACCTTGCTTTGTTTGCAGACTTTGCAAAACGTGCAGGACTTGTGGGCATACAGGAATGGCTTGGCTTTTATTTCAAATCGCCGCAAACATTGCCACAGTTGCGTACAGAGCATGATATATTCAAGCAACTGATAAAACTGGAAAATACTTTGCGTTACCTGATGGGTGAAGATTTGATTACACACCTTGGGCTTGATTACTACGAGGAAGAACTGGCGTCGGTATGATTTTATATAAAATGATTGCTACCTGTGGCGGTATTGGAAAAATAAAAGGTGGCGGAACAATTGCTGCAGTATTCTATACAATATTGTGGTGGTTCATTCGTCCTCCTCTTAGCACTCCGGCACAGGTAGTTCTTTTTTTTGTATTGATGGCTGCAGGCGTGTTTGTATCAAACCGGCTTGAGGCAGTATGGGGCAAAGACAGCAGTAGAATTGTAATTGATGAAGCGGCCGGTATGTGTTGTACGTTATTGTTTGTTCCGCACCAATGGCAATATGCAATTATAGGTTTGGCAGCGTTCAGGTTTTTTGATATTGTAAAACCATTTTTTATTTCCTCTGCTGAAAAAATACCCGGCGGCTGGGGGGTAATGGCAGATGATGCAGCAGCTGGCATATGCGCTAACCTGCTATTGCAATTGGTTATGCTTACAAAAGTTTTTTAGTATGGTTACATTTTTAAAAGCTCAGGCTGCAGCCATTACGGGTTCTGCCATTGATTTTTTGGTGTTTACCATAATGGCGCATTTAATTGGAAATACACCGGAGCAACTTTCACTAGCTACAGCGGTAGGAGCATTTTGCGGCGGGCTTGTCAATTTTATAATTGTAAGAAAATGGGTTTTTAGCGAAGGGCAGAAAGGGGCACATGTGCAGGCGGGCAGATATATTCTTGTATGGGCAGGAAGTATTTTGCTGAATTCGCGGGGTGTTTATTTTGTTACGACTTATTTCCCATCTATTAATTTTCTTGTAGCAAGGATTTTAGTTAGTGTATTGGTAGGCGTTAGTTATAATTATGTTTTGCAAAAGCGGTTTGTTTTTAAATAGAAACTGGATGGCACGGAAAAAAGGGAATAGAAGAAGAGGCTGGATATTATTGATTGTTGTGCTGGTATTTTTTAATATCGCACATGCACAGCAGGGGCTTATCGTAACCGGTATTGTAAAAGATTCCGCAACAGGTATTCCTGTCTCTAATGTGAGTGTGTATTTTAAAAATGCAAAAGGCGTTCGTACAGATTCTTCGGGCATGTATTTTTTACAGGCAGAAACAGAATCACCTGTAGTGTATGTTGAGTTTTCTATTGTGGGATATAAAAAACTGCGCATCCCTATTAAACAAGATACAGGCACACTGGAAATAAGCGTTATGCTTCATCCATTGTATAATGAACTTGCTAATGTAGTTGTTACCAAAAAAAATAAAGCCAAATACAGGAATAAAGACAATCCTTCAGTAGAGCTGATTAGAAAAGTAATAGATCATAAAGCCGAAAACAGGCTGGAAGGGTACAACTCTGCATCCTATGAAAAATATGAAAAACTGCAGGTATCGCTTAGCGGCCTTACAGAAAAATTAAAGAAAAGCCGCTTTACCAGGAAGTTTGGTTTTGTATTCGAAAATGGAGATACTTCTAAAATAGAAGGCAAATCTATTTCACCGGTTTATCTTGAAGAAACCATTTCAAAAAATTATTACCAGAAGAAACCGGAAAGAAATAAAACAGTTATTGTTGCACAGAAAAAAGTAGACTTTGGTGAATTTATAGACAGCCGCGGCGTTAGCACTTATCTTAACAGGTTGTACGAAGATGTAGACATCTACAATAACAATCTCTCTTTGCTTACCAATCAATTTTTAAGTCCGCTGGCAGATGTTGGCCCTACATTCTACATGTATTTTATAAAAGATACGCTGGAAGTAAATGGAGAGAAATTAATCAGGCTTTATTTTTCTCCACGCAACCCTAATGATCTTTTATTAAGAGGTACACTTTATATAACGCTTGATGGTAAATATGCCATACAGAAATTAAACATACTGGTAAGTAAATACGCCAATATCAATTTTGTGCGTGAATTAAAAATTAACCAGGATTTTGAAAAGGGTTCCAATGGCCGTTACCATGTTTCTAAAAGTGATATCATTGCCGATTTTGGATTATCAAAAACAGGCGGCGGCATGGTAGGAGAGCGGAGTGTTTCTTACAAAGATTTTGAAACTGATATAGCTATACCCGATTCTATTTTTGCCGGCCCCAGAGAAGAATTGGCAAAAGATGCATTAGATAAGAATATAGAATATTGGGATAAAAACAGGCACGATTCATTAAGCCGATCTGAATCTAAAGTATATTCAAACATAGACAGCCTTAGAAAAATGCCTTCTTTTAAAAGAACGCTTGATATAGCAACACTTTTACTTGCGGGTTATAAAGCTGCAGGTCCTGTAGAAATTGGCCCTGTAAGTACATTTTATAGTTTCAACCCGGTAGAAGGTTTCAGGTTGCGTTTTGGAGGAAGGACAACACCCAAACTCAGCAACCGTTTTTATACTGAAGCTTATACCGCTTATGGTTTTAAAGATGAGAAGTGGAAATATTTTTTGAGTGCTACTTATTCCATCAACAATAAAAGCATTTACGCATTTCCGTTACATTATGTGCGTGCATCTTTTCAAAGAGATACAAAAATACCCGGCCAGGAACTACAGTTTGTTCAGGAAGATAATTTCCTGTTATCTTTTAAACGCGGCGATAATAACAAATGGCTGTACAACGATATCTTCAGGTTTGATTATGTGCGTGAACTAAACAATCATTTCTCTTATACACTTGGTGTAAAATACTGGAGACAGGCGCCTGCTGGCGAAGAATTTGTTTTTGCTAAAACATCTCCCACGGTAGAAAACCTGCCTTATATTACTACCGGTGAAGCAGCTGTGGAATTGCGTTATGCACCACACGAACAGTTTTACCAGGGAAAACTATACCGCATACCTATCGTAAACAAGTATCCCATTTTCAGGCTTCGTTACATTGCCGGTATAAAAGGGTTGTTTGGTGGCGAATACAATTATCATAATCTCAACCTTAATATTTCCAAACGGGTTTACCTCTCTCAGTTTGGTTATAGCGATGTTTCGCTGGAAGGTGGTTACTTGTTTGGTAAAGTGCCTTTTCCATTACTGGATATACACCGTGCCAACCAGGCGTATACCTATCAGCTTAACTCATATAACATGATGAACTTTCTTGAGTTTGTAAGCGACCGGTATGCATCATTGCATGTAGATCACTATTTCAATGGTTTTATTTTCAATAAGATTCCTTTGCTCAAAAAATTAAAATGGCGTGAAGTAATAACGGGCAAAATTTTGATGGGCCGCTTACGGGATGAAAATAATCCCGATAAAACCCCCGACCAGATGAAATTTCCTGTAACAGACGGGGTAACATCTACCTTTAGCCTTACAGGCCAGCCATATATAGAAGTAAGTGCGGGTGTTGCCAATATATTTAAGCTGTTAAGGGTAGATCTTGTAAAAAGAATAAGTTATTTAGATCATGCCAATGTGCCGCAGTGGGGTATCCGCGGAAGGATTAAATTTGACTTTTAATAGAGCTGCTATGAGTTTTCGTGACACACTTCAACAAATAATTTACAAGGTGATTAATCCTTTTGTAAGGGTTCTCATTAAAATGGGGTTAACGCCCAATGGTGTCACTACAATCGGGTTGATTCTCAATATTGGTGTTGCAATCATTTTTATTGTTGGCGCAGAAAAAACCAACCGCGGCGATCTTTCTTATGTAGGATGGGCCGGGGCACTGATTTTATTTGCCGGTTTATTTGATATGCTTGACGGGCAGGTAGCAAGATTGGGCAATATGGCTTCCTCTTTTGGTGCCATGTATGATTCCGTGCTTGATCGTTACAGCGAAATGGTAATGTTTCTAGGCATCTGTTATTACCTTGTATCTCATCACTATTTTTTAAGTTCTTTATTTGCATTCATTGCGCTGATAGGTTCTATGATGGTTAGTTATACAAGGGCAAGGGCTGAAGGATTGGGCGTGCCATTGAAAGGAGGACTTATGCAAAGGCCAGAAAGGGTTGTAATGGTTGGACTTACTGCAATGAGCTGCGGCATTGCCTCTCATTTTATTGGCGGCGATTTTAAACTGTATGTTTCAATTTTCCCTTTTCATATTTTTGAGACCATGTCCATCTTTACTATACCGCTAAGCATTATGGCTGTTTTAACCAATATTACTGCCATCAGGCGTTTGCGTGATGCAAAAAAAGCGCTTGATCAGAAAGACAAAAATGAAAGGGAAAGAAAAAACCCGGCTGCACTTAGCACATTTATCGTTTTGGCCCTTGTTTTTGGCGGAGTGTCTACAACAAACGCCCAGCGGTCAACGGGCACAGAGGATAAAAATATTATGGACACATTTCCGGTACCGCCCGGAAACTCTAATCAATTGTTTTATTTGCAGCGTACCTCTAATAAAAATACAATTGTGTATGATTTGAATATAGTGAACGGGGTACTGAATAAAGATGAGCCAGTGCATGTTTACTGGATAAGATATTCAGATCACGGCCAGCGTCAGGAACTTTCTTATATACAACGTACTTTTGCATACGGTGTAAAAACAACAGCACTTGCTAATAACGACGGGTATGTGCTGCATTTTGTATCGTACAAAAAATACCCGCTTTACCTGGTTAAATCGGCTGCTGATAATAAATACCGTGTATACACTACTGTAAATTCAAAAACGGTGGTATTAAACCGGATCTTTATAAAAATAAACGGAGGTTCTTTCTGGTCGCCCAAAGTAGAATATGTTGAAATAAAAGGTACAGATCCTGCAAACGGCAAAGAAATTACTGATCGTCTTAAAATATAACTGGTATGCCTAAAAATTATATCTCGAACGATAGTGCATCTACAAGGATGTTTAAGAATGGGTTTATGGAAAGCCTTTCCAAAGTACATTATTCAGTGCCGTTGTTTATATACGTACCTGTAATTGGGTTCTTTACTTACCGCTCTTTTGCAGTGGCAAACAATACCATTGGCTGGTTCTTTATTTACCTGTTTACCGGTATTTTTATCTGGACGATTACTGAATATTTACTGCACCGTTTCATTTTTCATTTTGTACCAAAATCAAAATGGGGATTAAGGCTGCATTTTATTTTTCATGGTGTGCACCACGACTATCCCAGTGATGCAAAGCGCCTGGTAATGCCACCTTCAGTAAGTATTCCGCTTGCCTTACTTTTTTATCTGCTGTTTATGTGGTTGTTGCCGGCAAGAATGTCGAATGCTTTTTTTGCAGGATTTTTAATTGGTTACCTGTTTTATGATATGGTGCATTATGCCATTCATCATGCAAATTTTAAAAACGGCATTTTGAAAAATATAAAAAAACACCACATGCTGCATCACTATGCTGATTCTTCAAAAGGTTACGGTGTAAGTTCATCACTCTGGGATATTTTGTTTCAGTCAGGTTTCAACAAAGAGAAAAAACAATAGTCCGTTTTAATGCCACCCAAACTATTTACTGTAAGATTAATACTTATCGCATCCGCTGTTTCTGCGGCGTACATGCTCCTTTCTTATTTACTGATTGGTTACCGGCCCGAACAATTGTTTCTTGTTGTACTGTGTAATGTTTTGTTTTTTGCGTCAATGCCAACGCGGCGTTTTTTTAATGCCTTTTCCATATTCGCTGTTTACTGGATCATCTTTGATTACATGAAGGCGTTTCCTAATTACAAGTACCATGCAGTGCACATAGAAAGTATTTACAACGCAGAGAAAAGTATTTTCGGCATTACAACGGCAGACGGAAAAATTATAACACCCAACGAATACTGGCAGCTTCACCAGCATACAGCACTGGATTTTATTTCTGGCCTGTTCTATCTTTGCTGGATACCGGTACCACTATTGTTTGGATTTTATCTTTATTTTAAAAAGAAGCACAGGCAATTTTTTTATTTTGCTTTTACATTTTTGCTCACCAATCTTATAGGTTTTGTTGTTTATTATAGTTACCCGGCTGCAGCGCCATGGTATGTGAGCAAGTATGGATTTGTTTTCAACGCAAATACACCTGGCAGCACGGCTGGCCTTGCCAAGTTTGATGCATTGGTGCATGCCAATATTTTCCAGGGGCTTTATACAAAAGGATCCAATGTGTTTGCTGCCATGCCATCATTGCATTCTTCTTACCCGCTTATTGTTTTTTATTACGCTGTAAAAAACAAAGTAGGGCTGATGACCATTTTTTATGGAACTGTAATGTGCGGAATATGGTTTGCTGCTGTGTATACAAACCATCATTATGTGCTGGATGTACTTGCAGGAATTCTCTGCGGTTTAACGGGTATCACTTTATTTACCCTTATACAAAAGAAATTTTTCCCTGAAAAAAAAATCAGTATGTCTGATATCTGATTTGAAGATGTCTGATATAGATAGCCGCGGATTCGCAGATTATCTCTTTTTCTATGCTAGCTCTTCGAGAGAATTTTTAACCACAGAGACACGGAAAACACAGAGAAGCACGGGGTTATTTACATTGTAGTGAAGACACAGGCTTTAATTCGACAAACTTTCATGGTAATAACTATTAAGGCGATAACACAGAGTGTTTCTTCGAAAACAACAAAAGCTTGAAGCTAATAGCTAACAGCTAATAGCTTTTCTTTATTTTTTTGCGCTGCTCCTTTGCGGTCTTTGCGAGAAACCAATACACAGATGCTTCTTCAAAACCACCAAAGCTTGAAGCTAGTAGCTAACAGCTTGTAGCTTTTCAAAGCTTGTAACTTTTCTCTAAAATGCCGCCAGCTCTGGCTTTGCAATTTTCTGGCAGCCGATGCCATCTACCATTACATTTACAATAAAGTCTGCCATTTTATTAAGACTGTTGTATTGTATGTCTACATTCAATGGCATTTCGAGCCCTTTAAATGAACTAACGATGAGATAAGAAAGTGATCCTACATATTCAGCGTCCATTTTTTTGAACTCTGCTTTTTTAATGCCATCGCGGATAATATTTTCTACCAGCACAACCTGCATAGTGTCGTACTTTTTTTTGATGGTTTCCATCTTTCCTGCAAAATCAATCAAATCTTTTTTAAGCACTTCATTAAGGTTACAGAACTCCCTTATCTTTTTAAGTCTTGTTCTGCAGTATGCAATCAGCTTTTCTTTTGCACCGTAAAACGCATTGGTTTCAATTGAAAGTTGTTTAAAAAACTCTGTCATTTCCTGTTCTACAACAGCTTCAAAAATTTCATCTTTACTTGCAAAATAATAGTAGAGTGCGCCTTTGCATTTACCTATCCTGGATGCAATATCATCCATGGTTGTTTTTTTCAGTCCCTGTTTTTCAAACAAAGATCTGGCCGCAGAAAGAATATCTGTCAAAACGTGTTCGTCCCTGTTAATGTGCTCGTTCATAATAATATATATCCTTACTGGTTTGGGCTCTGTAAAGTTACGCAAGTGCAGAGAAATTCGCTGATAAGAAATAGAGGGCCAGTTGCAAATAAGGGTTATGCTTTTGTTAAGTATTGGCAGTTAGAAAAAGAAAAAGACAGTCTTGTTGACTGTCTTTTTTATGTGCGGAAGAGGAGATTCGAACTCCCACGCCCGGTAAAAGGCGCTACCACCTCAAAGTAGTGCGTCTACCAATTTCGCCACCTCCGCAGCGGCTGCAAGTTAATTGATTTGGCAATTAGTTGATCAGCTAATAGGTTGATTTGTTGACTGGTTTCTTTGCAAGAACCGGGTTTTACATCAACTGATCAACCAATTAAATAATTCCAGGCCTGGGCAATACAATCCTGAATGTAGTGCCTTTGCCGGGCTCGGATTGTTTTACAAATAATTTTCCGTTGTGAAATTGCTCTACAATGCGTTTTGAGAGGCTAAGCCCAAGTCCCCATCCTCTTTTTTTGGTAGTAAACCCGGGCTTAAAAACTTTACTGATATTGGCTGCGCTGATGCCTTTGCCGGTATCCGAAACATCAATATAAATGTCTTTGGCATTATCCTTTATATCGATAGTAATAGCACCTTTTCCATCCATAGCATCAAGTGCATTTTTTAAAAGGTTTTCAATAACCCAGTCGAAAAGCGGTGGTGAAATAGAAGCGTTGATGATTTCCTTCTCGTAATGATTGAATGTAAACTGCACTTTGCCTGTGGCCCGTTTGCGGATATATTCAAGCATTTTGTCTGTTTCATCCACAATGTTGTTCAATTCCAGTTGTGGTTTGCTTCCAATTTTTCCAAATCGATCTGATACAAGTTTGAGCCGGTCCACATCTTTTTTTAATTCTGAAGTTATGGAAGAATTAGCGCCATTTTCTTTCAGCATTTCTACCCATCCTTCCAGCGATGAAATAGGCGTGCCCAACTGGTGAGCAGTTTCTTTAGCCATGCCTGCCCATACCTGGTTTTGTGTTGATTTATTTCGTGTGCTGATAGCTGTAATGGTAATAATAATAAACAATGCTACTATAAACAATTGTATCAGCGGAAAATATTGCACTTCGTTCAGCAACTTGGTATGACCGTAATAATAATAATCGTGTGCAGAAGAATCCAGCGGGTTTACCCATTCAATGGGTGTATTCTGTGCCTGGAACTGCTTTAACTGCGCACGTACGTAACCGGTGTCTGCCGCCACTTTTACAGAATCTAGGTTGGCAAAAGTTACAATATCGCCTTTCTCATTGGTAGCAATAATGGGAATGGTTTTATTCTCCGGCATAATTAACGTAACCAGTTTGGTGCTTACACCCGAAGAATCATTGAGCAGTAATTTTGCAGCTTCTACCCATTGTTCTACCCTTAATCTTTCTTCTTTTATTATTTTTTTTGCAAGGTATTGGGAATAAAAAACCGAACTGCCTACAATGACAATGGCAATTAACGCCAGCCCTGTGCGCCAGTTAAACAAGGATGCTATCATGCACCGAATGTAAATTGATTTTTTCAGTTTTAAACAGGTATAAGATTTATGCGGATATTATTTAGCCTGAAGTTTTATTGGCTGGCTGCAAAAACTTATCTTAACCGGATGCTTTGATATGAGATGATGAATGGTGATATATAGGTTGAAGTGTGCGACGCAAGAATGCTGCAGCTGTGTTAATACTGCTGGCCAAATAAAACTTATTATTACCAAAGCGATATTATTTTTCAATACTTATTTTTGAAGCAACTATTATAGTAATTGAAACCAAGTGTAGCCATAGTAATTCTTAACTGGAACGGGCGGCAGTTTTTGCAGCAGTTTCTGCCATCTGTGTTGGCAACCACATATAGCAATGTAGAAATCATTGTTGCAGACAATGGTTCAACAGATGATTCAATTGCTTTTTTGCGGCAATCCTATCCGTTGGTTCGTATTATAGCTTTACCTGATAATGGTGGATTTGCGAAGGGTTATAATGATGCATTGAAGCAGGTAAAAGCCGATTATTATGTATTGCTGAATTCTGATGTGGAAGTAACGCCCGGTTGGGTAGAACCAGTTATTGATTTAATGGAAAGTGATATTAGCATTAGTGCCTGCCAGCCAAAAATTTTAATGGAAAGCCAGCGTAATATGTTTGAATATGCAGGTGCGGCAGGCGGATGGATAGATTACCTCGGATATCCTTTTGCACGAGGGAGAATATTTGATGTGTGTGAAGAAGATACAGCACAATACAATGATAATGCTATTGTTTTTTGGGCAAGTGGTGCTGCTATGTTTGTAAGGGCTAATGTGTACCATAGCTGCGGCGGACTGGATCCTTTTTTCTTTGCGCATATGGAAGAGATAGATTTATGCTGGCGCATGCAACTTGCCGGTTATAAGATAATGGTTTGCCCTGCATCAATAGTGTACCATGTTGGTGGTGGTACATTGCCAAAAGGAAATGCAAGAAAAGTGTACCTCAACTTCAGGAACAATTTGATAATGCTTTTTAAAAATCTTTCTACAGGAGAATTATTTTGGAAACTGCCATTGCGCATTGTGCTGGATATAATAACTGCATGCAAAGGCTTGTTAAGTGGCGAACCTGGTTATTGCGTTGCTGTATTAAAAGCGCATGCAGGTTTTGCAAAATGGCTTTTTTTTAAAAGAGGTCAGAGTATAATGCCTGTGCGAAAGAAGATAGCTGTTGGCGGTATGTGGCACAAGAGCATTATTTGGGCATATTTTGTACAGGGTAAAAGAAAATTTTCTGAAATTATGGGGCATAAACCTGTGTAATATAAACGGTAACCGCTATTTTTGCGGGTAATAATACATCAATATGGAAGCTGTAGAGCCAATAGAATATAAAAATCCCGAAGAACAAGATTTTGCATATAGCTGGGTAAACTCCTCGGTTTTTCTTTTCTACCTGCAGGTGTTTTGCATAGTTGCTTTTATTGTAGGCGGAAGTTTTGGTTTATGGGCCCACCGTTATAAAGGAAGGCCGGAAGTAAATGTAACTTCCAATACACTGTATACCCCGCAGTATAAATAAGCTTAAAAAATATTTTTCTGTATGGCTGCAATGCTTATTTTTGCAGTCCCGAAAAAACGGCGCTTTAATTGAAAAGCAGTTGTTTTTGAAGAGGGATAGGTGACTGAGGTATAGTTCTTTATAATAAAAGCGGAAGTAGCTCATTTGGTAGAGCACGACCTTGCCAAGGTCGGGGTGGCCGGTTCGAGCCCGGTCTTCCGCTCCACATCCAAACCTTGTGTTTGGATTTTTTTTTGCACCTCGGTTTTAGAGAGGTGCTGTGTCACCCGGGTGGTGGAATTGGTAGACACGCAGGACTTAAAATCCTGTTCGCAGCAATGCGAGTGACGGTTCAACTCCGTTCCTGGGTACTGTTTTTCAATCTGTTATGAAAGGCTTCCAATCGGGAGCCTTTCTCTTTTACCTGAATTTGCAAACAATTTGCAAACATCCCCCTTAATTCTTAACCTTATTTAATTTTCTGCAAAGTTTTTCCGAGATGTAAAGAACTTTTATCTCCCTAAAAATACGACTTTAAATTTATTTTTCTTCGACCTGCAGAAGGCAAAAACTGATGGTTTGCGGCTTGGCAGTTGGACGTGACTGTTAACGTAGTAATATTTTAGCAATGAATCTCAGCGTGACTGTATTGTAGAAAATAATAAATGGCTTTCAGTGTCGTCTTTTTTCGGTCTAGGGTGTCTTATATAAAAATTAGCCATGCGGCCTGATTATCCCACAAAACGATTTGGCGATAAACGATTCAATTATATTTTACTGATGCATGCACTCGCCATGACCTGTTGCTGAAGCCACTCTTTACAAATCAGGTTTGATTTAGATAATTCCAATAAGAAAAATGTTTCTCATGTCGCTGGCAACCATGTGCCGGCAAGCGGGGGTTTGTGTTTACAATGCCCCTTGTTTTTGTTTTAAGGATTGTTGTTTAAGGTTATAACGGGAAAGGGTTGTTTCTACAACCCTTTTATAAAAAATACATCAAATGCCAACTATCAAAGTTGCTTACATTATTGTAATTGATTCTGCTGATGCAACTGTCGACAGGGTTGCGCAATGGCTGCGTAAAAAAGATATAGTGCCCAGCTTATTTTGTACGCAAATCCATCCGTCACGGAACAGGTTAATCATTATTTGTGAACTTGACAGTTTTGCTGCTGGTTTCACTGCCCGCCGCTTACGAAAATTGGAAGGTGTCACCGCGTTGGAATGTTTGCTGCCAAAACAATACAGTTTTCGCCGTACCCCTCCAGGGTTATTGGATTCCTTGCAACCATCTCAATAATTTTTTTAAATGCTTCAAACGCTACAGAAAAACATACTATGATTAATAACTTGACCGAAATTTCAAAGAGCTTTTACGGAACTGCAACAGTCCTGCAGTGCATTTGTGACGCAGCAATTAAAATTCAGGACGCCATCAGGCAACCCTGGCGTCTGGGTAACATCCAAGGTGCTGGTTCTGTGAATATACACGGTGAAACCGTGCAGCCACTTGATCTGTTTGCCAATAACCAGTTTATACATTTCCTGCAACAGCCTGGCGGTTGTGCAGGAATCGCGAGCGAGGAACTCGATGATTTTGTCGCTTTTGAAAATGAAAACAGCCAACGGTCACCTTACATATGCTTGTTTGATCCACTCGATGGCAGCAGCAATATCAATGTTCATATTTCCATTGGCAGCATTTTCGCTATTTACCGCAGGGTATCACCGATAGGTACACCACCAACAACGGCTGACTTTTTACAAGCAGGTCACCGCCAGGTAGCAGCTGGCTATGTTTTATATGGCATAGCAACGGTATTGGTCTACGCAACCGGCGCCGGTGCAGACTGTTTTATTCTCGACCCCGAAAACGGGAGATTTCGGTTAACCAAGACCGGTATACGTGTTCCTTTGCAAGGCAATACATACGCTGTTAATGGTTGTTATTTTATGCAGTATAGCCAACAACTGCAGGAATATTTAAAGCATGTACAACATAAGGCAGTTACCACAGGCAAGTGTTGTACGCAAAGATATACAGGGAGTATGGTGCCTGATATCCACCGTTGCCTGCTGCAAGGCGGTTTGTTTATGTATCCTTCCACCACGCGTAAACCTTCAGGTAAATTGCGGTTGTTGTATGAATGCAATCCCATGGCTTTTATAATTGAAGCGGCTGGAGGGAAAGCTACCGACGCACGACATCGTATACTTGATATAGAACCCACATCTCTCCATCAGCGCACACCTTTTTTCGCAGGCAGCAAAGAAATGGTAAATGAATTGCTTGCATACTCCGGAATAACTTAACGCTCTCTTAATTGCCGATTGATGAAAACCTTTTACCAGGTTTAAACTGCCCCCAATGCTGTTCTTTTATATGCTTCATTACTTCTGACCTGACAAAATAAACCCTGCCTCTCTGTTTGTGAAATGGTAATCCACGTTTCATCCAGTCAGTTAGCGTTACAAGCGAAACATGCAAAATACGCGCAACTTGTTCGCGCGATAGCAAATCTTCAAGATTATCATCACCCGCTGGTGCCTGTTTGTAATATTCCTGCAAGCATTCCTGTACGGCCTCTTTTACCCACCTTCTGAAATCATTTTCTCCTGGAATAAAAACAGTGTTCATATTGATAATAATTTATTTGATCATTTTAATACCCTTCAAAAAAACACTGCTGCTTGTAAACTGACTGGATGCCGGCAAATATTTTATATAGCCAAACTCCTGCAGGTCATTGATGCATTTGTTATAAGTATAGCGGGCATTTATTTTAGCCGCCTTCATAATGCATGTCCTTTCAATAATGAAAGGATTGCTTCCTCCATTGGTATTCCATTGTTGCAATAAGGCCATATACAGGCTGATATGCGTAGTGCCAATCCTTGGATCGTCTTCAATGGCTTCATAAAATCCGGTCAATGGAGGAAACAAATCCATGTGTTCATTTTTATCAATTACGGAGCAGGTTGTTCTTTTTACTACCCTTATTACCATTAAGCCGTTTTCTCTTTAACAATCCACTTCCCCCTGAAGACGAGCTGCCACTTTCTTCTTTTTCCGTGTCAGGGATTTCAGCGATTTTCTTTTTAGCCTGTATTTGTTTATCCAACCACCGGTTTTGAAGGAATCGGATTGCTTCACTGGCAGAAATACCTGGCTGATCCGCCGACAAATAAAACCGCTGGCTCACGTCGTTTTTGTTTTTACCAGGCATAATATTGCTAAATACTTCCTGGTAAGGCATATCGCGCCAATATTTTATCTTGAGATGGTTAGCAAATGCTTTCCCTTCTTCAGTTGCTTCTAACTCTCCGAGTGCTTCAATTATGGCTTCGATCTTCAATTCCTTTTCCCAACTTGTTTTGTCAGCAGCATTCCAATGTTTTTGCTCATCGAAATCAAAAGCCATTTTCCAATCCAGTACTGACATCATCGATTCTATTTCCCGCAGGTTGATGCCATTTATTTCGGTTTGTTGCCATACGTTTTCTTTTTGCAGAATGGCATCATAGTATTTCAGGTGATAAGTATCATGACTATGATCTTTTTCTACCTTTATATGAAAGACAAATTCAGCACCACCTTTTTGAATACTTTGGGTAAGAATAAAACTTCCGGGTCTGAAACAAATTCTCCGCAACAACCCCAGGCCGGGATCATCAAAACCCAGCGATTGCAACTGTGCCGCCAGGGCGGCGATATTTTCAATATTCATGATACAAGTCTTTAATCTAACCTATCTGTGCAGTTTACGAAATGCCCATTCCCTTTTTATTGCTTTCCCTTTTTTTGGGTAGCAGCGATTTGTCATTTTTTTTTATCTCTTTGTCTTTGGCCAGCGTTTCTTTCTGTTGGCTACCTTCCTGTTTCAAGTCTTTTTTTTTATCCGCACCTTGTTCTTCTTTTACCGCTTTATTAGCCACGCTTTGACCGACTGATTGAAACTTCTCTTTTTCGTCTTTGCTAAGCAATTGCATTTTGGAATCATACACATTAAAGTCCCTGTTTTTAGGGTCAGCTTCTATAAACATCTTTTCAGATTTCCCCTCCTTTACAAATGTTACTATCTGTACATTCCCCTTCTGAAGAGAACTGATCAACTCTTCTTTTTGCTTTGCATCCAATACTTCTTTTACGGGATATTTAGCCAGCACCTCATTTACGTTATAGCCATAGTTTTCATGGTATTGCTGGCGTTTATAGTTACCCTTGTCATCCTTATCACCCAGGTCGAGCTGTATCCAGGCTTTGTATTTTTCACCTTCTTTATCAATAAGATTTTTGTGGACTGCTCTTCCTTCAAGGAGATTAAAAGATTCTTTCAATGTTACGCCATGCCCTTTGTTGATGTAAAAAGTTTGCTGCAGATCTTTTGAAGCATCTTCGGAATTTTTAACTTTCACATCGTACTTGTTGAAAAAGTACATGTCGGTCGAATCCGATTTTTTGAAATACAGGTCAGCCTCTACCGGTTTCTTATTGAACTCCGTTTGTACGTGCAACGTAAATTCCGGATTCTTTTCACGGACCTTTTTTTCCATTTCCTCGTTTACTTTATCTCCGAATCCCATGTATTTGAGATTGTCTTTGAGATACTTTACATTTTCCTCGTTCATAGTTGTATTTTTAATAGTGAAAAATAAGCTGATTAGATTTTTATGGTTGTTCATTATAGACAGGAACAGCATTAATCAGCTTCCTGTTCCCCATTTTAAGTTGCAAATGCCTGCCACCATTCCGCTCCATCATTTGGACGTAAAACCTCTTTTTGTCCGGTATGGTAAATTTTGGCAGTGCAACAATTAATACCTGGCTTGTATCACTTTTAATGATGTCTTTGTTGCCCAGCATGTATAATGCGTTAATGGGAATTTCCTGGGAAGCAGTACGTTTTGCCTGGTTTTTGTCCTTTGTAAAAAAATGCAGCATATCAATATCGTAATCAATAGTGGATTTGTTTTCTAATTGCAGCTTCAAATAGAAGATTCCATGTCTTACGAATAGCCCGGTTAATCTCATGTTGATGCCGTATCTTTTATCCCTGATTCCAAAAACATTGCGCGGATGCCCAATAGCGTAATGTGCATCTTTTTCCAGGGTGGCTTCATTGGTATTTTCCACCATGGCATAGTCAGGTTCAATGATTGCGTTGCTATCTTTTGGAAAACGAAAGTTCAGTGTAAGCGGCTGGGCTGCATATTTTACATTAAAGGAATATAGTTTTCCCTCTGCTGTGATAACACTAAGATTTGTTTCTTCAAAGTTTTCTTTGCCGGCTTTTAATTGCAACACATTTTCTACGCCATTTGCTTTTTGTACCAACAGATCCTTACTTCCCCTGTCAACACTTTTTATTTTATACGGGAATACAAGGTTGGTTGTTTTGCTACAAGTGATCGCCAGGTTCAACGCAGGGATTACATTAACAACTGGAATGGAGCCTGTAGTTTGGGCCTTGGTGACAGGTGTATTGGACAATATGAAAAACGTTGTTACCAATAAGAGATTAAAATATTTCATACAAATGGTTTATGTTGATGAGATAATTATTTTGTATTGTTATCTTTTAGCAGCACGCGGTAGCCTGCTTTGATGGTAACTTTTACCAGTTTTACTTTTTTACTTAAAAGTGATTTGGCCGCCTCAATACCGGCGCTTGCTGCCTGGGCGCTAAGCGTAGGATCAAGGCTGTTCAGGGCCACACTTTGGATGGCTTTGTCAGAAGACTCCTTTGCGGAATTCCTTGCTATGGCTCCCGGTATATAGATGCCATCCATTCCATCCATGTCGTAAACAGATAAGGCTACAGGAAAAAGTGCACTATTATACCGGATGCTTTTTATTTCGATTACTAACCGTTCTCCGCTTAATGACGCGGTGCCAAAAACAAAATTGTCTTTTGTAATAAGCGTGCCGTTTATATAAGCATCATTCAGCAATCTTAATTTCACCGTAGAACCGGAGACAATGGTTTGCGTTTCGTGTACAACCGCATTTAAAACATTTTGTGATTCCCCTTCTGTGGAAGAGTATGCGTCAATAGAATAAAAGGCATTATTGGATTTTTCCATTCCACCATTGCCTGCTGTATCTGATTTTCTATCGTTGTCATTCGTCAGCAAAGAGACAGTAACAATGTTCCCTCGTGGAGTAACCGGAAATACTTGTTGTTGATGTTCCAGTGAATTTTGTTGTACCCTTTCCCTTATTCTATCAGGATGCTGGATATCCATTATTTTGTCCAGCATACCATTGATCTGTTTCATTTCCGGATCTTCTGCCTTGTTCTCTTGCTGACTTGCCTGCTGCATAATACTTTCAAAGCGATCCAATTGTTCTTTGTTACCTGCGGATTTAGTCGTTGAGTAATTTGATGAAGCGCCGGTTGAATTTTGTCGGGATGATTCGTTCATGGTGTTATCCAACGCTGCGTTCAACTGGTTTAATTTTTTCATTACCTTTTCTTCGTTGGGATCGATGTTTCCGTGCTGATTGTAGGGAGAATTATTGAGCCCGGCTTTTGCAAGATGGCGTTGTGCGTTGGTGACATCGTTCATTGAAGTGTCCTCTATTGACTCATCGCTTTCCTTTGTTGGGTTAATGTTTTTTATTTTGAAATAGGGATCATTGCGCATGCGTTCTTTCAGCTTGGCTGAATCCGAGGCAGCTATTTCATAGTAGGAAAGTTTATTTAAGCCCTTATCTTCTTTTAGCCTGGCATCCGGCAATTGTAAATTCAAACCCTGTTTCTTATTGGTTTGATTTGTGCCGCTATCAGGTGATTTTCCACCACCCAGCGCCCAAAATGCCATTGTAATAAACGGTAATACAAGTAAAGGCAACACCAGCAGCATCTTTCGTTTACGCAAATAAGCCTGTGAGTATTCATTGTTGTTCATGCTTTTTATTTTTTTTGTTGGTTATATATTTTCTCCAGCAGCAATACGCTATCCATCAGTCCCGGCCTGGCAGATAGTATGCTGTCATAAACCTGATTAGCATATTTTCCCAGGCTGTCCATGTACCGGTGAAATTGTACCATCTCATTATATTCATCTTCCGTGATCGCAATTATTGCAGGCCTTTTCTCGTTGATGTTATTGTTTGTCAGAGGACGCCTGAAATGAGAAATGTAGATGGTGCTTTGTTTTTTTATACCTGTAAATGACAAGGAAATATACCAGGTGCTAACGATAACCCAGCCCAGCGTAAATAGAACCACTACCCACCTTATCGTACTGTTGGGAAACTTCGCTGCTGTATTTGATAACACTGTTGCGAAGCTTTTTTGGAGCTTGAATATTAGCTTGCTGATAGTAATTGCAGGCCGGTCACTCCAGGTGTTTCCTTGATCCAACGATTGCTTTTTGCGTAACCTTCCCATATAAATTCTTTTTTCCTGTATTTACATTTCAACCACACCAAGAATTCTATTCAGCCATTAAAGATGCATTATCTGCTTTCCGTTTTTATATCTTTATTTTCTACTGTCCGCCATTTCTCAATCAGGAACCCATGAGGATTGTTATCAGAACGGGAAACATTTCTTAACCAACCTTCAGTAGTTAATGACCGGGTAACAATGGTCGTTGGCCGTATTATTTTTTCCTGCGCCTTACAACTAAAATAAAATGGATACTGGTTTATGTTAATTTCAATACTATCAATGCTGATCTCCTGGCTGATATTTCCACTGATGATATTGGAGTAATAGCTGTTTTCTTTTAAATCGTCATACTGTTGCTTCGCGGTACCATCCGCGAGGTATAATGCTTTTGTAATATTGGCCTGTATTACCTTATCATCCGGATCAAGGGTAAAAAAATAATGATGGAACATTTTTACATGATCTCTTGCTTCCACCGGGATATTGTCCTTACGATCTGCTGCAAAAGCTTCCAAGGCTTTTCCCCCCGCCAGAATGAAAATCTTTTGCTGCGATTCTTTCATTGTCTTACTGCTCACATACAATGACCATCCCGTGATAAACATGCAGGCGAGGATCATAACAATGGAGAACAGCCGGATATGACGAAACGCGGTATCTATATTTTGTGTTTGCCTGAACATATATCATGATTTATTTTCTGAATCGCCTTTTAACCGAATGGCCAACCATCCATTATTCGAAACTTTAGACCCGTCCGAAGAACTGCTCTCATAACGACCAAAAAAACCGGGATGCATTGCCTGTGCAGATTTGTCACTGTTTACTACACTTGTATTGTTTCCCGTCCCAGTACTATTCATTACTGTGTTACTTCCTGCGGACATAATATTGCTTCCACCGCTACTCATCAGGTTGGTCACTTTATGTACAAGCGCATTACCGCCGCCCGCATGAATAATATAATTTGCAATGGATGGCACCGTGAAGTAACCAACGATTCCAATAATCATAAAGATCAGGTAGGCGGTATCAGTTGAAGAAAAGAATGTGTCACCAGCTGTTTCCACTTGTTTAATGTCAAGTGCAATCATTTTCTCCTGTATTTTGCCGATGATACTTCCGAAAATATTTGCTACGGGTAACCACAGAAAGATATTGATATAACGGGCAATCCACTGCACCAGCGTATGCTGAAACCCATCAAAAACAGCAATTCCAAAAACAAGCGGTCCAAGAATGGATAACACGACCAAATTAAAAGTCCGAATGGTATCGATGCAAAGAGATGCCGCTTCGTACAAGACACGTAATACTTCGCTCATCCATTCCTTAATGGAATTGCGGAAATTATACGATGCTTTGGACATGGCAAATTTGATATCGTTTCCTACGCTTGCCAGCATTCCTTCGTTTGTTCCGGTAAGATCATCCGGATGGGTGTATTTGTACCATTTATCCCTGTCACCATTGCCACTTTCTCCCACATACATCTGCCATACAGTTGTTTTCTTAATGGCATCTTCCTTTGCTTTCAATAATACGGCAATCGCTTTATTGGAGTCTGTCACCATTGCAGCAGTTGCTGTGACGGTAGGTTTCATTACCCCGTTAATCATGGAAAGCACGGAAGGAAATATCACGACAGCAAACCCAAGAACAAAAGGCCGGAACAGCGGGTAAAAATCGACTGGTTCCGCATTAGCGATGTGCCGCCATATCCTGGAAGATATATACCAGATGGCAGCGAAACTGGCTATCCCACGACCAACACCGATTAGTTTACCGCAAAGCGGCATCATGTCATCGTACAGCTGTTCCAGCACGCCATGTAATCCATTCATTTCGTTAGCGACACCTTGCGCCTGGACAAAGCCACAGTAACCAACGCCCACCAAAAGGCAAACCAAAAACTTTCCACACCGTACCATACACTTCATTTTTATTTCTTTCTATCACTTTTCAATCCCATAGTTCAATCGGACCGAATTCACATCATTCTTTTCCTTTGCCCTTTGCACCGCAAGCACTGTTGTGTTATTATTGAAAAACCGAAGGAAAGAAAGCTTGTTTTGCATCTCATCGTATATGCCGTCAATGGCATTCAGGCGTTCGTCATCTGACATCCTGAGCTTATCCGCAGTTATCACAGTAAGTAACGCATCAAGGTTTTTCAGGCTTTCGTCAAATAGTTTTCCGTACACCTTTCCCATATAATCAATTTCACCCGGACTAAAATTGTCATCTTGTTTGAAACGGGTAAAAGCTGTCTTATATTCTTTGACCAGTTTCAACTGGAAGTCTACGATATCCGCGGCTTTCTTATATTTCTTTACTACAGGACTAACTGCGATTAGTCCATCCAGGAATGTCTTGTGTAAATTGAAGTTGCCTTCCGACAGATTTTTGATGGTGTTGTACCCACCGAATAGAATCTCGTATCCCTTCTTAAGGTCTGAAAGTATTTGCTTGTACTGTACCAGTTTCTCAATGTCCAGCACTAATTGCTCGAGTTCTTCAATCTGGGCGTTTGTTTTCACTGATATAAACATACTACCCAGGCATAAGGAACAAGCTATAACTATTTTTCTCATATGCTAAGGGTTTTTGATATTTGTTAAGAAACGGCTCGTTACGACTTCATGTTGAGTTTTATTTTTCTGTAGTGCCATTACCTGGGCTCCCTGTGCAAAGTCCATTGCAAATGCATATTTATCCTGCATATCTTTTTCAAGCGCATCAATTCGTTCCATGCGTTCATCGTCTTTCATTTCATATTGTCCGGACGTTGTTAAGCTAGTCAGCTCTTCAATGTTATTGGCGCACTGCTCCAATAAATTGGAAAAGACATCGGAAACATACGCTACTTCACCCGGGTTAAACAATTGACTGGAATTGATTGCAGCAGTTGTTTGTTTGTATACCCTGAATACATGCAACTGAAGCGATAATACGTCAGCGACCTTTGCATATTTTTTGATGGTTGGATTGACGGCTTTGTATGAATCGAAATTATTAATGTGCAGGTGCAGGTCCCCGTTTTTAATATCTCCAATTGTGGTCAACCCTTTTTTTGCTATGGCATATCCTTTCTCCAGGTAGCTGATATAGGTTTTGAGTAAAAGAATTTGTCTTATCTGCGCCTTTATTTGCCCGGATGTGCCCTGAGCTTCGATTCTGGAAAACGATATCAGAGCTACTGACACAATTATCAACTTCTTCATATGCCGTCTTTTTTTAAAATTTATTGAATGCCGTACAATGCTTTCACCATGGCGACGTCATTTTCATCCTTCGATCGCTGCAGGCTCAGTAGAATATTTTGATTATTGAATAATTTCAAATCGTTGTATGTGGCAGTCATATTTAACGCCGCTGCGTTAATAATGTCAAGACGTTTGGCATCCGTCATTTGCGTTACAAAGGAATTGGTGACCAGGAAAAGCTGGTCGAGGCTTTTTGCACTTTCAATGAGCATGCCATCATAGACTTGGCCCATGTAGATGATTTCTTCGACCGTAAAATGCCCGTCCTGTTTAAACAACGAGAATGCACGCTTGTATTCGCTGATGATATTTTCCTGCGCTGTTGTGATCTCTTTAATACGGTGGTAGTAGGATATAATGCTTTTTACTTTTTGCAATTCGTTGAAATAATCCTTGTACAGGTTGCGTTGTTTATCGACCCAATCGGTGATTTCATCAAGCTTTAATTTTGACATTGCATTTTCCACCGCCTTTTGTGCGTTCTGAAGTGCAATCACCTTATTTTGTTGTTGCTGGATAGCAAGATCGATGGCCTTGATAATTTTCTTTATAGCCTCCTTTATAACTACCCATGCTACTGCGTGACTCTTTTGGGTTGGTGCGATGGTTAAAGAAATGCTTAACACAAGCATCAGGATAATTTTCTTCATAGCTATTTTATTTTCTGATAAGTTGCTGTTCCAAATACAAGGTCTTTGTTTGAGCTGGAAAATGATAAGAGCCTGCCTGTTTTGGAATCAGCTAACTGTTGTTTCTTGTCATCATAAGTAGCAATAAACTTTTCGCTCTTAAATTCTTTTGGTTGCAGTCTTCCATCTATTAATCGCCTAAAACCTGTGTTTCGAATAACCATGTAGGTGGCTGCTTTTTCATCAAAGGCGCTGATGATTATTGTATCACTTCCCTGGCTTAATTCAGTTCCGCCATTAAATATGTATTCACCTGGTACTGAATTTTTCACATCATTCGAATTTGAATGCTGACCACAGGATACTACAAAAATGAGGCTCAGTAAAAAAAGAATAGGTTTCATATCATTGAAGTTTAGATTACTAAAGTTCAGCCGCCATAGCGCTGATAGCCCTTTCAATATTCCCTTCAAACTTATTCGCATATTGCTGCAGCTTTACTTTTTCTGTTTCTTCCGTAGTGTACGCCAGGTATTCTTCTAAGGACACTTCTGTCCTGTACACTTTTGATAAAACACCTCCCAGCGAAATGAATACTTCCTTGTATTTTTTGGTAGGGTCGTTGGCTTTATTGATTGACAACACCAATGCTTTTTCCTTTTCTGTTAATCCTAATAATTCTTGTATCTGGTCAAACTTGTTCTGGTATTTGCTTTGGTCCAGTAATATTTTACAATCACTGTTATTGATAATTGCTTGCTTCACCACCGGGGACGAAATGATATCTTCCACTTCCTGGGTTACCACAATTGCCTCACCAAAAAACTTCCTTACCGTCTTGAACAGGTACTTGATGTATTCGGCCATACCTTCCTTGGCAATCGCTTTCCACGCTTCTTCAATCAGGATCATTTTCCGGATGCCTTTGAGTTTTCGCATTTTGGAAATAAATACTTCCATGATGATAATGGTTACCACCGGGAAAAGAATAGGATGATCCTTTATATTATCCAGCTCAAAGACAATAAACCTTTGGTGAAGTAGCTCCAGGTTCTCTGTTGCATTTAATAGATAATCAAACTCACCGCCTTTGTAATAGGGACGTAAAACATAAAGAAAATTTGACACATCGAAATCCTTTTCCTTTACCTGGTCTGTTTTCAACACATTGACAAAATCCTGACTTAAGAATTCATAGAAACTATTGAAGCAGGGAAACAGCAGACTATTTTTGCCCAGTTTCTCATAGTACAATTGAAGTGCATTGGACAGTGCTACATATTCTGAGCGGTTAAACGTTTCATTGTCTTTTTTCCAGAGCGCCAGCAGCAATGTTTTAATACTTTCCTTTTTCTCAGTATCAAGCGTATCATCCTGGCCGATAAAAAATGGGTTGAATTTTATAGGATTCTTTTCATTGTAGGTAAAGTAATAGCCCTTTACCATATCACAGAGTCCTTTGTACGAATGTCCAACATCCACTAACACAACATGCGTCCCTTGTTCATAATAGGATCTAACCATATGATTTGTATAGAAAGATTTGCCGGAGCCGCTGGGGCCAAGTATGAATTTATTACGGTTGGTAATGATGCCTTTTTTCATCGGTTCATCTGATATATCTACATGAACCGGCTTACCGGTAAGACGATCCCCCAAACGGATACCACAGGGGGATATGGAAGAACGATAATTGGTTTCCAGGTTCAGAAAGCAACAGGCTTGTTCCGCGAAAGTGTCAAAGCTGTCATTCATTGGAAAGTCTGCTGCATTACCTGGTATACCCGCCCAGAAGATCTGCGGCGCACCATCCAGTTCCTGTTTGGGTACAGCATCCATTTGGGCAAGTGCCGACGACACAAGGTTTCTAATGTCTTTTAATTGCTCCTTATTATCCGTCCATATCAACACATTGAAATGCGCTTTTACTGGAAGGCGTTGCTGACCAATTGCTTCATTTAGAAAATCATTGGTCGCATCCCGTGAAATGGCATTTTCCCTGGAATAAGCTGACAGTGACTGCAGCCGAAGCCGCTTGCTTTCCAGTTTCTTGATAGTTGTTTGCTGGTCGTCTATAAAAATGTACTGGTTAAAAATATGATTGCACGGAAGCAATTGCCCAAGCGGTGACGCAAAACCGACACTGAATTTTGTTTTATCAGTAGAATATTTATCATAATTGATTCTTGATCCGCAGAATGCCGGTAAACCTTCAGCATCCGCCAGCGTGAAAAGCTGGCAATGCTCCGCTCCAACTTTAATCCCTTCATTAAAAGATATATCTTTTAATAAAAAAGACGATTCATTAGGCTGGAGATTCAAATACTTTTCAATTAATCCGCAGTATTTGTTGTGGCCGGAGAGGTCTTCATCTTTTAGCCTTTTTAATTTTACAAAGCCACTGTCTTGCAGAATTTTCTCAAACTGGCCAGCGCTGTCCAGGAATTCCTGCAGCAATGCCGGCTTCAACGTTTCTTCCGGAACAATGGAACGCCGCAGAAGATTTGAAAACACCGAACTTCCTGTTTTCCGGTTTGCTGCTTTTTTTGTGATCATGATGTAACAACGATGATCGAGATAAGGCCGCTCATTAAAAAAACGTTCACTGCTCCTGGTCAAGAAGCTCGTGTCCTGAGCAGTGAAATCAGCTTTGTACCTGGCTTCTGTAAACCAATCTTGTTTGTGAAAAACACTGTGCTTAGGTAACATCTTGATGGCTTTAATCAATGCCTGGTGAAATGATTCATATTCATCATTGGAAAGAGTAAACAGTTCTGGTAGTGTAGCTTCATAAGCGATAGTGACGTCTCCCTGCCAGGACAATATACAATTGTGTTCAATACCCATAATAGGCAGCAGATCATTTAATGTTTTTTCCATGTCAGTTGTTTTTCAGATTCACGAAACATTTCCTGGTTCTCGCTTTAATCACACGCGGTATGCCTTTTTTTGCCAGCATTTTCATCATACCATATTCCCCGTAATTATGGCTGAGTTGATAAATCTTGGTAAACAATCCTATCCCCAGTACCAGTATTAATCCAAGGCAAACAAACGTGTTGATGCCAATAATGTATAGGATGGCAAATACTATGAGTAATCCAATCAATCCGCCGCCGAGCCACCAGATGTACTGCGCTTTCAAACCTTTAAACTCAACTGGTTTGTTAATTCCCTTGTTGATGGAATAGACGCTCGTACTCATACACCAAAAAATGATTTGATGACAGTTGCAACCACGACGAGGAAAACGCAACTCCCGAACCAGGCGGCCGCTACCTTTCCGGTATCAGGATCTCCGCTGTTCCACTTCTGATAAACTTTTACGGCGCCAATTAATCCCACGACGGCACCTACTGCATACATGAGATTGGTGCCGGAATCAAAATACCCGCGTACTTTGGTATTGGCTTCATTGATGCCGGCGTTACCATCCTGTGCCATCGCTGTGCTGGCAATCACTGCAAGCACAAGGCTGAGCGATGCGAACTGCATCCTTCTTTTTGTTTCCGATAAATGGTTTCTCCAATGTTTCATACTTCACGTTTCTTTATTGGTTATAAAAAAGTAAATCCTTTAATCGATGATGACATAATCAATACGCTCCCCGGTGAATTCATTTGTACCCCAGAAAAAACAGGTGTTAATTTGAATGATATTGCCGTCTTTAATCAGGTTTGTGTAGGGTGGTTCTCCTGACACGGTATACACACATCCCAGTGACCACACGTCACTGATGTTTAATTGCCAGTTGCCACCAGGCCAACGCCATTCCACAATTAGCCTTGATCCAAATAGGGAATTAGGCTGGTTTTGCGCAATGGCTTCATAGGTTATATTTTGTAAATCGCTGCCCGGTTGCATGATTGCTCCATTTGCAAGGACGGCCGCTTTGGCGATCAAATTGTCTGTCCCCAGTAGTTGAATTAATTCATCATAAGAGTTAATGCAGATCGTCAGTGGCAATAAAGGCTTTGGTAATTTTGGAAACCGCCTTGATCGCTGAGATAAATCAGCACTTGCGCTGTCATTTTGATCATTTATCGGTTCTTTTTTGCAAGCGCTAAAAAAACAAGCCACAAATAATACCAGGATACACACAATTCTCATACACACATTATTTAATAGCTGTTACAATTAATCAATTACCCTGATGACATTCCTATACGCTGAAATAAACAAATGCCCCACACCTAACCCATCCAAATCATCCGCAAGTCTTCATCACTGAAAGACGTGGAGCATTGTTTTTCGCTTTCGTGCGATATATAATGATTGATTGCTACCTCGAAAGCTGATTGCTTTAATTCAGGATATTCCCGCACACTTAGTTGCAATGCCATTACCAGTTCTTCTTTTGGAAATTTATTTTGAGAAGCACTTTTTAAAATACCCGCAATATTATTGCGCAATGTTTGTGCTTGTGTGAAACCATCGTGTTCGTTCTCATTGGCGGCCGTCTTGTTGGTTGTTTCTTTTGCATACATCCGGTTGCCTTTAAACTTTATAATCTTTTTTATGTCTTTGGCGTAGTACACAATTCCTACATAACAATACCAGATGATCCATAACAATACGATGAGCATTGTGAAATTTTGCCAGGAGATATTTTTAAGCATACAATCAGTTTTTAATCTTTCATTGTTTTTACAAATAAACGATCATTGAATACCCCTTTTCAAGTCCAGCCGTCCCTGTACCCCTTTCAATTCCTTCATTGACAAATTGTTGGTGTTGAAAAAAAATGATACGACCTGTTGCTTTGCCACAATGGCCAATGCCAATACTATTATGTGCATATTACTTTTGCCCAATTGATGGCTGAATAAATAATTAATTTTAATTTGGCAATTCTTTTCAGACCCATATATTCATCAACCAATCCGCTTTGCATAGCTATGGAAAATGCGCCTGCCGAAATACTGATCAAAAATGTTCACGACCTGGCCATCAGTCGCTCGCTTGCTCATTTGTTTGAAATCAACCGCCTCACCTGTTTAAAAGAATTGTTGGATTGCCCAATGGAGGAATGGTTTCGTTTTACCGGGTTTAGCCAGCACCTGCTCAATGAATTACTGAACTATCTTGATAACAACACCTTGCTTCCACTGGTCAAAGAATAGCATATTAATATTTTCCAGCCTGCCTGAATAATTGCATCAGGATATCTTTCACGGCTTCGATGTCTTTTTTTTCCGGTGAATAAGATTTAGATCGCATACTATCAGGAGATAGTACAATACGATGTGTTGTTGAAAGCCAGGGGGCGATTTGTTCAAACATTGCTTTTTGAGAGGGGCTATCGATTAAGTGCAGATCGCTGACAGCACGGAAAAAAATACCCAATTGATCCACCGGCACCTTGCATACAATCTTTTGTTTTGCGCTTGCAGGTTGATCTGTTTTTTGTTTGACCTGGAGACCTCCCAGTATATGTTCCAGGTAAGCCAGCTCTTCGGCAAACCAAGTGCTCAATTGCACTTTCACACTGGGATGGCGATAGAATAAAGCGCTGTCTGGCTTAAGCTGTAACTGGTTCAGTGTTTTTGAATACAGCAGTAACCTGTCAATCCTGTCATTGAGATCATCCAGCCCTTGTAATTCGGCAGCTATTTTATTCACCAATTCATTAATAAATTCTTTGGCGTTATAATTCAGGTAGACCAGCAATTGCTGTAAACCAGAATAGACATTTGCCTCCTTTTTCCATTGGTCGACATCCTGTAATTCTTTCAACAGCTCTTTATAAAACATGATGTCCCTGTACGTGGCCATGTAATTTGACCTGTCGTCAACAAAAGCATGAAGCTTTACCAGTAACCCGGCCGTAACAAATTCCCCGGGCAACCCTTGCAGCAATATTTTTAGCTCATCCTGCTTTTGCCGCATCTCTTGCTTGCTGAGTGCGAGGTACACATCCGGCACTTTTTCCAACCGGTCAAAATATTTTGAAAACCTTTCTTCAATAAAAGACAACAGGGACAGGATAGATTGGTAAAAATTTTTGTAAAAATTTGTTGCAGGGGCAGCTGGTAATTGTAATAGTTGTTCCTGTTGATAGAGCCTGTCCAGTAAATGTGTGCAACCCAGCTGGTAATTTTTGATATAGACTTCTATTTCCTTTTCCTTGGTAAAACTGAATACGTCCTGTACCAGTTGCACTTTGATTTTATCTGTTTCTTCTAACGCTTCACGCAGGATGCGGGTGATATCCATTTCAGATAATGTAAAGTGACCTGCCTGGCTGCCAGGAGCTGCCGCCTTTACCAGTTGATCAAGATATTCCAGTTTGTATGCCATGCTGCCTCATTTTTCACGTTAACATCCATTTCAACAGGGCAACGGTTGCTTTACTCACTGTAAAATTAGCCGCAGATCGTTTGGCAAACGGAAGTATTATATTGGCAATCGGAAGTTTTTTTTTGCATGTAATATTTATAACATTTGGCGTATATAATTTTGGATGCATTATGTCTGCCTCCCCACTATGACTTATGCCTGACTATAAAAAATTAAACTCAGCCATATCTGCTTTTTAAAGATCTCTTTTGGCTAAGTATAAAAAGTTAAACTCAGCCATATCTGATTTGTCTACTTGTAATATTTTAAGTTTAATGAAGTTGCTCATCAGAATCGTAGCAGAAATAAATCGGTTACTGGAATCATTCGCATCTCATTCCAAGTGCTATCAGAATAAAATTAATTACCTGGCAATTATCAACCCGGCATTACTGCAGACAGGTTTAACCGGCTCGAATCAAAAGCATCCGATGCTATTTATCAAATTGGCATCCAGTCGGGCGCCCATTTTGCTAAAGTGAAAAAACAGACGCGCGCTTTTATTGCCGCGCACCCAGATGAGCCTGATCTGAATTTCTGGAACTGCAAATCATCAGGATAGAAGGACAACTTTATTTAAAAAAATCTACGGCTTGCGGCATTGAGGTGGCAATAGCAGAGTGGGAGCGGTTTGTAAAAAACTAAGTTCTTTTGTGCAGCTCTTGTCTCTAGTTTTATAGTAAATTACCGGCAAAAATTGATTATTTTGCCGGTAATTTGAAATGACAACAATCCAATTAACGGCAAAATTTATTGAAAAATGCCAATAATTTGATAAATTTATTAAAATATCGTCTATCAAACAATTACACATCCCCCAATTAAAAGAGCAATTTGCTGTCAATATCCAGTTTACAACTGAGGATATTTTTGCGTTCTACCGCGCACTGGAGCCAGAAATACCCAAATCAACTGTTAACTGGAGAATATGGGAACTTGTACAGCATGGGGAGCTTGAGAGAATTGGCAGAGGAATTTTTACCCGCGGAAACAACATCCGCTTCCTGCCAGTTATCCACCCTGGCCTGAAAAGACTACACCAACAAATAAAACAACAGTTTCCCTACATCAATTATTGTATATGGGAAAATGATATGATCAAAACATTTCAGCATCATTTATCCGGGTCAAAATTTATGCTGGTGGATGTCGAAAAGGAGGGAAGCGCAGCTGTTTTTGATTTTATTAAAGACCACGTCAGGCAACAAGTCTGGTTAAAACCAAATGAAGAAACTATCTCCAGATACATACTGCAAGCAAATACTATCAGTATTATTATCCGTCAGTTGACAACCGAGGCACCCCTTCAATTCATCCAGAGCGTGCCAACAGTAACAATCGAAAAAATGCTGGTTGACCTATATGGAGACGATGAATTTAATTACATGGACAATAATGAAAAAGCCGGCATTTTTAGGAATGCATATGAACGGTTTACCATCAACCAGAATAAACTGCTCCGCTATGCCGCAAGAAAATCAAAACGTAAAAAAATAGCTACCTTTCTCGCAGAAAACAATTTAATAAAAAAAACATTCGGCAATCATGATTTCCAGGGCAACGCTTAGTGCAGACTGGTTGAAAAAGGCCTCTGCCCAAAATAAGAATGCGGATCCAATCCTGGTGGAAAAAGTAATCCGCGCATTGCTGTTGCTGGAAGGCCTTGCGACAAGCAGGCTCAGTTTTGTTTTCAAAGGTGGAACTGCATTGATGTTGCATATGAATTCCTCCAGGCGTCTGTCAATCGATATAGATATCATTATGAAGGAACAAACCAATCTCCAACCAGCATTTGATACAATAGCTGCCGACAAGGGCTTTACACGCGTGGAGGAACAGGAAAGGCCAGCGGGGTATGTCATACAAAAAGCGCATTATAAATTCTACTATTCCCCTATCTATAAAACAGCACCAACTGAAGAGTATATACTACTGGATATCCTGTTTGAAGAACAAAAATATAAGCATCTTGTCCCACTGGCGATAGATTCTGTATTTGTACAGCAGGAAGGACCGACATTGAGCGTAAATGTGCCTTCACTTAATGATTTGCTGGGGGATAAATTAACTGCCTTCGCGCCATACACTACCGGTATTCCCTACACGAAAAACGGTGTTAGCAGATCAATGGAAATCATCAAGCAGCTCTACGATGTCGGGCATCTGTTTGATGTTGCTGATCATGCGGAAACGATTGGAGGTACTTTTGAACGGTTTGCACTGGCGGAGCTCAGGTACCGGTCATTGGGACAGGACAGTAATGTTGTACTCGATGACATCTATCACACGGCGCTCCACTTGTGTACGAGGGGAAAAGATGGTAAAGGGGAAATTGAAGCCCTGGAGCGCGGTTTAAAACAAATAAAAGGCTATATTTTTTCGGAGACATATACCATCGAAAAAGCAATTGCCCATGCATCAAAAGCAGCTTACATGTCTGTTTTAATACGCCGCAAAGAAAGTTTGATAAACCGCTTCAGCAATCCACTTGAGATAGCCGGTTGGAACATCGAACAACCTTTCAATACAAGGCTTAACAAGTTGAAAAAGACAAACCCGGAAGCATTTTTTTATTGGTACCATATCTATATGCTGGACAAACCACCAGCATAAAAAGAAATCCGCTTGTATGGTTTATTAATTAAACAACGACAATGTCTCCCAACGCGTCACTCTTATCGCTTCTGACGATTTCTGCTGAAGCAATAGACTATGTATTTTTTGCATACCTGAAGGAATTAAACGAACTGGCACCGCCCGGTGAGCCATTCTGGTATGATAAAAAAGGTGCAAAAAATAATGCAACTTTCTTATGGCCGGAAAAAAAAATCAAGCAATGGCTGGTAATAGGTGAAGACAAAACTATTGCAACAATATTTCAGGCATTGATTGCAAACAATGCCTATATAAAGAGCATGCCTGGCTATCCGGATATACAATTCAGACTGAATCCAACCTTTTGGCATCAAATAGAAAATAACCACCTGCAGGTAGGCGACATCCCGATTTTCAGCAAATCACGACATCCTGTGTTATACAGGCAGGAGGAGCCTGATGCTGTAATACCATTTTTGTTGGATGAAAAGAATAATTGCGACTTTATTTCTGGATATGCGCACAATGAAATCATTAAACCCATTACGCCCGCAGGTTTATTACCAGAACAATATTTATTTGAAAAATTGAATAATCAAATCAATGCAGTGCGGCAGCAAAGGGATATTTATTGCGATTTTGCTGAAAAAACCAACCGTTCCACAGGCAAAATAAAACTAAAGGGCTTTATTCAAATGGACGGCGCATTTAAAACCAACCATATCCTTGAAGCGAGAAATATAGATGGCACCCGGATTATCGGTAAAACAAATATTGATGTAAATAAAGGCACCTGGGAAATTCCTTTAGACAACAATGACGGCCGGGGCCAGCTTAGAATTGCTGATAAATTAACGGAGACAACGCAATACGCCGAGCAGTATACGATTTTAAGAAACCTCAACATCATTCCACATATTGCAGCGACGTTATTAAAGGATGCATTCGGCAGAGAAATAATGATGGGTAAGGAAATAACTACATCTCCCTCCATTAGCGATCAACACTGGGAATTGTCAGCAGCCCCGGATCGAAAACAAGCAGCAATTGAACTCAATGATAAAATAGTTAGTGTTCTCAGTACCCTGGGAAAACAGATCCGCATCGTTGACCCTTATTTTCTTGGTCCCATCATTGAACAAAATAGCAAAATAACAGTACCCAACATCAGTCAGCAGGTTTTTCTTAACGCATTACTTGTTGCTATCGGACAAAATGGTATTACTTCAATTATCATACAGGGTTTTCATAAAAACACGGGCAAACACGATGGTATTGATGCAGGTGAATTAACCAACCAATACAAACTATTATGGCAACTGATTCAAAATACCTACCGGGGAACATCATTGCTTAAACTTACAAAACTGGAACTGGCAAAAACCAAAAATAGCTTTCATGACCGCTACTGGATGAGCGACGAACCGCACGCCGGTTTAATATATGATGCCTCCAACAGCATTAATGGCCCATTTGAAAACGGGGAATGGAATTGTCTGCAACTGGGGAAAATAGCCGGTGTGAAAAAAAGGACGCTTATTTACCAGGAATATATCGCCGCCGAAAAAACTGATTTGATGTTATAAATATGCCACTATCAAAAACAATATCATTTTTACAAAAAGAAATCCTGGCTAACGAAATCGATCTGAACATTGTCGGACGCCTGGCTGCTGAAAACGCGCTGCCTGATGGCTGGATGCTGCGGGCCTCCTCCAATAAACGAAGACTTTCAATGCAGGGAAGGAAAACCTATATCACTTGCGAAGATGCAGACAAGGAGAAGGGGTATGAAGCATTCCTGCAGTTGTGCAAAAAACTTTTGAAGCAAGATTATACCTCAGCGGGCGCTGGCCAGATTCTGTTGATATTATATACAGTTGGATTTATTGCTGATGCAAACCGCGTGAAGGGCTTTAAACAAATTGCCGCGCTCATTGATGACAACAGGTATAAATCCATGTTACAAGAATTTATCAAACAATTCAATCAGTCTTCTGCCAGCATAACCAAAATTGAATCCAGTGAACCACCTTTTGATTTTTTTGATGAACTATCGTTCCGTATCCAATATGAGGAAGACTATGATCATCCTGTACATATATTGCGTTTATTGTTGGCTATAAAAAAGAAAAACTTGCCTGGGTTGCAAATGATAGCTACCATCGATCCGCTTCCCAGGATGGCGATTGCAGCATTTGGCTTTCCGGTTGCTACCAGTCAGAAAGAGTTTATTAATTATCTCAAAGACAACACTGCAGAGATACCATTCTGGGGACACTGTTTCATTGATACTTATCACGAAAATTATCCATTTATAAAAACCAAAGCGATCCGTTTATTCATCCAGGACTGGAAGAACACCGGCAAATACATTTTCCGCAAAATTTATAGCAATCCTCATTACGGGAGATTTGAACAGGGAAATAAAAAACAATTACCACGTTTGTTTACTGCGTATCTCTTTGATCAATTTTTTAAAGCTGGCATCGATAATACTGTACTCTCCGAAGCGCTGTTCAAAACAGATCTTGCGGCTATTGGTGCTTGGCTCACTATCATAAAAAGCAGGAAGAAAGCTGTATTAAATGCATCTTCTATCCGGCAGCTTGGAAAATTAAATGCAGATCACTTTAACGAAATGGCAGACAACATGTCAAATTATATAAGTAATCATAGCGAACGATATAACGCATGGTTCAACAATATGCAATACGTTCAAACACAAATGACCATCCAATTGCTCAATGTTGCGTTGCTCAATACTGAAGATAAACTGTGGCACATTATTGTGCAATCTTTCAAAAAACTTTGCCACCAAATCAAATTGTATTTCTATGCAGCTCATACTGCATCACATCTTGCGCTTGAATTTACCAATCATTTACTGTGTCTCATGGTGCAATTTCCCAAAATGACTACGATGGGCCCGCATGCCGAGAGGACAAAGCAATTATTTGAAGTCTTTACATCTGCAATCGGGTATCCCTGGATTGTATTTACAGAACGAAAAAAAATGGTATGGGACGCTGACAACTGGAAACCAAATGAGACCTTCGCAGAATTAGAATTTATCCTTACCAAATTGAAAGGCCTCGATAAAAAACAGCGGGAGATAGCTGCACCGCTGTTTACAGCAATTACAACACATGCAACCCTGCCCTGGCCCATTTAAATATTATATTATTGAAACCCCGCCATATTTCTGTGCAGTTACAATTATTGAATGCTTATTAAAATACCTGTATCTTAAACTTAGAATTCGAAAAACACCCACCCAATGACTTACTTAATAGTAGATACTAATAATTGGATTTACCTCGCAAGCAGCAAAAATCCTGACAATGACACTTTTGAAGATTGGAAGCACATGAAACTCTATGATACTTTGGCAGGTAAAATAACGGACCAAGAAATTAAATTATTGGTTTGTGATATCATTATTGACGAATGGCGGCGAAACAAAGGAGAAACCGAAGGACTTGTAAAAAAATTGAATAACGAGATAGTTAGTTCAAAAGCTGTAATAAATAAAGTGGCGAGGCCTTTACAACAAGAAGATAGGTTATTATTAAGAACTTTGTTTGAACCATATAAAACAAAAGTGCTGGACAAAATACAAGAAAATAAAAATCATATTGCAAAGGTGGAGGCACTGCTAACGAAGGCTGAAAAATATGCAATTTCTGGAGAAATTAAAGTTTTTGCTGCTGATTGGGCATTGTCAAAAAAAGCGCCGTTCATTGGAGATAAAAAAAATAGCATGGCGGATGCACTCATTTTCTTTGGCGCTGTCGAATACCTGAAAAAAAAGATAGCAGGTCTGCATCCCTTTGATGACTTTATTTTTGTATCAGGAAACAAAGGCGATTTTTCAAGTCCTGCAGATGAAAATATAATACATGAAGATTTATCACCTACGGCGTTAACAATAGATCTTAAATTTTTTCGAAGTCTCCCAGCAGCACTGAATTTCATAGAGAAAGCCATTAAAGACCGGCCACCCCTGTTTACTGATGTGGAAATTGCAGAAATGGAGGCAGACATCAATGATGCATCAGACGACTGGTACATATGTGATGTATGCTCGCCGGGCGAAGAAAATGAATATTCAAATTTAGTTTATTTCAGTGCACCCCATAAAATCGAAGAACTTGATAAATACGATATAGATCCTAATCAAATGAGAATTAATTTCGCAGAAATAGGTGTGGAGGATCAGTCTGAAGCAATCGTAGTAGAAATTCAAACAGGTGAATGCAGCTATTGCGGGACAACACATTTAAAATGCTCATGCGGTGACGTTACACCGATTGAGGGTCACAATAAGGACGGGTTTGTTTGTGAAGGCTGTGGTATAAAATATATTTTGAAGGCAAAGTTCGAAGGTTCACCGGCAACGGATATTTTTTATTCTAGTGAAGAAGAAAATGAAGAATAATGTTTGTTTATCATCAATTTTCATCAGGTAAAAGGTTTTCCCTGATTAAAAAAGATCTAAACCGCTCTAACACGGCTCTTTCCCGATCATTAATTGTTCTAAATCGGCCCGAAATAAATTGGTCTACACTCAAAGCAAATTTTTCATCCAGTGAAAATTTAAGTACCCGTCTGAATAATTTTTGCGGAATATTTTTTATGATGTGTTCCTCAAATGAACCGCGTATTTCATCATTGGTTAGAGATGAAAAATAGGTGGATAATGAATGGTAGTAGACCTGGCGCACAACGAATGTGTCTGGCAATACTTCCGCCTCTTCACCATGATATAGTTCATCAAGACAGTATCCGGTTATGGTTGCTATATCCTGCAAATAACTAAAGTTTGTGTCGAAATATTCCGGCTCATTAAAAAGAGTAATCCAGTTGTCAGTAATCCCAAGAATTTCACCGATTAACCAATGGTAATTTGAAGGATATTCGAGATCGTCCGAATTTATATTCCTTTCAATATTTGCCACTATATATTTTACCATCGAGGAATAAATACTGCGCATCGTTCCAGAATTCTGTGCAACCCGATCAATATCAATTTTATTCGCAATAGCGGTGGAATAAAGTATACCTATAAAGCAAATATGAACATAAACCGGCAAATTATACCCTTCATCTTCCCTGACATGCATGTATACGTGGGGGCTATTATAAATATATTTTGCACTCCCATCATAATTCAAATGTTCTGCAACAAAGTCATTGATCATCGGTAGTAGATCGTATTCAACCGCTTTGGCAAGCGACGTTTGAATAATTTCTGTTAGCACAACGCTGTCGTTCCTCAACGTATGGGTATTCCAGTGTTCCCTTAACTCACTATAATATGCAGAATTTTTATCCAGCAGCAACTTCTTAAAATATTTTTTAAATTCTTCTTTAGAATTAAAGAATTCTTTATTGATAGATAGAGCAAAATCTCCTATTTGTTTCGGTGGAAGGTTTGGTACTTCAGTTGCTACATCAGAAAATATATAAGCGGGCTGGTCAGAAAGCTTTCTAATAAGGGCGTTTTCGCCGTCAGGCAAAGACAAATCAATGATATCGCGGTTACGCATCCCAAATGGTATAATTGAATCTGACCTGCCTCCAAAACTTACGAATACATATTTTCTTGGGCTTACAGATATATCGCTTATAAGCAATTCATATTCATCCCCTACTCCACCAGTAAACGAGTCAGCCTTTTTTTTATATCCTTCCGACAGTACCACAACAATTTTTTCATGGGAATGTATAGAGTTAAACATCATTTTCTTAAAATTGATAGCAGTCTCCTCCTGACTTATCATTTTATCCAATTGCGCCTTAAAACCTTTTTTTCTGAGGTGGTCAGTAAATTCCATTACTTTTTGCTCATGGTCTTTCCCATCCCAACTATAGGAGACAAATACGCTAACAGGTTCATTTTTGGGTGCCGGGTGCATTTGAACTAATTTTTTGGTTTTCGGGGATTCGCTGATATATCTTTTTGTGGGTTCCTTCTTATGTATCTTTCTTCGTAGTATGGTAGCTAATTTATCCAAAGACCTGTACTCAGCAATATGAACAGCCAGACTATTAAACTCCTTAAACCTATTGTTATTATATTTCAAAACTGCATCATATAAAGATCTGATGTTTTTATCTGATTGCCAGGTCTCAATAATTGCAGCCGGGAGACGGATGCCTGCTTTTTTGATTTCATCAATAGCAAGTAATGATGGCCTGTTTTGTATGTGTTGCAAATTTGTAAGCAATTCACTTAGTATTTCTTGATCGACTTCAACAGGATTTCTGTGTTTTGACCTCCTGTAACTATAATTTTTTGAATCCAGGTAACTATTCCTGAATTCTACAAGTAACTGGCTGAAATATGACGCTGGCAGTGGGCTTATTTTAAGGACTTTTAAAACATCATAGGCATTCCAAAACCTTAGCCCCTCAAGATCATTACCGTTCTTTGAAGGGTATTGAACATTTATTAGTTGACCACCATCGATAATAGAAACCTGGTCTTTAGTATCCGTCAAACCAACAAAAGTGTACTTATTTTCCAATTCAAGCTTAACAGAATCTGTATGAGGTTGAAAATATCCAACCTTAATCGTATTATCCCTGAAAACAAGTTTTACTGGCGCGTTAGTCATCGTATAAACAACAGAATAAAGGGGATCCATTATCAGGGCTATTTGATCTCTATTCATAAAATACAACAATTCATCATTTCAATTTATGCCACTTTTATTCTTTTCTAATTGTTCCAGCCTTATTTTGTCTTTAATACAGGCGCGAACATTTTTTTCAAATTTATTTGCCATAACAAAAAGTAAATACGCGGCCATCGCAATCATTTCCATTTTGTTTACATCCAATTTTTCCAGAACTTCAAGCTGTTTGAAGGTATTATGATCTTTATGCCCCGCAAGCACGTTTCTTATTTCTTTCAGATAGGGTTCACATTCTGTTTTGGTTTCATGGATACTGCGTTTCAATCTTTTTAATTCATCTACGAGCATTTTGTTAGTCATCCCTGCAATATCTTTCTCAAATTCCTTATCAAACACTTGCGGCACCGTAAATAAATTCATAAATATTTAATGCCAGGTATTTACAAAGCATTTTTTTCTCTACATCCGCTTTTGCAGACAGCATCATTTTAAATAGCATAGCTATATCCAAAAATGACAACCGGTAAAAAGCAAATGCATCAAAGAATTTGTTTGCGTTTTGATCGTATCCATACATTTTCTCGCTATGAAGAATTAATTTTTGCCATGTATTGGCATCTGCCTTAATCTGTTCAATAAAATCGTCCTGGATAGCAACAAATTTCCTTTTTGCCTTCCTTTCGATTCTATCAAATATGAATTTTTCCAACGTTCGCATATAAGTCTCCTAATCCTCGAAATTATGAATAAGAATCCTTTTACCTACCCGGTTGCTTTTTTGATTTATGAGCGTATCACTGAAAATAAGGTGATATAAGAATAATGTACATTACGAGACATAACAGGTTTTAAGCTGTAACAACCTGACATAAAATTGTTTAAAGAGAGGGAGGAATAAATAAATCGAAATGTTTTACAAAACCTTCATAAATTACTGAAATCAATAAAGAAATTAACCCAGCCGGGAATGGTTTCCGGGACCTTCGACCACGGCAACTGTAATCATTCCTGCCAGCACACCCACTACACCGAATTGTTTTCCAAGGCTTCTTTCAGCACGGTACTCGTAAATGCACAGCCTTTTTTTTTCACCGTTTTGACATAGGTGTGACTGGGATCTTTCTTATAAACCCTCCCAAATGCCTCCGGTTCCAGTGCAATGTCAATGTCTTCTGAAAAACGCTCTATCAATTTCCATCCTTTACTCAGGGAAGTACCCCCTTTAAAAATGAGATACTTTGCGTAATCTGTCCCAAACAGCGCCTTCAGGGTGAGTGTCACCCACCAGTCCTTTTCAATCGCCTTTTCTGTGATTCCACCGATGGCCGAGGCCTGTGCTATACTGGTCCTTCGCTGCTCATCCGTCATTTGAAGCCACCCGATCATCTGGACTGTTTTAAAAGGGTTAATATATAATCATGTATCCGGGCAGGCGCCAGTTGCAGATCATGCTGTAATTTCTTTGGGTCTTCTTTGAGTAATAATGCTGTTACCCGTTTTTCCGTTTCCGGGTTCATGTTGCGGGTATCCAGTTCTTCCAGCGCCTGGATAATCAACCCGCTGATTGCTCCCTTGGCAGCTAATTTTTTCTGCGTAGTAGACTTAAATTGAATGGCTGTCTTACCTATTTTTAACTGCCTGGGCACACCGTCGGTAATATAAACCAACTTGGTCGGCACCTGGGTACTTAAGCCCAACTGGTTCAATGCATGCGCACCAGCAGGACGTATCCTTACCTTTTCCTTCTTGGCAATGGTCTTTGCTACCTCCTTCGGAGAAGGATGTATTTCGCCAAAGACTGGGTCTATTTTGGGCACATAATAGATGCCATGGGAAAGTCTTCTAAGTTTACCTGCTTGGGTGAGCCGCGACAGGGCCTTTTTGATAGCAGCCTCTGTCCCTTGCCCCCTGAAATCAGTAGGAAATATCAAATCCCCTTTTTTTCTCTTTGATATTGAATGTTCTATATGTGTGTGCGCCTTTTCCATTGTCCCAAATTTACGAAAAAAGGTGACATTTGACCTGTTATATGTCACTTTTATTTTCAAAAAGGTGACATTTTAGAGCTCCTTTATACCAGCTGTATAACCCTTACTGGAACATCGCTGCGACGCAATCACTTTATCGGCAAATCTTTGGTTGGCTTTTTCCGGGATAGGCAAAAAAATCCCGCCAACGGCGGGAATGCATTAATCAAATACTTACCATTAGACCTTATCCTATGAAGGCGAAAAGGCAACGACAATATTCTTAATCCATACCCTGGACGAATTTGGTTCCTTCTTAAAATTTATTTTTTCTTTGCTGTCCTTCCTCCGAGATTCAATTGTTTAATTATTACATCAAGAACTAATTGAAGATCCAAGTCTAACAATGTAGAAAATATTGTAAGCTGTTTAATTGTGAATTCATCAGGATGGTAAAGCTTTTGTATATATCTGCTATGGTTGATACGCAGTGATTTTGCCATTGCTGTTGGATAAAGTTTCTCAATATCCCTCATCCTCTTGACACTACCACTCAGAAACATTGACCGGATTGCAATAAATTGAGAATTTCGCTCTTCTTTAGGCATATTTTGACTTGAAAAAGGAAGGTAAATACCTGAAAAAAGCTAGTTTGTAAAAACTTACCATTAGTATGTATTTATTTACGATTTGTATCTTTTTCGTTATTTTTATATTGTATTAAATATTTTGCGATTCTTCATAAACTAATTGAAGCTTTCGCTTGGAGTCTCGTAACTGAAAAGGGCAAATTTTCGATTACCACGAGATAATAAGTGAAGAGCTCACGTTTAGGCGTGGGCTCACTTATTCGTGGTAAGGCCTGCCCGGCCTCAGTTACGGTAAGTGCAGTTCCACGTCTTTTTTTCTTTGGAATCGCTTGACAGGCCTAAAGCGCAGTTTTGTATTAGATGCAGAATCGCTCCCAATTTATTCGGGATGCGAAAAAAAAATCTAAATAGTGATTACAGGTTAATGGAAGGCTTCCGCTTGGGGCATCAAAAATGCTTTACGGAGGTATTCAATTTATTTTATACGTCACTATGTTATTACTCTTTTAAGGTAACGCAGGATCAAGCCGCAGCAGAAGATATAGTGGAAGATTCATTTATAAAAATCTGGGAAAGGCGGGAGATTTTTTTCGAGATAAATGTCCTGAAATCATATCTCTATACTACAGTAAGAAATGCAAGTCTAAATTGGATTAAGAAAAATAGAAATATAATTTCATTGTCGGAGAATATTGGCCAAACGGTTGTATTTGACGAGGATTATTCGTTTAAACATCTTGTTGGATCTGAGGTTTTCAGTAAACTATCAAAGGCTTTGGAAAATTTATCACCACAAGGCAAGCAAATCATCAAGATGATTTATTTCGAAGGAAAGAATATCCGTTGTGTCGCTGAAGAATTAGGAGTTTCACAAAGTACCGTGAAAACTCAGAAAGGTAGATCACTGATAAAACTAAAGATATTCCTCTGGAAGAATGCAACTTAACCATGCAATAGACCATATCGTCAGGTAATATCTTTTAAAATAAAAAACTTCAATAGTTTTTTATAAGTTCTTCACCAGTGCGTTTTATTGCTTTCAGATAGTAAATGAATTTGAGGTAAAGTAGGACGAAATTTTATACAATCCAAAGACTTTGTGTTACCTACCGTCTGAACAATTATGCTAATATCTTGGAGAAAAATGATATCCTCAATTTGTGCATTTCTTGAACGATGATTTCGAATATTACAAGCGTTGACATCCCTACTAAATTCAAAATGTTGTTCACCGCAATGCCGCCGATGCTTCAAATATTTACTTTATAGTCTAATAAATGCCAATTGCTTTTTTTGCAATAGTTACCAAAGTACTTCTTGGCAACTTTCATAGAGATATATCTTTTTTGTAAAAATACAAATTCCCAAATATTTTAGCTGCTCGTAAAACCCACTGTGAATAACAGGTTTTCCACATTTATTGTGAATAAGAAGAATTTATCCTGCTACAAAAATTAGTTAAATTTACAATAACAAATATGGATAAGGGTAGGGCATACCAGCAAATACCAACAGAGTTCGCGGCGATGGTTTTTTACCAGGAACTGGAAAAACCTTTTACGCTATATATGTATTTTAAATCGAACAGTGCAGGCATCTTTAACCGGGATTCTGCTGTTTTTAAAAATGCAGCTAATGCCCTTGGCTTCCAATCACATAACACGTTCAATAAACATCTCCGAAAATTATTGGCGCTGAACTGGGTCGGCTATGATGAAGGTGGTCAAAAATTTTATGTCAGGGGCTTCGAGCATTTGAGGGCAGTGTATGGATTTCAAAAAAAGCAAACTGCGGGATTTCCAATAGAAAAAATCCAGGGTATGCAGGCATTTTGTGCGGCAGTAATTGTTACAGGAAAAGTTCAAAACCAAAAATATTATTTTGAAGTAGGTCAACGAAAGAAGCCAGCATCCGCGGTGAAGAAAACCGGAGCTGCATTACAAGTTGCGGTTTCTTCCGCACCTGCTCAAAACTGGGTTCCAAGAAGAATCGTTAATGACAAGGCATCCGCGCAGGCAAATCCGCGCAAAGAAAACAAACCTGCTTACTACGGATATAGCAACCGTACTATCGCCAAAATTTTAGGTTGCAGCAAAACAACTGCGACTGATTTAAAACACCAGATGGAACACTGGGGTTTTATCAAAACAATTGAACATACCGAAGTGCTTCTTACACTTGATAAAAGAGATTATACAATCCGTCAAAACCTGTATAAAGGCCGCCCCGAATTAACCGGCAAGGTTATCTTCAGGACAGCTATTAAAAGAGTGCCACAATCTACCCGCTACAAAAAAGTCATCGAAGTGGTACAGCAGCAATATGATGAAATTATCCCGCTGGTAAAATTTACAAGGACCTCCAAAAAATCTTCCTGGTTGGCGCAGAAAAAAATTGCATAGCATACAATGCCATGCGCAATGATTTCGCACTGAGCAAGTACAAAGAGGCAATTCAAAAAATTTTAAAAAAATTTGAAAATACAGTGAAAAAATTTTTTGCGCGGGCGAAAATTGCACCGTTTTTATATCTATTTATAAAAAGACGCCCCATTTCTCCTTCTTTTCTCTTCCTATTCACTGTACAGGAATACTACACTGAAGTGTAACCCTCCGGGATTAATAAGTGTCGGCTTTTTGACATGGCAACAATTCATTTCATTATTAGCAGATCTTCATTATTAGCAGATCTTGAGCAGATCTTATTTTATTATCTTATTATCATAACACTTTTATTATCATAACACATTAAATATAACTTCACCAGTTGCGTGCAATGGATAATGCGTGCAGTGTGCAGGGCTATAAATGCCATGGGGGTGATCTGTAATATGTCCATTGTCGCCATCATAGCTTAAATATACCTTACGGTTCTTCAGATTAGCCCATCCTGTGATGAGGTCTATTAAGACGCCGACCGCTGTGGAAGCCAGCACTCCGTTCGGCCATACCACTTGTGGCCTCCCACCTGCATCTCCGTATCTTTTTGCCTCTTCAGACAAATTTGCCTCTGTAACAAATTTAAAGCATTGCATGCACGGCATTCCAGGCATTGATAATATGACCTGTCCTGACATAGAGAAGCCGTGCCCGGTGATTTGATGTACATCCATGCCAATATCAATGTACGGGATCAATGCCCTCCGGCAGGCAGACTCCAGCTGCATACGCTCTGATAAGGAATCAACACAGCCAATTACAAAATCGCAGTTATTTAATTCTTCGGGGTGCTCCTGCCAGCGTGTGTTGAATGATTTCAATTTTACATACGGATTAATGCCTTTCATCAACCTTTCAATGATTTTTATTTTTTTCAGCTTTTTTCCAATGTCCTTGAAACGTCCACCAATCAGCCTGTTCAGGTTAGACCATTCAATGTGATCAGCGTCAAAATTCGTGCAATGTATAATACCAACGTGAGCCAGTTGCTGCGCTATATGAGATCCCCCACCTCCCAAACCTACCAGCCCAACCTTTACACGGCCAAAGCGTTGGTCCGCAGTTGTACCCAGAAAGGATTGTCTTTCAAAAACTTCATTATTTGCTGGCAGTTTCAATTGTTGCGCATACCTTATTTCAGATGGGTATCCTACAATGGTAAACTGGTCGGCAAATGCAGGTTGGGTTTTTTCAAAATCATACAAAGCACAATAAAAGTTATCCTCACTCAGGATCAGGTAGCCGCAGGGGACAGCCGGATTCGCATTAAGAAAAGAACGGCTAACATCTGGCAGGCTTTTTTTATCAGTAATGCTTGGATAAGGTTTACCAGCGTGGTTGTGAAGGTGAACATGCAGGCAGCCATGTCCTGTACGTATAACCTCCTGCATCTCCCTCCTAATGGCGTTGGTATTGATACTTGCGCCTACCTCCTTGTCATCAATATAATCTTCATCAGGCACTGTATGGTAGCCCGTAATGGTTATAATAGTGCTATTACTGTCTGACTGCAGGAATGAAGCCGCCAAGAATCCAACCCTTTCTGCAGCAAACGGATGTGGCCTGTTCAGGTCTTCAATCATTTTTTTATACAACTCTGCAGGGATACGTATAACTGTATTATTATTTACGTTCATTTTTTTAGTGCATTTAAATGTAATTGCAGCATGGATAGCAAGGAATTTCCTGGCTCCGTTTGCCACGAAAAAGATACCCAGTTATGCGAAAAAACGGCAATGTTTCCGTTCCAGTTCCGTTCGGCGCACCCACTGGGCTTGCTTGAAAAATACAGGAGGGATTGATAACCGTTCAACGGGTTTGGGCATAACAGCAAGTCCATTCTCGCAGGTATGCAGCCTGCGGGTAATGGGTGGTTTTTGAGAAATAAGTAGGTACGCCCTCCGTCCTCAGCGTAACTGAGGCCGGGGGATACCTGCTTTAACTCATCAATTTCTGATTGGTTAAATGTCATAACTATGAGGAGGTTCCGCCCCTGGCGTAACTTTTGAATTCCTCTCCGCCTTTGATTATCACTTCTGCATCAGTAGATAACTCTATCAGGTCGTTGTTAATTAATTCACCCAGTGCGTGGGCCGGATTAACACTGCCAATTTTCCTAATCTCGGCAACGGAATATTTACCAGGCTTTACTTCAAACGGGTTATTATTGATTTTAATAATTACCAGCTTTTGAACCTTCACGGAGTAAAATTCTTCTACCGGGTAAGGCCGCAGGTCGATTTTGTCACCTGGTTTCAGTTGCCGGTTACCGCCTTCTTCCTTAAAAAACAAATGGTCATCCGGCGGTATCTGGCCGACGTGGCGAAGTTCCTGCTCTGTAACAAATGGTTCGTGCGAAACAAACAACCGCTCATTAATTATGAATTGGTATTTTTCCGCCGGCACACTATACAGTTGTTCAATGCCGAATCTTCCAAGGTCAACTGAATCTGCTTCGCCCAACAACTCATCTACTCCCTGTACTTTCCAGAAAATATCCTGATTGCCGGGGAGGTTGCCAATATTTCTTATTTCTGAACTGCTAAGAAATTGTTTGGCGGACTCATGGTACTGCTTATTTAATATAAATGGGTATTTCATTTTTTTTAAATTTTAATATAAACGATTAGTGATTATTGCGGCAAGTTTGACGCAGCATAATAAAAACTGTTACCTGAAATGATTTGAAAATGATATTACGTTCAGCAGTAGTAATTTTTAAATAAATAATTACCGGCAGTAGGTGCTGTAAATGATTGGCATTGAAAAATTAGACAAGAACACTATATTTGGAGTGCGAGTTCAAATATATCAGTTAGCATGCTACGCTATCTGGTAGTTAATTTCACAAAGCCAGGCACCATGCCTGGTTTTTTATTAGCCTGGGCTAATAAAGGATAAAGGTACAACAATAACGCCAGTAAAACAATATTTATACTACTTTTATTTGTGTAAAGAAATATAAACAAATATGTAAAGTTTTATAAAAAAAATTGGACGGTATTATTTATTAGTATTAATTTTGACTAAAGAAGAAATATGCAGCTGCCGCCCCCCAACAAGTTTTATGCAGAAGTTAGTGAGCTGATTAAATCTGAACGCATCAAAAAAAAAGTTAGCCAGGAGCAACTAGGCCAGTTATTGGATTTATCCCGTGCCTCAATTATTAATCTCGAAAAAGGAAGGCACCGGCCGTCGATTTATCAGTTGCTTTGTATGGCTGACTATTTTCAGGTTGATATCATGCAATTATTGCCAGTGCGAAAACGTGAACAGAATATAAAACAGGAAGACAATGCCGCTGTTATCAAAAATGCGATTGTGGATCAGGGAGGAATTGATAAATCAACCAAATTAGTGCTTGATCAGTTTTTATCAGAGATTAAATCCGGGAATCAATGAATATAAAGCTCATAACAAGCAGGGTATCTTCTATTCTAAAGAAGCTACCAGAAATCACCATTCCCATTAAGATCGAAGAAATAGTACGGATGCGTGGTATTAAGATTATGCCTTATCCACTGGGCGATGATGTATCTGGGTTACTTGCTATACAGGACGGGCAGGCAACAATAGGGTATAACAAAAATGAACCCATGGTAAGACGAAGGTTTACGATTGCCCACGAACTGGGCCATTTCGAACTCCACCGGGATCAATCAAACCTTTTTGTTGATAAAGAATTTATTTATCGCAGTGAAAATTCGGGTAACACGCCTGCTAACCAGATAATGGAAAAGGAAGCGAATGCATTTGCCTCCGCTATCTTAATGCCCTCGGACCAACTCCGGAAAACCATTCAGCGAATGGAATTGGATTTTTCAGATGGTGAATCGATTAAAGAGCTTGCAAGAATGTTTGAAGTAAGTACCACTGCGATGTCTATCAGGATAGCCGGGCTCGGGCTGTTTTAATACGTATTGGAATATAACCTCTAACCTAACCACTAATTTATGGCCAAAGAAAAATGGCTTATCGATCCCGGTGAACTTGATGAATTTCAACGGGAGATATTGAGACTTGATATCAATGATAGTTTCGTTATCAATGGTTGCGCCGGCAGTGGAAAAACGATTCTTGCATTGTACAGGGCGCAGGATATACATATCCGTGCAGGAGTAGAAGGTGATATAGCAAGTTTTACTTTTGTTGTTTTTACAAAAACACTGAAAGATTTCATACGTTCAGGTATATTGGAACTGGGTATCGATCTTCACCAGGTAATTCACTGGGAAAAATGGGATGGGAGCGATGTTGATTATATAATTGTGGATGAATGCCAGGATTTTCCGAAAGAAAAAATTGAAATGTTCGTTGCAGCTAAGAATAAATCCGTCATGTTTTATGGTGATTCAGAACAGCAGTTATATTCTCTTGGATTATCGACAGAATCTATTGCGAAGGAATTCGGCATCGAACAAAAAAAACTCACCAGGAATTACCGGTTGCCCGGAACCGTTGCAGATTTTGTCTCTCATCTTGGTTCCGACAAAGATTTCAAGAATAAATGTGTAAAACCCGGAACAGAAAAACCACGGATAAAAAAATGGCCTTCCTGGCAGGAAGAACTGGATTACATAATGGCTGAAATCAGAACACGCAATTATACTGACAGTGCAATTCTTGTACCTTTTAATAATAAGGGGAAAGCTCCGTATACTAACCAAAGATACCGTAACGTAGAGTCAGTCAAAGAATATCTCGATAGCAAAAGTTTTTCGCATGAGGCAAAGATGACCGATGATGCAGGCTTTGACAACAACGATTTGGATTTTGATTCAGAATTGCCCAAGTTAATGACATTTCACAGTGCGAAAGGGTTACAGTTTGAAACAGTGTTTGTCCCTTTCTGTGATTATCCAAAGCATGATGAATGGGTTAAAACATATATAACCCGGCCGTTGTATGTAGCGCTTACCAGGACATTAAAAAACCTTTATATTACTCATACAGGTAATCTCTCCAGGTTTTTTGAGAAAGTACCTCCTTTTAAGTATGACTAAAAAAATTAATTGTGGCTTATTATTATATTCCTCTTTTTACAAGAGATTTTACGTTTGAGAATATCTTTTCAACAGAAAGTATTTCACCGGCTTCTTATTATTCAAGAAGAAATTTTGGTATAGATTATTTTTATTCAATCAGTGACTTTGAAATTGATAATGCGCTGATTTTATACAATGCAATCCCTGCATTCCAGATTCAATCTCCCGAAGATGGAATTAAGTATGTGCTGGCAATTGATACCAGTGTAATTCTGCCAGAAGACATGATAGTGGTTGGTGAAGGTATTATTGCCGTTCAGAAAACGATTTACTTAACCAAGCAAAATTTCCTGGTTTACTTTTTTTCGGAACGGGACATGCGTTTAACTATTGCAAAATCAGCTACCTCCTTACCAACAAAATCAGTTGCTAAATATTTAACAAATTTCAAATATTTCGAAAATGCGGCTGAATTTTCCTTTGACACGAATAGTATCAGGGCCTTTACAATTGTACCAGACGAAACAGAAGAGAATATAGTTTATGACAGAAAGTATAACTCAATCAAAGGATTTCTTTATGGCCTTGCGTGTGGTATCATTAGTGAAAAAAGCCCTGTTGAACAGCAATTAATCAGTAGCGTTCAGGGTATTGTTAATTCTGGTGCTGAATTCAGAAACAATATTGAAAATAATAATAAGTTTCTTGACGCAAAATATAACAGGGCAGGTATTGGACTAAAAGGTTATCAGCAGAAAGTTCTTGATAACATTCAGGAAACAGAAAATTTGTTATCAGTTATTTTTCCAGAACCGGTGCTATCGGAAAATGAAATAGCAGAATTGCTATTGCTTAAATTTCAGCGCAGGTTATCCAGTATTGAGGCAGCAAGGCAGTATATTAATTTTTGTATCATTGAAGATGAATTGTATGCAACTAACAAATATGATACGCTTAAAAAAAAGCTGTCAGGTACCAAAGACAACGAATCTCCTGCAGTCTTACTACAAAGCCTTAAGGAAATATACAGTTACGCACTTTCATCAAGAGCTCCGGGAGATGTGAATAAAAGGCTAAGCCTTAATGTTGATAGAATTAAAAATGCATTATTCAGGCTAAATCATTTGATTGCAAAGAAATTTTCCAAGAATTCCGAAAATAACATAGTTCCCCTTGAAAAAATCCACTATGATTATTTAACCTTCCATATATCAATTGACGATAATTTTCTTTTCATTCAGCAGGGCGCAGACCGTATGGATTATTCGGTAGTATGCAATACTATTTTAACCAATGCAAAAAGAAATAAAGGGGATGCTTATAAAACTGACCTGTTAAAAATCGTCGAAGCCGTCGGAACTCAATTCACCAAAAGCGGCAATATTAAGGAATCTACCCTGTATCAATATTTAAATAATGAAATAGACTCCTACGATTTGGAAAAAGTAACATCGGTTGTCATGCGAAACTTCATTGCTTTTGTCTTTAACCCCGACAGTCTGGAAAAGATGGAGAAATTTCTAATTGCAAAGAATATTAATAGTAAATGGATGGCTTTTAGTTTTTGGTGCGCTTTTAATGGTTTTGCAAATACCAGCCGAACGTTTCTTGATCCTATATTTAATGTTGAAAATCATCCCATGCAAGATTATATGGATATTTATTTATCGAATCTTAGAAATGATATCATGATGGGTGGCAAACATTTGGCAGCTAGTAATAAACAATCTAGACCAATTCAATCTGAGGGAGAAAACAATCAATTAATAGTCCGTAATTTCTTTGACAAATTTATCAACGAGAAATTCAATCTTACCCTGAATGATTTTACCAACATGATCAGCTATCCAAAAAGAGAAGACAGAGTTAATTTTCTAAAAAACCGATTTAAAATTGATAAGAATGAAGCAAAAAAAATGTTAGATACATTTACGGAATTTTGTAATGCTCCTCCTTTATTTTAAAATTTCATTGCTTTTACCTACTGTAATCGGTTTGGGTTCGGAAAATTATTATTTGTTTTGATTAAATCAGCGATAGGAGAACTTATATACCCCTAAGAATATGAATAAGCAAGTTAGCAAAAAAAAAGAGCTGTGAAAGCATGCTAAAATTGAATTTTTCGCTTCTTAATCGCATTAAATATGAATTTATATTTTCGGTATCTATCTAAATTAAATTACTAATCTTTTGAATTCCCACACTCCTGTCCATACCGATGCAGAAAAATTTATATCCCGCTGGAAGGCCTCGGGCGCCTCTGAGCGTGCCAACTACCAGCTATTCCTGACAGAACTATGTGAATTGCTCGCCGTTGGAAAACCGAAACCGGCCACCGATAAGGTACATGAAGCGACTTATAGATTTGAATGGCCGGTCGAATTTGACGACGGAGAAGGGAAGAAAACAACCAATTTTATTGATCTCTTCAAACAACATTGCTTTGTATTGGAAGCAAAACAGGGTTCTGACAAAGCATTAATGACTGAAGCAGAAATTTTGGGCGGCGAAAAGATTAAAACAAAAACTGGTACAGCAACCAGGGAGACACGTATTTGGGAACGCGAGATGAAAAGGGCAAAAGAACATGCATTGTGTTATGCCCGGTCACTTCCTGCGACTGAAGGATGGAGTACGAGCAGCAGATGAGTCACGTGGGTTGATCAGGTGGTTGCGACCTGAATATCAGAATTTACAAGGCGGTCACCAAACAGGTTTAAACATAGCAAATTCAAAGGAGGATGTGTCTTCTACTGTATCGGAATTATCTGAATGGCCAAAAACTCTTTCCCAACAGGCAAAAGCAATTAACCGAATTATACAACAATCACAACATCCTGTTTAAGCCACGATTATCTACAATCAATTCAAAAAGACAAAAAGACCAGCAAACCTATTGCGAGAACAGCAGATTAGTGATTTACTAGAAACCATCAGCACGCTTGGTTTAGTTCGGAAAACCGATGATGGGAAGTTTGTAAGATAATTGATAAAAGCACTTGCGATACTAAATTAAATCTCTTAAGTCTTCATCTGTTTACCAAGCCGTATTCAATGCATTGTAGTTTTATAATAAAACATCTGCAATTGCTCTTATTGCGGGTGTTTGTTGGAATGCGATAGCCTGCAGATTGATAATATTATTTCTAATATTTTGAGAATAAATTTTCATAATTTATTATCTCTGAAAACATGAATTACTCATAAGTCTAAAAAAAATTTTTTAATTGTAGACCATATTGCTAATCCTATGTCTTAGAGGAAGAAGAAAATAATTTATTAACTTTCTGGTATGAAAGACGAGGGGTCTATACACAATGATAAAATTGACCAACTGGCTTTCCGGGTGGCTTACCTGATTGCAGGTTTCCTGGAGCAAAACCTGACTGAAGCAGAGGAAGCGGAACTGGATGATTGGGTGGGCGCCAGCATGGAAAACCAGCGGCTTTTCGAAGACATGACAGATCCGGATAACCTTGATAAATGGATCAAATGGAAAGAGAGATTGCCCGCCGCCGAAACCTTGTCCCGTTTGCAAAACAAGCTGGAATTTTCGGACACACCTAAAAAGAAATCTGTATTGCGATCTATATGGCCTTATGTAGCTGCTGCAGTTCTTATCGTCGGTGTGGCCGTTGCCATCAAATGGATACCAGGGAAAAATAAACCCTCCAACAACGTGCAAAACATTGCTAAAGACATTGCTCCGGGCAGCAACCGCGCTACCCTTACCCTCGCTGGCGGTCAGACCATTGTGCTGGATTCCACGGCGAATACCAACCTGACAAGACAGGGGGCAACGAATATCAATGTAACGGATGGGATGTTGGTTACACATACAGATCCTTCTCAGATGACAGGGGAAGAAAAAATGAATATAGTAACCACACCTTTGGGTGGAACCTATTCCCTTATATTGCCCGATGGTAGCAAGGTAATATTGAATGCGGGATCTTCTTTGCAGTTCCCTTCCGCTTTTGCTGGGAAAAAACGGTCGGTGGTGCTAACCGGCGAGGGGTATTTCGAAGTGGCCAAAGACCTTATGTTTCCTTTTGAAGTCATTGCTTCCGGAAACAACATCACCGTACTTGGAACACATTTCAATATCAATTCCTATCGAGATGAGCCTTTGTTGAAAGTAACATTGGAAGAAGGCTCCGTCCGGTTGAATAATTCAATTATTTTAAAACCGGGTGAGCAGGTTCAGGTTGATCAGGGTGCTGCAATCAAGGTAGTACCTGCCGACCTCGAAAAGGAACTTGCCTGGAAAAATGGCCTGTTCATTTTTAAACAAACGCAATTGGACGAGGTTATGCGACAGGTAGGACGCTGGTACAATTGCGAAGTAAAATTTGAAGCGCCTGTTGCAGACCATTTCAATGCATCCGTACCCCGCAATCTTCCTGTGTCAACGCTGCTGGATTTCCTGCAGGGAACAGGCCGCGTCCATTTCAGGATTGAAGATAAAAAGATCACTGTCTTGCCATAAATTGAAAAACCACCATACCATGGCGGTTAACAAAAAACCGGGAAGTGCTAGTAACACATACCCGGCCACATTGAGTTAACCCCTGGAAGATTCTTTTGCGAGAGTACAACCATTCATTAACCCAACAAAACAAAACTATGCTTTTGACTGCATTTGGCAAAAAGCCGTGCCCCGAAGTGTTTGCATTGTGTAAAACCGGTCGCATGAGAAAATTACTTATCCTTTTCTTTGTGGCATTCTGCCAGCAAATCCCGCTCCAGAGCAATGGCCAGTCTATTAGCCTGGAAGTGCGTGATGAGCCACTCGAAAAAGTCTTTACGCTTGTTCAGCGGCAAACCCCTTACAGGTTCGTGTATACTTCTGAAGATCTGGCCGCAACAAAAAGGGTTACCCTCTCACTGACAAACGCAAGCATTGCTATTTTTCTGGAGAAGATCTTCAAGGACCAGCCCGTTGACTACAACTTGCGCGGGCAGGTAATCATGGTGCGCAGGATAAACCGGCCCTTATCTCCTGTGCAACCGGATGGCATTACCATCACAGGTAAAGTAATCGACGAAGGAGGCATGGGTCTTCCAGCTGTCACCATTATGCTAAAAGGGAATTCGATGGTTACCGCTACCGATGAGAAAGGCGCTTTTGTCTTGCGCAATGCAGACTCAATTGGCAGCTTGCTGGTTTCCAGTATAGGCTACGAATCCAAACAGGTCGCTGTACAGGGAAGAACATTTATTATCATTCAACTGGTTCGGTCGGTTAACAACCTTGATGAAATGGTCATTAAGGGCTATTATAATACAACGACAAAACTGAATACCGGGAGTGTCAGCACCCTGAAAGCGGACCAGATTGCCAGTCAGCCTGTGTCAAACCCGCTCGCCGCCATGGAAGGGCGTATGCCGGGTGTTGTGGTCACCCAAAACACAGGGGTATCAGGTGGCGCATTCACCGTGCAGGTTCGCGGACAAAACAGCATCCGCTCCGGCAATAATCCTTTGTACCTGGTGGACGGTATTCCATTCACCAGTACGCTGCTTGGATCATCCTTCAGTTCAGTTATACAGCAGGGCAGCCCACTGGCAAGCATCAATCCTTCCGATATCGAAAGCATCGAAGTATTAAAAGATGCTGACGCAACAGCTATTTATGGTAGCCGTGGGGCCAATGGTGTGGTACTGATTACCACTAAAAAAGGCAAAAATGGCAAAACAACATTTAACGTAAATCTCAGCTCCGGGATAGGAAAAGTCGCCAGTAAGATGGATCTGCTGGACAACGGTCAGTACCTCGCCATGCGTAGGGAAGCATTTAGCAATGACGGCGCGACACCGTCTATTTCTGACGGGAATGCCAATGATTTGCTGGTTTGGGATACCAGCCGTTCAACGGACTGGCAAAAAGTATTAATCGGTAATACAGCCTCCATAACAAACGCAGAATTTTCCGTTTCCGGGGGTAACCTGAATACCCAGATGCTTGCGGCGGGTACCTATCACCGTGAGACGACTGTATTTCCGGGAGATTTTGCTGATAATAAAGCCGCTCTTCACTTTAATATAAACCATTTGTCAGACAATAAAAAATTCAGGATGGCCATATCCGCCCTGTATTCAAACGACAACAATCATTTATTAAATGCAGATCCAACTGGAACGGCTTTAACGTTGGCCCCTGTTACGCCACCCGTGTATGATTCGGCAGGCAAACTGAATTGGGAGCCTGGTTTTATTAATCCTTATGGTTCTCTGCTAACTAATTATACAATGAAAGTTGATAACGTTCTTGCAAATGCTATCATCAGTTATGAACTGTTACCCGGCCTGGTTGCAAAGGGAAGTATTGGCTATACAAAAATTCGTGGCAATGAAACCAATATCTTCCCATTGCGTTCGCTAAATCCTGCGAATGGCAATCTTTCCGGGTATACTTTTTTTGGAAACAGCAGCGCTGAAACATGGATTGCTGAGCCACAATTGGAATATCAAAAAAGCTTTCCCTCCGGCAAACTTACACTCCTGGCTGGCGCCACCCTCCAGCAGGACATCAAACAGGCGTCTTTGCTCTTCGCTACCGGATTTTTAGATGATGCATTGGCTGGCAACCCATCTGCGGCAGCTTCCATATCTACTTTTCATCCTGCATCTGATGATAATTATTACCGGAAATATAAATATAGCGCCGCATTTGCGAGGATTAATTATAATTGGAAAGACAAGTATTTACTAAACCTGACGGGAAGAAGAGACGGTAGCAGCCGGTTCGGGCCAGGCAAGCAGTTTGCTAATTTTGGTGCCGCTGGTGCAGGGTGGATTTTTTCACAGGAGAATTTTATCAAAAAACATTTACGGTTTCTGAGCTATGGAAAACTAAGGGCAAGCTATGGCACGACGGGCAATGATCAGATAGGTGATTATGGCTATCTTAGTACCTACAGTCCCAGTAGTTATCCCTACAATGGTAGCCCGGGTCTTATGCCAACACGGTTATTTAATGCAACATATGCATGGGAAAAGAATAAAAAATCGGAGGCGGCTATTGAACTCGGTGTTCTGAATAACAGTATAATATTTACTGCAGGATATTATTTTAACCGTTCTTCCAGCCAGCTGGTTGGATTGCCACTTCCGCTTATTACCGGATTTTCTTCCATACAATCCAATCTCCCTGCTACCGTGCAAAATTCCGGTTGGGAATTCAGTGCCAGTATAACAAATATCAATAAACCTCATTTTAGGTGGAGTACCGGATTTAATATCACGCTCCCTGCTAACAAATTGGTAGCCTATCCAAATATTCAAGGTTCAAGCTATGCCTACACTTACGCAGTTGGCCAACCTTTAAACATCGCCTATAAATATCATGAGACTGGTGTTTCACCTGCTACCGGTATTTATCAGTTTGAGGATGTAAATAAAGATAACAATATCAGTTTCCCTGAGGATGATCAGTTTATTAAAAAAGTATCCCAATCCTTTTATGGTGGCCTTGAAAATAAATTCAACCTTAACAACTGGCAATTGGACTTTCTCGTTCAATTCGTCAAACAAACAGGTTACAATTACAAACAATTTTTTGCTTCGCCCGGCAGTCCATATGTCAATCAACCCTCCTGGATACTTTATCGCTGGCAGCATACGGGTGATAACGCGCCCGTACAGAAGTTTACCACTACCTCCGGCTCAGATGCAAACAATGCTTATGATAACGCAGCTTACGAAGGCGATGGTGTAATAGGTGACGCGTCCTATATAAGACTGAAAAACGTATCGCTGTCTTACCGTTTATCAGAACATGCATTACACGCACTTCATATCACTTCATGTAAACTGGTTATACTGGGGCAAAATTTATTCACGGTTACTGGATACAAAGGCCTTGATCCGGAAACACAAAGTTCCAGTTCGCTGCCACCGCTGAAAGTGCTGACGTTTGGATTCCAATTAACTTTTTAAAATTATGGTCATGATAATTAAAATAATAAACACACTACATGTTACAGTTTGCTTCGCACTGCTGGCGGCACTATTATTACAATTGGGTGCATGCAAAAAATTTGTAGATGCAGGTGCACCTCAAACTGAATTGGTTGCTGCTACAGTGTATGCAACTGATCAAAAAGCAACTGCGACCGTGCTGGGCATTTACAGTAGTATTTCAGGAACCAACTTTTCTCCCGGCGGCAACCAGAGTTTTTCCGTTGTGGCAGGTTTGTCTGCCGATGAACTGGCTGATTATTCATTCACATCAGGAAGGGCAGAATTTTATGCCTGTTCAATTGCACCCACCAATACCACTAATCTTGCCGTCTGGCGCAGTACCTACCAATACATTTATCAGGCAAATGCAGTACTCGAAGGATTGTCTCAGTCAACAGGTGTAAGTGCAGCAACTAAAACAACTCTCCGGGGGGAGGCAAAGTTTCTTCGCGCTTTCCTTTATTTTTACCTCGTAAATTCTTGGGGTGATGTTCCCCTGATTACTTCGACAGATTATCGCGGTAATAGTGTTGCGACCAGGACGGCGCAGGCTGACGTGTACAAAGTGATCATTGCTGATCTTACGGATGCACAAAACACATTGCCGGATAAGGACATATCAGGGATGCGCATCCGCCCAACTAAATGGGCTGCCAAAGCTTTACTGGCAAGAGTCTATCTCTATTTGCATGATTGGCAGAACGCAGAATCAGCAGCAACTGAAGTTATATCGAACACACAATTTGCGCTTTCAGCAAATCTTTCCGCAGTCTTTTTAAAAGACAGCCGCGAAACGATTTGGCAATTGATGCCAGTAGTTCCTAACCATAACTCTTCTGAGGGGTTTAATTATATATTGACTGCAAAGCCCAACTATATAGCCTTATTACCCTCCTTGGTAAATTCATTTGAAGCAGGTGATACACGAAGAAATAAATGGGTTGACAGTTTTAAAACCGGCTCCCTGGTCTATTACTACACCTCAAAGTATAAAATAAAAACAGCTACATCCCTGTCTGAATACAGTGTGGTATTAAGGCTTGCAGAGCTATACCTCGTAAGAGCCGAAGCAAGAGCGCAACAAAATAAATTACTTGGTGCTAACAGTGCTGTCGACGATCTTAATGTAATCCGGACGAGAGCGGGGCTTGCACCAACTACTGCTACCAGTCAATCACAGATTCTTGACGCTGTGTTACAGGAAAGAAAACTGGAGCTGTTCACAGAATGGGGGCACCGGTGGTTTGATCTCAAAAGAACAGCAAAAGCTAGTATCGTTTTAGCAACGCTTAAAGGTGCCACCTGGCAACAATCGGACACGCTGTATCCGATACCACAAATGGAAATTGTGAATGATAATCAGCTCACGCAAAATCCAGGTTATTGAAAATTAATTGTAACTCACTAATTAACGCTCACCAATTAATAATGAAATTCTTTATAAAATCCTCGCTGGTAAATATACTGGCACTGACATCTTTATTCACGCTCCATTCGCAAGCCGGAAACACTAATAATGCATTCCGGGTTTTGAAAGTTGGTGATACCGTTCCTCCTTTTATAATTAACGCCAGCTATCATCAGCAGCGTTTCAATAAGTCTCTGCCTGCATTGACAAACAAACTGTTGATCATCGATTTTTGGGCAACCTGGTGCGGCACATGCCTTGCTGGTTTTACCAAAATAGAAAATATAAAGCAACAGGTGGGCGATGGCTTTTCGGTTTTGCCGGTTACTTATGAAGAGGAAGCAATGGTGAATACATTCATACAGCGGAGGAAACGTTTTGGTAAACCGGATCTGCAGACGGGCGGTATTTATGGTGACACTATTTTACAAAAACTGTTCCCCCATGAATCTCTGCCGCACTACGTGTGGATAGGGAAAGGCGGCATTGTCAAAGCAATAACAGGATACAATGAACTGACAATTGAAAACGTACGAGCTGCAATGAATAACGAATCGCAACAGCTCAAAGCTAAAGATGATAAAGCGGCAAATGATTTGCACAATATCAATTTGCCTTTGTTCATCAAAGGAAACGGCGGCAATGGAGACAATATTATCTGGTATTCCCTTGTCTCCGGAAAGACTGAAGGCCTTTTGACAAATACAAGATTAGTGGCTGGGAACAAACAGGGTTTCCTTCAAATACCCAATACGGATGTGTACACATTGTTCAGGTTTGCTTACGGTGATGACCCTGAGTTTGATGATGTCCGCCTGCCCTCGTCCAGGTTATTTTTCACGATCAGCGATAGTAGTGCGTATTTCCGGAAAGACAGCGATGATCCAAAATTAGCCAGCGGGCAACTCTATTCGTATAATCTGGTAACTCCGCCCATGCCCATGAACAATGTCAAAAAAATAATGCAGGAAGATATGAAAAGGTATTTCCGGCTGGCTGCCCATTGGGAAACCAGGTTGGTCAATTGCCTTGTCCTGACGGCAGAAGACACATCACTGATTAAACCCGTTCCTGATTCCAGCCTGGATATTAATGCGGTATCAAGCTCCGATTTGCACTTCGTATCACGTAATAACCCGGTAAAATATTTCGTCCGCGCTCTAAGTCAAAGCTACCTTTTTGATAAGGGGTTTACGATCATCGACGAGACGGGCTATACCGGCAAGAGTTATTTTTCTATCGAAGCTGATATGGGAGACTGGCGTTCCGTCGATGCGGCGCTTGCAAAATACAAAATGCATTTAAAGCTTGAAAAGAGAATGTTGCCGGTATTAATTGTTACCCAAAATACGGTCTTATAGATGGCCGCCTGCGTCGGAGCGCACTCTTTGAATCCTGTAATCAACCAATGTATGGCCGTATAAACCATAAAAATGATCCCCAATGACAATAAAGTCGTTCAGGTTTTCGCCATTGAATTTTTCTGCTGCGAGACTTTGTATATACTTGCCTGATGAAACAGTATATACATCTAACATGTCATAATTTTTTATCCTCCCAGCAGCATCATTTTTCCCGGCGATGATAGAATGTATATATAACCGGTTATCGGCAATCCAGCTTCCTTTGTTGACCTGTACCGAAGCGGCCGTTACTATACCACTCTTTTTGTTACCTGACATGAGTACCTCTACTTTCGCCGTTGTATTGGAGTCAAGGGTTCTGCCGGTATACACCCGGTTTAAATTGGTGTCAAGATAATCAAACTGGTTCCTGTAAAAATATACATACATGAGCTGATGATTGATGGGATCATAGTGAAGGATGCCATCAATACTGAAAACACCATCTGATGATTTGTCTGGCAAGTATTTATTCTGCTGAAATCTGTTGCTATCCAGTCTGTACTTAACGTATACATTTTGTTTTGCTATACTGTCATATACTTGGAAAATGAAGCTGTTGGCCGATAGCGGGACTGCCTTCAAAAAGTAACGCTGACCCAGCAAATAGATGGACATAACAGTGTCGGGCAACGTTGTTTTCATGACTGCGGGTTTGAATCCATCAAGCAACAACACTTCGTTACTGGCCATAATGCTGGATTGCACATTGTATAAGCGGGTCGAATCAGGGAAATGGAGGTTGATTAATTTTACTGCGTGTAAGCCAGTATCAGTTTGTTGGAACTGAACAGGTAGTTCAGTTGTAACTATAAAAATCTTACTGCCATATCCGCCAGCGAAATAATAATGCCCGGAGCGGAGTGGTAACTTCTTTTGAAGTGTCATCGAGTGCGGCGGTGTCAGCCGCCTGAAATTGCCTTTCCTGTCCGCACGAAAGTTGTTTATACAATAGAGGACTGCTACAGGACTAACACCCAGAATGCCACAGAATACTAAGAGATATAACGACCGCTTATTCACGCTGCATATTTGTTAATCAGTTTTCTAAAAAATTAATGGAATCGTTGTACACCAATTCCATTAATAGATTACGCCTAATTTGTTTTAAAGGCCTGGTTTTCGCAGACCTCTGCAGTTTTAGTTGTAAAAATGCCGTCACATTGTGCGTGTGACGAATTCCCCTGGCAATCCGGTCTTGATACCTCTGTACAAGTGTTACTGATAACCTCGTACCTGGCTGCAAAGAACGCCGTTTTTGCAGCTGGCTTAAAGGCGAACGCAGCGCTAATGGCCAACATCATTGTAACACTCATTAAAATTCTTGACTTTTTCATGTTTTATTTTTTAAAGAACATGCCTACTCTGTTACAGGTTTTCGGCAATCCCTGTTGCTACTTTGCAGGAGTAGCTTTGTTATAACAAACATCTATGTAACTGTTTTAAATACTGTTTGCGGTAGGGTGCAGTTCAGAAATTTGTTTTATTGAAGATTGTATTATAATCCCGATTGCCGCTAAAAAAACAAACGCAATATTAAAGACCAGGTGCTGGTTCCAGTTAAAACCTGTAAGCACGCCACCACATGAACAGGGGATATACTCACTGAACCGGGTAATGGCAACTATATAGGCTGTGAACATTACCATAATCGTGTATGCGCTGTACAACCCAAATCTGCGAAATTTATTTGTGAGCAACATGGCGCTTGTAATTAATTCAATTGCGGGTATAGCAAAGGCAGTAACTGCCGTAAAAGAAACCAGTAAGGGAGATTGTGCCAATTGTATGTTGAACTTACTGAATTCAATTATTTTACTAAAGGCAGTATAAACAAATAAGAAAATAAAAAGGACTGAAACGATTTCGGGAATGATACTTTTTTTCATGGATCATTTTTTACAATTGTAAAGGTGAGGCATGACTCCAATCCGTTCCAAATCTAATGTATGCGCATTCGGAAGTTTTTATTTGGCAAATGGAAGTGCTGTTCAGGAATTATTAATGACTTTGCCCGGAGGAAAACCATGGTATTCACGGAATTTTGTAGTAAAACTGCTGATGCCTTTGTAGCCGATATGTGCCGCCACTTCTTTGGGTGACATGCGGCCCTCCTTCAATATTTCCAGCGCCTCCTGCATGCGTTGTCCCATCTGGTATTCAAAAGGCCCGGCATCATATTTTTCTTTAAACGCCTGTTTGAATTTCATGGTGTTCATGTGTGCCTTTGCAGCCAGCTGCACGATCGGAAATTTTTGATCCGGATGTGTTCTTAGTAATAATGCAATGGCTTCAATCTCTTTCCAGTCATCCGGTGTAAGCTTCAGGGTAGAAGCAGGGATCCGGCCAATGGCTATCATGATGAAAAAAAAGTAGTCCCTCGCCTTGTTCTGAAATAACAATCCGCTGAACGCTGTATCATAAGGAGATTTCAGTATCTCTTTGGCGACACCCAGCAAATCCGCACGTGCCTCATGTGCTGTCTTGCCAATAAAATAACTTCTATTAGTGTTGAGATCAGGAAACGGCGTCAACAAAGGGAAAAATGGTATTCCTTCCCGGATTATTTCTTCTGCCCAGTCAATTTCAAGGGTTTGATAAATTTTATCTTTCTCGTAACGCGCAGTAAATGTTGTATTGCCGGTATGCATTAAAGAGACCTGGCCCTCCTTTAATTTAAGTACACCTGCGCCCGTTATGTTATAGTGAATTGTATTTTTCAGAGAAAGGAAAGATACCAGCCGCGTGGCCCTTTGCCAGAAAATAACAGACACATTTTTAACGAAAGCAAGCTGTTTAAACCGGATGGTAAACAACGGCTGTTCGAAAGTTTGAATAATAATATTGCCTGCAATGCCTGTGGCTGTGATCACCTTTGCCCCGCGTAATACAAATCCCCGGTAAGCGTCTGGCAACGCATTATCCCGCTTAAATCCCCAGTCTTCCGGTAATATAAAATCTGCCTCCATATGAACAGTATTTTACAACAGGCATGCATTGTCGTTTTATTAAAATTAATAATTATTTAATACAAAATAAAAAATCGAAAAGCAATTGTGGGTAGCAAAAACGTTAATTGCTTTTGGTCAATATTCGTATACAAGTTTCCACTTAATGATTGTATGAATCATTTTAGGCATACCTACAATACGGGCTCCGGTGGTAAACCTACAGACGGTAACCCGCAAGCAGGTTATGTAATGCTGAGGTTGCATGGTTCAGGAGCACTCTAATTTAGTATAGTATTGATGTTGATTTTATCCGCTTTAATTAAGGCATAAAAAAAGTTACTAAAGCTGTCGAATAAAATTTACTACCACATGAACTTGCTGAAATGCTTAAAAGGCGTTTTTAATTACAATCACCTACTTTTTAAAAGTTATTTATGAAATCGCTACGAAATTCAACATGGTCGAAAGAACATATCCGGATATTTATCGGTGATGATTCAGTTACCATAGAAATTACTGATTTTGCTTAAATGGTTATGCGAAATTGTGTTTGCTGATTTTGTCATGCCATAGGAAAAGGAGTAATACAAAATGAGATCTTTAGGTCAGTCGTGGAGGTGAAAAAACGTAAACAATGCATCCCTGCCCGTCGCTGGCGAAATCACTGCCTTCAATTCTTTGTTTAAAGATAGTATAAATTAATAATTGGTTGGGGGGCCGGGATACACGCATCTAAAAGAACGACCACGGCTGTTGAAATCATGCACTATTCAAAAGATATCCCTAAAAGTGACAAATCATCTGCAAAACTTCGTTTTTAATATTATTAAAGCGTTTTTGAATTCTCAAATATGTCATCTTGTATAGTATAAATATTTAACAACCTATAGCTCTTACTTGCAATGCGGACCTTTATCAGAGTCATTAGAAAATACATAATAATCCGCTCTATTTGCATAATACAGTCTCCTTATATGTTCCCCATCAAGACTTATTCATGACGATATGCAATTTATACTTGTTCAAAATGCACATGTAATTCCTCACTGGCGTTTGCCCGAAAAGATTTCAAAGGAATGGTATTAGCATGGTCAGTTCATTCGTCAATCATAATTGTGTGAACACTTTCGTTAATATTATCTTCTACCGATTTTCCTTTAACAAAAATAATTTGTAATCGAACTTTCCTTGGGAGGACTTTACAAGGACACTTTTCCCAAATTCAACAGCCCATGGTTCAGACCATTCTTTTATTATATGCATAGGGGCGGCAAAATTACAAATTGGTTTTGCAATTAAGGTATTGATCACAATTAGAGATATTCTGCTTTACCTGAGTATCTAAATCATCTCTTATAATATATAAGTAACGGTGCATAGTATAATCATCAAACGGTTCGGGAGTTTACTTTACATGTAAGTTTAGTAGCCCCGTTATCCCGGTCTTTATCGAATGGTTTAATTGACTTCCTCACCGGTTTCGGCTATTTTTTGTTTAATAAACATACGGCGAATGGAATTAGTAAACCGTTTGTCTGTGGGGTATTTGCGGTGTTTAGTTATGTTATTAAATACCATGGCTACTGCGAACAAAATAACCACCCCACTCAGAACTGGAGAAAGCACATACCAATAGCCCAATGCAGTTATCTTTCCCGCTCCCGTAACGGCAATCAGCGCTGTTGCGCCACCGGGCGGATGAAGGGTTTTACTCACCTGCATGGCAACAATAGAAAATGCAACGGCAAGTGGCGCCGTTAGCCAAATAATATCCGGCAATATCTTATACACCGTTACACCAATGATAGCAGATATTACATGACCGCCAATTAAGTTCCGCGGTTGCGCAAGCGGACTTTGTATAGCGCCGTACACCAATACACAGGATGCGCCGAAAGATCCTATCAGGAATATATTTTCTTGTTGGGCAAAAGAATAGCTTTGAATGAATGCAATCGAACCAATGCCCACAAAAGCGCCAATGAAAGACCAAAAATGTTCCCGGTTATCAACCAGGGTTTCTTTATAAATGATATAGCGCGACACACGCAGCCCCCGTTTTATTTTATGTTTCACCAGTTTGAATTAAGCCGTTTTGTTATTGCGCATCAATTGCTAAAATAAGAAATAGCAGCAACTTGCCCCTCCTGCAAATGATGCAAATAATCCCGCAACAATATAGCATGATTATGCGATTCATCCCTGGATGCGTACAACAATGTAATTTTTTTATGGGCCTTGCAAAAGGACTTCAGCGCAACGGTATCTGCATACACTTTTAATTCAATTAAATAGGAATTGCGGAACGAAGGCCACTGTTCCGGGTGGTGTTTAAACCATATCCGTAAACATGGTGATGGGGCCAGTTCTTTCATCCACGCATCTGCACACAATGCTTCTGTTGTTATACCCCTGGGCCACAGCTTGTCAATTAACACCCGGTAACCATCTGTTTTCCTTACCGGTTCATAAACGCTTTTTACAAGTAAGGTTGCCATTGTAATTAGTTTTATGTGAAGAAATTTCGAAAGCTTTGTTTCAGTCGCGCATTTTTTTAATCAGCTTCCTGCCCTGTACCATCAATCTTCTGGTTCTGCCGGGTGAATCATACTGGTGGTCTTTTTGTTTTTGAGTGCTGTAAAATTCCATAATGGAAGCAGTAGTGATAATGCCTACTGGTTTACGACTCTTTTTATTATCCAGCACAAGTAACGTTTCCTGGTTGTATTTGCCCATCATTTCTGCAGCCAATCCTGCATCATCTGTAGTATATACATAAGGCATATGCTCTGTTTCAACTGGCCTTGGGGTTACAAGTTCTGCAACACTTGTTGACTGCAAAATATCAGGCTCATATGAATCAGGTGTTTGCACGCCGCGACGATGTATTTTCTCTGTCATGATGCTGGATTTCATCAGGAAGAAAGAAACAAAGTAGGCCGCTGCGCAGGCACCCATCAGTGGCAACAACCCGTTTAGCTGTCCCGTGGTTTCCAAAGCGAATACCACCGACGTAAGAAAAGCCCTTGATGCACCAGCAAACATTGCAGCCATCCCCACCAGTGCTGCTGTGGCAATATTAATGGGTAGCGCTGGAAAATAATGCAGCGCCGCAGTGCCCAGCAATGCACCCAAAGCGCCACCGATGGTAAACAATGGCGCAAGCGTTCCACCAGATGTACCGCTGCCCAATGCAATTACCCAGGAAATGTATTTTAAAAAACAAAGTGACAGCAACACACCCAAAGGCAATGCACCCGTAAGAAGGTTCCGTATATTATCATACCCAACACCCATTGTAAATGGTGCATAATAACCCGTTACACCTACTGCAATAGCTCCGATAGCAGGCCACCACATCCAGTGCACAGGTAGTTTCTCAAAAAGATCTTCTACCGCATATACTGATTTTGAAACAAATGAAGCAACGACGCCAACAACCAGTCCAAGTAAAATATACATCCCGGTTGCGCCTGCTGTGGGAGCAGCAATAGCATTCATGGCAAATACAGGTGCGTTTTCAAAAAATAATAAATGCATGGCTGCGCCTGTTATACAAGCAAGTGCCACAGGTATAATAGAGCGGGGAGAAAATTCAAACAACAGCAATTCAATGGCCAATAACACCGCAGCCAGGGGACTGCCAAATATGGCTGACATACCCGCACAGGCCCCCGCTGTCAATATAATTTTTCTTTCAGCCGGAGAAATATGCATCAGCTGACCTGTAAGCGATCCAAACGCACCGCCTGTTGCAATGATAGGTCCCTCAGCGCCAAAAGGCCCGCCCGTTCCAATAGAAATAGCAGCAGACACTGGTTTCAAAAAAGTAATAACCGGTGGTATCCTGCTTTCGTCCATAATAATTTTTTCCATCGCTTCCGGAATGCCATGGCCCCTGATCGCTTTTGATCCATAACGTGCCATAATGCCAACGAGTACACTACCTGCAACAGGCACCAAAACAACCAGCCAACCCAATTGATGGGATGCAGGTGATGCAGCCTGGAAAGAAAACTTTCCGTAAAAAGCAATATTTGTGATCAGCAGTATTAATGAGACCAGTATTTTAGCAAGCAGCCCTATCACAACTGCATTCAGTATGGCCTGTATGCTGATGTAAACAACTCTTTTATTAACGGGTGTTTTCCTGAACGCTCCTTTACTATTGTATAACTGCTCAAAAGCCGGTGATAACGGTGTGCTTTCGTCTTTCCTGTGCATATTTTTTACTATTATGGAGCAAAAATATTGCATAAACCATATTTTGTGTAATTTTAGATATAATTTCTTATAATAAACATTGTTTATGCCATATTAAAGCCGCAGACCAGATTAAATCACTAGAATTGGGCATGAAAAAAGAATCCTGTAATGTGAGCAACTGTTTTCTATGCAGCCATTGTACAACAGAATGGAGAGAACTGATAGCATTAAAGAAATCAACCTTACGTTTTAGAAAAGGGGAACAACTATTTACAGAAGGTGGTAAAGTTGAAGGCATCTACTTTGTGTATTCCGGTGCGGTTAAAGTGCATAAGCACTGGACGGATCAGAAAGAGCTGATTGTACGGTTCACAAAAGCCGGTGATATGGTTGGCCATCGCGGGTTAGCGGCAGGCGATGTTTATCCTGTATCTGCAACAGCATTGGAAGAAACCAAAGCCTGCTTCATCACAAGCAGTTTTTTGGATGCAACGCTGAAGGCAGATCATGCTTTTACTTACCGGCTCATGCAATTCTATTCAACTGAATTACAAAAAGCCGAATTACGTATGCGCAATCTTGCACTGATGGAAGTAAAGGGCAGGATAGCAGAAGCATTGCTTGAACTGCTGAATGTTTATGGTACCAACAAGAGTAAATATATTTCTGTGCCAGTCAGCAGGCAGGATATCGCCGCTTACGCAGGCACCACCTATGAAACTGTTTTTAAAATGCTTCGTACACTGATTACTTCAAAAATAATCAGTGTGAATGGTAAAAGTATCCGGATAAACGATGCAGAAAAATTAAAAGGTTTGACTGATTAATAATATTTGTTCATAATTAAAAATTGACTTTATGGAAAAGGATTTTCAAAAAACCATTTTTTACCGCGCATATATGACCTGTGTATTTGCCGGATTGGCAGGCACGTTGCTTTGTATGTTCTACGACCTCGCATTCGTTCAAATCATGCATTTCCCATTCTCATCTATCATCAATGTATCAACGCTAATCTTTGCTATTAACATTGCGTTCCTGCTGATTGGTGCCATTTATTACTGGTCTGTAAAGTATGGCCGGGGTGGCGAATTTATTTACAGTGGATTGCTGATATTGGTAACCATTTTTATGCTGCTTAAAATCAACGCATTTCAGCGGAGTGCAGATGCCATCATCAATATCCAGTTCAGGTGGTTGTCATCGGGCATTATTATTATACTGGGCTTACTTGCAGCTATTGCAGTACCGCTATTGTACCACAACCGGAAATTTGATGAATATGTTTTGTAGCTACAAATAAACAATGACATGTACAGTTATAATAAATTTGACAATGATGATAATGATTCGTTGCAAATATTCTTATCAACACGTTCATTTAAAAATCAGTAGATATTACTGACAGACAACAGAACATCGAATACAAGGCAAGTTTAGATGATATAAAATGTAGCGGAAGGGTAATACGCAATAATTGTTATCTAATTACTGCTATACATTTGGTAAAGTGAAGGAAGAAAGAAGGTTTTGAAAGTTTCTTCTCGCTGCAAGCGCTTCTTTAATTTTGAATTTTAATAGTACAATGAAAACCAAAATATGTATTTTATTTTTGTGTTGTGATGGCAAAAATCCTCTTTTAAAATCAATAATGTTTCTGGACCAAGCACAAAATTATCATTGAAGAATAACAGAAATTAGTAAACCCGGGTCTTTTAATTGCCGGATGTTAAAGAATAATGACAAGATAATATTAAGGAAGTGTTTGCAAGCGACAAAAATCAAACACTTCAGTTTTGCTGTTTTTTTTAAAAAAAAATATACATTGCCACCGAAATTGAACAGAAAAGGCCATTACTTTCTTTCGACCATCAAATTTTACCATTGTAACCGAAAATTATTACGTTGCTACATTTTGTTTTCATACCAAATGTTTCATTTTATTTTACTGTTGTACGACCAATCAAAAAACTTTGCATACAGCTTGCTGGCCTTCGTGTTGAACCTAAAATGTTCCGAGTTCAATGTTTTATTTTTTCCTCAGTGAAACCTTGTGCACTCAAAGGAGCAGCTGTGGCTATAGCAGATCCTTCGTCATAAATTTTCCACAGCGGTGTTCCGTAAATTGAGTTACTGTTAATCTGCCCCTGAGCATGTTGCTGCTTTGTGCTGAGATTCCGGTTGCATTTAAATGTCGGACTAATCAAACAACCGGGCAAAATGATTTTCAAGGTGACTGCGCATGCCGTTACGCAGTTGCTCGGCCGAACCGCTTTCAATAATATCAACCAACTCCTTGTGCGAAATATATTGGCGGTTTGGTTTGAACTTTTTCAACAGGCCGCTGCTGTGAACATAATCAAATACCGGCAATAACAATTTCTGAAACTTTTTCATTGTCTCGTTGCGGGTAATCTCATATAGCTTGCCATGAAATTTTATCTCTTGATCAATCCTGAATAAATGTTGTTGTGAAACAGGTGGTTCATCGGCTACAATCTCACGCAATGCTGCAATGTCTTCTTTTGTGGCCCTTTCAATAATAAAATCTGCCATCCCGATTTCAAGCGAAAGCCGCATTTCAAATATTTCTTTCAGCGTGGCCTCATCCAGGATCCGGGGATTCATACTTTTTTCAAGAATAGATACCAAATCGGGGCTGGTGATTACTGCCCCGCGTTTTTTCTTTGATTCAATAAGCCCCATCATGCGCAGGCGCAGCAACGCTTCGCGGATCACCGTGCGGCTTACACCCAATGCCTCGGTCAGTTCAAGCTCTTTGGGTATGGAATCACCGATCTTAAAATTCTTTTCTATAAATAATTCGATCAGGTTCATTTCTACTTTGTCCACCAGTGAACTTGTATCTATCGACTTGATGGAAGCTTTAACGTTATGGAGGTTCATACTTTAATATTATTCCGCATTACTAACCGGGCGGTAAGATAAGCGACTGTTTTCAAAATTGGAGACTGTTGATTTTCATCACTTAAAAAATTATTTGAAAAAAGTTTTGGTAGAATCAACAATTTACCGCTAACTTTATTATGTCATACATAATACAAATATATAAAATAACTGTTTATGAGCGCCGATCCCAAAAAAATACTCTTCCTGTTGCTGCTAAGCTGTTCCAGTGCATGGCTGTCAGCCCAAATAAAGAACATTACCGGCCGTGTTACTTCCGAAGAAGACGGCAAACCTTTGCAGGGTGTGAGCATAATATTGAAAGGGAAAAACACCGCCACGCAAACCGGCATTGATGGAGCCTATAGCATCCTGGCAGCCCCGGCTGATGTGCTGGTTTTCACTTATACCGGTTATGCTTCACTTGAACTCCCTGTGAAAAGCAACAGTAATTTTGATCTTTCGTTGAAATCCAGCGGACAAAAAATGGACGAAGTAGTCGTCGTTGGTTACGGCACTCAATCAAGAAGAAATATCAGCAGTGCTATTTCAAAGCTTGACAAGGATGTGCTTGCTACTGCACCGCGTTCCAATATTGGCGGCGCTTTGCAGGGAACCTTATCTGGTTTGCAGGTAGTAAATGCAACCGGTCAGCCAGGCGCAGCGCCACTGATATTACTGCGTGGTGGTGCTTCCATCAATAGCCCCGGCGCACCACTGGTCGTGGTAGATGGCATCATCAGGGCTTTCAATGATATTCCTGCAGAAGATATTGCTTCTGTTGAATTGCTGAAAGATGCTGCTTCCACCGCTATCTATGGAGCAAGGGCCAACAATGGAGTTATTCTTATTACCACCAAACAGGGAAAATCGGGTAAGGCAGAGATATCATATAAATTTACTTCGGGTTATAACAAAAGAAGGAATGGCTACCATTACCTCGGCGCCAAAGACTATATCTATTACAATCGCCTGGGCAATCTTAATTCAGGAAGGACACTGGCACAGGTAAATTCATCCAGGGGCTATGGACTGCTAACCGATGCAGCCAATCTGGCTTCGTTTGATATAAGGAGCTATGATGGAACAACCGCCAGCCTTCTGGGCAAAGGATGGGATACGCTGGGCGATCCCTACGGCGGTACCATCATCTTTAAAGACCACGGCGGTGAAATTGAAAACATCGTATTCAGGAATACACACACACAGGATCATTACATCAATGTAATGGGTGGTAATGACAAAGGAAAATATTTTTCCAGTTTTGATTATTACAAAGAAGACGGCGTTATCATTGGCTCAGGCTACAAACGTTTTTCTGGTGATATCAATGGTTCTTATAAAATAAAACCCAATATAGAAGTGAGTACAGGTGTTAATCTTTCCACTTCTTCACAGATTGGCGCCATCACTTCAGATGTGAATACATTGTACCGCAGCATGGCCATCTGGCCCACATTTAATCCATGGCTGGATTCTGCAAAAACACAGCCCAACCCGGGCAATAGCTCCAGCGACGGCAATCCCAAATACTGGCTTGACAAAACTGACCGCAGCAATGAAGTAAACCGCATCACGGTAAATGCCTCGGTAAAATGGGATGTACTTCCCGGCCTGTACATAAAAGCAAGCGGTGCAGGCTACCTGTTCGAGCAACTTGATCAATCTTTCAACCGGGCTAACCAAACCTATTCAAATATTTTTGCAACGCCGCCTTCCTACAATGATTTAACCAGGCGTGCTACTTCTACCTACTCAAAATCTTTCCAGCAGCAATACAATGCCATCGTTAATTATTCAAAAACCTTTGCAGAGAAACACAATGTAACTGCTATGGTGGGTACAGAATTCTTTGGTACAAAGTCATACAATATGCAGGTGTCTGGTACCAAGGCGCCTACCGATGATATTCCTACGGTAAACGCTTCCACCACATTTGTTTCTGGGGATAATTATACCAACCGTTCAGAATACCGCATTGTCTCCGGTTTTGGACGATTGAATTACGATTTTGATCAGCGCTATCTCCTCACCATAGTTTTCAGGGAAGACGGCGTATCCAGCCTGGCTCCCGGCAACAGGACAGGTGTATTCCCCGGTATGTCTGCCGGCTGGAACATGCACAGGGAAGCATTCTTCAGCAAACTGGGTTTGGATAAATTCATCACCGTGCTGAAACCCCGTGTAAGCTATGGGGTAAATGGTAATGTGGCAGGCCTGGGCAATTACGAAGTGCAGGGTGTATACGGCTCGCAGGGACTGTACAATGGCAATGCAGGCTTCCTCAATACGGGTTTAATCAACAGTGATTTGCGTTGGGAAAAAAGTAAAACATTTGACCTCGGGCTTGATCTGGGTTTGCTGAAAGGAAAGATAAACCTGCTGTTTGATTATTATAACCGTAAAACCAGCGACCTGCTGACCAACCTGGCCCTTCCCGGCTATACAGGGTTTAATTCAGTAAGAACCAACCTGGGTAATTTCCAGAACAAAGGATACGAGTTTACCATCAATGCGAATATTATCAATCGCCCGGGTGGACTGAAAATTGACGTGGGCGCAAATGCGTCATTGGTTAAGAATAAAATTTTGCAGCTGCCTTATAATGGCAACGATAAAAACAGGCAAGGCGGTCTGCAGGTTTATGATCCTGCACAGGGCAAAGTAATATGGGTAGGTGGTTTGCAGGAAGGTGCAGCGCTGGGCGACATCTATGCATTCAAGCAACTGGGCATTTTTGCCAACGATGCTGATATTGCAAAATCGGCGGCTACCCGCAAAGACCTGGTGGCAGGCATCAGCGGACCAGGCTCAACCTATGGCTCCGGTAAAATAACACCGGGCGATGTAAACTGGGCAGACATTGATAAAAACGACACCATTGATTCAAGGGACCAGGTATATGTTGGAAATATAAATCCTAAATGGACAGGTGGTTTTAACCTGAATGCTTCTTACAAAGGTTTTTCATTGTATACACGTTTTGAGTTTGCATTGGGCCATACCATTTATAATGATCTTGTGGCCCGCACACTGGGCAATTACCAGGGCACATTCAATTATTTTGATCTGCAAAAGAATGCCTGGTCGCCCACTAACACCAATACCGATGTACCCAAAGTATATTATGCAGACCAGGTAGCAGCCCCGCTGGGTAAGAAAAATTATACACGGATAAATAATGGTAACCAGGTGCTGAACAGTAACAACTCAAGGTTCTATGAAAAAGGTGATTACCTGGCCTGCCGCGAGATTACTTTGTCGTATGATTTTCCGAAATCAATGTTATCAAAAACTCATGTTTTATCGCAGTTGCGACTGTTTGCCAGCGTTAGTAATCTATTTTATATCACTAAATTTTCCGGCCCCTCTCCCGAACCACCTGTTTTAAATGGCTCACTGACGGGCATCTATGCAGGTACCTATCCGACGCCAAAAACATTTGTGGCAGGTGTACAAGTTTCATTTTAACCAAATCATTGTAAGGGATAATAAAAAATACAGACATGAAAAAAAGGAATAGAATATACATTACGGGTGTAAGCATACTGCTGCTGAGCACAGCTTGCAGTAAAAAACTTGACCTGGCACCGGTAAGCAGCATCAGCGATGCCAACTTCTGGAAAACACCAGACCAGGTAGATGCATTTGTTTCAGGTATTCACATCGCGTTCAGAAACAATACCAGCGCATTTCAATACCTGGGCGAAATGCGGGCCGATATTTTTGGTACCGATCCGGGATCCAGCTCTGCTTTTACGGGTGAGGCAACACAGGGCGTAGAACGTTTATGGAACAATAATCTTGATCTTGATAATCCGGGTGTGAGCAACTATGGCGGCTTTTATTTCAATATCAATCAAATTAACCTGCTTATTAGCAAGCTGAACGCTAACCCTAACCTGGTACCTGCTGCCGATTTCAAATATTATCTGGGTGCAGCCTATGGTATGCGGGCATTTTATTATTTTCAGTTGCTGCGCTCCTGGGGTAAGGTTATTATTCAGACAGATCCTACTACTGCCATTGATATTTCCAGCCTGGCCAAAGCCGCCTCTGCTGAAGCGGATGTGCTAAAGCTGGTTAAAGATGATCTTGATAAATCAGTAAGCAGTTTTGCTGCCAACTACACTTTTAAGAACACAAAATCTTACTGGTCTAAGGCTGCCACGCTTATGCTTAAAGCAGAAGTATATTTATGGACCAGCTACCGGGGAGGTGCAGCCGCAGATGCAACCACCGCTAAAAATGCGTTGGTGGATATTCAAACCAATGTAAGCGGATTGTCATTAATGCCCTCCTATGCCAATGTTTTTAGTTCTTCCAATAAAGGCAACACAGAAATTATTTTTGCCATCCGCAACAAACTGGATGAAGCACAGTTGCCTTTTTCGGGTACCTTTCTGCCTCAGTCAGGCCTTATCGCCAATTACTATGATTCTGCCAATAACCGTAAATTCAATGTATCAACAGACAATTGGGGTGGTCTGTTGCGGGCGCCGGTAAAGATTGCCAGCTACAGAAAATTTGATGACAAAGACAGCCGCAAATGGGTCAGCATTCAACCCGCCTACAACCTTGCAGGTGCGGTGTATACCATCGCAGGTGCATTTGCGGGCAAATACCAGGGAGAGCAAAGTGCTGGCATACGCCAGTATACCAACGATTTTCCCATCTATCGTTATGCAGATCTGCTGCTCTTGCTGGCAGAATCAAAAATAATTTTAGGAGAAGATCCTAAAACGGAAATTAACCTCGTGAGAGCACGGGCCTACGGCAGTAATTACAATGTGGCGTTGCAGGGATATCCCAACCAGGCTACAGATGCGGATGCAAAAAATGCTATTTTACGGGAACGTTTTTTTGAATTTATTTTTGAAGGCAAACGCTGGTATGATTTAAGAAGAATGGGCGACAGTTATGTGTTTGCGAACACCAGTATATCAGCGGCAGACAGCTATAAACTTTTATGGCCGGTGGACCGTAATACCCTCACCAACAACAGGTCGCTCACCCAGACCCCGGGCTACCCGGCGTTTTAAAGAAGATTGTAAATTTTCTTATTCGCAGCAGTTGGTAACAGCCGGCAGTATTCCTGCTGCCGGCATTTTGAAAAGTGTTATTATTAAACTGGCAATTAAATTATGAGTATGCAAATACAACACCTGCAGGGCCTGATTGCAGCGCCATTTACGCCCATGCACAAAGACGGTTCACTCAATCTTTCTGTTATACCGGCCTATTACCATATGCTGAAAACAAATGGCGTAAAAGGAGCCTTTATCTGTGGCTCGACCGGCGAAGGCGTTTCGCTGACCATGCAGGAAAAAAAATCAGTGGCCGCTGCGTGGTCAGCCTGTACAAAAACAGACAATGATTTTAATGTAATGATATTGCTGGGCGGTACCTGCCTGGCAGATTGCAAAGACCTGGCATTGTATGCGCAGCAAATTGGATTGTACGGAATTTCATTTACAGCACCGTTCTATTTTAAGCCGTCTTCTGCAGATACACTGGCAAAAATATGTATTGAAATAGCGGCCGTAGTACCCGCCATGCCATTCTATTATTATCATATTCCTGTACTAACGGGTGTGCCTTTACCCATGTTTGATTTGCTACAGGCCATAGACGGTAAATCGCCCAATTTTGCCGGTATCAAATACACGCATGAAGATTTTATGGATTTTCTTTCCTGTCTCCGTTACCAAAACGGCAGGTATGATATGTTATGGGGCAGGGATGAAAATATGCTGCCAGCCCTGGCGCTAGGTACAAAAGGAGCCGTGGGCAGTACGTTTAATTATGCTGCTCCCTTGTATCACCAACTGATGGATGCATTTGCAAAAAATGACCTGGCCGCAGCAGGGGAAAAGCAACAGCAATCTATTGATATGATACGCCTGCTGGGTAAATACGGTGGCATAGCTACCGGTAAGGCCTATATGAAAATAATGGGCCTTGATTGCGGCGAATTTCGCCTGCCGGTAACAAATATGAGCGAAGAAAAATGGTTGGGATTCAGGCAGGATGTTGAAGCGCTTGGTTTCAGCAGCTATGCCTCACGTATGCCTGAACCAATGAATGCCTGAACAAAAATGAAACCTGGAACGCATACCATATTAATTTTTATACTGATGCTGTTTACAGAAACAATTACTGCGCAGAAAAGACAATTGAATGTTATGCTATGGAAATTAGCTGCCGAGCTGCCTGAACCAAATGGATTGGCCGGTGCAATAACGGGTGTGAGCAATGACGTATTGATTGTAGCTGGCGGCAATAATTTCCCCGATAGCATGCCCTGGCTGGGCGGAAAGAAAAAATATTACGGCAACGTGTATGTTTTCAGCAAGCAGCACGACACGCTTATGCTGAACAATAAAAAATGGAGCCTGCCTTTTGCGCTGGCGTATGCAGCGGTATGCACATCGGCATATGGCATTGCATATGCCGGCGGCGAGAATGAGCAGGGCATCAGCAAGAAAGCTGGTTTGCTGGTATGGGATAAATCATTGGGTAATTTGTTGCAGCAGTCTCTTCCCGATCTGCCCATGCCACTTACGAACGCCTCCGCTGCGGCATACGGCGGGCAGTTATATATTGCCGGTGGTGAAACAAGTAACGGCGTATCTGATCACTTGTACATGCTTGACCTGGCAGATACAACGGGCGGCTGGAAACAACTTCCTTCTGTTCCGGCATCATTGTCGCATTCGCTGGCGGTAGTACAATCAAACGGGCAGCATGATTGTTTGTACCTGCTGGGCGGACGAAAGAAAAACAGCTATGGCGTCAGTGATTTGTATGCAACTGTATTTTCTTTTGATTTTGTTACCAGCAGGTGGCAACAAAAAAAATCATTGCCTTATCATTTGTCTGCTGCTGCCGGCGTTGCCAGGGGCAATCATACTATTTTAATTTTTGGCGGCGATAAGGGGACCACCTTTCACCAAACAGAAACCTTACTAACAGCTATTGCCGGTGAAACGGATGCTGATAAAAAACAAACGCTTAACGCACAAAAGATAAGGCTGCAGTCGGACCACCCTGGTTTTAGCGGGGATATACTGGAATACAATACCATGACCAGCGCAAGTATCATTACCGGTTTCATTCCTTTTGATGCACCGGTAACTACTCAGGCGTTCTTTTGGGGCAATGAAATTGTTATTCCCGGCGGAGAAATAAAGGCGGGTGTAAGAACAGGCAATATCTTAACAGGTTATTTCAAAAACAGGCAATGAAAAATTCAAAGCATTATCCATGGATACTGGTTGGCCTGTTGTGGGTAGTGGCCCTGTTAAATTATATGGACCGGCAGATGCTGGCTACCATGCGTCCATCCATGCAGGTTGATATTGCCGAATTACAGTCTGCCGCCAATTTTGGTTATCTGATGGCAGTGTTTCTTTGGATTTACGGTTGTGTAAGCCCGTTATCCGGCATGGTTGCAGATAAGCTAAACCGGAAATGGCTGATAGTCATGAGCCTGTTTGTGTGGTCGGCGGTTACCTGCGGCATGAGTTATGCTACCAGCTTTAACCAGTTGTATTGGCTGCGTGCCATCATGGGTGTTAGCGAAGCGCTGTATATACCTGCGGGCTTATCATTAATAGCAGACTTCCATTCTTCCAAAACAAGATCACTCGCCATAGGTATTCACATGACCGGCTTATACATGGGCCAGGCATTGGGTGGTTTTGGCGCCAGCATTGCCGCCAGCTTTTCGTGGCATACTGCTTTCAGAAGTTTTGGGTTGATTGGCGTGCTGTATGCCATCGTACTTATTTTTTTTCTGCGCGAGAAAAGAGTTACCACTATTGCAGCGAAAAAATTACCGGGGCAACAGCTGGGGCAAACAGCTGTTTTTAAAGGACTGGCATTGTTATTTTCAAGTTGGGCGTTCTGGATTATCCTTTTTTGTTTCGCAGTTATCAGCGTTCCTGGTTGGGCTACAAAAAACTGGCTGCCCACTTTATTTGCAGGCAGCCTGCAAATTGATATGGCAAAGGCGGGACCGTTGTCTACCATTACCATTGCAGCTTCTTCTTTTTTAGGTGTGTTAGCTGGTGGTATTCTGTCTGATCGCTGGGTGCAAAAAAACATTCGTGGCAGGATATATACCAGTGCTATCGGTCTTGCATTAACCATTCCTGCATTATTGCTGATTGGGTATGGCCATTCGCTTTTCCATATCGTAACAGCCGGCTTTTGTTTCGGCTTCGGGTATGGCATGTTTGATGCCAACAATATGCCCATACTTTGCCAGTTTGTGCCAACGCGGTACAGGGCAACGGCCTATGGGTTAATGAATATGACCGGCGTGTTTGCCGGTGCACTGATTACCGATTTGCTGGGTAAATCTGCCGAGGCAGGCAGTCTTGGAAAAGATATCGCCATGCTGGCAGGCATTGTGCTGGTTGCGCTGGCGGTACAACTATATTTTCTTCGCCCCAAAATAAATGAAGCAGCAGCTGCATAAATTAAGACTATGTACACGCAGAAAGATATTGAATCATTGTATCTATTTTACGGCAATCAATTGCTGAAAGACACAGTTCCTTTCTGGTTCCCGCGTTCTTTTGACAAGGAACACGGCGGCTATCTATTAATGCGCGACGCAGATGGTTCACTCATTGATGATGATAAAGCAGTGTGGATACAGGGCCGCGCCACCTGGCTGCTGGCAACTTTGTACAATACGGTAGAAAAAAAGCAGGAATGGCTGGATGGCGCAAAACTGGGTTATGATTTTTTAAACCAGCATTGTTTTGATACCGACGGGCAGATGTTTTTTCATGTTGCCCGCAACGGGCAGCCCATCCGTAAAAGAAGGTATTTTTTTTCTGAAACATTTTACGTGATTGCCGCTGCTGCTTATGCAAAAGCCAGCGGCGATGCAACAGCGGCAGACAATGCAAGAAAAGTTTTTGGCAAATGCCTTGACTATGCTACCACACCTGGATTATTGCAACAGAAGTTTACCGGTACAAGGCCCGCCAAAGGAATTGGCGTGCCCATGATAATGATGAACACTGCCCAGCAGTTAAGGGAAACCATTGGCGATGATCGTTGCGATGCCTGGATAAGCAAATGGATAGCTGATATAGAAATGCATTTTGTGAAACACGATATACAATGTGTAATGGAACAGGTGGCGCCCGATGGCAGCATCATTGATCATATAGATGGGCGTACGCTCAATCCCGGTCATGCCATGGAGGGCGCATGGTTTATATTGCATGAGGCCATGTACAGACACAATGATCCGCATTTGATTGAGCTCGGTTGCCGCATGCTGGACTATATGTGGGAACGCGGTTGGGATAAAATACACGGCGGCATTCTTTATTACCGCGATGTATATGACAAGCCCGTGCAGGAATACTGGCATGACATGAAGTTCTGGTGGCCGCAGAATGAAGCCATCATTGCCACCTTGCTGGCCTGGACAGTAACCGGCCTTGAAAAATATGCCCGCCGGCATGCAATGATTCACAAATATGCATATACGCATTTTCATGATAAACAAAACGGCGAATGGTTTGGTTACCTGCACCGCGATGGCAGCATTGCGCAAACCGCCAAAGGAAATTTGTTTAAAGGTCCCTTTCACCTGCCGCGGCAGGAATGGTATTGTATGCAGCTTCTTGGTAAACAGTTGAACCGCTCATGACAAAATTGATGCTATTCATATTGCTATTTCCATGTTGTGCCACTGCGCAACTACACCTGGCAAAAATATTTTCAGACAATATGGTATTGCAGCGGGATGAACCGGTACATGTATGGGGCAGTGCTGCACCGGGTATGCCCGTGCAAGCTTTCTTTGCAGGAGTTAATAAAACGGTATATGCGAAACCAGACAGCAGCTGGGATATCTATTTTAATGAGCAGGCTGCCAGTAAACAGCCGCAATCAATGAAGATTATGGCCGGCCATGCCATTATTGAACTGAAAAATTTGTTTATCGGTGATATATGGCTTTGTATTGGCCAGTCAAACATGGAGTTTCCTTTGCAGCAGGAAATGCATTATAAGGATGAATTGCGGCAAACTTATCAGCCACTGCTCCGTTTTTACAATCCTTCTTTTATTGGTAAAAATGTTTTTGGTAAACCCTACACAGACAGTATGGTGCACCAATTGAATGCTGCCGGTTTCTACACCGGCCAATGGCAAACCTGCGACAGCAATACGGCTAAAACTATGAGTGCTATTGGTTATTATTTTGGAAAACGCATCTCAATTGCTGAGGGTGTTCCGGTTGGGCTGATACACCTCGCCATTGGCGGTTGCCCGCTGGAAACATTTATCAGCAGGGAGGCGTTGGCAAATGATAAACAATTTGCTGTAAAACTATCCGGCAACTGGCTGAACAATGACGCCATCCCTGTTTGGGTAAAGCAAAGAGCAAAAGAAAACATCGGCGCACATGAAAATACGTTTGCAGGCGAACAGGGGCCGACCCATGCATACAAACCCGGCTTTGCGTACAGCGCCGGCATTGAACCCATACTGAGTTTGCCTGTAAAAGGCATACTCTGGTACCAGGGTGAGAGCAATGCGCAGGAACCTGACCGGGTAAATGAATATGCGGCATTACAAAAATTAATGATTGCTGATTACCGTGCAAAATGGAAGATGCCGGCCATGCCTTTTTATTGGGTACAGTTGTCTTCCATAGATACTGCCGGTTATGCTTCACAGCTATGGCCATTATTCAGGGATGAACAAAGAAAATTGCTAAATGAAGTTCGCAACGGCGGCATGGCAGTGTGCAGTGATCTCGGGTGTAGAAACAATGTGCATCCCACCAATAAAAAAGAAGTGGCAGAAAGATTGGCCAGGTGGGCGCTGAACAAGACTTATCACAGGAGCATTGTTCCTTCAGGCCCTTTGCCGCTGCGGGCGGTGTATAAAAATGGAACTATCATTGTTGCATTCCGGTATGCAGCAGGTTTACAAACTGCCAGTGGAAAATTATTAATTGGGTTTTCAATTGATGGGAAAACGGATGCAAAAGCTGTTATCAAAAACAACCAGGTGGTAATAGCAGTAAAAGAAAAACCGGGTTTCGTGTATTATGCATGGAAACCATTTACAGATGCCAATTTGGTGAATGCAGAAAAATTACCGACCTCCACGTTCAAAATAAAAGTTCAATGAAAAAGAAATTATTGTGTACGCTAACAGTATGTACTGTTTTTATTACCAGCATTATTGCGCAGCAAAAAGGGCTACCTGTTTTTGTATCGGGTACAGAAGGGCACAAGAGTTACCGCATACCGGCTATTATTGGTTTGCCCGATGGTAAGTTGCTGGCTTTTTGTGAAGGCCGGGTAAACGGCAGCGGCGATTTTGGCGATATCAATATTGTAATGAAATCGAGCAGTGACAAAGGGAAAACCTGGACGGCTTTACAAACCATTGTGGATGCGGACAGCCTGCAGGCCGGTAATCCCGCGCCCGTGGTAGATCTAACTGACCCGCTTTACCCGAAGGGCAGGATATTTCTTTTTTATAATACCGGCAACAACCATGAAGGCGAAATAAGAAAAGGCAGGGGCCTGCGCGAAGTATGGTACAAAACATCTGCAGACAATGGCGCCACCTGGAGTGCCGCAAGTAATATCACGCTGCAGGTACACAGACCCAGGCAACCGCAGGTAAACCCGGCTTATAATTTTCCAGAAGACTGGAGAAGCTATGCCAATACGCCGGGCCATGCCATGCAGTTTGAAAAGGGCACCTACAAAGGACGGATTTTTGTAGCTGCCAATCATTCTGCCGGTGAGCCACAACCGCATTCTGCCGATTATCACGCGCATGGGTTTTATACCGATGATCATGGAAAGACTTTTTCACTGGGGGCTACCGTTGCACTGCCGGGTGGCAATGAAAACATGGCAGTGGCATTGAGCCACGATAGACTGATGATCAATTTCAGGAACCAGAAAGGCGATATCCGCACAAGGACCGTAGCCATCAGCAGCAATGGCGGTCAGTCGTGGGATACGGTTTATTTCGATAAAAATCTTCCCGACCCGGTTTGCCAGGGAAGTATCGTACAGGCAGGCAATTACAAAGGCAAAAACATACTGGCCTTTTGCAATGCTGCTGATACCAGCCGCAGGGACAACCTCACCCTGCGCATAAGTTTTGATGAAGGGAAAACATGGAAACAGCATTTTCTTATTGATAAAGCACCGGATGGAAAAGGTGATTTTACAGCTTATTCAGACATTATTGCTGTGTCAAAAAACGAAATGGGTATTTTGTACGAGCGGGATAATTATAAAGAGATTTTATTTACTGTTGTTAAATGGAAGTAAAGATGAAACTTGTTGTATTCATTTTCATTTGTTTGCTGAATAAATACGTTTCTTTTGCGCAAATAAAATTGCCTTCGTACCCCGATTCATTATTTGGTACATACTACCAGCAACGGGTTACTCATTTCGCAACACTTCGACAGCGCAGGCAGGATATTGTTTTCCTGGGTAACAGCATTACCGACGGCGCCGAATGGGGAGAACTTTTTGCAGATGACAGAATAAAGAACCGCGGCATAAGCGGTGATTTATCAGCAGGTGTTTTGCACCGTCTTGATCAGATCACAAGCGGCGCGCCTGCTAAGATCTTTTTGTTGATCGGAATTAATGATCTGGCTAAGAATACAACCCCGGACAGCCTGCTACAAAATATTTTGCTTGCTGCAGATTATATAAGTCAGAAAAGTGCTTCAACAAAATTATATGTACAAAGTATCTTGCCGGTAAATAATGTGTATGGAAAATTTGGCAATCATACCAATAAAGCCCTTCAAATAAAATGGCTGAATGAACATTTACGGCAATATGCGGAGGATCATCATTATTTTTTTATCGATCTGTATCCTTCATTTTGCAATATAGAAGACAGGCTGGATGCTTCACTCACCAACGACGGCCTGCACCTGAATGGAGATGGGTATATGCTATGGAAACACCTACTTTATCCATATGTTTTTGATTTGCAGCCAGTGCCATCTTTATTGCCATTGCCACAACAGTTGAAATGGAATAACGGCTATTTTGATTTATACAGGTGTAAAAGCATTTTCATAAAAGATACTGTTTTATTTCGTGAAGCAGCCAAACTCCGGGATCAATTAAAGGAGAAAGGTTTGCAGCTGAATATCGTTAAAGATTCAAATGGCGTAAGCTCATTTATTGAATTGCGTTTGGCTAATTTATCAGTCGCGCAATCGCCCGAAGAAGCGTATCACTTAAAAATAAGCCCTCAAAAAATAGTCATCACTGCTGCCACCCTGCACGGTATTTTTAATGGAACACAGACGCTGATGCAATTAGCAAGGGATAATGCAATGGTAGATGCCTGTGAAATCACGGACTGGCCTGCGTTTTCATGGCGCGGATATATGGTCGATGCAGGCAGGAATTATCAATCCGTGAATATGCTGAAGCAACAAGTAGGGGAAATGGCGAAGTATAAACTGAATATATTCCATTTTCATTTTACTGAAAATATTGCCTGGCGGTTGGTCAGTAAATTGTACCCCCAATTAACCGCGCCGGAGAACATGCTGCGCAATAAAGGCATGTACTACACAGAAGCAGAATTTAAAGATCTGATCAATTTTTGTAACGCGCGTTACATAACCCTTGTTCCCGAAATTGATATGCCAGGGCATAGTGCAGCCTTTACAAGGGCGATGAAAGTGAATATGCAGTCAGATTCAGGACTTATATTTTTGAAAAATATTCTGAAAGAGTTTTTTACTACTTATAATTTACCCTATTTGCACATCGGCGCGGATGAAGTAAAAATTACAAACCCCGATTTTCTACCACAAATAATTTCATACGCAGAAAGTTTTGGAAAGAAAGTAATTGGGTGGGAACCAGGAGGAAATTTTACCGGTTCTGTTTTGCGTCAGCTATGGATGGATGATTCTGGTAAAATATCTTTAAACAAATCTGTTAAGTTTATAGACTCGCGGCATTTGTACCTGAACCACATGGATCCGCTGGAAGCTGTGACTACTATTTTTAGCCGGAAAATACTCAATCGGGAAAAAGGCGATAGTATGCTGCTTGGGGGCACTATTTGTTTGTGGCCAGACCGGGCACTGGCGAAAGAAATTGACGCTCTAAGCATGAACCCTGTTTATCCTTCTATGCTCGCTTTTGCTGAAAGAAGCTGGCTCGGAGGTGGTCAGGAGGGCTGGATAGCAAATATAGGCGCACCGGGGTCAGTTCAGGCGATTCGGTTCAATGAATTTGAGAACCGTTTACTGGATCAACGGTATCAAAATTTTATTGGGTTGCCTTTCCCTTATAAGCGGCAATCTGCAATTACATGGAAACTGTACGGGCCTTTTAATAATAATGGAGATTTGTCAGCAAAATTTAAACCAGAACAAATAGGTTTTGATGAAATTAATTATCCGCCGGCTATCCAGGTGGTGGGAGGAACAATTATATTAAAGCACTGGTGGTTCCCGTTAATAAAAGGAGCAGTCGATAATCCAATTGAAAATTCGACGTGGTACGCCGTCACCCATATCTGGAGCAGTAAAGATACAGTTGCGGATTATTGGATCGGATTTAACAATTTATCCAGGTCAACTGCCACAAATTCGCCATTGACAGGCACATGGGATGATAAACAAAGTCAGGTATGGGTAAATAGAAATTTAATTACACCACCATTGTGGAAAAGAAGCGGGCAAAAAGGTAATGCAGAGATTCCATTGACAGATGAAGGGTATGAATATAGGGAACCTGCAATAATAAACCTGGATAAAGGATGGAATACAGTTTTGATAAAGGCGCCGGTCGGTTCTTTTAAAGGAGCAGATTGGCAAAACCCGGTAAAATGGATGTTTACTTTCGTCAGTGCAGCCGATTAAATTCGTGCATCCCAATTAGCGTTTAAAATACGAAAGGGATTGGTTTTGCCTATTCAACAAAAATCTTCCATGATTGGCAACTTCCAGCAAGACAGGACGTAAACACTTACTCCGCAATGGATTTTAGCCTACTGTACCAAGGTGTTTTTTTTAATTTGTGTACTGATAACACGAACCTCATTAAACAACGAATGACGCATATTCTCACCTCAACCATTATTTTATTGGTATATCGCTTACTCCGTACAATCTTATAGAGATCGTTTTTATAGTATCTGAAAACTCTGAAAAATATTTTGACCAATGAAAAGATTGCAAAGAAATCTTTCAGGTGAATTTCTTTTCTGACTGGTTACCATAATATTGGTTCATGTAGCAACACACTTCATCAATTACAGTTGAGTGGTCATCGAATTTTAGAAAGTAATAATTTGATTTCATTTTCCGGCAATGGCAGCGCAGTGAGCAATTGGCATTCCATTTTCAACGGACGAAATTTATAGTCGTCGATTATTTTGAGTAAGATTAGTTATTAAAACCAAAGATCATGTTAAAAGTATTCCTGATACTGTTATTAATATCGTTTGCATGCAACTGTTTATAACAAACCGTTATATTTGCAGAGATGACTTTCTCTTCACAAATACGAAATATACCAGCATTTCTTTGCAAATATGATGCAAGGGATGGAGAGGCAATTGCTGACTGGTACTTCTTTCCTAATTTCAAGGACTTTAATATTTAGCCCCGGAGCCAGTGAAGGTTTTCCCGCTCCGGGTTGTTACCTAATCTCAATTTAGAGCTTGCTAAATATATCGCGATGCGCAGTATTCACAATCAAATTTATTTGAATAAAGGTTTTGTATTTCTCTATTTTTCTGTAAATACTTTCTTAATAATAGCCGGGTATTTATACCAGTTTAATCTTCTTCTTCTTGGATTGTTAATTGCATTACCACTTTTGACTCTTGCAATGATTACGTGGAGAAAAAATAGCACTAACAGCACTGGGAAACATGTATCAATACTATACCGGTCTGACAATAAACTCAAAAAAGAAGATAATTTGCATTTACGGATCGCTTACAACGACACAGTGAAAAAAACTGCTTTAATAGGAAACGATCAATGTATAAAGCCATATGTGGCTAAGATGTTATCGATTAGCATGAAAGCCGAAAAAGAAAACAAAGAAATTTATTGGATTAATGCGGGTAACAATTGTTTATATAATTCAGAAAACTTTTTGAGCACCAGGATGCTATCAAATGGAGATCTGATTTGGCAAATTAAATCCGGGTATGCTGGCTGCGGGACAAATTCGGGGCAATTCTGCGCGGAAGTTTTTAAAAACAATGCTTCCAGACAAGACATTAAAATGATTGAAGTGGACTTAACGCGATCGGAAAAGGGATTGTCAATGCAAATTGCTTCACTGGAACCTGGCCAGAGTCGAAATGAATTTATTCAAGGTCGCAAAACATACTTTGGATTATCAGGTTTTTATGACGCGGATGGATTGGTGGATTTCCTAACTTCACTTCGCAATCTGTCTGCCGGTAAAGTGATCGGATTACGTATTTCTATATCAGACAAGAAAGAGTTTTACAGGATTTGCCACGCTTTTCGTAAAACGCATTTTTCGCCCGATTTTATAACGGTTAAGGGATTTGAAGAATCAGATAATTATATTTCAGGGAAAATTGCACATGCGCCTTGTTTGCCTTTATACGAAAGCATACAATTTGTTTCACAGACGCTCAAGTTATATGCCTTGGATAAGCAAATAAAAATTATCGCTTCAACAGAAAGGGTTTCCCCTTTCGAAATCCTGAAATTAAGAGCGTTTGGATCAGATGTCGTTTCGTTGGAGCTGCCGGGCTATTTTGCTGACCTGCCTGATAACAGTGTCAGCATGGTTCAATCACGGTCCCTGAATAACCATCTATTAGTTTTACATGACCGTATGATGTGGTCCACAACCCAATTAATGGATATGTGCGGACTTGACAATATTGATAATATTTCATTGTCATCTTTATTGCGGGTAGTTGATATAGACAACGGGCAGCAGTTTGGATTGAAAGCGGCCAGTTACTAAAATGACTGGCGCTAAGGCATTGCTTAAACAGGTTCCGTTAACGAATAAAGTGTATCCTTAATCACATATAAACGGGACGAAGGTTTAGCTAAAAGAAAACATTGTTTAATTTTTTAGTCTAATAATTAAATTATTAATATGAGAACAATTATAATACCGTTATTTGGTTATCTGAACAGAAAGATAGGACGTCTTTGGAATGTGACTAAATTTGCCAAAAGAAGAAAATTAAATATTTCTAACCGGGATGAGGTCGGCTCTCACATAATTGCATTAGATACTCAAAAGAGAAAGTTGTTATTCGCAAAGAAAAAGCCGGACGCTTCATCGTGTCTGGTGGTGGATTTAACCAACCTTAAAACATGTACGCTAAAAAAAGAATATACGTCCATTAACTCGGGAGAACTGAAAACAAAAAAGCTTCACCAGTTTTTAAAGAGCATCGTTTTACGACTTGTTTTTGGAAATGGTTCAGAAATGGTTTCACTGCCTTTATTTGATGCACAGACTGAAATGGCGGATAATATAGAACAACTGGAGGTACAAGCAAAGAAATGGGAGGGGCTGGTTTTAAAAATGATACCGGCTCAAACCAGAGAGATTGCGTAGTAGAAAGGGTCAGTATATTTCGCACTATTCAACTAACACCTCAACGGCCTATGTAAAAGCAGAGTTGATTTTTTTCTTCTGCCACTAATTGATTAAGCTTTTCTTAACCATCTTTCGTTAAATAATGGCTATATTCGCAACATGACAGGTTATAATAAATATAATGTTCCCGCGCTTTATAAAACGTATCTGCTGTTGGATATGCGGGATGTTTATACCTGTTCATTTACTGAATTTTCTCCTTTCTGCGCGAAGCTTTATTATCTCTCCAATTTCAAAGACTTTAATACTTATTACCGGGGCTGAGATTTTGCAGACCTGGTATTCCCTTCTCTGATTTATCATTAAGTCACGTTTCTTACTTTTTTCTTAAGGGACTGTATATCATTGCATATTAAAGTTATTGTTATGTCTTCTATTGTCACGCTTGTACTAGTGTTATTGGTTATTGTAGCCTGTTGCCTTGCATTTATTATTATTCATAATAGAGCCAGTGAACGGAATGCGAAATCGCTGAACGATCGCTTGAAGGAAATTGCAGATAAAAATAACATCGAAATTTCACTTATCGAAGAGTTCAAAAATTTCATTTTTGGTCTTGATGCTGATAGTAACAAACTTATAGTTTGCAAATCGGAGCATGAACAGGTTATTGATTTAGAAGGTCTGAAAAATTGCCGGAAAGAAAAGAAGTGGTTACATATACCGGCAGAGAATGGCAAAAGACCCGAAACACACCTGGAAAAAATATCCCTGTTATTTAATTTTAATGGCGAGAGATCGTCTCAGGAACTAATTTTCTACGAATACAGGAATAACAGCATCTTTCAAATGCATGAACTTGAACAAAAGGCTGATTACTGGGAGCTTTTATTTAACAGGCAGATTAAGTTGCGATAAGGGTATTATGAACGAGGCAATACCAAGGGTCTCCACAGCGGGGTTTAGGGAGGTATACAGGTGCAGGTCTCATGTGATTAGCAGGCAAGTCTCCTCAGGAATTTATGGGTTTAATATGGTAACAATTATAACATCCTATTGGCATGAGTATAATAAAGACAAATGAAAAAATTGGCATACTTGCTTCACGTGATTCAGGCTTTGCCAGCGTTTTTGAACAGGTGGGTATCAGGTATCTCTACACCAGCGGGCAGACGCTGGCAGAAGCTTCAAAGGAATTCGGGGTAGCATCAGCTGACCTCAATAAGGTACTAAACAAAAAGGAAACATGTATGGTGAAGGGGCCGGAGAATTTTGAGAATTGGGGTCTTCGTGATTTTGCGAAGTATTTTACAAACAATTATTATTGGGTAGCGAGACGTGATATCCGCTTGATTTACGATATGGCACAAGCCGTAATTTATAAACACAGCTGGCAACATCCTGAATTGCTTAATCTCACTACAGGGCTTTTTCTATTTTTTGACGATTATCTATTTTATTTGAAAAAAGAGGAATTGATCTTTTCACAGATTGGCAATAACCTGGATAATAACGATTGCTGGAACGAACCAACAAATGCGGAGTTGCTTTCTAAATTGTACTCATATAACATGAAAAGCAATACTGGCAGGATTGTCAGCGAATACAAGTTCTTTAGAGAAATTACAAACAATTACCTGTGCCCTGAAGATGGTTGTTCGTTATATAAGACACTCTATAAAAAGCTGATGGAATTTGAAAAGGATTTGTTGTTCCATATCTGTTTGAAGAATGATATCTTCTTTCCGAAAATAATCAAATATGGAGATGTTATTTCTGACGAAATTTTGCCCGATACTAGCATGCCTGGAGACGCCAGGAAAACAATACAAGCTTTATAAATTAAATTATGAATAAAAATAACAGGGAGCCGGGTGTAAACGGGCTCATTTATTTACTTTTTGTTTTATTAAATATCCTTGCGCTGCGGGAAGCATATACTGGCAACCCGAAATGGTGGCTCTTTCATATATTAACGCTGCCGTTAGTGCTCATATATTTATATAAAGTACATCAAAGCAATAAAAAGGGAGAAAAACAAAAGAAAGCAATATAAATTTATTGTCAGCCTGAGATTGAGATCTTAAAATGCTAGTCATTGCTTTGTTAGCATAAATGTACCAGGCTGGTAGTCTCATAAAATAGGAACATATGACATCGATAGTTGAATTATTTAATAATTTTAGTAACCCCGATTGGATTTTGCAACACGGAGGTATGTATTTGATTGCATTAATTGTCTTTGCAGAAACCGGATTATTTGCGGGCTTTTTTTTGCCGGGTGATTCGTTGCTTTTCATTGGGGGGATAATTATCGGTAATGCGTCATTTAGTCATATTGAACCTGCATATTATTTAATCTGGTGGATCTTGGTAATTGCGATAGCCGGCATTTTAGGAAATTACACGGGTTATTGGTTTGGAAAAAAAGCAGGCCCGGGATTATTGTCAAAGGCTGACACGTGGTTATTTAAGAAGAAATATATTATTCAGGCAAAAATATTCTATGAGAGCCGTGGTGGCAGTGCAATTGTAATTGCCAGGTTTTTGCCAGTTATACGAACGTTTGCTCCAATAGTAGCGGGTTTGGTATCTATGGATTTCAAAAAATATAGTTTTTACAATATAGTGGGCAGTCTCGTCTGGTCTGGAAGCATTATTACTGCAGGATTTCTGCTCGGTGAAATTAAGTTTGTGCACGATAACCTGCATGTAATTATCCTGGGAATAATTGTAATTACAACTGTACCAGTTATTATTAAGATGCTGCGAATGAAAAAAACCGGTTCTGCTGTTATAGCTAAATCAATTTCGTAAAGCTATACTACCGCCCGCGTTGGCAAGTTATACCAATGCCGGACTTTTTAGAGAATTTAATTGAATTGTCTTTTCGGTGTTAAAAACGACTTTTCTGGCAGGACGGAAAACCTTTGGCTAATATGATATTGGCGCGCTTCTTTTGAAGGAAATCCATCTAACGCATATAAAAATTTGGCTAACGTTACGTCACTGATTTTTGAAAATCCACAATATTTCATAGATTGGATCATATCTTTTATAAGAACGTTATAAAAATCAGCTATAATTTTTTCGCAGCAAGTGGAATTATTTTCACTATTGCCCGCACAGGAAAGCAAATCGGAAAATGGCAATTCACTATAAATACAGTCTGCCCCCAAAGTCTGCAATTTTAAAATCTCGAATCCGGAAGTGATTTTGCCTGCTGCAATCAATTTGATTTGTTGTTTTAACCCGTAGTATTTCAAAGTTGTTGAAGCAAATAACAAATCTTGATATAATAGTACTTCAGGGGAAACAAGTGAACCTGCATTGTCAATGTAAGGTCGCTGCGATAAGGATTCTATTACAATAAAGTCAGGTATAATATCTGTTTTACGAATGGCGTGACAAAATTGGTAAAATTCATTTTTATTATTTAAGTGCAGACGGATGCCAACCGGTTTTCCGCCTGATAGTTCCCGCAAGCTGTAAATGAAATGAACCAACCCTTCAGCGTCGCGGAAACTTGTATAACCTGAATCCTTAAATAAAGAACAGGAAATTATTGACTGTTTTGATTTTGCCACTGCCAACTTTGGTGGAATGCGATAACTTTGTTCTCCCGCTACTGTAAGTTTAATTTCAATTATTTTCACATCCGGCGTATCTGCTATCTTTTTGAATGCGCAACTGTTAAAACCGCCATTTTCGTTCCGGCAATCTTTGAAACTTGAATCTATTTGCCATATGGCTCCTTCTGTTTTTTTCCCGTTCAATATTGTATTAGGGAGAAGACTGCTCCCCGTGGTTCTCCATGTATTTATTGAAAGAAAATTTGTATGGTATGGTTTGCTGCTTTGCTTGTTTCCAATTAAAACCTGCATGTCAACTGCTGCAATTTTATTAGGGTTGATTGAGTGAGAAGAGCACTGAAAAGTAGATTTGTAATTAAATGATTTGAACCTCCTGGTAAAATGCCGAAAGCTGTGATGGGTTTGTAATGTATAATAAAGGACAAGTAAAAATGACGCGGCAGATATGATTAACAAACAGTTAAGCCGAAAGGCCCCTTTTGCGGAGGCAATAATGAAAATATTCGTTATCCAAAGAAGAACGACGAGGGGCCAGGATGACCAATTTTTTTTGGGGGGATACAACATGTCAAAAAGGATTTAACAAATGAACAATAATGGTGTATTGCCATCCACTGGTCAATTTCAGTTTGAAAAAAACGTCAACTGATAAAGTACTTGCGCCTGAAGCGCAGAAAAATATGGAAGCAGTAAAGCATTCCAGATGCGAAAGCTCATTGATAAAATAACCTGCGTACTGCGGCCCAATTTTAATAGTAGAAAAGCAAATCCTGGCAAAGATAAATAACTTCAGGAATAATAAAAGAGAAAAAAGTCCTGTATTAAAAATATTATTATCTTTGCCTTATAAAAGGTTATATGTTTTCTAAAACTTGTGAATATGCTATCCGGGCAATATTATTTATCGCCCAGAAATCGGAGCACGGAAATAAAGTTGGTATTAAGGAGATTGCTAAGGGGGTGAGCGCCCCTGAACATTTTTTGGCAAAAATACTGCAGGATTTAGGACGCAAAGGCCTTGTCCAATCAATCAAAGGCCCGAACGGAGGCTTTTTTCTGGACGATTCTGCCAGTAAAAATACACTTGCGGATATAGTAAAGGCTGTAGATGGTGATAAGCTTTTCACGGGATGCGGCCTTGGATTAAAAATTTGCTCTGAAAAAAATCCTTGCCCCCTGCATGACGAATTTAAAGTTATCCGGAAAAAAGTATTTAATATGCTTGAATCCGCTACGGTAGCAGAATTTAATGTGGAACTTATCAAAGGACTTACGCATTTAAAACGATAATTTTTTTAATATAATAAAAGATAAAAATGTCTTAATATATGAGTATTTGCAGGTGTAAAAAGACATGCAATTTGATCGTCATTGTTTTTGGACTATTGCTTTTTGCAGTGCCGGTCAATGCGCAGACTGCAACAGCAGGACCGGGGTCACCTGGTCTTTTCATTGGTCTGTTCATTTTCTTAGCCATTATCCTGTCGGCTGCTTTATTAATGTCTGCCAAAACAAAAGCGATGATAGATGAAAATAAAAGTAAGAAAGGTATTGATACGGAGAGCGAACTTTCAGCGTACCTGAAAAACCTGGACAGCAGTCAAATTGAAACGCTTTTAAAGAAGAAAAAGCAAACTTCTGCATCAAATGATGTAAAAAAGCCTCCTGCCGGTTCAGGTTTTAAGGGTTTATTATTGCTATTTTTTTCTTTACTGGGTACGACATTGGGATTTGGACAAACCAACAATGATGTGCGCGGTTCCCTGTTAAGTGAAAATGGGATTATCATTACAGTTACTTTGATACTCACGCCAATCTTAATTGGAGTGCTGTTGCTTTTTTTAAAGGTCAGATGGCTTTTACGCCAATACCGTAATAAAAGAAACCTGGCTGAGGCGGGTGCACTGGCCGATTATATTTCAAAACTGGATAATGTTGAAATAATAAAGGCGCTTGAACAACGTAAAGAAGCCCTTGATTATCACCTTTCAGATTCAGAGTTATCCGGCTCATTTCCCGCCGAAGATGAAAAAGGAATTATTAACCAAGCAGGACGGGCAAGCGGGCTGACTTTTGTTGCTATTAAAAAAAAGGCGGTAAAGCGCCCGTATATAGATTTCCGGTTATCCAGGCTTATTTTATGGTATTTCGGCTGTGCCACTTTCTGGTTACTTTTTGGTACAACCATTGGCGAGTATCTGGGAATTAAGTTTGTTGCACCTGATGCTGACCATCTCAGTTGGCTTAGCTTCGGCAGGATTCGCCCGGTACATACCAATGCTGTGTTTTGGGGTTGGGCGTCACTGGGTATGCTGGGGCTTGGTTATTATATTGTACCCATGGTTAGTAATACAGCATTGGCCAGTATTAAAAAGGGCTGGTATGCGCTTTACCTCATAAATGCATCTGTTATTTCGGGGACATTACTGCTGATGGCTGGTGTAAATAACGGCGGTGGAGAATACCGTGAATATATCTGGCCGGTTATGCTGCTTTTTGCTGTTGGTGTAGTATTAACACTGATTAATTTTCTGCAAACGATCGCCAGGAGAAAAACCAGGGAGATTTACATTTCTAACTGGTATATTGTTGCAGCAGTCATTTTTGCAATTGTGATTATGTTGACGGCATATATACCGGTATGGCAAAACGGATTGGGGGAAACGATTATTCAGGGTTATTATATGCACCAGGGGGTTGGTATGTGGTTTATGCTGTTTACACTTGGAATCGTTTATTATTTTCTGCCACAACAATTAAATAAGCCTATTTATTCCTATAGCCTGGGTATTCTCGCGTTCTGGACGCAAATTTTATTTTACACCCTTATTGGCACGCACCATTTCGTTTTTAGTTCTATTCCCTGGTGGCTTCAAACGGTGGCTATTGTAGGTAGTGTGGGTATGATAATACCCGTAGTTGCAGGTACAACAAATTTCATCCTGACTTTTAACGGATCGTGGTACAAAATAGCCGGCAGTTACACTTTGCCTTTTTTCCTGGTGGGAATAGTTTTTTACTTTACCGGTTCTATGCAAGGGACGGCAGAAGCATTTCGTTCTACTAATTTAATCTGGCATTTTACTGATTTTACGGTTGCTCACTCTCATCTTACCATGTATGGTATTATTTCATTTTTCCTGTGGGCTGCCATGTATGCGGTGGTACCGAGGCTTACTGGTAAGGAACCGCCCCAGGTTACAGTCGGTGCTCATTTCTGGCTGGCTCTGATCGGCTTATTATTTTATACTATTCCCTTAATGTATGGAAGCACAATGCGCGGATGGATGTGGATACAGGGTAAGCCTTTTATTGATACCGTTGCCAGTATGGCTCCTTACTGGCTTTGGAGAGCTATCGGAGGCAGCCTCATGTGGCTGTCCCATATTTTTTTTGCATACAACATGTATAAAATGGTGGCTGGCACAGGTATTATTGATGTAAAAGAGGCGGCCTTTAAAAAATTGGAGGGAGAAATTATTGCAGAAAACTAGATTTTAAGCTTTTGTTCAATTTGAAATATGGAATTATTTGATAATCATAAAAAACTATTCGGTACTGCGGCACTTTTTTTTACCGGTCTTACTGTACTGGTAGCTATTATTCCTGCATTAAACAACCAAAAGAATAATAAACCATTGCGTGATACTGAACCTTTGAGCGCTCAGGCGGTAAAAGGCAAAGCCATTTATATTGCCAATGGTTGTGTAGCCTGTCACACCCAGCAGGTCCGTAATGTGGACATGGATAAAATATGGGGAGAACGTCCGGGTATTGCCGCTGATTATGCTGGCATAAGGAGGACTGATTTTTGGCGTAACACAGCTACACTCATGGGTACGGAGCGCACCGGACCTGATCTTTCTAATATTGGTACGCGCCAGCCAAGTGTTGACTGGAATCTTGTTCATTTATATAACCCGAGAATTGTAGTAAAGGAATCCGTCATGCCAGCCTATCCCTGGATGTTTATTGTTAAAAAGGAGCCTGCAAAAGAAGATGTGATGGTTAATGTGCCAACGGAATATCTGGAAGGACAACCTGGAAAGGTAGTTGCTTCCAAAGATGCTCTTTACCTGGTTGCTTACCTCCAGTCCCTGAAACAAGTTAAATTACCTGATGGTAGCGCAACTCCAGAATTTTTATACACAAGAAAAGACAAGATACAACCAGGTTCAAAACTGTCAACAGAATTGGATGGAGCGGCTCTTTACACTGCCAACTGTCAAAGTTGTCACCAGGCTAATGGAGAAGGATTACCAGGCGCTTTTCCTCCTCTTAAAGGCAGCCCGGTCGTCTTGAATGATAACCCCGAACAAATGATTAACATCATCATGAATGGTTATAACGGCAGGGTATCGGAGGGTTTTGGAATCATGCCTCCGGTAGGTAATATGAATAAATTAAGTGCTGAACAAATAGCCGCCATCATGAATCATGAAAAATCAAGCTGGGGCAACAATGCCAAACAAATCAGTTCAGAGGATGTAAAAAAACTTATTGAGTTTGTAAAATTGAAAACTACCACCAAATAATCACCACCTGCTATGACCATGAAATTTTTTTTTCTCGCAGTGTTTTTTCTTGCAGCGTTTGCACCTGTTTATTCCTGTCCGGCATGCGAAGCACAACAACCTAAAATCCTCCGTGGCATTACGCACGGAGCCGGCCCCCAGAGTAATTGGGATTATCTGATTGTAGCGATGGCGGCTATGATAGTGATTGCAACACTCTTCTTTTCAGTCAAATGGGTAATCTCACCGGGAGAAAAAAGCGATAAACATATTAAAAGAATTGTGCTAAACATTGAGTAGTATGGAAGAGCAGAGTACCATATTTATTTTTATTGATGACGGGCAAAAACCTGTTGCAACTTTTGTTTCACCAGTTCATTTCGAACTTGATACAAAAAAATTGATTGATGGTCATCATACGCTTAAAATTGTAAGTAAGGATCCAACGGGCAAGGAGGGTATCCGTGTTATACCCTTTGAAGTAAGAAACGGGCCAGCTATCGCTGTTACAGGGATTAAAGAAAATACTGTTGTAGACGGCATTTTGCCTTTAATGATAAATGCATATGGAAAAGGAGATCAAAAGAAATTTTTAATAGAAGGTAGCGAAACGCCACAAAGCATTCCATCCTGGGTCTGGATACTGATCATTGGTATCTCAGGATGTATTGCATTCTATCTGATCAGTTATCTGACCGTTAATTAACAGGAGATATGAATATAGGACAAGATATACAAACATTGGACGACATAAAAAAGCTTGTAGATTATTTTTATGAAAAGGTCAGGCAGGATGAGTTACTTGCACCGGTTTTTCATGCGAGAATACAGAACGGATGGCCGGAACATCTTGAAAGGATGTATGCTTTCTGGCAAACAGTATTGCTGCACAAGCAGGCCTATCATGGCAGCCCATTCCCTCCCCATATGCGGTTGCCAATAAGTCAGTCACATTTTGAAAGATGGCTTGCGCTTTTTTCATTAACAATAGACGCATTATTTGAAGGCGAGAATGCTAATAGCGCAAAGTCCAAAGCGGCTAAAATGTCAGAAATGTTTCAAAGTAAGATTGAATTTTATAAAACAAACGGGTTTAAGAATTTGATGTAACTTATTTATTGAAACGTAATAATTATTTTTGGGCAGGCAGAAATATACATAAACAGAAATTAAGCAGAATATGTTTTCACCGGCTTACCACATTCAATTTACCGGGCATTACATGGGACAGGTTTATTCATTACAGAGCTACGAGAATGAATACAGAAATCTTATGGTCTTACTAAAAGATAAGATCTGTCCGGAAGATTTCGGGCAATGTGGCGGAATGGGAAGATGTGGAACCTGTTTAGTAAATATACCGGGGCTGCCAGTTAATGATAGTGAATCTTTCAAAAACGAACGATACAGGCTTTTAAAAATGGGAATCGTTAATCCGTGTACGCGCTTATCATGCCAGCTTCAAATAAATAAGGATTTGGAGGACCTGGAAGTCGAGCTCTTTGACAATGTTTATTATTAACAGAATGAAGGTTGGTTGAATTAAAATGCAAAACTTCAATTTTCTGTTGTTCAAATATTAAGCTTTCTTTGGCTAACCAGTAAAAAATTATTATTATATTTGAACAAATGACAGGTACAATTCCACATAATCAAATAAATTTTTCCGGCAGGCATCTTGTGCTTACTACCAGGAATCACTTTACCTGTTCCTTTACAGAATTTCTTCCTTTCTGCATCAAATTATATTACTTCTCCAACTTCAAGGATTTTCATACACCTTCCCATGCCTGATATCTCCAGGTCTTGGGTTCTGCTCTCCTAATGCCTTCTAAGGCTTAATGAATTGTTCTACTGCTATTATTAAACGGAGCCTCATGTTTCATTGATGGACGATGTAAAATTCATGGTACAATTCACGTAGTGTTTATTTGATACAGTAAAATCTCCCATATGTATTACATTATTCTTGCGGGTTTTGTTATTGCAATAATTCTAATTATAAGTCAGGCTGTTGTTTCGGTTAATAATCGTCAGAGGAAAAAGAAAGCTGATGAGCTTGTTGCACGCCTGAGTTTGCTGGCTGAAAGAAATAATTTAACAATTTCGAAAAAGGAATTACTGGAAAATTCGATAATAGGACTGGACGAATTGCGCAGGAAACTTTTTGTATTAAGAAAAACTGAAAATAACTATGTTTTACAGATTATTGATCTTTTAGAGATAAAAAACTGCGCCGCCAGGAAAATGTATAAACGCATTAATAGAGGAATTGTGAAAAAGGAGAAATGTGAAGCAAGGGTCGATAAAATTGTTTTGGTATTTGAGTATCTAAAAAAATATAACCCGGTTCAAATTCCTTTTTATGAATCAGGGGTAAGTGATTTATGCAAAGCACCTGAGATGGAGATAAAAGCAGGTAACTGGGAGACTGTTCTTACTGAAACAATCAATAGAACGCTAAGAAATACAGGTTGATAGGAGGAAATTACGACAAGAGTTAGTTTAATGGTAACCCTTGCACTGAAGCTATAAACGACAGTGGTAAATTAACATGGCATGATAATAATAAAATACAAATGTTATGACAATGAATAGAATAAAGCAAATCAGGGATTTTGGTCAGAGCGTCTGGCTTGATTTCTTTGACCGGGATATTATGGATTCAGGGAAATTGAAAAAAATGATTGACGAAGACGGTGTCAGCGGTGTTACCTCAAATCCTTCAATCTTCGAAAAAGCCATCAATGGTAGTAGGAATTATGACGAAGATATCCGCGCACTTTTTAAAACAAAAAGAAGCTTCGATGTTGTATTTTTTAGCCTTGCCGTTAAAGATATCAGACGCGCGGCTGATCTTTTTAAGACCGTATATAAAAAAACAAATGGCGTGGATGGGTTTGTGAGCATTGAGGTATCACCTCATCTTGCTCACGACACAGACGGAACTGTTAATCAGGCCAGGGAATTGTGGAAAGCTGTTAACCGGAAGAATGTAATGATTAAAATTCCCGCTACGACGGAAGGATTGCTTGCCATCAGAAAATGTATCAGCGAAGGAATTAACATAAACATTACGCTCTTGTTTGGCTTGCCACGCTACGAAGAAGTGACAGCTGCTTATATTTCCGGACTGGAGGACCGGCTCGCTGCAAATGAATCCATCGAACAGGTGTCATCTGTTGCAAGTTTTTTTCTTAGCCGTATAGATACCCTGATTGATCCTGAGCTGAAGGCAATTGGGTTGGGTAATCTAAAGGGTCAGGTCGCCATTGCGTCTGCCAAAAGAGCGTACGAAAGTTACAAACAAATTTTTTCAGGTGAAAGATTCAAAACCCTGGAAAGTAAAGGTGCAAAGCGCCAGTTTTTATTGTGGGCGAGTACCAGCACAAAGGATCTCACATTCAGTGACATCAAATATGTATCATCGTTGATTGGCCCTGAAACTATTAATACGGTTACTATTGACACACTGGAGGCCTTTAGAGATCATGGGTCGCCCGAAAATCACCTGGAAGAAGGCATTGGTAAGTCGGTAAAGGTTTTTGAAAGTCTTAAGAGTGGCAATATTGATATTGATGCGCTGACTCAAAAATTAGAGGCTGAAGGTATTGAGAAATTCATCAAAGCATACGATAGTATAATAGACGCTATAAAAAAGAAAAAAATTGAACAGACGGTTTAGTCTGAAAAAACGCCAAAAACGGCTAAGCAGTGAACGGAGATTTGTAGCAAACACTTGACCTTGTGTAAGTGTTGACCTCATGTTCTTTTAAGGAACTAAACGGAGGTTAAAACCTTTTTATAATCAGGCTGTCAAATCACTGATTGAAGAGAAATTTTAGTAAACAGCAAAGATTTTATTTTATTTTATTGAGTTGGATGCTGATATAAACAAATAAAAATCAAATTATGGAAGATAAATTTAACGAATCTACTTCACAACGTCCTGAAGGTGATAGGATGATTGATGCTACACTTGTCAATATTGATTTGCCTTCCTATATGGCTCAAATCAAAAGAGAAAAGCCCTGGAAGGATGGCAAGCGCAATGCCATAACGGTTTTTAAAACCAATTCTATGCGAATTGTGATTATAGCTTTGCATGAAGGTGCTGAAATGGCCCGGCATACTGCGGAAGGAATGATAAGTGTGCAAGTGCTTGAAGGCCTGCTACAATTTCACACGGATCAACAATCAGTTGAGTTGAGTAAAGGGCAAATGCTGGCATTGCATGAATGTATTCCTCACAGCGTAAAAGCTATCCGGGAAACAATTTTTCTTTTGACGCTTTCACTAAGTGCGCCGGTAAAGCCGGTGCGTTGAATGCGCGCCTGTGAAGTATCACTGGTATAACATTAGTTTCGGTCGGGATATTAGAACAGGTGCTCATCTAAACGGCAATGTTTATTTATGCACATGGGTACCGATGGCCAAAAACTGCAGGAAAGCTATAGTCATATTTATACCAGCAAAAAAAATCATTTGTCAAAGAAGTAGATAAAACAATGAAAATAAAAATAATAAGCAATCACCATTGTATAAAATAAAATCAAAAGGAGGAATAAATGAATACACAAATTTTATTAATCATTGCTGTCTCAATAGCAGGCCTGTTTTTTTTAGGAATAAAGATAGTCCGGCCAACCCACAGGGGCTTGATAGAAAGATTGGGTAAGTATGTGAAGTTTGCTAATCCGGGCTTTCACTGGATCATCCCTTTTATAGATAAGATATATATTGTCAACACAACTGAGCAGATGGTAGATGCACAACCACAGGAAATTATCACCAATGATAACCTTAATGCCAGCGTGGATGCTCAGGTTTATTTCCGGGTAATAGAGACAGAAGAAAATGTGAAGAGCTCCCAATACAACGTAAACAATTATAAATTGCAGATTGTCAACCTTGCCCGCACAACCCTGAGAAATATTATTGGGACGCTTACTTTAAGATCGGCAAATAGTGAAAGAGGAAAAATAAATTCGGAACTGCATAATACCTTGCGAAATGAAACGGCAAGCTGGGGAATTATAATTGTTCGAACTGAATTAAAAGAGATAGATCCGCCCAGGGATGTGCAGGAAACGATGAATAAAGTTGTGAAAGCAGAGAATGAAAAAATAGCTGCTATTGACTATGCGACCGCCGCAGAAACTGTTGCGGATGGAGTGAAACGTGCAAAAATCAAAGAAGCCGAGGGTTTTAAACGGGCAAAAGTATTGCATGCCGAAGGCGAAGCAGAAGCCATCATGCTGGTGAATGAAGCTGCGGACAAATATTTTACAGGCAATGCGCAGTTATTAAAGAAATTAGAAACAGTGGAGGCGTCTCTTAAAACAAATACTACAATCGTTATACCCACAGGATCGGAACTAGTGAATATAATAGGCGATATGGCCGGGGTGCTGCCTTTACATGTCAAGAAAGAGACCAACGGGGAAAGCCAGCGTTTGGTGAAAAATTGACTTTAAAGCTGAATTTTATTTTAAGTATAAAATAAAAAATAATGAAAACGAATCGACTTTCAAATACTATACAGGAGGCCTTAAATAAGCAGGTTACCAGAGAAGCGGAAGCTGCCCAGGTTTATATTTCTTTTGCCACATGGGCGTCTCACGAAGGATATGCTGGCATTGCAAATTTTCTGTTCAGGCACGCAACAGAGGAACGCAGCCACATGATGAAAATTGTAGCATACATTTTGGAAAGGGGTGCAAAAGTAAAAGTTGAGACGATACCGGCGCCGGGCGACCCTCCAACAAGTATCCAAAATTGTTTTGAACAGGTATTTAAGCAGGAAGTTTCTAATACAAAAGCCATTTTTAAAATTGTGAAAATGAGCTTTGATGAAGAAGATTGGGCAACCTGGCATTTTATGCAATGGTTTGTAAAAGAACAAACGGAAGAAGAGACGCTGTCATTAAACCTGTTGGATAAGATTAAAATAGCCGGTGGAACAAGTGTAACTAATGACGCTTTGTATATTCTTGACAAAGATTTACAAAAGATGTCCGATCAGTTGCAATTGGCTGAACGCGAAATAGCATAGCACACGGACATTAAAATGAGCTACGATTTTTGCTGAGGAAATAAGCTCAGGGGTCGCTTAAAATCGGGGGAAATAAAATGAAAATAAAAAGAGTATATGAAAAGCCTTCAAAAGAAGATGGCAAACGTATCCTTGTAGACAGGCTTTGGCCGCGCGGCCTTACAAAAGAAAAAGCAAGCGTTGACTTATGGTTGAAGGAGATTGCCCCCAGTACAGTGCTTCGAAAATGGTTCGGTCATGACCCTGACAAATGGAAAGAGTTCCAAAAAAGATATTATCAGGAACTTAGTAACAATAAAGAACAGGTTGCATTATTGAAAGCCCAGGTTAAAAAAGGAACGGTTACATTGGTGTATGGGGCAAAGGATGAAAAGCACAATGAAGCGCTTGTTCTTAAAGAATGGTTAGGTAGGTAGAATGTTTGGTTAATGAATGTAACAGATAGTACTCAATCGTAAATTATAGATAATGGAAAATGTATTAATTGCGCTGGACTATGCTCCAACTGCGCAAAAAGTAGCAGAAATGGGTTATAATTTAGCTCAAGCTATGCATGCACAGGCGATCTTGTTGCATGTAACTTCTGATGTCTCTTTTTATTCTTCTCTTAATTATTCCCCGATAATGGGATTTGGGGGTTTAGATAGTATTGACTCAGTTCAAACGGATGATGAAGACGGATTAAGGAAAGTGGCACAGGATTACCTGGATAAATCAAAGAAATATTTAGCCGATGAAAAAATTCAAACCATCGTAAAAAGTGGAGTCATTGGAGAGACTATTTTAGACGCTGCATTGGAAACAAAGGCTGATATAATTGTTATAGGCACTCATAGCCGGCGTGGCCTGGAAAAAATACTAGTGGGAAGTGTAGCAGAAAATGTCTTGCTTCACAGTTTCATACCTTTACTAATTATTCCAACGAAAGCCATCAAAGAAAAAAAATAATATAATCATGGCCAGAGATCCTTATAATATAAAAAGATTATTGACCACTAAAAATGGCACTTTCACTTACTATAGCCTGGCAGAGCTTGAAAAGCACGGTTATAAGATTAATAGATTACCTTTTTCTATACGGATTTTGCTGGAGAACGCGTTACGTAATTTTGATGATTTTACTGTAACCAAAGAGAATATTGAAACCATTCTTCAATGGAAACCTGCTGGATCAGAGAAAGATATTCCCTTTAAACCAGCCCGGGTATTGATGCAGGATTTCACAGGCGTTCCTGCCGTTGTAGATATTGCGTCACTACGCGCTGAAATAGCTAGGAAGGGAAGAAATCCTGATGAAATAAATCCATTAATACCTGTTGACCTTATTATTGACCATTCGGTTCAGGTTGATTATTTTGGAACCGGATATTCCTATGCCCGCAATATGGAGGAAGAGTATAAACGAAACAAAGAACGTTACCAGTTTTTAAAATGGGCGCAAAAATCATTTAATAATTTCAGCGTGGTTCCTCCAGGGATGGGTATTTGTCACCAGGTAAACCTGGAATATTTATCCAAGGGGGTAATTGAAAGAAATGGAGAAATATTTCCTGATACATTAGTGGGAACCGACAGTCATACACCTATGGTAAACGGAATTGGTGTGGTGGCCTGGGGTGTTGGCGGAATTGAAGCCGAGGCTGCTTTGCTTGGACAGCCCATCTATTTTATTATGCCTGAAGTAATAGGTTTGAAACTTACAGGTAAACTTCCGTTGGGCTCTACAGCAACAGACCTGGTGCTAACAATTGTTGAATTATTACGGAAGTATGGAGTTGTTGGAAAATTTGTGGAAGTTTTTGGCGCCGGCCTTGATAATCTTTCTGTTCCTGACCGTGCTACTATTGGTAATATGTCTCCAGAATTTGGTTGCACGATTACCTATTTCCCGGTAGATGATAAGACGCTTGAATACATGCGTAAGAGCAACCGTTCAGAAGAGCAAATTAAATTGGTAGAAGATTATTGCAGGGCTAATATGCTTTGGCGAACAGGAGCTGAGGATATTACCTACACTAATATCATAGATCTGAATATTTCGACAATCGAGCCTGCTGTTGCTGGTCCCAAACGACCACAGGATAAAATTTTATTAAAGAATTTTAAATCTGAATTTATTGGCCTTTTAGATAAAACGTATGGCCGTAAATATTCAGAAGAAAAGCAATTAAGCCGTTGGATGGCCGAGGGCGGTAGTCAACCTATAAAACAAATTACACCCGAACTAAATGCCGAGCCGGAAATTGAAAAAACGGTTGTAAATGGAATGAAAAATGTTTGGGTAACGATTGGAGAAGAAAGCTTTATGCTCTCTGACGGTGCTGTTGCTATTGCAGCAATCACTTCCTGTACGAATACCTCGAATCCATTTGTAATGGTAGGCGCAGGTTTGGTCGCAAGAAAGGCAAGAGAACATGGATTGAGAACTAAACCCTGGGTGAAAACTTCTTTGGCGCCTGGTTCAAAAGTAGTAACAGATTATCTTGAAAAAGCAGATTTGTTAGATGACCTGGAAGCAATGCAGTTTCATACAGTAGGTTACGGCTGTACTTCCTGCATTGGCAATTCCGGTCCTTTGCCAACTTTTGTTGCAAGGGCAGTTGATGAGCATGATCTTGTTGTGGCTTCTGTGCTATCGGGTAACAGGAATTTTGAAGCAAGAATACATCCGCAGGTGAGGATGAATTTTTTGATGTCGCCGATGCTGGTAGTAGCTTATGCCATAGCAGGGAGGGTTGATATTGACCTTATCAATGAACCCATTAGTTTCGATCCCAACCGGCAGCCTGTTTATCTGAAAGATATCTGGCCTACCGACAATGAAATTCATGAGCTGATGAACCAGGTACTTTCTCCTAAAGATTTCGCTGAAAGTTATGCGGAAATATTTGAAGGCAATGAAATATGGCGGAAACTTATCATACCTGGTGATACATTATATGAATGGGATGATAATTCAACTTATATCAAAGAAGCCCCTTTCTTTTATAATATTTCGGATAAGGCAAAATCACTGGAGGACATCAGGAATGCAAGGGTTTTGCTGGTATTGGGCGATAGCATCACTACAGATCATATTTCTCCTGCAGGTCAGTTTAATGAATTTTCAGCAGCGGGCAAATATTTGATAAGCCAGGGTGTAAAAAAGGAAAACTTCAACTCGTATGGGTCAAGAAGAGGAAATGATGAAGTTATGATCCGTGGTACTTTTGCTAATGTCCGGCTTAAAAATAAGCTGGCGCAAAAAGAAGGTGGCTATACCCGCTATTTGCCTGGCGGTGAAGAAATGTCGGTTTTTGATGCTTCAGTAAAATATAGAGAAAATCAGACATCATTGATTGTTTTGGCAGGCAAAGAATATGGAAGTGGATCTTCCAGAGATTGGGCTGCTAAAGGTACATTTCTACTGGGCATTAAGGCAATACTTGCAGAAAGCTATGAGAGAATTCACCGGAGTAATTTAGTAGGAATGGGCGTTTTGCCACTTCAATATATAATGGGTGATAGCGCTGAAAAATTGGGCCTTACTGGAAATGAATTATTTACCGTAACAGGAGTTGCAGAGGACATTAAACCTTTAAAAAAGGTGCAGGTGATTGCCCAAAAAGAAGATGGCAGGCAAATAACATTTCAGGCAATTGCCCGAATGGATTCAAATATCGAGATAGAATATTATCGTCATGGAGGAATTTTGCAATACGTATTAAGGCAATTCTTAGATCGTGAACAATAATGGATCATGCATGACATGAATTTTTTAATAAAAAAAAGATAAACAAAATAAAAGACAAACTTTTTGAGGTCATGATTGAAAAGGTTGAACAAAGATTGAGGCGTAACTTAAAAAAAAGCGCAAGCGCCGGATGAATTACATATTATTTTTTAACAAATTAAAGGGAACCAAATTTGCTTTTTCCCAATAGGAATTGCTTAACTTTGACATATGCCAGGGATAGATAAGTATATAGTTAAAAATTTTATCAAGCAAGCAACACTTCAAACGGAGTTTTGTACAGGCTTTACCTGCTCAGAATTCAATACAAAATTGAATTTTTTTCCTACTTGTAAAGACTTTCATAAGTAATCCCCGGTCTTATATTCAACCAGGCCGGGGTTCCGGTCTACATTTCATTTCATTTTTTTACAGAACGATGCAATTACTAGGTAATAGTAAATTACCGGTATTTTTTTCCATGCCATATTCAACTTCTATAAAAGTGGTTGGATCATGGGACATTTTGGATAAATCATTGAAACGATAAATCTTTCACACCGGATTTGCGAATTGTTTTATTTGTTATAGAAGATGTATGGTTATAAACTAGTTTATAGCTTCGAAATTTTAATGCCCGGGTTATCTATATGATTGCAGGTATCTGCAATTAAATTGTGCTTGGTAATGTTCATCTGTAATGCTTCCCGGATTGCAAGGTGATAATTAGTTTTACTTTTAAATTTAATTGCTATGCTAAAGATTAAAAATAGTATTCCGGCTAGCAGGATTATTATAGCCTGTCTGATTTTAATAAATGTTATTGTAATTAAGGCAGGATTTACCGGAAAGGTGAATGTATATTGGTTTCTTCTTATCACTTTGCCATTATTATTAATCGCAATTGTGAATGTACGGCAAAAGAAACACGCCATTTTGAGAAACTTTCCCGTGATAGGTTATTTGCGGTATTTTTTTGAATCTGTCCGGCCAGAAATACGTCAGTATTTTTTTGAATCTGACATGGATGGAAAACCTTTTAACAGGCGCCAGCGATCAATTGTTTATCAACGCGCCAAAAATGAAAGGCAAACAGTAGCTTTTGGAATGCAAAACGATCCAAATGCAGTTGGTTTTGAATGGATGGCACATTCTGTTTTTCCTGTCAAATTAAAAGATGAAGATTTGCGGGTTTGGATAGGCAATCATTTGTGCAAGCAGCCTTATTATGCAAGTATCTATAATATTGGCGCCATGAGTTATGGTGCGTTGAGTAAAACTGCCATTGCTGCTTTAAACGGAGGGGCAAGGCTGGGAAATTTTGCACACAATACGGGTGAAGGAGGCATTAGTGACTATCACCTAAGAGGGGGTGATCTTATTTGGCAAATTGGAACCGGCTATTTTGGATGCCGCGATAATATTGGAGCATTCAGCGCCCAGGCTTTTCGTGAAAATGCAGTTCGCACCCAGGTAAAAATGATTGAGTTGAAATTATCGCAGGGCGCTAAACCTGGTCACGGTGGAATTTTACCCGCAGAAAAAAACACCAGCGAGATAGCCGTTATAAGGCAAGTCCGGGCCGGAACAACCGTGCAGTCTCCTGCAGGTCACACAGCGTTTAACACGCCAGAGGGTTTGGTGCGCTTTATCCATCTGCTTCGCGAACTTTCAGATGGGAAACCTGTCGGGTTTAAAATTTGTATTGGCGACCGGCAAGAATTTATGGATATCTGCAAAGCAATTAAAATAAGCGGTTATATCCCTGACTTTATATCTGTCGACGGTGGCGAGGGGGGTACTGGTGCTGCACCATTGGAATTTACCGATCATGTAGGTATGCCATTGTACGAAGCGCTGGCTTTTGTAAAACAAACATTGGAAGCATTTGATCTTTCAAAACATATTAAAATCATCGCAGCGGGTAAAATAATAACCGGATTTGATTTGCTTAAAGCGCTGTCATTGGGAGCCTCCGCTTGTTATAGTGCCAGGGGTATGATGTTTTCACTCGGTTGCATTCAGGCACTTATTTGTGATAGCGGAAGATGCCCGGTTGGAGTGGCTACGCAAGATCCTAAATTGTACAAAGGTTTGGATCCAGCAAACAAGTCGGTGCGGGTATTCAATTTTCATTTGAATACAATCAAAGCGACCAAAGAGATGATGGAGGCTTGCGCATTTTCTGGTATTCATGATATCCGGGCCTCAAGATTTTTTCGAAGAACGGACGAGCAGACTGTAAAAACCTTCGAAGAAATATATTTACGTAAAAAAAGTGATCAGAAAGTCCAGCAAAAATTTCAATTATTGTTAAATTAAATTATTATGCAAAAATTAAATAATCAATTAGTTCTTAGAAAGGATGATTATAATGTGTTGTTATCGTACCTGCAAGGTGGATACGGAAAATCTACCTTTGACAGGCGAAATGCAGAGGAACTGCAAGCCGAATTAAAAAAGGCGAAACTTGTAGATAAAAATGATTTTCCAAAGGACGTAGTCCGGCTTAATTCTATGGTGACATTAAAAGCCGAAGATAAAGACGAAATTATTGAGTTAATGCTTGTAACTCCTGATAGAGCAGATATTAAAAAGAAAAGGATATCAATTATGGCTCCTATTGGAACAGCCTTGATAGGATTCAAGAAAGGCCAAAAATTTAAATGGACTGTTCCAGCAGGTAAACGTATTTTCACGATACTCGATGTGACAAATACACAGTGATCTTATTTAGTCATCCGTAATAGAAAATATGTCAAAAGAGTGTGTAAGAGCTTACATGCGGGCAGTTATAGATGCTTTAAACGAACAAAAAAATCAGCAATTGTAATGATAATTTTTTTTAGATGAACTAGTCTATAAGAAACAACAGAATACTTTTCTGAAAACAAACCTTTAAGTATGGAACAATTTATTTTAAGTGTTGGAGTGGATTTATAAAACTTTAAGTTCTGCAGTGGTCTTGGTTATAATGCGATTTACCGAAAGGTAGTCGCATTTTTTTTCGTCTTTTTCACGTCAATTGCGGGAGTGTAAGTGATGTAAGAGACGATAATGTTAATGGTTTAATAGCTATTAGTGTAACCTTTTAGGCAGTATAGCCCTTAGGCAAAACGCAAGTTTGATTTTTCATTGAGGATACCGCTTTGCATGCATTGAATTATTTTTTATTAACTCAAGTACAGATTCTTGTCCTGAAGCTGACTTGTGGTCCGGGACAGATAAACCTAGATGTAGCCAATAGGTGTAATGAAAGATATTGATTCGCCTCCAGTCGGCATGGCAATGGAAGTAAGGCCAACGACTATGTTTTTCCTCAGCATAATAAAACATAAATGTAATTTTCTCTCTTACCGATAATGTCGTTATAAAACTCCTTCATCCTTATCGCCAGCGAATTTCTTGACAGCCTTTGCGCTAAAGCAAGGTCTGCGTCCCGCCAAACAGCCGGGGCGGGACTGGCCACGGGTTTTTAAAAAACAATCTCCACCCATTAGCTGCCTCCTCTAAGGAGGCTTTGTTGTTGTGGGTAGTATTCTTTTTCATAAAAACCTTGCTTTTGCCAAAGCCTGTTTCAAGGCCGGGTTGCTACGATTAGAACGAACGAGGCGCATGCCGGGTTCTTCCATTTTTTACAATAAAAACAAATCGTATGCAGAAACAGCACCTTTCAGCACTGATACGGCTTTCCCGGAAAATTCAAACCACCAAAAAACTGAGCCGTTCCAAATCCCTTGCTTCGGCCTGGGTAATTCACCAGCAGGCAGATCTGATGGTGTATTACCTCATTAAGAAACATACACCAGCACACCGCCTTACCGAAACCATTGCGCACAACCTCACCCTTGTTTATTAATCATTAATACATACAATTATGGAAATGACAGCAAGATTAACAGGAAATGCAAAAATCAGTACCCTGCAAAATGATCGTCAGGTCGTGAATTTTAGCGTAGCCATCAATGACAGCTACCGCGTTAAAGGCAAAGACGAACCCGTTAAAATAGTCACCTATGTACAGTGTGATTATTGGGTTAATACTGCCATAGCGCCGTATTTAACCAAAGGTAAACTGGTAGAGTTGCAGGGGCGTATCGGCGTGAATGCATGGAAGGCAAAAGATGGCGAACCCAAAGCAACTTTAACCTTACATGTAAACACCATCAAACTTCATGGTAGCGGAACTGCAAGAAATGAAACCCCGGTGATGGCAGACAACGAACCAGCGGCAACAACTGCAGAAGATCTGCCTTTTTAAAACAAACAGTAAAAGGGCATTGGCAAAATGCTGATGCCCATTTTCCAATTTATTTTTTCAAATTATAAATTCAATCATCATGGCACACAATATTTATTTCAATGAAGACAGGCAACAACACAGTTTCTTTTCAGTAAAAGAAAAGCCGTGGCACGGACTTGGACAAATCGTGCAGGATTATCCAAATAGCGCAGACGCTTTAAAGTTTGCAGGATTGGATTATACCGTGGAAAAAAGAAAACTTTTCACGTTTGATAACGAAAACGAAGCAGCCAATGAGGCGGTAGAAATCAAAATACCTGAAATAGAAGTTCCCAATTTTTACGCCACCGTCAGAACAGACAATGAAGCAGTCTTAGGTGTTGTTGGTAAGGATTATGAAGTAGTGCAAAACGTGGATGCTTTCAGTTTCTTTGATGCGATTGTTGGCGGCGAAGGCATCCAGTATGAAACCGCGGGCGCTTTAGGTAAAGGCGAACGCATTTTTATTACTGCAAAATTGCCCGGCTATATTAAAGTAGGCAGCGATGATTTGATTGAAAAATATTTATTCCTGACTACTTCTCACGATGGATTTGGCAGCATTACCGCCGCTTTTACTCCTACGCGCATTGTGTGCAACAATACACTCAATGCAGCCTTGCACAATTGTTCAAACAGTATTAAAATAAGGCATACGGAAAACGCCAAAGACCGTTTGGCAGAAGCACACAAAATAATGGGGATTGCTAATAATCTATCCGTGCAGATGGAAGAAATTTTTAATCATTGGGCAAACGTTCGCATTACAGATAAGGAAGTACAAAAGCTGATTCAAATGGCAATGGTTCCCAATAAAGAAGTATTGCGCAATATCCAGGCAGGACAGTTGGATGAATTATCTACTTGTTTTAAAAATATGTGCGATAATGTTTTCGAATACAACACGGCCAGTCCAACACAGGCAACCGAAACAACCAAAGGGACGGTATTTGGGGCTTACAATTCAATTACTGGTTATTTCCAAAATGTAAAGGACTATAAAAATGATGAAGCAAAAATAAAATCTTTATTATACGGAGGCACTGCGCAACTGAAAACGCAAAAAGCCTTTAATCTTTGTGAGAGTTTTGCAAAGGGTCTAATGGCGGAATTTTAAGATTGGGCAAGGGGCAAACGTTGTGTTTGCCCCTTATTTAAACAGATTGTTAAAGCCTGGAAAGCTGCCGCACTTGATGGTGCGGCAGCTTGAGTTATTGTGAAAATTCGATTTATGGGTTCAATACTTTTACAGCAGTGTAAGGGTAATGTTCTGAATTATTTCTAATTGTACGTATATATGCTTCGACGTTATTAATTTCCGAGTAAAGTTGCAAGCTGTACTCCTCAATAATATTCTTGCCTGGTTCGTTCATTAATGCTTCGCTTATTCGGATGGCGTTCTTAAGTACAGAGCCTTTGTCTAATTCAAATGAAATATTTGCATCCAGTGCGTCCAGAAGGTAAATAACCATGTAGCTTAACCTAACTGATGGATGCGGATGACAAAATTCTTGAAAATAGATTTTCGAATATGACTTTGCTCGTCTTATAAAATACATATAAATTCCAGCCAGCGAAAGTGCGGCAAGTGCTTCCAAATCAGCTTTACTTTTATACTTTTCAGCCCCACTTATTTTATCCGAATAGGCAACTATATGAAATGCAATTTGATTAGCGGAAAACCAATCTGCGTCATGCTCTCTGATGTGCTGAATTACCACATTTCCCCCCTCGCATTTAATATCGGCAAATTCCTTATAATCACTTGAACCTTTACTTCGCTGAATCAAATGAGCCACTTCGTGATAAAGAAAATACAGTGTGACATACTGGAAAAGAAAATGGTCAGGCTCAATACCGTCTTTAATAGTAAGATGTTTGTATTCCTCAAGGGGTTCCTTATTAAATAAGTCTTTTTTGGAGGAAAAAAAATCCTTAAGGCCAAAAATTGTCCCTTTATATATTTCAACAAGGTTGAATTTGTTTTTTACATATGCAAGGCCGTTAACATCGGTGTTTGTGTTATAGTAAAATCTTGCGGGCTTTATGTCAAATTCGAGATCATCCCGATCAAGATAGGATTGACAAAATTCATAAAACATATTAAAATCAGTTTCCAATGGCAAATCTCTATAATCATAAAACTCACCATCTTGCGCTTCGATCCCATGTTGCTTGAGTTCTGATAATAAATCCATGTAGTTTCTCATTATCCGTTTGTTGTTCTAAAATAGTTAAAAGATTTTTCTTCATTAATTCTCCCACAAAGGTCGCCTTTTAGCTTCTGTAGCGGCAATGAAATTCCGGCATAAACCGCTGCGCTATTTATTCCGTTGCTTCATTGCCTTGATCGCCAAAAGGCAGGCAGGGTTCCATAATTAATTTACCACCATTAAAAATTACATTATGGAAAACGAAATGATTCAACCGGCATGGACAAAAGTGACAGAAGTAGAATTGGTGTACAGGACCAAAGTAAAAGCTTCCGAAAGACCAATGATTAAATCTTCCAGCGATCTGTATGAATTGCTGAAACATGTATGGAACCATAACCGTATTGAATTCCAGGAAGAATTCAAAGTCTTATTGCTGAACCGTGGTAACAGGGTAGCTGGTGTCTACGAAGTATCCTCCGGCGGTATTACAGGCACCGTTGCAGATCCCCGCGTGATACTTGCAGCTGCCATTAAATCGATGGCGGTTACCATCGTTTTATGTCACAATCATCCCAGCGGCAATTTAAAACCCAGCCAGGCTGATTATGAATTGACGCAAAAAATTAAAATTGCGGCCAGCTTCCTTGATATTAAACTGCTGGACCACATCATTATCAGCGCCGAAGGCTACTATTCTTTCGCAGACGAAGGGCTATTGTAGCCCTTTTCCTGCCTTTAGTTTCATTTTTTGGGCAAAAACCCTACTTTCGGACTATGACTTTTGAAGAAATTCAGCAACATTTTAAATCTGCCAAACCTTTGCTGCTGATACGGGCTAAAAATGCCGCTTTCATATTGTCATTTTTCCATAAGGTTTTTGCAGAAACGAATACAACTACCCTGTCAAACAGCGAACTGCGCAGTAAACTGGAAGGATATATGGAGGAGATTTCCTACGAAGAGAAAGACGATGAATTGGAAGAGATAACCCTCTTTGATGACTTCTCCGTAAAAGCCGCCCAGTATATTGATAAATGGAGCAATACCGGGTATCTGAGAAAATACCCCAATGATGAAGGCGAAGATTTGCATGAATTGACACCAGACACTTTAAAGGTCCTAAAATGGTTGGGCGATTTGCAACCCAGGGATTTTGTTGGCACCAATAGCCGGTTTAAGGATATCTTCTTTAAACTGCAAAAAATGATAGAACAAACCAATGAAAACAGGGAAGCAAGGATACAGGAACTGGAAAAAAAGAAGTGGGCCATAGAAGACGAAATAAATTTACTAAAAACCGGCATGCAGCCCTCTGTTTTTGACGACACCGAAATCAAAGAACAGTTTTATGATCTCAATAAGATGGCCAGGGAACTCCTGGCCGACTTCAGTGAAGTAGAGCAAAACTTTGAACAAATCCGCAAAGATATTCAACGGAAATACACAGAAAAAGATATTGCAAAAGGTTCACTGCTTGTTTTTGCGCTGGATGCACTCGACGAGATTGAACAAAAGCCACAGGGCAAAAGCTTTAAAGCTTTCTGGGAATTCTTAATGGATGAACGCAAGCAACAGGAATTTACCCAACTCACTGAAAGATTATACCAGCTGTTGAATGAACATGACATTGATTACAGCAATGACAGGTTTTTGAAACACCTCAAGCGTTACCTGCATGTTTCCGGAAGAAAAGTCATTGAGTCCAATAGAAAACTGAGTGAAAAAATAAGCCGCGTACTTTCTGAAAAAAACCTTTTAGAAAGACGAAGGGCGATGGAATTAATTGGTGACATCAGGCAAATGGCGTACACGCTAACAGATATAAAAATCAAAGAGGAAGAGTTTATTGCCATAGAGGACGAACCGTTTATTAATCTCTTTGACAGGTGGGAACCCGGCGAAGAAAAGGATGATCTGACAAAAGTGTTGTTTCCTGATGGCACAAAAGAAGAAGGGGAAGCAGATTTTAAAATCCTGTTTGATCAGTTCACTATTGACCGAAAAAAATTACAGCAAAGAATTGATACCATGCTGGACACGAGGGATCAGGTTACTTTAAAAGAAATTGTAGATGAATATGGTATCGAAAACGGCTTAAGTGAAGTTGTCGGTTATTTTTCCATTGCAACTTCAGGCACACAGCATATTATTCTTGAGGATGCCAAAGAACCTATAATGATTGGGGATAGAAAGCTGCAAATACCAATGGTTATTTATACACGTCCGTTAAAACAATGATATGGAAATAAAACACACAAGAGCTGTCTACGCAGCTGTAATAATCAAATTGCTACAGGGGCCGGTATATGCGGATGATAAGGTTATTTGGCGTGAGTTGCTTGGCTGGCAGTCTGCCATACAGGAATACTTTGGAAAAATTGGAATGGAATTGCTGATAAATGAGGCAGATGGTTTTGCAAGGGTGATGCAACCCGAAACAGATGAGACGGATGAGAACCCCTTGCCCCGGCTGATGAAAAAGCAGGCAATCAGCTATGAAGCCACTTTGTTGTGTGTAATATTACGGGAAGGACTGGAAGAGTTTGATGTACGAAGTGAAGGCACAAAATATTTTCTTACCCAAAAGGAAATCAAAGAAAGGATTGAGCTTTTTTATAAGGAGCAAACCAATAAAAGCAAATTGTGGAAGGAATTGTCAAGACCTATCACCAGCCTCATTAATGTTGGCATTTTAAAGTTAAACCGGGAAGATGCGGCCAATAAGGATAATAACCAATATGAAGTGAAGCGGATAATAAGGGCTTTTATCAGCAATGACAAACTGGAAGAAATAAAGAATAAGTTAAGCGGCTATGTCAACACTATTCAGTAGTAATAATTCCGACAACGGATATCGTTTGCGGACCCTGGAAATATTTAACTGGGGAACTTTCAACGGTAAAGTATACAGGTTGCAACCTGATGGACGTACCTCATTGCTGACCGGTGCAAATGGCAGTGGAAAGACAACATTGATTGATGCCCTGCTCACATTAATGGTGCCGACCAATAAGCGATTTTACAATCAATCATCAGGTGCAGAAACCAAAAAGGAACGCGATGAGAATTCTTATTTCTGGGGCTATTACGGCAAAACATTTTCTGAAACGGAAGAAAAATCCAAAACAGAACAACTGCGTACCAAAGCTGAAAATCCATATTCAGTTTTATTGGCATGTTTTCAAAATTCCGCCACACAGCATACGATAAGCCTTGTTCAGGTCAGGTGGTTTGGCAACGGGGGCATACAAAAAGTATTCATCGTTTCTCCCTACCCATTAAATATTAAAGACCATTTTGGTGAAGGCCATTTTGATTTAAAAGGCGACTGGAAGAAAAAATTGACAAAGCAGTTTCTGAAAACGGAAATCTATAATAGCTTTAAAGAATATGCCGCCCGTTTTAGTGAATTATTCGGTTTGAAAGATAAAGCCCTTTCATTGTTTAACCAGACTGTCGGCATAAAAGTGCTGGGCGATCTCACCAATTTCATTCGCCAGGAAATGCTCGAAGAAGCCCATGCAGAAGAACAATTTAAAAGTTTATACACCCACTATAGCGATTTATTAATCAGCCATAAGGCTATCCAGAAGGATGAAAAACAATTGCAGTTGTTAACCCCGGTGATTGAGAATAAGCAAAGGTTGACGGAATTGCGCACAAAAAAGGCCACGCTTGATTTTATTGAAGATCAAATGCCTTTTTTTCTGGGCAAAATCGAATATGAACTCCTGGATAAAGATATCACCAGGCTTGAACTCGATATCGAAATAGGGGAAAAAGACAAAGAAATAATTTCCAACACAGTTAAACAACTCGAGTCTGAAAAGGAGCAGTTAATCACGCAACGGGCTGCCCTGGACATTGATAGCCAGATTGCTTTACTCAGCAAGGATATCGACAATGAAACAGAAAAGCGAAACCGGAAAAATGTTGCGAACGGACGATATGCCGAACTGTGTGCACAATTGAAACTGGATACGGATATTGATAAGGAGGTATTCAGAACAAATTACGATAAGATCATTGCATTAAACCGCACCGTTCCATCAGAAGCAGAAACGCTTGCCGAAAAAAAATTACGTCTGAAGATTGCCCAGGAAGCGATATATAAAGGAATAGAAAATCTGCAACTACAAATAACCTCCCTGTTGAGCCGAAAAAACCGGATCCCGGATGATCTGATCAACGCCAGAAAGCGCCTGGTGGATATACTTGAAATTTCAGAAGAGGAATTACCTTTTATCGGTGAGCTAATCAAAGTAAAAGCGTCAGAACAACAATGGGAAGATTCCATCGAAAAGTTATTGCACAGTTTTGCGATGCAGCTTCTGGTTCCTGAAAAATTCAGTAAAGCAGCCAATCATTTTATTTATAACAATGATATGCAGACTAAACTGGTGTACCTCAAAATGGATCGTAAGGCATCTAACAGCCTCGTGCGATGGCCATCAGAAAATGATGCCCTTGTAAATAAAGTGGAACTGAAAGATTCTGAACATACTAAATGGGTTGAAACGACTTTGCTTGACAGGTTTAATTATCATTGCACAGATGATTTGGATGTATTTTATGGATCCCCGAAAGCAATCACATCAAATGGTTTAATGCGAAATATAAACCGCCATGAAAAAGACGATCGCCCCGGACGCTGGAATAAGTCCAGGTATCGTCTGGGCTGGGATAACAAAGCAACCATTGAATACTTGCAACAAGAGAAGCATCAGGAAGAAAAAGCACATACGAAGCTTGCTGGAGAAATTGCGGAAATCACACCTTTGATTGCTGCGTTGCAGGCAAAATTGCAGTGCATTACGCAAATGGTGCAAGTGAAAAATTACGATGACATCGACTGGATGCAACATGCTGAAAAAATAAACGCCCTCACCCGCCAGGTGCAGGAACTAAAAAAATCTTCCGGTCCTTATGAAACGATTGTCAGGCAGATAGCCGAAGTAGATGAAAAATTGGAAGAGGCACAGGATAAACGTGACGGTATTATTAAACACCTTACCAGGCTCGACAATGAATTCAATGAAAAAAATCGCCGCAAACTTTCCATCAATTTTGATGGTCTGCAGGCATCAGCAGAACAAGTCATTGCTGGTTTTTTTGCTGAAGAAGAAATTGGGTCGCTCGATCCCCATAACCTGCAGGAAATGGACACACTTTCCACGCAGACTTTTCTTAAATTAAAAGCCAGGCAAAAGAATGCTGGCAGTGCTGTTAATAAGCTCGAATTAGAAACAACAGGCCTCATTGTTACTTTTATAAATCCTGGTGATAAAGTCACCAATGAATTTGCTAATTGGAGCGGAGATGTATTAAACATTAAGCCAGACTTAACGGGTCTTGAAGATTTGGAAGATTTGTATAAAACCATTCAGACGCAAAGACTGGTTGAACATAAAAGGAGGTTCAGGGACTATATGGATAAAAGTATGCTGGATTCCCTGACCAGTTACCGGGCATGGTTGAACAATGAATTGAACAAGATAGAGGATATGGTAGAAGAGTTAAACATCCCGCTGAAGAAAATAACTTTCAACAAAAATCCGGATACGTATCTGCAGTTGGAGTGCAGGCAGCTGAGGGGTGAGAACGAAATCAATATTTTCAGGGGTCAGCTAAACGCCTCTATACCTAATGCACTCGATTTTAATATTGAAAAGGATGAAAGCCTGCGCGAGGAAGTGTTTAAAAAAATCAAGGAACTGATCACGGAACTTCAGAAAGAAGAAGCATGGAGAAAAAAAGTAACCGATGTAAGAAACTGGCTGGTTTTTAGTGCCCGCGAATATTCTTCAGCTGAAAATAAAGCAGGCCAGTACCATGACAATACCGCCAGTTATTCCGGTGGCCAGAAAGCACAGTTTACCTATGCTATTTTAGGAGCGGCGATTGCGCACCAGTTTGGAATTTTCCAGCAGGGAAAACAACACAAAAGCCTACGATTTATCACGGTTGACGAAGCGTTCAGTAAACTGGATCCAGAGAAAAGCCAATTCCTGATGGAATTTTGCGCCCAGTTAAACCTACAGATTTTAGTAGTGACGCCATTGGATAAGATAAACATAGCTGAACCTTATATAAGTGCGGTACATTTTGTAGAAATCAGGAATAAGAAAAATTCTGTGGTATACAATCTTACCATGGATGAGTACTACGAGAAGAAAGAAAGCTTTAAACAGTTAGCCGAGAGCAAAGAATGATAACTACCCGAGATATTTTTGATAAGCTAAACAAGCAGTTTTTAAAAATTGTGACTGCCGTTGCAAAAGGGGATGCTGTTTTTCCTTTGACAATACCTGCTAATAAATCACTGGCCGGCACCAGCTACAGCGAATTAAAGGCAGCCCTTGTTCCATTGTACCAACAATCAAAATCTGAGAAAGGAAAGGGCTATTCAGTGGAATGGAAGGAAAAACTGATTGATGGCAGCAGGCAAAAAATTCCGGCAAAAATTTATGTCGAAACATTTGAAGATTTTCTTTACTGCACCAAAAGAACCAAAGACTATTCACGGATTCAGGAAGCACAGGAAAAGTTTTACGTGGAATTTCCGCAACTGAAAGAATGGACGAAAGAAAACCCGGCTTTCTTTTTAACACACGCGGAGATTTTGCCAGATCTAATCAAGGTCTGTAAGTATTTTGAGCAGCATCAACCACCGCACAACCTTTTCATCAGGGAACTGCCTGTCGAAGTACATTCTAAATTTATTGAAGACAACGGGGCGCCGCTTAAAAAAATACTGGATATGATCCTACCTGCTGACTGGATTGATGTCGACGAAAATGATTTCCAGGCCAGGTACTATATAAAAAAACCGAACGTCTATACGCAAATCAGAATATTGGATGACAGTCTTAAAACGGTGCTGGGGTTTAATGAACTTGCATTAACGCTTGATGATTCCGCGCTTTTGAATTGGCTTCCTGAAAGGGTTTTTATTATCGAAAATAAGGCCTGTTTCCTGTCTTTTCCTAAAGTCAAAAACGCTGTTGCTATTTTTGGAGAAGGTTTCAAAAGCAGGATGACCAGACATATCCCGTGGCTCTCCAATGCCGCCCTATATTGCTGGTTTGATATGGATGCTGCCGGCTTCGAAATGTTGAATATTATCCGGCAATACTACCCGCACGCTGCAAGTTTCTTAATGAATATGCAAACCTTTAAAGCGTTTGAACGATTCAGTGTCAGATCAGTTTATAGAAAATTGCCGCTCACCAATTTGAATAAGGCTGAATCCATCATGTATGGATTTCTTCAATCTAACAATAAAAGACTGGAGCAGGAACGAATTACCAACCAGTATATAGTAGCGTACCTGAATGCTTTAATCGCTTCTGACCCAATTGGAAATATATCAGAAACAACCTGAAGAAAAATCGAGTTAATACCCTTCGTTTTTGTCAATAGCGCTTTTTAGCATTCTCAATAAAACATTTCTGGCACTTTCAATTTCTTCGGCAATATCATACCAGTTGCCTTCAGCTGTTTTATACAACTTATAAATTTCTCCTGCCTTGTTTTGAATAGAATATTCCTGTAAAACCGCCACTTGTGCACCCAAGAAATTGGTAAGTTCATAGGGTTCAATTTTATAAGCAAAGGTTCGTTGATCTGGTAATATTATTTGATACAAATCTGCGCTGTTTTCCTTCATTTCCATCGTGCGAATGTATGATTTTGAAAGATTGCTTGCAACGCATTTTCCCGCATGGCTAAAGTATGGTCAGCTTCTATAATAGGATGCTATAAAATTTATCTTTAATAAGGAACAAAAGTTACAGCTAATACAAATTGGAATTTCATCATTTTTTGAAATGAAGTTGAGGCTGTGAAAACTAATAATGTGATGGTTTCATTGATGAACAATATTATCAGAAAGACTAAGGAATAATGTGCCAGGTCTTGCACATGGCAAGATGTACAAACGTTATACGTTTGGGTCATCTTGCCCTTCACTCCGGAGTCGTTTCGGGGTATCGAATCAGAAAATTACAAGCCATGAAGAAGAAAGAAAACGGGGTAAGGAATAAAATGGTAGTGGTAAGGATGAATGCTTCCGAATTCGAAGCGGCTGAAAAAATCAGGAAACGCACCACCGAAAAATACCTGAGCACTTATTTACGAAAACTCAGTTTGCAAAAACCTGTGCTCGTAAAATACCGCAACCAGTCTGCAGATGATTTTTTGGAATCTATGCTTGAGCTAAAAAAAGAGTTGGGTGCAATGGGTAATAATTTCAACCAGGCTGTACACAAACTTCACTTGCTTGAAAAAATACCGGAATTCAGAATTTGGGTGCAACAGTATGATCAGCTTCACCAGGCGTTCATCACGCAAACAGCACAAATCAATTGCAAGGTGAACCAACTCTATGAACAATGGTCGCAAAAATAACAATGCCGAAAAGTGTTATAGCTGCACTCAACTACAACGAAAAGAAAGTGCAGAAGAAGACCGCCATTTGCCTGCATGCAGCAGGATACCTCAAAGAAGCAAACGATATGAATTTCTATCAGAAACTGGCAGGCCTTGAAAGGTTGAACGTGTTGAACGAAAGAGCAACTACAAAAACATTGCACGTGTCGTTGAATTTTGATCCATCAGAAAAACACAGCAATCAAAAGCTAATTGCTATTGCTGACAAATACATGAACAAAATTGGATTTGGCCGTCAGCCATTCCTGGTCTATAAACATGAAGATGCCGGGCATCCGCACATTCACATTGTAAGTACGACGATTCAACCTGATGGCAGCCGGATCAATACGCACAACATCGGCAGGAATCAATCTGAAAAAGCGAGGAAGGAAATCGAAAAAGAATACGGCCTGTTAAAAGCAGAGAAACAGCAACACATCTTGCTTTCAACTAAACCGGTGAACCCTGTGAAATTGGTATATGGTAAATCGGAAACCAAGAAAGCTATTGCAAATATTGTTACAATGATTTTTAACCAATACAAGTTTGGATCGCTCCCAGAATTCAACGCCGCTTTACGTCAATACAATGTAATTGCTGATCGTGGCAAAGAAGAGGGAAGGATTTTTAAGCACCGTGGATTGGTTTACCGGGTTCTTGATGACAATGGCAATAAAGTGGGGGTTCCAATCAAAGCAAGTTTGATTGGTTGCGAGCCCACGTTGAACAACCTGGAAAAGAAAATGATGGCAAATCAGGTCGTCAAAGAAAATGTAAAAGCTTTTGTGCGGGCGAAGCTCGATGATTGTCTTTTTAAGCAGCCAGTTACATTAAAGGAGTTAACAGTGCAATTGGAAAGCAAAAATATTTACACGCTGCTACGCCAGAACGCAGAAGGCCGGCTGTACGGTATCACATTCGTTGACAACCAAAATAAAGTTGTCTTCAATGGAAGTGATTTGGGTAAGAGTTACAGTGCAGCTGCCCTGCAGAGCAGGCTTACAAATTCACCTGGGCATTCATTCAAACAAAGGGAGGAAACAACCAATAACACCAGCACCCCATTAGAGCAGCGAACAGGAGTGAAGAAACAGGAAGAGAAGCCGGACATTGTTGCTGTAAGGTTAGAATGTTTGGCTGAAGCATTGTTTCAGACGAAACAACAATATGATGCACCCAATAGCTTATTGAAAAAGAAACGAAAAAGGAAAAGAAAGAAACCTGATTTATAAAATAATAAACAAATTATATGTCACATACCGGGGAGAATGAACAGGGGCTCAGGAAAATACTTGACCTGACAAGGTTAGCCAGCATTGTAATTTTATTGCTGCATTTTTATTATTACTGTTACGGAGCCTTTGTTCAATGGGGACTGCGAAGCATGATATCCGACAGGCTTATCACGAACATCATACGTACAGGGTTATTTAGTAGTTCTTATTTTTCCAAATGCATTGCGATAGCGCTGCTGGGTATTTCATTAATGGGTGCACAAGGGAAAAAAGATCAGCGGTTTAAACGCAATACGATTGTTGTATATCTGTTAACTGGTGCAATGGTTTATTTTGCCAGCAACTGGTTGCTGCATTGGCAAACGGACATTAAAACGGTTGCTATCGTGTATATGGCCGTAACAGCGCTGGGGTTCTTATTGGTGCTCGCTGGCGGGAACTTATTAAGCCGGTTGATCAAAATAAATCTTTCACCCGACGTTTTCAATGCATTGAATGAAACGTTTCCTCAGGAAGAACAGCTATTATCGAATGAATATTCCATTAATTTAACAGCCAGATATAATCTCAAAGGGCGTATACGGAAAAGCTGGATCAATATTATCAATCCTTTCCGGGGGTTGCTGGTCATTGGAAGTCCCGGCGCCGGTAAAAGTTGGTTTGTGATACAGCATGTCATCAAACAACATATTGAAAAAGGTTTCGCGATGTTTGTATACGACTTTAAATACGACGACCTCTCAAAGATTGTTTACAACTGGCTGCATCAAAACAAACACCACTATGTAGTAAAACCTTCATTCTATGTCATTAATTTTGACAACCTTTCTATTTCTCATCGCTGTAACCCCCTGGATCCGGACACCATGAATGATATTACAGACGCAACAGAATCCGCCAGAACCATACTGTTGGGGTTGAACCGGGAATGGATTAATAAACAAGGCGATTTCTTTGTTGAATCTCCTATCAACTTTGTCACAGCCATCATTTGGTTTTTACGGAAATATGAAAATGGAAAATATTGCACTTTGCCACATGTGATAGAATTGATGCAGACCGAATACGATGAATTATTTCCTGTTCTCAACACCCAACCCGAAATTGAAGTACTAGTCAACCCATTTATTACTGCTTACCAGAATGATGCTATGGAGCAACTGGAAGGCCAGGTGGCTTCTGCAAAAATTGGTATGGCACGTTTGGCCTCCCCGCAATTGTATTGGGTCTTGTCGGGTAATGATTTTACCTTGGATATCAATAATCCTAAACATCCCAAAATTGTATGCGTAGGTAATAACCCGGAAAAGCAACAAATTTATGGAGCTGTATTGTCATTGTATATTTCACGATTGATACGACAGGTAAATAAAAAGGGGATGCTAAAATGCAGTTTGATCTTTGATGAATTTCCCACCATTTATTTTAATAACATGGACAGTCTCATTGCAACAGCGAGAAGCAACAAGGTGGCCACCACATTAGCTATGCAGGATTTCAGCCAGCTGAAAAAAGATTATGGCAAAGAGCAGGCCGATGTTATAGTAAATATCACTGGAAACATTATTAGTGGCCAGGTAATGGGGGAAACAGCCAAATTACTTTCGGAGCGCTTTGGCAAAATTATGCAAGACCGGCAAAGTGTTTCTGTCAATCGAACAGATACTTCGATTAGTCATTCCAGGCAACTCGACAGTGCTATTCCTGCTTCTAAAATAGCGGGCCTTTCATCTGGCGAATTCGTCGGTATGGTAGCAGACGATCCAGGGCAAAAAATTCAGCTCAAGATGTTTCACGCAGACATAATAAACAATACCGTTCAGTTAACTGAAGAGCTAAAGACTTATAAGGATATTCCAATTATTTCAAAGGTGACTCAACAACAGGTCTTAGATAACTACTATCAGGTTAAGCTGGAAGTGAAGCGGTTGATTGAACGGGAGGTTGAAGAGTTGAAATTACAAAAGGAGTAGCTGGCAATATGGTGCTTGTCACCCTGACAGATTTTCGACGATTTTATGGTAATAGTATCTTTACATTATGCAAACCAGTACTATTGCCGAGGAATTTCTGGAAACGCAGCCTGCGCTGGTTGAGGCTATTGAGTCATTCGACAAGAAGCGATCGCTTTCCATGCTTCAGTATCTTCGGAAAGAAAAACACGCTGTTAATTTCTTTTCCACCCTGGCTGAAATACGTACCGGTTTGTTCTTCGACCCATTGTGCAGCGAACTACAGTACAACGCACCATTGGATGGACAGCGACCCGATTGGTCGGTGACAGTGAATTGTCAGCGTATTCTTTGCGAAGTGTTGAGGTTGAATACCCCGCAAGAGGAATGTTTGGCGAGCATAGAACGCAGTCGCGAGTTGAGAAGATTTCAGATCGATAATCCCGGCATTCCCATCGTTGACTATGGGGAAGGAAAGACCATTGATACTGCATTTCTTTGCGGCGCCCAATCCAAATTGCAAATTAAAGAGTCTAAATACCGCTCCATCATTGAGCGTCATCAGCTGCCTTATATAATCTGTGTTAATCCATCCATACAGACATATATAAACGAGATTGACCTGAATGATTTTTTGATGGGCAGGGATGGATTTTTTGCCACTGATGAATATTTTGGGCGCTCTGTTTCCGGAGTACTGCTGCAAGGTTATTTTACTAATCAATGGGTTTATTATCCCAATGCAAAGGCACAGTTTGCCCTGACAGAAACGAATGCGCGGCAATTCGATCATATCTTGTTTCCCCGGTAAACTACCTGATCATTTCGGCGGTCATAGCTCTAAAAAATATACCAGGGCAATTAACAGTCAATAGTCGCCAGTGGCAATGTTCATCCTTCAAATTCCTTTTTTTCAGCATAGGGAGGTTGCATTCCAAACGAAACTCATGCTTCCGGGCAGCGACAGTCTGGCCATTAGATTTATACGTTCTGCCGTAAGACGATATTTTTTACGATTGTGTTCAACGATTATTCCGAGCTCCTATCACATTACTAATATCCTTAGCAAACTTAATAAAAAAAACGTATTTTTGATTCATGTTAGAAACGCGTAGAATGCACTATGTCCCTCGGACTTACTTAAAATATTTTTCAACTGAAAGAAAGGGCGATTATTTTATTGACGCTTTAAATAAAGAAACGGGAACAATTTTCAGCCCTAACATCAACAACATTTGTGTGGAAAAGGATATCTATGCCTTGCCGGGTGAAACGGTTGAAGCAAGGCAGTTTTTAGAAACTATGTATGGCAAGTTGTATGAATGCGAATATGATGATATCTACAAAGTATTAATGGACCCTGACAAAGAGTTTTTAACTCCCTCTGAGAGATATTCAATTATTAGTTTTGTCGTTTCTATGTTTTATCGAAATAATTCATGGAATAACTTTCATAATAAGTTCATGGATGGCGTTTATGAACGGGCATTTTATACTACACAGGCCAGTGGACACGATTCATTTTTCCTCGGAGATGAGGAAATATCCATTGCTGGGAAATCTCTCGAGGCTTTGCAGAAAGAAAATCGTAAGAATGTCCAGCCTGCAATAGCATTGAGTACAGCGCAGCATATTTTCAAACTAACACGATTGAGAATGGTTAATGATGTAGTCACTGTTGTCAAAGTTGATGGTAGCTATGAATTTATCACCAGTGATAACCCGGTGTCTGCCAAAGGTGAGGATTCTAAACTACACCTAATACCTATGGATCCTACTAATACTCTAACTATGCCCATTAATAAACATCATCTGTTGCTATTGAGACCGTGGGGACATCAACTTGATAAACTGATGCTTGGAAGAATGACCGAGAACTTAACAATGGGCTTGTTAAGTGTAGTAAGCAATAACGAATATCAGAAACGCCAATCTGATAAATTCATATTGGGAACTAAAAATGGATTAATAAAAAGTCTGGAAGATCCTGACGACGTTATAAGAAATCATTTTGCAAAACTGAAGAGTTGAAACTTTCTTAGAATAATTTTTTGTCGCTTGTTATTTTCACAATCATCTAACCTGGATATAAGTGAGTCCGGACCGATGATGATGCGCAGGCAGATAAGTACAGATTCCCAAATTAAAACCAATCTTAGGTTTGTCAGCTTTCGTAAGGCCCATATTCTGATTTTTTGCTAGTAACACCACCTAAAAGTTATTGACAACATGGGTATAACTTTCTCCAATTCTGCCCGTTTTTTTACAAATTCGACTAGTATCGTACAGTATTGATAGCGGTTCAATAAAATATTGAACACCGCGCAATTGCGGTGTCGGAATAATGCTAAAACATGCAGTATATTTGGATGTAACCATCATCAGATTTAAAGCGTTATGAGTGAGATTAGCTTAAATTTTTTAGCATTCAAAGATCAGGACTTTGGTATAACCATTTACCGGAAACCTCTACTGGAGAATCAATTCCAGGAAGGGTTTGACTATTATGATTTCAAGGATGACAAAGGGAATAATGTAAAGTATAAAATAACGTATTCAGAAACGCCTGGTTTTGAAAAATATAAATTGCCTCCTTTTGCCAAAATTGGGTTGATATCAAAAGTTCTGTACGAAGCGTTGTTGTCTGCTGCAAATAATATCGAACATTTTATAAGAAGAGAAAATGAGTATAACCGTCGAATCCATTTTACTTTGGAAAAGCATCCAAAGGGCAGAAAGTGCATTTGGATTGAACCCTTTTATTTGAAATCAAAGCAAATCTGGGGTATTCTTTTTGATTATTGTTTCATAGTTGATAAAGACGAACATGGAAAGGAGCTATTTAAATTAGACAAGGATATTCTAATTGCAAGCGGCACCATGAATCAAAAAGGGGCGGCTAATTTCGATTATTATTTATTCAAGCATGGTTATCTGCAGACATTTATTCAAAATTTTCTACCAAGACTTAATCAAGGATTTATAAGTACTATCTCTACCGAACTTACTACTTTATCCAGCAGGCTGCTGAATCCCAAAGTGTATATTTTCGGAGGTAATAACGTTGGTAATTCTTCCTATTTGGGTTTGTCAAAATTTCCGCCACTGGAATCAATTTCCGATCCCGTTAGATTTTATTTCTTATACCGGAAGGCAGACAGAGATATCGCCGTGTCTTTGCTTAAAGGATTAAGAGGGGAATCAAGTCCGAATACATTTAGCGGAATGAACAAATTGTTTAAAGTAAATTTCACCAACGATGTAATTACAGGTTCCGCTCTTGATGAGTTCAATGAAGAATTATTAGATGCGGAAATTGGCAAAATAAAGGCATTGGGTAAAAACGTAATTCCTATAATCATTACTAATTCTAAAAAAGACGATGAGGATGATAGGTTATACTTTTGGTTAAAACATAAGTTCACTCAGGAGAAGATACCGTGTCAGGTGGTTACAAAGGAATTAGTGAAGAATGAATATTCCCTTAAATATTCATTGAGTAATATCGGTCTTCAATTATTTGCAAAGGCAGGTGGAAAACCCTGGAAAATGAAGCCAACTACGGCTGAATATTTAATTATAGGCATTGGTCAATCTTACACAATTGAAAAAGGAGAAGAGGGTAATACTGTTAAAAAAAATATCACCTATTCCGTTTTGACCGATTCCAGTGGAATCTTCAAAGATATTCAGGTACTCGGTGAAGGAGTCGAAACAGACGATAACTATTATAATCAATTGGTGAATAATATTGCGCTGATCATTAATAATGCAGGATATAAAAAGATATCTATTCATGTACCTTTCAGAATCAGCAAAGAAAGAATTATTGCGAAGGTTATCAAAAAAATAGCTCCGGATGTTGAATTAAGTGTGTTGGTTATTAATGCAAAGAATGATTTTTTTGGATTTGATTATGCATCAAATGCGCTTGTGCCTTTTGAAAGCACTTTCATTAAACTGTCGCACGATGAATTTCTGGTCTGGTTTGAAGGATTGCAGTTCAATAACCCAAAAGTTAACAAACGATTTGGCAATCCTTTACTTATCAAATTTTGGTTTTTTAGTAACGAGCAGCATGCGAGTGATATAGCCTATAAGGAACGATTGTTACAGGATTGTATCAACTTGTCCGGTGCAAACTGGCGTGGATTCAAGGCAAAACAACTCCCCGTATCAGTATTCTATTGTCAAAGAATTGCTGAATTTATAGGTAAGTTTCAGGAATACAATTTCTCGCACATTGATATTAATAACCTAAAACCTTGGTTTCTATAAATGAAAAAACATTTTGCTACAGATAAAATTATTATGCTTTTAGGAGCTGGAGCGAGTTGTGATGCCGGCATAAAGAATTCTTTTCAAATGATCCAGGAGATTGAAAGGAAATTAGACGAGGATTGGAAGGATTATAAAAATTTGTATAATTACATAGAAAGCTCACATGTTCGGTTGGAGAGAATAAAAAATGTTCGTTTGAGGGAAATTACTTTCAACATCGAAAATTTGGTGGGTTTGCTTGATAATATTATCCGAATTTCAACAAAGGATTTTGAGGGCTATAATTTTGTAGGTGCATGGGAGAAAGAACTGATAAGTGTTGCGGGGCTAAACATGGAAAAGGCGCTTGCCTTTAAAAATGAAATTCTGAAAAAGCTAAAGGAGCAATGGCTTTCCCCCGGGGACTTCAAGACAGCTAGTTCTTATTATAAAAAACTTGCAACCAGTGGAATTGATACACATCTTAAAATATTTTCTCTTAATTATGATATGTGTGTTGAACAAAACATGGAAGCTGAAAACCGTCGAATTGAGCGTGGCTTCAATGAAAACCGTATTTGGGATTACAGAAGATATGATTTTCAAAAAGATGATGCCGCAGATTTTTATTTGTATAAACTACATGGCTCCCTGGATTGGTACAGGGACGAAGAATCACGATTGACGTATGTCGATGGTGTTCAAACTATTGATCCGCAAAAAATGGAGATCATATTCGGTGTTCAGAATAAACTGCAATCATATGACCCATTCAACTTTTATTTTTATGCTTTTAGGGAGGCTTGTTTCGCGGCTGAGCTAATTGTTGTCAGTGGTTATGGTTTTTTTGACAAACATATCAACGATAATCTTGCGAATGCTTTTAAGATTAATCCCAAAAGAAAACTGATGATTAACTGCTATAACCCTGCAGATTCTTTTTCAATTACGGAATACAAATCAGAACTCGGGAGAAGACTAGGAATAGCAGATTTAGATTCTATACATATTTACAATAAGCCAGCGAAAGATTTCTTCAACGTAGATCTAAATATTGATACATTCTCATCACTATTTCCAGATTCAAGTAAGGAGGAAAGTATCTTACCAGGTTAGTGTTTTTTGCTATTTTATGTTTGTTAATAGTAGTGTTATAATCTGGTTCTTGTATCTTAATTACGATTTTAAATCTTAACCAAATATGGGGCATTACTCAATACTCAAAATTGGAAAAGAAGAGTTGGCTTGGAAATCAGAGATTCCTGCGTATCTGTCTTTTTTATTTGACAAAGAAGAATTTTATTGTAAGCGACCATACAAATCTAAAGGTCATGAATATTTTAACGAAATAGGGTATAAAACAACTTGCAAAAATGCGATTGAGAAGCTTAATTTGTTAGGCTTTGACTGGCAAATGTTGGCTCTGGTATATGAACAGTTTTATGAAAAACTTAAGGATGAGTTTGATGAATTCCTTTTCTATGATTTTCAAGAGTTGTTTGAGTCGGAGACTGATTTGCAAATAAAAAAAAGGGTTTCCAACTATTATAAGAAGTTCCCCGTGTTGAGCAGGGAGGCTGAGCTTAAGGATTTTTCTAAATTATTTATTTCTCTTTTAAATGCTTGTCACGGGAAAAAGGAATCCAAAGCGACATCCATTGATGGAAAAATATACAAATTTAATCTTGATAAGACAATACGTGGCGACAATATTGACCACGGAGAGCTTTCTGCTTATCTGTATAGGAAAGGCACGCAGTTTCCCCCCTGGATTTCGATTATTGCTAATATGTTCGAATTCGAGCTACTTATGGAATTTACAGAGGTAATTTATGTCACTCAAATTAAATTACTAGTTGAAGCCCATCCACACGGAACTTCAGTTGTATTGGAATTATCTGATATTGTAGATTCGCGGGAAGAGTTGACTGGGTTTCATAATGAATCCGCACGTCGCCTAATTGAGAAGATTGACCTATATAATAGGTTTTTTAAGGCCATTATCAACAGGCAGTCAACCCTGAAAAATATTTATCTCAAACAAAACATTGCATACCTAATTGATGAGTTAGTCAAAGTCAAGAAAAAGGATACATATGGGAAAGGCAAGCGTTTGGAGGAAATGATGGAGCATATTTTCTCATCAGTCGATGGTCTGGAAATTATTGATAAGCGAATGTCAAATGGTGATGAGGAAATTGATTTGATCCTCAAGAATAATGTTAATCAGCCATTTTGGACTTCTTTAAACAGTCCATGTATTATCGTTGAATGTAAAAATTGGTATGCCAAAGTCGGGTCAAAAGAAATTCGCGATTTTGAAACAAAGCTTCTCAATCATAAAAAGTTAGTTAAAGTTGGCATTTTTGTTTCTTTTAACGGATTTACAAGCGAAGTAATAAATGAACTAAAACGTTCGTCACGTGGTGACTACCATATTGTCTTAATCACTGGTGCAGATATAAAAGAGTTTATACATGCGAAAGCTGATGTTTTATATTGGCTTGAAAAAAAAGTTGCTCAATTTCACTAAAAGGCCTCATTCCAACAATCTGTTTAACTCTCTAGTATCTGGCATTATACCCTTCATTTCAACTGGTATCTTTTTTGAAGTTTTGTAAGTAGACACACCCATAGCCTTATTGTAGCTTTTAATCGCAAATTCAACTACTGAATTGTTTCTTTCTGTACATAGAACTATGCCTATGCTGCTGTTTTCCTGCTGCAGTGTGAGTTTTTCATCAAGCATATTAAGGTAGAAATTAAGTTGGCCGGCATCAGCGGGCTTAAATTTTTCTTTTTTTAATTCAAAAGCCACGAGGCATTGCAAGTGGCGGTTAAAGAACAGCAGGTCGGTAAAAATTCATCGCCGTTCACTTCAAGCCGGAACTGATTGCCAATGAAGCAATCGGCTTTGCCCATTTGCAAAATGAAATTACGAATGCTTAAAAAAACTTGTTGTTCAATGTGCTTTTCATCATTTAGTCCATCACCCGCAATAAAATCGAGCAGGTGTTCATCTTTAAACACCTTCAATGCTGAGGCCTTTAGAGTGTCAGTCAAAGTGTCGTCAAAATTGTTGGACAGTTTTCCTTCTTTTCTATACAGCTTGTTTTTAATATGGTGTTCCGAGACTTTAACAGACCAGAAATTGGAAGCCGCTGACAGAATATAAAATACTCTGGCATCCCAGTCCTTAATCTTGGAGATAATAGTAAAATGATGGGTAAAGCTGACGCTTGTAAAAGCGTTGTAGAATCCAGTATTTTGAATTTGGTTCGTCAGCGCCGAACTAATTGATAAACTCTTTTTTGATTCGGTTTGCCGTAATTGGTTCGGTGAGTCCGAACCAATTGTCAAATAGGGCGCATAAACTTCAGCAAATAGTCTTATTTTTTTCAGGTTTCCCGACGAAAACCCCTTCAGTTCAGGTAGTTTCTTCTGCAGGTACGCCGAAATTTGATCAAGGACTTTGCCACCCCATTAATGGGCCTTTATTTTTTCCGAAATCATCAATCCAGTTTTTATAGTATAGTGTCAGTTGCTCCCTGTTTGGTCAGCCTTAATGCAACATACCTGCTTTGTACTATCTGCTGTTTAATGGATAAAATGAAATCTTTATAGCCTTTATCAATTTTCATGCTTTGCAATTATTTTAAATGTTAGAATAAGGATTGTTATTTCGCTATTGCTTAAAAGCGGTAAGCATTTCTGCATACTCTTTCTTAACAGCATTTTCAAAACTGTCCAAATAATTTTCAGTTGTTCTTTTGTCTGTATGGCCCAATGCTTCTTGTATAAATTCCGTACTCACTCCAGACCGCTTTAGCTGCGTGCTGAAACTATGCCTTGAAACTATTGTAGTAATTTTTTTATCAATGCCAAGCCGACCAGCAATTCTCCTCAGATTGTCATTGATAAATCTGGTAAAGGCTGTAACCAGTGAATATTGATCCAGGGGAGTAAGCCTATCGTCCATTATTGGAAACAGATAACTATTGGGTGTTTTTTCTTTATTACCCCACGTATCAATTATTCTTTGGAGATCTTCTGTGATGTAGATTGTAACAGGCTTAGGGTCACTTCGGGTAATCCGCTCCGTCTTGTGACGGATAAAGACAATGTAATCATCGTGAATGTCTTTGTATTTTAGATAAACTACATCTTTTGGATTCATCCCATTTCCGAAGTAGCAGAAAAGCCAAAAGTCTTTGGCTTTTCTTTCACTAGGGCAGGAAGGTTCATCATAATAAAGAGTCTTGATAAAATCCTGACCCAATGCTTTTTTAATGTTCTTTCCGGTTGGAATACGATATCTGCGGCGTCCAAATGGGTAGCATTTGTCTTTTTTTATAATGTTCATTTCAAACGCCTCATTGAACATAGTACGCAGCGACCTGATTTTAATTCCGATGGTTGTTTTACAACAGCCATTTTCTTTCATCCATTGTTCATACTGGTGCAAATAACTGACTGTTATGTCAGTGAAGCAGACATTCCCTCTGAATTTCTTGAATGAATTATATGCATATTGGTAGCTAAGCGCTGTCCCGATCCTCCCTTCTTCCAACAGCATTTTTATCACCGAAAAAAATACCCCAGAAATCACTCCGGGCTTAGAATGGTCTTCTGTAAAGATTGAAAACCTTTTCTCATAAGCTCTGAAGTCAAAAGCGTTTACTTCTACGGGCTGAATTGACTCAGGACTGCTAAGTTTTTTTCTGCGCCTGAATAGCTCGTGGGGTGATATAAATTCACGTTCAAATTCATCAAAGCTAAACTGGTTCATGCCTTTAATAAAGTCATCAGATTCACGCAACAACCTTTTTAGATTGTCCCTAATTTCGGCAAGGTTAGGCCCAATCCTCGGCGCATATAACTTTGAATAATCATCTACCGAGAGCTCATAAATGGTCTGAAAATGAAGCGTGGAGCGAGCGAAGCTGACTTGTAGTTTAAGAGGATACTTCCCTGTTGTAATTTTAATTCTCCTCTTGTCAAGAATTAGATTTACACTAACCGGCATAACTTAATAATTTTCAATTTCACAAAATCATCTCTACAAACTTTGCAAACTAGTTTGCAAACAACTATAAGTTAAAAGCACCAAAGTGCCCTTTAGCAAAATTAAATAATTGTGTGTAAATAATTGAAAATTAAATAGTTAGTTAAATTGGGTAATGGTGAGCAAAATTGAATTAAGTTATTTTGGAAGCTTAAAATCCTGTTCGCAGCAATGCGAGTGTGGGTTCAACTCCCATCCTGGGTACTTATTTTCAATCATTTATGAAGGCTCCTGCAAAGGAGCCTTTTTAGTTTTAATCAAATTTGCAATCAAATTGCAATCATAATTTTAAATTGATTCAACTGTGGGGGATGTAAAGAACTATTATCCTGAAATTACGACTTTACATTTATTTCTTCCATTTCGCTTACGCATAATCTTTCAAGTTTTTATAGCAAGGCGAATATTCAATTTTTGAAAACTATGCAAATTGCTACCAGTAATTTATCGTGGCGGTATATAGTTATAGCGCTGCACTGCTGAATTTCCCGGGCTCTTAAATTATTTTTCCTTAATAGCTTTATTAAAATTTGCCCGCTCACTGGCAATGCGTTTCTTATAGCCTGCAGGGTCTATCCACACAGCGGAACCTTTGGTAGCCGCTAATTTAGACTTGCCCGCAAAATCAAAAAAATCGGTATGCGACGAGAACCAGATATCCGGGTTTAATTTTTCAAGCACTTCAAGTGTTTTACGGTAATTGTCTGCAATACCAGGGTAGGAGGGGTTGGCCCCGAGACGGTAACCCGGGTTAATGCTTGTGCCATCAGGAAAAACTATTTTATAGGTCTTACCATTTTCAGTTATATCCATCAGCCATGTTGTACCACCTTTGGTATGACCCCCGGTATGGATAGCAATCATTTTAAGATTGCCAACCTGTATGCTGTCACGTTCGTGCAGCACCTGATCTACTTTTACTGGTTCAAACCAGTATTCCTTATACGGCCCATAATGAAAATCAGTTTTGCCCCCGCTTTCCAGCAATTCTTTTTCGGCACCCATAAGCGCTATGCGGGCCCCTGTTATTTTTTTCATATAGGCGTGGCCGCCAACATGATCAGAGTGTGCATGGCCTGTAATAATTACTTTAATATCTTCTGGTTTAAAGCCAAGTTTTCTTATAGATTTTTCTATCATCGGGCCCGATGAAGGCATACCGGTGTATAGGAGGATATGTCCCTGGCGCGAAGTGATAAGAAAGGACGAAAGCCCTTGCGTGCCGACAAAATAAATGGGGCCGATCAGTTTCTTTGGTTCAGCAGGTACTTCCCACTTCAATTGTTTTGACGCAACCTTGAGGAAAAGTACCGGGTCTTTGGCAAGTGTATCGCGGAGTTGTTCTTTTGAAAGTGTTGAAAGCTGGGCGTTGCTGTTTAAGCAAAGGCACAGTGCAATAAATAGAGAAAGCGGGGCCACAAGCCAGCTTTTTTGCAAAACAGCATTATGAATTGATTCCTTTTTCATACTTGTTTATTTGTTGTAAAAAATGGTGCTGGCATTATTTCGGGATAATTTTTATGGGTGGTCTTTTCCATGTTCCGTTTAGGGCAGTGTCGTCGGGCCAATAAATTCGGATGGTAAGCGAAAAAGGCCCTGCAGGAGCAGGTAGCCAGTTGGCCATCTTATCTTTTGCCGGTGCGCTGTTTTGAATGTAAAGTGTAATGCCACCTTTTGCATCTTTAACCAGATCAGGAAGCATGGCGGAATTAATCAGGTAGCGTTTAATAGGGTTTTCCACAAGCAGGATTTCTGGAAGTTTATACATCGTAAGTGACCAAAATGCATTGGCGGGTGGTAATTGACCTTCGGGAAAGTAAAGACTGTAATTGTTATTACCATCAAGGTGTTTTCCAATGTCATCCACCCGGTAACTTTCATACACCGCTTCCTCTTTGGAATTGCCATAAATCCCAAGGGCTGCTCCCGCCATCCGTGCCAGGTAGTTATTGTTTAACCGCTCCCTGGTACCGAAACGTGGGGTAGAGACATTTGTCCCTTTATCAAGACCCGCCTTGAAGTTTTCAAATTCATGCCAGCCGTCTGTCATTCCATCGGTAAGCGCCTTTCTTTTTTCCGGCGCAAGTTTCCCTGCATCAAATGGCTTTCCTGGCACAACACCTATCTTTCCCAGGCGATTCATTAGCTCGGTTTCCGATGGATGTATTGCGCAAAAGCCCAGCACAAAATTTAAAAGATTAAAAAATTCGGGGGAAGTCTTTTCCTGGGCGGGGCTAAGTGGTTTAAGAAAAGCGATTGGTGCCACAGCCGGGGGTGCGGCTTTGCGCAGAAAAGCCGAAAGAGGCTGGAGCGTAAACTGCGCCTGGATTTTCTTTACATTGTCCAGGTCCCCGGGATTGAATAGCTGTGTCCTGAATATGACAACTGCCAGTTCAGTTTCTGATCGTATAATTTCTTTAATTCCTGCAGGCTTTTCTCCTTTCCAGTCAGGGCCGGCCAGTAAAAAACTGCCTCCGCCGTTTCCGGTTGTCCGGCTGCCCGCATAGGCAAAATTGAATGTATAAAGGTCAACAAATTGTAAAGAAAGATACCTGTTTTTTTCTATGGATGGGATCGTAATCACCAGCGGCTCCGCCCGGAGATCAGCGCCTATAAAAGAATAGGGGGTATCGGAGTTGGGTGTTTGTACTGCCTTATCCGCCGGGGTATATACTCTTGCCGTATTATAAATTTGATTCCAGCCGGTCTTATATTCTTTTCCTGTCTTATCCGCAAAATAGGCATGGAGTATCCGGTAGCCATCTACTAACGGAAACCCGTAAACGTACGCTTCTTTGGCTATAGACCTGGTATCATCCGCAGATAGCTGATTGGCCGGAAACCCGGAAGGGGAGAGTGAATAAGGGAAATTTACTTTTGGCACCAGAGGGATGGCTGCCGACAGGCTAATCAACCGTAATGCTTTTTTTCTATTCATATCAGGAATGTTTTAAGGTTATTTTTTACTGACACTGGCAACAGTAATTGTAGGTTCTTTCCATTTACCCGTTATGGCTTCTTGTTTGGGCCAGTACAGGCGAAGGGCCATAAAAAAGGGGCCTTTGGGTGCAGGAAGCCAATTGGATTCGTTTAAAGCACCCGGGGTTTCGGCTTGTATATACAGGGTGTAGCCGCCGTCGGCGTCTTTCTTCAACCGGGGCAGCATTGGCGAATTAATAAGATAGCGGTTCAGCGGATTTTTTACCAGCATGCTTTCCGGGAGATCATACATGGTGAGCGACCAGAAGGCATTAACCGGGGGTAGCTGGCCGGGCGCAAACCGGATGCGGTATTCTTTATCAGCGCCGTTCAGGGGCGCTCCATGCCGGTCAACGCTGTAAAAAGGGTACATCGCTTCTTCTTTAGAATTTCCAAAAATGCCCAGCACGGCTCCGCCCATCCGGTAGAGATAATTGTTTTTTAGAAAAGCCCGTGTGCCAAAGAGATCGCCAGATTTTACCTTCCCTTGAGCAACTTCTTTATTCAAGCCCGCAAAATCTTTCCACGCATCCTTCATTCCGTCGGTTATGGCTTGCCGCTCTGTTTCTGTAAGTGCAGAACTGTCGAAGGTTTTGCCCGGACCCACATTTATTTTTGCGAACCGCTCCATCAACTGTTTTTCTGATGCGTGAATCGGGCAAAAGCCCAGGATAAAATTCAGGACACTAAAAAAACGCAGCGAGGTTTTCTCTTCTTCTGTAGTTAGCGGTTTTATATAATTAATTTCTTTTACCGGCAACGGACTTTTTCCCAGATAGGACGATAACGTTTCGGCTTTATACCCCGACTGGATACGCTTTACATTTTCAATGTCCGCATCATTAAAAAGTTGGGTGCGGTAGGTGGCGCGGGCAAGCCGGGTTTCAGTGAAAATGACCCGGTCGATCCCTTTTGGCTTTGTACCCTTCCAGTCGGGCCCGGCAATTAGAAATTTGCCGGCTTTATTCCCGGTTGCGCGGCTTCCGATGTAGGCGTAGTTAAACGTGTACAGATCGATCAGCTGAATGGAAAAATAACGCCGGTTCTCTATAGCCGGTACAGTTAATACAACTGGTTCTGCACGCAGATCAAGCGTCAGCGCGGAATAAGGCGTATCTGAATTAGGAGTCTGAACGGTCCGGTCTTCAGGGGTCTTAACACGGGCTGTGTTGACAATTACATTTCGGGGAACAGCTTTTTTGGAAGGATCGATAAGAAATGCCTGGTCAATGCGGTAACAGTCGACCATAGGGAAACCGTATATGTAGGCCCCCTTCGCAATTTCGCGAAGAGACTGGTATTGTTCCTTATCCTTATCGGGAGGCGACATGGCTTCTTTCCCGGCCGTTTCCTGGATGAGTTTGGTGGTAAATCCAGTAGCCGGACATAAAAGTGTTCCGGTTCCCGCTACCCCCAGGGTTCGTAACATCTTTCTTCTATTCATAGTCATTAAATTTTAGCATTTTTTTCTTTATCTTATTAAACCAGAAATAATTCATTGTATGCAACAATAGACCGTATCGGCATCCTTATACCCCCACAAAACTTTCCCATAAGAAATGTATACGCATAGTTGCTGCGTAATCTGCGTCACTGCAAAATCGTTTATCAGGATACGCACCCATCGTTGTTGTTACAAGGTCGGCGATATTATAAATGCAATTCTCTTTAGACTTTTCTATGCGGAAGTTACGCTGTACAACAAACCCTTTTTCAACAACAATGCCTGCCTTTAGATGTATTGAATTGTTGAACGTTATTGTGCTAATCACCCTATACTTATTTCCGGCATCGCGACAAATTCAATTGCACTGTGCATTTGTAGCCGGCACTTATTTCAGATGATAAAGTTTTGGAGCAATCGGTTTAAAGATTAAGGTTACCAAATAAAGCGATAAAGTGGGGTATCTATTTAATAACATAAATATAATGAATTAAGCACGGATTTTCATTTACGGTATACCCCCCTCGTCACGATTGTTTGAAAGTGGTCAAATGCCCTGTCGTCATCGCTCCTGAAAGTTTTGAAGGAATAGAAGAAATTTATTATCTGGTTTTCTGATATCACTTTTTTCGAACTCGTTTATATTTGCAGAGAAATTTCCTGTTAATCTGTACAAGGCTTGCGGTTAAAAAAACAAACCATTACCACAACATAATAATACAATGAAGCAAGTAACAATATCAGCTATTCAATTGGTATTTATGGCGTGCATATTGATTCCGTCCGCCTACGCCCAAAAAAAAGTTGCTAAAAAAACCGCTCCGGTTACGAAAAATGTTGCATTAAGCAATGAGGTAGAGAAATTGGTAAACGCAGATTCTGCAAGGTTGGTGGATATTTTTAAGGACATACATGCTAATCCAGAACTGGGTTTTATGGAAACACGTACAGCTGCTATAGTAGCCAAAGAACTAAAAGCACTGGGGTTTGATGTTAAAACCGGTATTGGCGTAACAGGTGTAGTAGGCGTTTTAAAAAATGGTGACGGCCCTGTTGTGATGTATCGTGCTGATATGGATTGTAACGCAGTAAAAGAGACAACGGGTTTGGATTATGCGAGTACCAAAATAATAAAAAAAGATGATGGTACAGAAACTCCGGTTATGCATGCCTGTGGGCATGATGCTCATACTACATGGCTGATAGGTGTAGCAAAACTAATGACAGAAATGAAAAGTCAGTGGAAAGGAACTTTGATTTTTGTTGGTCAGCCTGCAGAGGAACCTATATTGGGCGCAGAAGCAATGGTAAAAGACGGTATGTACCAAAAAGGAATACCGGAACCCGACTATCTTTTTGGAATGCATACAGCTCCAATTCCCGTGGGTATTGTAGCTGCTGCAAAGGGGGTACGTATGGCGGGCACAGACCAGATAGATGTTTTATTTAAAGGCATTGGAGGACATGGTTCAAATCCGCAGTTATCCAAAGATCCTATTGTAATGGCCGCAGCTGCTATCATGCAATATCAGGTAATAGTAAGCAGGACGATAGACCCCCAAAAAGCTGCTGTACTTACCATCGGTTCTGTACAGGCGGGCAGCGATAATAACGTTATACCGGCAACTGCATTGATTAAAATAAATCTCCGCTGGTTTGATGAAAAAGATCGGAAGCAAATGATAGATGGTATTAAAAGAATTAATGAAGGTATTGCGTATGCGTATAACATGCCAAAAGACATGTACCCTGAAATGAAAATGAAAGGGTGGGCTTATCCGCTGGATAACAGTGAAAAAACAACTGCTCTGGTTGTTGAAGGGATTCGTGCGATAGTTCCGGAAAAATATATTTTAAAAGAAGACAGGCTTCCTGCGGTTATGGGTTCAGAAGATTTTCATCATTTAGTTATTCATAATTCAAAAAAAGAATATTGCTATATTAATGTAGGCATCGCCAACCCTACTGTATTTGCGACGGCAGTAAAGGAAGGTAAACAATTCCCTTTTAATGCACATAATGGCGACTTCCAGGTAGATTTATCCGCAATTCCATATGGCGTCAAAGTTGCCGGCCTTGGGCTTTTGTCAATTTTCGAACATAATGATACAGACGGTAAAACGATGAAATAATGTAAAGTAATCTGACCGCCAATCGACTGAACAAGCATTTTGTATAACTAGCGCATCTTGCGATATTTTTAATTCAATTAATTTGATGGGTTGATGAATATCAGCACCCAATATTACCGTTATCATAGTTAACGAATTTTGTTCCCAGTAGTTTTGAGAAAAATTACAATATGGAAAAGATCTTACTGGCACTTGACCCAACCCAGCCAGATACAGGTTCATTGGATTTTGCGAGCTATCTCGGTGCGTTGACTAAGTCCAGGATAACAGGTGTATTCCTGGGCAGCCCGGAGGCTGATGACAAACTATCTGCCCGCCAACTGGTGTATGATAAAGCAGATAGTTCTTTGCAGCAGGATCAGGGAAGCAAAGAATACCAGGTAAAACAACTTAGGCTGCGTGAAAATGTAAAATTGTTCACACAGGCATGCGAACGCAGGTCTACCCGTTATTGTGTGCGCATGGCATCAGGCGACCCGGTAAAGGAAATTGTTCGCGAAAGCCGTTTTTCAGATATTGTTGTCGTTAATGCGGAGACGTCATTTGGTGGAAAATTTGGCGGTACCCCAACTCCCTTTGTGAGGGATATTTTAAAGGATGTTGAATGCCCTGTTATTATTGCTCCTGAAAGTTTTGAAGGAATTGAGGAAATTGTATTCACTTATGATGGAACTAAATCTGCAATGTTTGCGATTAAACAATTCTGTTATCTTTTTCCAAAACTGAATGATAAAAAAGTAGTGCTGCTGCAGGTAATTGATGACAGCATGCCTGCTGCAGAAGACAGGGAGCATCTCCGGGAATGGCTCAGCAGCCATTATTCTGCCGTAGGATTTGAAACACTCAGGGGCGATTCCAAAACAGAATTGCTCGCCTGGTTAATGAAAAAGCAAAACGTCTTTATTGTGATGGGCGCCTATAGTAAAAAAGGCCTCGCACAATTTGTTCATGAAAGTCATGCAGACTGGTTGCTTCAAATACTCAACAGGGCATTCTTTATTGCGCATTATTAACTGCAGGTGATCAACCGAAAATTATAAGTTCATCTTATTTTTTAGATGCTTTTATTTCTACAATCAAAGTGTAAAAATGTAATTGTTTTACCCGGTTGACCTTCCCCAGCCAGAGGAAAAACTTATATTTTACAGCAAAGCTGTAATGCTCGAACAATGCTTCAGCCAGAAATTCCCTTTATACTTGGCATGGATAAATTTGGGCATTGTCCGCCCAATAAACTTACTTGGTTATTATACTATACCTGATGGATAACCGTAAATAGGGATAGCTGCTGCTTATACTTTCGTACTCTGGGTAATTACAGTGCAAAGTAAAAATTCCGCTTTCTGCGCAAATGGCAAAGTTTCGCAGCACTCTTGTTCCAATTTCCGCAGTAACTGCCGTCAGCCTGCAAGAAGAACCAATTCCATTGATAGTTTTAAGCCATCCGCCCCGGTAACTTACAGTAAAAAAAAGCCGATTAAAAGCTTCTGCATGAATAACACCGTGGAGGCCTACTCCAGAGCAATAATCATAATGCCTGTCTTCATAACCGTATTTATCGGGTACAGCCGCCAGCAATACCGGGCCGGCGCCAGCTATTACATTTATAGCAATTTCTTTACTGCTTAATAATTTAGAATACCAATTCAATTTTATACTCTCTGCACTGTAAAAAAAAGCGCTGTTATTTATATAATCATAATTAGCTGTTAGCAATAAAAGTTGGTTTCTCGCCACCATCTTTGGGGTTTGCCAGCCCCCCAGCGATCCGTAGACACTTAATATATTTAGTTTTGAGCTGTCATCTTTTCCAAATTCTGCATTAATGAATATGTGACTGAACGGCGTGGTATAATTTGAGAATGCCGATCCATAAATCAACTTCACGTGTGCATATGCTCCACTACTTTGTTTGTTGCCTTCTGCTGATATCTGTCGAAGGCCCAAATCAAATTCTGCGTACACTGGTGTTGTGTCGCGTGCCTGGGCGCCTGGCAACACTTTGCCCCACTGGCCAGTTGTTATCCGCGTAAACCCATTTACAGGATTAATGATAAATGCAGTGATTTCACTCAATTGTCTCTTAAAACCCCTTGCATGGTTGTTGATGATTTTGTTGGCGAAGCGATGTGTCATTTCTCCGAGGATGCTTCCGCCAAATCCGGTGTTGATAAAATCATTGGGAGCAGGTGCTTGATTTTCTGCCACCGTTTCCCACAAATAACTTCCGGTAAAAGTGGCCAGTGATGATTGCCAGAAATTATAGCCGTTTGACCGGAATGAATTATAAAAAGTGCTTCCATGGTAAGGATGCCCGAACTGGTTGGTAGTAAAACCATCATCGTCCCAGGTCCAGCTCTGCAGTTTCATATTATCGCCAATAGTTTGAAAAGAAATATTTGCATAATCCATGTGTCGCATATACCGGTCAACCACAAGTGGCGTGAATTCACAAAGCAGCAGCGTTCCGGCACTGCGGGTAAATGCATGGCCCCCTGGTTTAAGCTGATTATTATTTTTAAATGTGCTGTCCGCAATATCTCCGGGAGGGGAACTTATTACCTGGGCGTGCAATGCAGTTAGTGCCCACAGGCAGGTAGCCGTGATAATACAAATAAACCATTTAAAGCCTTCGCATTGGCGCATTTAGTGCAAGTTGAACTTAAATTTATTGCTGCGCCGGATAACATACATTGACTTTGGTACAGGCTGCCGGTGACAGGCATCATACTAACATTTGACAGCTCTCATAGGAAACAGTATTGTTTCATTGTTCCTTTACATAAAATTATTTATCACTTTAAAATACATTTTATGGAAACAAGAACATTGGCAAAAGCTACCGGCAAAATACCCGCTTTACTAAATGATTTTTTTACGCCCTGGAATGAATGGTTTGACAATGGAAATATATTTGACCGGGCCCTGCATATTCCGGCAGTTAACATTGCTGAGCATAAAGATGCATTTCATGTATCGCTAGCCGCACCTGGTTTGAAAAAAGACGATTTCAATATTGACATTAATGGAAATATGCTTACCATTAGCAGCGAGAAAGAAGAAAGCAAAGAAGATAAAGAAAAAAAGTTTACGCGGAAGGAATACAATTACACATCGTTCAGCCGCAGTTTTACACTGCCCGAAGGAATTAACCGGGATAAGATAGAAGCAAAGTATGACAATGGTGTATTGAACATTACTTTACCCCGCAAAGAAGAAGCTAAGCATGTGGCAGCAAAACAGATTACGGTAAAATAAAAATAGTTTCAACAAAATGCCCCATCATGCAAATGATGGGGCATTACTATCTATCCCAATATTATTCGTCATGAGGATCCCGCATAAAGTATTTGGCGTATTGGTTATTATTGCCGGAATGGCATTTTCGGGTTGTGCAAGTGTGCATGTTATAAAATCTGTGCAATCCTCCCCTGCAGAATTTCAGGGTAACGCCATACATGTTATTGAGAAAACAACTGTCCGGAATATTCCTATTATGCAACGAATGCAATACCGGTTGGGCACAAAGTTGACATCAATGGATTACATAGCCACCAATTGCCTGCAACTTGATAGCAGTGCCAATGACAGTGTTTATATAAAACGCCTTTTTGAGAATAATAAAGGCCTGTTGTTAATTGTAGATTTGATTGAAATACAGCAGGACACTGCTTACTTCCAGGTAAATTCTTTTCCGGTTCCAGAACCACCCGGTGGGGATCGCTATATTGGCTATATAGCAGATTTAAGCGATCGAATTTTTCAGGCCAGCAGATTTATTGCGGACACACGTTATATCTGGGAATGCAGAATGTATGATATTACCAACAAACAATTACTCTACGGTGTTACTGCAATCATTGATAATCCTTTCAGCGATGCAGCTATGATATCTGCGTATTCAAAATTTATTACAAAAGACATGACGGAAAAGCAACTATTGCAAAGTCATTACCAGTTCAAAAAACTTCCTTTTTAAAATGCGCTATCAGTATTGCTGCAAACAAGGGTAGCACTGTAGTATTTTTTTGAATATTGTATTTTGTTTTTGATAAAAAATATTTGCGTGCGTGAGATATTTGTTAGTATTCCAAAAAAATAGCCATTGGCAAATGATTTACTTATTACCCAATCTTACACGGAAATATTCCTTTGCTCCCTTAAAGCTGCAGTACAAAAATCGCTACTCGTTTTATTTACCAGGTTTACCTGGCGAATAATTTTTTCTTTGAGGGATTGTTGCTCCTGTACCAGAGTCTGCAACTGCATTTCGCTGCTATCCTGAAACCTGTGACTGTTTATTTCAATTGCGCTGCAAATATCCTGGTATTGACCAAGCAATTCCAGCAATACCCCTGTGTTCGCGTTTCTTATTATCTCTGCAGGAGAAGACATAAATAAATGAGTACGCAATAAACTAACGTTATAATAAAGTGTCTTGAGTGCTTTGCGCAGGGCATGTATTTGATCGTCACTCAGTTTACCTGGTTCTGCTTTAACTATAGTTCGGTCCCAGGTTTCAGTAAGGTACTTGCTGACAGTTAATATCCCGATTGCACCAGGCAGGCGCTTAAAATTATTTTGCCAGTTTTTTAATAGCATTTGCGATGAAAAGGATTTTTCCAGTTGCTGTTCTAAAGCCCTTATTTCTTTGCGGGTTTTATGCAGATATTTATTTTTTATTTTCTTTATTGAATCTTCCTTACATCTTACTAACTGAAGCTGTAGGTTTCTGATTTTGCCCAGCAGGTGATAAGCATCTCTGATCTTTTTTGATATTTTTAGTGGGGCAGGCTGAACTGTAACCGAATTTAACATTGTAAAATAAGCTTCCAGTTTTTTATAAATAACCCTGAACGCATGAATATCTTTTTTTTTATTTTTTTTATGGATGCGTTTCCAATACAGTTTCAGTAACAAATAATGGCTGCTGCAGATAACCTGTATATCGTTTTTTGGAACATATTCCTGTATAGGTTGCCTGCTTTGCATTGGTTGTTTTTTACCGACAATACACAGTTGCAGTTACCAAATGAGAAAGCTGGCCGGATTCGTTGCCAGATGCCAGATCTCTTTGATGGCAGCTTAGATTAAAAAGTGTAACATCTGCTATGTACCTGCAAACATCCCGCCCTGTCATGTTTTTATTTGTATGAAGGTTGCCAGGCACAGTTGCAATTGTAATACCCAGCGTAGCAGCTTCTTCGGTATTGATGCTCTTATTTTCAGTACCGCGTATAGCAATAAACCGTATACCATTTTTATACAACAGCCAGAGAACATCGCTAGATACTTCATCTTCCGGCGCAATACTTACTGCATCAAATGATTCGGCGTTTGCCACTGTAAGCGGATTAAGCGGCGCTTCTAAAAAGGAAATAGTTTTCGTGTTGCCTGCAGCATTTTCTATGCAATTCCGCTCGTCCCCGTTTGTGTTGTAAAATAATGTTCTCATAAAAAAATTTAATCTTACTGGAGTGTATTATTTATTCTTTACCTCAAATGTATTGCAGCCCGAAACAACGGATATTGATTGGCGTTATTTTTATTAATGACATTTATCATTTGCAGCCGTGTGGAACGGGTGTAACTTCATTGAGGTCAGTTTTTGGGTGGTATTCGTGGCCGGGCGCAAGTCCGGCCTTACTGGCTTATTTTGAAAAATTAAAATCATACATGGATCTGATGGAGATCAGTATTTGAGTGCTGTTAGTCTAACACCTTTACAGCTTATTGAAATTGACGGAACAGTAATTGGATATGTATGATCTTAAAACGTGTATACCTTGTAAAATTCCTTTTGTCTATTGTTTGCCTTTCAAACCTGTTGTTTGCTGCGTGTAAAAGCAGGAATGCTGCCATACAGCCACAGCTTCAAAATATCACAACAGCAGTATATGCGTCCGGCAAAATAAAAAGCAATACACAATACCAGGTGTACGCTTCGGTCAATGGCCTGGTGCAAAAAATCTTTGTAGCCAAAGGCGATACAGTACATAAAGGCGATAAGGTATTGCAATTGCAGAATACAGCTGTTCCTATTTATATCGACAATGCCCGACTTAATGTAATGAATACTGCTGTACAGGCCAATTTAAATAAGCTGGAAGAACTACGCTCTGACATCCAATCCTTGAAAAATAAATACCAGAACGATTCAATAATGTACCTCCGTCAACAGAACTTATGGCGCAGTGGAATTGGCACCCGCAATGAACTGGATCAAAAAGAGCTTCAGTATAATAATGATAGGATGGCTTATGATGCCGCAAATTTTCGCTATAGCGATCTTGAACGGCAAATTCGCTTTGCCGCCGATCAATCACAAAACAACCTGCGGGCCACAAAAGCTACTGCTGAAGATTATATCGTGAAAAGCGATGTCAATGGAAAAATATTTGACATTTTTATTAAAGAAGGCGAAATGGTGACACCGCAAACTGCACTGGCTTTCATCGGGGGAGATAAAGATTTTATCGTAGAACTCCAGGTAGATGAATATGATATTGTAAAACTTCGGATAGGGCAGAAGATAATATTTACAATGGATAGCTATAAGAATAAAGTTTTTGAAGCTGCAATTGAAAAAATAATACCATTAATGAATGAACGCACCCGCAGCTTTACCGTTGAAGGGGCTTTGACAAATGCGCCGGACATACTTTATCCCAATCTTACGGTTGATGCCAATATCATTACGGGTTTGAAAAAAAATGTTCTGACTATTCCGAGAGATTACCTGGCAAGCGACACAACGGTGCTCTTGCAGAATGGCAAAAAGCAGCGGGTTCTAACAGGACTAAGCGATTACAGCAGAACAGAAATTGTAAGCGGTTTGTCCAAAGATGATAAAATTGTGAAACCAATACAATGAATTACAGGTTAATTGTAAGTATAAGCAAAGCTCTGCTGATGTCACGGCTCCGGCAAACGACCGTTGCTGCTGTCGGCGTTACATTCAGTATTACAATGTTTATTGCATTGCTGGGTTTTATGACAGGGTTGAATTTCATGCTTGACAATTTAATCTTAAACAGGACACCGCATATTAGATTGTATAACGAAATCAAACCAAAAGAAATTCAGCCAGTAAACCTCTATTCACCTTTAAAAGGTTATTACAATTTTATCAGTTCAATAAAAGTGACAAACAGCAGGGATGGTATTTATAATAGCAAAATGATTGAACAGAGACTGCAGAATGATCAGCGTGTTGCCGGCATTTCCCCCAAAATTAATACACAGGTTTTCTACAATGATGGTACAGTAAACCTTACCGGGGCACTCAATGGTATTGACGCAGCAGCAGAAATCCGGTTGTTTAGTTTTCAGGACTATATTGTAAGCGGGTCGGCGGCTCAACTTAAATCAGTTGCCAACAGCATTATACTTGGCAAGGCGCTGGCCGATAAGCTGCATGCTATACCCGGAGACATTATAACAGTGATTACACCCGCCGGCGATCGTTTTGCATTAAGGCTGATTGGTCTCTATCAATCCGGCTTAAATGATTTTGATAAGACACAGGGCTTTGCCGATCTCTCAACAGTACAAAAACTAATGGGGAAGCCCGATGATTATGTTACAGATATCCAGGTGAAATTAAATGATATTAATGCCGCCCCGGCCCTCGCAAAAGAATTTGCTGCACTCTTTGAAACAGATACCGAAGATATTCAGACAGCGAATGCACAATTTGCAACCGGTAATTTTATCCGCACCCTGATTTCTTATTCTGTAGGTATTACTTTATTAACGGTGGCAGGGTTTGGAATTTATAATATTCTCAATATGCTTATCTATGAAAAAATGGATACGATAGCTATATTAAAAGCCACCGGCTTTGCGGGCAAAGATGTAAAATTGATTTTGATTATTATTGCGCTAAGCATTGGTATTGCAGGAGGCCTGAGCGGTTTACTGCTTGGTTTTGGACTTTCAGCGGTTATTGATCAAATCCCTTTTCATACTGCCTCGCTGCCAACAATTACTACTTATCCTGTCAACTATGATCCTGCCATATACATCACAGCAATTTTATTTTCATTGCTGACTACCTGGCTTGCTGGTTTATTTCCTGCAAGAAAGGCCAGCAAAATTGATCCGGTCATTATTATCAGGGGGAAATAGCCATGAATAAAATTATACTTGAAGCGCGGCATATCAATAAGTATTTTGATGATCCGGTCAATGTTAAAGTCCTCAACGATATCTGTTTCAGTATTCAACAGGAAGAATTTGTCAGTATAGTAGGTAAATCGGGCTGCGGAAAATCAACCTTGTTATATATACTTTCAACAATGGACACCGCTTACCAGGGCGAACTATTAATTGAAGATCGCCTGGTTACAGGTAAAACTGAACCTTTGCTTGCCCGGCTCAGGAACGAAAAAATTGGTTTCATTTTTCAATTTCATTATTTGCTCAATGAATTTACCGTATTGCAAAATGTGATGCTGCCCGCACTTAAATTAAACCAACTGGAAGTGGATGCTATTAAAGCAAAAGCGATGGAAAAATTACGAATGCTTGATATCGCACACCTGTCAGATAAAATGGCCAACCAGTTGTCGGGCGGAGAAAAACAGCGGGTAGCTATTGCGCGGGCCCTGATAAATGAACCTGCTATTATTATGGGTGATGAACCTACCGGCAACCTGGACAAACGAAACCGGGAAATTGTTTTTTCCATTTTTAAAAAACTGGCTGCGGACTATCACCAGACACTCCTGATTGTTACGCATGACCCTGCCCTTGCCGGCATTGCGGATAGGGTGATTGAAATGGAAGATGGTAAAATAATACGCCAATAAGAAACAGTTGTCAATAAGCGGTAATAAAACGAAACGGTATTCAGATAATCTTATCAATGTGACTTGAAAAATAAATTTGTTTTTCGTGGTGGGCTGATGCGTTGAAGGAATTTCCCCTTATCCATAATACTGTAATAGCAGCTGCCAGCACCGCTGGGGCGGGAGATGCACTCCCAATACCAAGAGGAAGTATTGCGATGAAAAAAATAATTGCTGCAGTACAGCCAAGCCTGAACAGTAATCCTTTAAATAGCAATAGCCCGGCAATAAGGCCCTGGCCGGTAGCAATCAAACCAACTACTAGGGGTATATGCGCAGAGAACCATCCTTTGATAAAAGTTGCGTAAAGTGGCAATACATTAGTTTTTGCAAATTCAAGATATACTGCCGGTTGAAACATGCACAAAGTCCAGTTCACCCAACTAGCCAGGAAGAACATGGTTATGAATAACCATCTCACTGTCCGCGGCCGCCGGAAGGCACCGGCAAACAGTAAGATGGCCCCAGCGTTGGAAATAATATAGGGCAATATTTTATTCACAGGGTATATATTACTTATTGTGGGCAATCAATACCGGCATGGATAATTCTCTCACCATTACATCAGCCATACTTTCTTTGAACCATCTAGATACCCTGCTGCGCCGGTATGCGCCAGTCACTATCAGCGCATTTACGCTCATTTTTTTTAAGTAGCTGGTAATTTCTTTATCGGCATGACCTTTTAATACAGTATATACAGCCTGCGGTGAATGCCGTTTCATGAGTTCTTTCATCAGCCTGTTATCAGGCACATGTAAACTGTCATAAAAACCTTTTACTGATATAATTTCTGTTGGCAAACTGGCTAAATGTGGAAGCAGGTAATAAAACATTTTTACAGCATGTACTGAAGACGGCCCACCGTCATAAAGAAAGATTATTTTTTCGACAGGTGAATATTGCCGTGGTAACATGACTACCGGGCATTGTACATCAGTAAGAATATCTTTAACGAAATTTGTGGGCAACTCCTCTTCATAATGTGTTAGTGTTTCGCATGCACCCAATATCAGCAAATCTGCATAAATGCTTTCATGCAGTAACTCTTGGTAAGCAATGTTTTTATCGTGGTGCACACTAAACCCAAGCCCCGCAGACTTGCAGGCTGTCTGGAACGCAACAACCGCATTGTCCCGTGTCTCGCGGTCAGCATTTTCGTACCGTTGCAACTCTCTTTCCGAGGCATTTTCTTTTACTAAATCGTATATTTTATAACTTGTGTAGGTGAAGTCTTCCAGGAAAACACCCACCAGGTGAGCCCCGGTTTGCTTTGCTATTTCAATAGCGTAACGCGTTGTGCTTTCAGCATATTTAAGGCCGTCAAAGGCCGCAATTATTTTTTTCATTTTGTTTTGATTATTTGTATCTGCAATAAATACACTTAAATAAAATTATACTTTATATACAGCCCGGGTACTGACCACAATCAAATCTGTTCATGAACCAGGTCATCACAGGTTAAAAAAAATAAGTTCATATTAGTGCCGGAGCATGAATAGTGAGTTCTATCTGTAGCAGAAAATTTTATTATTACATGGATACATCTACGCCAATTGCCAGCGGTTTACAGCAATACGAAATAGCAGACCGTCAAAAACGTTATGGAAAAAATACTGTGGACAAGGTTCGGGACAATTACGTTCTGAGGTTACTATCCGGAATTGTTCTTGAACCAATGTTTTTGGTTCTTGTTGCGGCCTGTGTACTTTATTTTGTTTTAGGTAAATCAGCTGAGGGCTGGATGACTTTGGCGGCAATCGTTTTTATTGCCCTGCTGTCTGCATTTCAGGAAGCAAAAAGCAACCGGGCAATGGCGGCACTGAAAAAAATGACAGCACCTTTAGTAAGGGTGCGCAGAAACAATATTGCTGAGACTATACCTGCCGAAGAACTGGTGCCAGGCGATATTGTTATACTGGAACAGGGAAATAAAATACCTGCCGATGCCACAGTTATTGTTCAAAACGATCTCAGCGTTGATGAATCTATGCTTACCGGTGAGAGTTTTGCAGTAGAAAAAAATGAATCGCAAGGAAAAAACGAATTGTTTCAGGGCACCACAATTACTGCGGGCCGCTGCGAAGCAATCGTTATAACAACAGGCAATCACACAAAACTTGCATTGATTGGAAAAAGCAGTTCTGCTGCACTGCCAGAACAGACTTTGATGGAAAAGCAAATCACCCGCTTTGTTAGAAATTTCAGTATTGCAGGTGTATTTGCGTTTTTTACGATCTGGATACTCAATTATTTAAAAACCGGTGACATTATCGCAGGGCTTCTTGTGGGCCTCACCCTTGCTACAGCATTGATACCGGAAGAAATACCAGTTGCCTTTGCGTCTTTCATTGCCTTAGGTTCCTATCATATGAGCAGGATGGGCATTATTTCCAGGCGTCCTCAAATTGTAGAGCATCTTGGTGAAATGAGTGTTATCTGTCTCGATAAGACGGGTACCATTACTGATAACAGCATGACGATACAAAGTGTGTATGATGTAAACAATGATTTTTATACTGAAGCGCCGGCCGGTACAGATGATCAACTCAAACGTGTAATGTTTTACGCGATGCTGGCGAGTGAAGAAAATCCATTCAATTCAATGGAAAAGGCCATTGTTTCTTTTTGCCCGGAACAACAAAACAGTCGCACCAATTATGAAACTGTGAAAGAATATCCATTGTCTGGTCACCCGCCTATGATGACGCATGTGTATTTATTAAACGGGTTGGTTACTGCTGCTGCAAAAGGTGCTCCGGAAAAGATAATTGCAGTATGTAAACCTGAAGGCAATGCTGCAGACAAAATTAATAATGTACTACAGCAGATGACTGCAAAAGGTTTGCGGGTGATTGCTGTGGCGAGTGCCATTCATGAGGGTACATTTCCCAATAACCAGGAAGAGTTTAAGTGGAAGTTTGAAGGGCTGCTGGGGTTTTATGATCCACCTAAAAAAAATATCAAAACTGTATTCAAAAAATTATATGCGGCAGGGATTAACATTAAAATGATTACAGGCGATTTTGAAAAGACTGCAGCGAATATTGCAGTTGAGTCAGGTATTCGGTCTGCTTCAGTACAGATGACAGGTAATGAAGTAATGAAATGCAGTGAAAAGGAATTACAACAACAGGTAAAATACATCAATGTGTTTGCACGTATGTTTCCTGAAGCTAAATTAAAAGTTGTCAATGCGCTTAAGGCAAATGGAAATATAGTTGGAATGACCGGCGATGGTGTAAACGACGCACCCGCACTTCATGCTGCACATATCGGAATTGCCATGGGAAAGAAGGGCACAGAAATGGCGAGGGAAGCAGCAGATCTTATACTTACAAATGATGATCCTGCCGGAATAACTGCAGCTATTGAACAAGGAAGAAAAATTTTCAGCAACTTTAAAAAAGCAGTCCGCTATATTATTTCTATTCACATTCCCATTGTGATGACGGCTTCACTACCAATAATTCTAAACTGGAAATTTCCCAATATCTTTTTCCCTGTCCACGTTATTTTCCTGGAATTAATTATGGGGCCAACCTGTTCAATTTTTTTTGAGAGGGAACAAGTAGAAGATTCCATCATGCATCGTCCGCCACCCCTTCCGGGAAAAGCTTTCCTGTTGAAAAAAGAATTACTGGTAAGTGTATTGCAGGGGCTTGTGATAACAATAGCCGTTCTTTTCTTGTATAAACAAACTATGGATGCAGGCAAATCAATAGCCTACATTAGAACAATGGTGTTTACTACGCTCTTGGCCAGTAATATTTTTCTGACGTTTGTAAACAGGTCTTTTACTGCGAGTATTGCAAAGACGATTTATTATAAAAATAATCTTGCTCTTCCCGTAATGACGGTTTCTGTTTTATTTATCTGCCTGATTAATTTTATTGCACCAGTACGCACAGTTTTTGAAATGGACAAGATTACCACATTTCATTTCATCCTTTGCATTTGCACTGCATTGCTGGCAGCAGGCTGGTTTGAAGTGTATAAATTCGTTCGGCGCAATGCAACAGGCGTACCGGACGGAGATGCCGTATAGAAAGTTTTTGATCAACAGCTACCGGCAATAGAAACCGTACCGGGGCCGCAGTACCTTGCAGATAAATTTATCCATGAACAGACATCACAGGCAAATGGGCATGCAGTACAAGATTTCTTGCGTGCAGATGCGTAAATATCTTTTCGAATAAACTGTGGTGTTTTGGAATGATAACAAGCAGATCCAAATGATAAGTTGCTGCAAAATCAATTATTCCGTCTTCTGCATTTTCGTTTCTGATATAATAATACTGTGGTTTTAAAGAAGCCAGTAACTGGTGTAATACACCAGACTCTTTCATAGTTATGCTTTTTTCTTTGTCGCTGGCCGGAGATTGTATATGCAATACATGCAATTTTGCATTTGTTGCCCTTACCATATCTGTAATTTCCTTTGTTGGAAATGTATCTATTACATCGCTGAAATCACAGGCAATCCCGATATTTCGGATATGGGTGAACTGACAATTCAATGGAACAGTAATCACAGGCCATGAAAGTCTTTTTACAGCAGCAACCGCCCTGCTGCCAATAAGCGTCCGCTGCAGGGCACCCAGTTCTCCTCTGCCCACAACAACTGCAAACGTATTTACAGAAGCACCGCATTCCTTTATACCAGCTACAATATCTCCTTCCTTTACAACTGTACTAACATTCAACGTGCCTTTACTTCTTGCTATCAGCTTTGTCTTAAGATTTTCAAGTGTTGTTTCTGCGTCCGTAATAGCTTCACCCATTGCAATATAAGTCATGCCCGCCTCGTCTACGCCAATAGGGTAAGGACATACATGCAAAAGTAACAACCCGCACCCGGTAACACTTGCAAGATCCGCAGCATAATTGGCGGCATTTAATGAATCTTTTGAAAAATCTACAGCAGCGATAATTGTTTTCATGATAAAAGTTTGAATACTGAAATTTGATTTGATAAAGGTGAAGCTATTTACACGTATAGATAATGACCGCAGTCAGTTGCCAGTATAAACCTGGTCATAGAAATTGCTCAACCTATTTTGATAAAGCTTCAACTTTCTTATACGGGTCCCGGTAAAACTGCAGGCGACCGGAACTGTCTGCCCATGCAGTCTGATACACAACAAAGATTGGTATTGGCTTTTCAGCTTTAACAGTTACCGGTTCTTTATTTTTTAAGCAATTCGTTTCATCAAGTGTGTCTATTGCAATGGCGTTGTCATTCAGCAGATAATGACCGAGTTCTTTTGCTTTTTCAAGGCGCATGCATCCGTGACTAAAATACCTGTTGTTTAAACTGAATAATATTTTCCAGGGCGTATCGTGGAGGTACACATCAAACGGGCTGTAAAAATTTAGTTTGATAAGTCCCAACGAATTATCACAACCTGTTGACTGACGGATACGATAGGGGAAATTATGGGCATTCAATGTAGACCAGTCTATTGAAAACGGATTAACAACGCGGCCGCTTTTATTAAGTATTTGAAAATTATTAGTCGCCAGGTAAGCTCTGTTGCGCTTGATTTCAGGTAACAATTCGCGAATGGCAATTTTGTTGGGAACGTTCCAATAAGGATACAGCACAAGCTCGGTTATTGTACTGCAAAGCGTTGGTGTGGGTGTTGTGGGTTTGCCGGCAATAATCCGTGAAGCCATAACCGCATTGCCATTTACGTATAAAATAAGGCTGGCAGATGGTATATTAACGATGGCTACGCTGGCGGAGGTCTGAATATCATTCAGCCAGCGCAATGTATTCAGTGCAGATGCCAGTTCACTAATCCTTGTACTTATCGGTACATTAAACTCTTTAATGGCTGTAGAACGGAGTGTTCCATCATTTAACAGGCAGAAAAATTTCTGTGCCTGCTGAACAGCAAGTTTTATATCGCGGTCTGGCAAATGGCTGCTGTCATTTGCAATAAACCCAAGCTGACGTAACCTCTCCACAACCTGATGATTTGAATAGCCGGGAGATTGCGAAGTAATTTTTATTTCGGAGAACCCTTTCACAGATACAATTTGCAGAAATACCTTCATTTGATTTTTGACTGAATGATAAGCCTTGCTTTTTGGTTCTGCTTTTTCAATGACTGCCTGAAACCCTTCGCTGGTAACAGCTTCAAATAACCAATTTGCCAAATCCGGATTTGCAGGACGGTAGCTGAGACCATTGTATGCAAGCGGCACCTCCCGGTTGCCTTTGCTTATATCATGCAGAAAATGCATTGCTTCGTCAGTTATAATCATATCGGCCCATACAGAATCCTGTGCTGTGTTGAATTGAATCTGCTGTTCATACAGGTAATCCTTTTTCTCTAGTCCCCATTCAGGTGCTCGTGATAAAACCGTGGAAAGACTGTCAAGCGCAGATCTGTTGGCAGGATGCAGCCAGAAAATATCTTTATTCATCAATTTGTAAAATGCTTTCACCTGTTCCGGAAAATGCAGTTGTGCACCCGCAACCAAAATATTGATTGTTAGCATAGCTGTTATTAGAATATTCTTCATCGGCTTTATTTATCAACTACAAGAGCGTTCAGTAATATTACGTCGGGCATTATTAAAAATAATCTTATCGGCAAACCCCACACCGGAACGGTATCATTGCTATTCATGATAAATCTCACCAGAAGCTTTGACAGGCATCATTGTGATTTTTTTTTTGTGTATGTAGTTTTGTGTAAAATAAGTATTATGAAAAAGATATTACTGGTATTTGACGGCGTTCATTTTTCAGAAGGAGCACTTGAATTTGCCCGTAAACTGAGCGAGACTGACCCGCTGATGCTGACGGGAATTTTTCTTCCGCAAAATGATTATGCTGACATGCTAACTTATTCGGCGGGAAGCATTGCTGCACCATTATTTATTCCTCCTGTTCTTGAGGAAGATGTTGCAAAACTTGAAAAAAATATTTTACGTTTTAGTACATGGTGTATCAATAATGGTATTGATTATAAAGTGCACAAAGATTTTAATGATTTTGCAGTACTGGAACTTGAGAAAGAAAGTCTTTTTGCTGACCTGATGATAATTGGCAGTGAGGTTTTTTATGCAGGTATTAGCTACACAAATCCCAATGATCACCTTACAGACATTCTTCACATGGCTAAATGCCCGGTGATAACAGTGCCGGAAAAATATGTGTTTCCCAAAATAAATATCCTGGCTTACGACGGTAGTGATGCTTCTGTGTATGCTATTAAACAGTTTGCCTATTTATTTCCGGCATTAGCAGACAATAAGACCCTGCTGACTTACACTTCTGCAGACCCTGATACAGAAATTCCCGACGAACCGTTTATCGAAGAGCTGGCCGTGAAGCATTACAAAGATCTTACCGTTGCAAAACTGAATTTTGATCCAAAAAAATTTTTCAGTGTATGGACTTCCGAAGAAAAACCTGCCATAGTTATCAGCGGTTCATTTGGCAGGTCAGGTTTATCGAGATTGTTTAAAAAAAGTTTTGTGGCCGACATAATCCACGAGCATGAGACACCTGTTTTTATTGCGCACCAGTAACCAATACTCCGCACAATATATTTTGGAATTAAAGCGTAAAAATTTTCGTTCAAATAAATGTAAATAGTATGAAAAAGAATATGGGCACATTTGACCGCCTCACCCGCATCATTATAGCAATGGTTTTAGCCGTTTTATGGTATCAACATATTGTAACCGGTATACCGGGTACTATTCTCTTAGCCATCGCCTGTATTTTTCTACTGACAAGTGTTGTTGGCACATGTCCTTTATACAGTTTATTTGGTCTGCGCACCTGTTCAAATAAAAAAGCCGTCTGAAAACTATGAGTCCGAAGCAGGGCGGTTGTTTATACAGCCGCCCTTACTATTAATTTGGTTGTATGAATCTTTTATTTTTCCACCGTATACCAGTACCTGTAAGTAAAAGAGCCGGATAGACATCCGGCTCGTTTGGCTAACTAACATTAAAGAAACGTACTCTAAGACCAACGAAATTGTGGTTGTGGGAGATCGCAACTATTTTAATTGTGTTACTTCAGGTTATTGTTACTGGTTGTACCGAAGCAGTGTTCTTCCACCGCTTCAATGATGGCAGCATGTCCAGTGATCGCCGGATGATTACTTCCGGCAGGTGCATATCAATCATCATTGTGTTTATTTTATCTGTCATTTCTTTAAGTGTCATTCCAGGATTGGTAAATACACCATGCTGGTAGCAATAGTTGCAATACACTCCGCTTGGTGAGCCATCTTTTTCAGTTCCGTGTGTGGCTGTATTGTCCATGGGCATTGAACAACTCTGGCAGTAAATTTCAGGGTCCATTTATTTATGGTTTAGTTGGATTATCTTTTTTCATACCTGCCAGTAAGATGTTTAACCCAGATACGGTACATCACTGGTTTTATCCGGTTACTGTCATCTGTTTGTCCTTCTTCACAATGTTCATGACCATGAATGGTGCTGCTGGTTTGTAATGTAAGTACACGGTTAAATAACTTTTCCCTTGCTTCCAGTGCATCATTGCCAGTCAGTTCTTCAAATTCACCAAAAGCAAGAACACATTGCCAATTGGACATGTCTGTCATCATATCTGCCTCAAAACACACTTTCGGGTTATTACGCAATATTTTTAATTTGGCTCCTTCGTTGGTTTGCCCGTAAATATATTTTCCGTCGTAAGTGTAGGTAACAGGAACAATATAAGGTTGCCCGTTATCAGTACAGGCAAGCCGACCCAAAACCTGGCTGGTTAGCACATTGCGCATTTGTAATTCCGTTAAGGCTCCTAGCATATAAGCATGTTTATTTATAACAAATTTATTTCAGTAAGAAGTGCCACTCTATGACCATTGTCATCTTCCTCACTAATTGTACTCATTCTCTAAACTTTTTTGTATGGTTAATTTTCATTGATAAAATTTTCAATGATTCAAATAAAGTTTTGCGCTATTCTGATACTTCTATTGTCAGGCTTTGACAATTCATCCTGCGGTGTTACGATATTTCAGGCAGAACATTGTTTTAGTTTTCAGCACCGTTTTTCGGTCAATATCCATGCGCAGCCAGATACTACCAACATTTATTTTACCATCGATGACGGCCCTTCGGCAGCCAGTTTCTACCTGAGCAATTTTGCATTGAGTCATGAAATACCCGTTACTGCATTTATTATAGGAGACAGCATCGTAAAAAACAACAGTTCAAGGATCTTTTATGAATTATACCTGTCTAATCCATTTATAGAAATTGGCAATCATAGTTTTTCACATGCTGGTAAACATTACCATCATTATTATGAAAATCCGCCGGGAGTTGTACGCGACTTCCAGGTTAATAAAGACACACTTCAGTTGCAAACAATGATTGCGCGGTTACCCGGAAGAAATACATGGAGAGTTAACCGCAAGGCACGTACTGATTTAAGCGATGCCAGCATTTCAGCAGATACGCTTGCCACATTGGGTTACAGAATATTTGGCTGGGATATTGAGTGGCATTGCGCCACTGATGCGCAATCAAAGATCGATTCAGCTACCGTACTTATTTCGAAAATTGAACACATGGCACGCAATAAAGATTCATTTATTCCCGGTAACATAGTTATCCTTAGCCACGAATCAATGTTTACAAATGCAGAGAGTCAAACACAATTAGAACTGTTTTTCAAACTGATAAAGAAAAAGAAAACATTCAGACTTTGTTTTTTGCGAAACTACCCGGACGTAATATCATCAACTGATATGACTTCGGTCATTGCCGGGCAATAAGCCCGCTACTAAATTTGTTCACTTAAAATGAAACCTATGGCAAACAAAACAGGCAAAACATTTCTTTTTGAAACCAGGCTCAACTGGTTATCAGAAGACCGGGGGATTATGTATGCGCATGCATCTAACGGGCCTATCTATACAAGCTCACCCGCTGAATTTGGCGGCTCAGGAAAAGAATGGAGCCCTGAACACTTGCTGCTAAGCGCATTGAATAGCTGTTATATGGCTACCTTTCTCGGATTTGCGAAGAAAACCGATTTAACTATTTCCCGGCTTGAATGCAGTGTTGTAGGCCAGGTAAAGCTGGTAAATGGCAAGTATAAGTTTACGCAGATGGACGTTTATCCAAAAATATTTATTGCCAATGAGGCACTGCACGAAATGACAGCTGCCGCAGTCCACAAGACAGAGCATTACTGTTTAATCAGTAACTCCATCGACGCAGAAATTATATATCATACAGAAATTTTAAAAGACAGTAATCAAACCCGCTATCAGGCAACTGCTGGTAGTTACTAATATAATCCAGGTTAATTTATTTATTTTTTAAAACGAGATGTTATGCCGCAGGAACTTTTACAGACATTTGGTGATTTAACGCAAAGACAGGATAGACTGCCGTGTGTATCAGTTATCATGCCCTTTGAACCAAAGATGAACCCTTCGGCAGAATTGAAACATCAGTTGAAATGTGTTACCGATCAGGTTAAAGCTGAATTATTATCGGGTTACGAACCCGAGACTGCAGAAAATATTATCAGAAAAATGCAGGCGCTGCTGAAGGATCTGAATTATAACACGCATAAAAAGACGATAGCCATTTTTGTATCGCCACTTGTGGCTAAAGTGTACTACCTGGATATTGCTGTTGAACAAAAAATTATTATTGATCAGTCTTTCGAAATTCGTGATCTCGTTTACAGTAAAAAGCAATTACACAAATACCTTCTGGTTGAACTAAGCAGTAAGTGGACAAGGATATATCTTGGCAATACGCATCAGTTTGTAAAAGTAATTTCTAATGTGCCGGATAATATTGCAGCCTGCCGGAATGATGTTTCTACGGCCGGCCGTAACCATATTGACGCAAAAAAAGACAAGCAAATTCTGCTCGACAAATTTTTACAGCACACTGATAAAGGACTTACTCTTCTGCTGGAAGCATATCATCTTCCTGTATTTGTAATGGGAACTGACCGGACTATTGGCCATTTCAAGGCCATAACGCATAATTCGCAGCACATCGTAAAATATATCCACGGAAATTTTGAAAAATTGGATGAAGCTGCTTTGCAAAAAGTGATGGAACCATATATAGCAGACTGGAAAACGGTATTGCAAACGGATCTTTTGCACCAGATAGAACAAGCGGCAGACCAAAATAAACTTTCCACAGGTATGCAACAAGTTTGGAAATCAGCTACAGAGCACCGTGGAAAATTACTGATAACCAGTAAGAATTTTATTTATCCCGCGGTTCAGGGTACTAAAAAGGAAAATATATTTCCTTACAATGAAAAGATGCAACAAGCTTTTTATATTAAGGATGCGGTAGATGATGTAATTGAAAAAGTGCTTGCTGACGGCGGTGATGCTGAATTTGTGGATGAAGAGTTGTTGGACGGCTACGGCAACATTGTACTGATAGAGTCTTATCCGCATTTCAGAAAACAGTAGTTGTGTGCGGCCACATTTATTTTCAAACGGTAATCATGATAGGTGTATTGTCTTTGAAGGCAGCAAAAGATGTTTTACGGGCCAACATAGTTGGCCGAATCGGATGCTCCGACGGGGGTAAGATATACGTTGTCCCCGTACAGTATGTCTATGATAATAAATGTATTTATGCGCATTCAGTGGAAGGCCTTAAAATACATATTATGCGGCGAAACCCCGATGTATGCTTTGAAGTTGATGATATTATTAATCTTAACAACTGGAACAGCGCAATCGCCTGGGGTAAATATGATGAGTTAACAACTGAGCATGACCGTTATGAAGCTATTAAATTATTCGTGGATCATAACATACGTTTGAAGATTAGTGACAAACAAGTTACTGCAGCCAATTTCACAGCAGTATATTACCCGCTTCACCCAACCAATGTACGGCCGGTCATTTACCGGATTATTATTGAAGAAATCACAGAAAGATTTGAAAAAACAGCCTGATAAAATAACAATACATGAAAGCATTAGTTTACCACGGCCCCGGCAGCAAAAACTGGGAAGAAAAGCCAAAGCCTGTTATCCAATTATCAACAGATGCGGTTGTCAAAATAGTTAAAACAACCATTTGCGGTACAGATTTACATATTCTGAAGGGAGATGTTCCTGAAGTGCAACCCGGCAGAATATTGGGGCATGAAGGTGTTGGCATTATTGAAGAGACAGGCAATGCAGTCACAAGTTTTAAAAAAGGTGATCATGTTATTATCTCCTGCATTACATCTTGTGGCAAGTGCAGTTACTGCAGAAAAGGTATGTATTCACATTGCGATAACGGCGGTTGGGTTTTAGGCCATTTAATTGATGGTACACAGGCAGAATATGTAAGAATACCCTATGCTGATACAAGTCTTTATCATATTCCGAAAGGAATGGATGAAGATGCACTGGTAATGCTTAGTGATATTTTGCCAACCGGTTTTGAGTGTGGTGTCTTAAATGGAAAAGTTCAGCCTGGTTGCACTGTTGCAATAGTTGGTGCGGGCCCTATCGGCTTAGCTTCGTTACTTACAGCGCAGTTTTATTCACCGGCTGCAATAATTATGATTGACCCCGATGAGAACAGGCTGGCCATTGCAAAGCAATTTGGTGCAACCTTTACTATCAATAACAGTCATGACAACACTGTAGAGAAAGTGAAATCATTAACGGGTGGAAAAGGCGCAGACACAGTGATAGAAGCAGTAGGAATACCAGCAACTTTTGAATTATGTCAGTCGCTTGTTGCACCCGGCGGAACCATAGCAAATATCGGCGTGCATGGAAAAAGCGCTGAACTCCACCTTGAATCATTATGGGCGAAAAATATCACAATTACTACAAGGCTGGTGGATACCGTCACTACGCCAATGCTGCTCAAAACCATTCAGTCAGGTAAGCTCAGTTCCAGGAAACTTATTACTCATTACTTCACCTTATCAGATATCATGACTGCTTACGACACTTTCCAAAATGCAGCCAACGAAAAAGCCCTGAAAGTTATCTTATCCGCAGGCTAATCCGTTTGTATGGACTGTTGTGCCAGTGGTTATTTCAACAGTTTCATACAATGCATGATGGCCGGGTAAAAAATTGGTTGACGGTTGAAGCCATGTAACAGGTAGTTTTTATCAATTGGTGTTATTGCCAATATACAAATTGAATTCACTTATGATAACGGCAAATAGTCAGTTGCATCAAAGTTTCAGTCCGCTTCAAATAATTTTTTGTTTCGGGGATTTGTTTAGGGAACTGACTGCAGTCCAATGCCGGTTCCAATGTTTTAATCTTCTGTTTTTATGTTGACTGGCATATTCTTTCGAAAAAGCATGTATGATAGTATACAACCTGTTATAAGGCCACCAAAAAGATAATAGACAAAATTCCTGGGGTCGATTGGATATACGATATGTGTTTTTCCATTTACCAAAAGGGCCGGTCTCACTATTCTATTAAAAAAAGATTTTACCTGCTGGTGACGTACAAATAAAGCCATGCCAATAGTGCATGCAGTTATTATAATGGAAAATATTTTTCTGTTTAATAAATGGATTGAAGCGAGTTGCCAGGTATTAGCTATCATAGCCGGAATTAGCCCCAGCACCAATGAAAATAAAAATGCCGTTAGCTTTCCTTTAATAATAAATTGTATCCCTTCAATAGTTGGTTCCAATAATTTCAAGATAGGCGCATAGGCGGCCATTCCCACAATAAAAAATATTGCTGAAGTGGATAATGCCCAGGCTATCGTATGCTTTTTATTTTTTTTACGCATGGAGGCCGCAATGGATACGATTAATGCAAAACAGCTGTAATCTTTTTTTTCATAACCGCACCCGACATAAAAACGCCGGAACTATCAGAAACCGATAACTGTAATGAATCAATTGTAGCGTGCCCGATATCTAAAAATGAAACACCTTGTACATTTGCCTGTACATAGTTAATGTGAAAATTTCCCGGAACTTTTAAGGAAGGGTCCATTTCAAACTGTACTGTAGAAGAATCGGATTGGTTAATAACAATCTTATCAAACGCAGGCACTATACTTTCAGCCTCAAACGACGACTTCCCTGTTAGAGACACCGCCACATTTTTTTGATCCAGCTTCTCCATAAGAATATTGGTATTGTTGCCTGTAACCGACAGTAATGCCGGGGAGAAAATTCTTAGTACCGTTGTCCACCGGAGGTAATTTTTTTCATTGATATTCCGGTAAATATTGGGCACGTTTATAAACAGTGTATCGTTTTTTACTGCCGTATGCAATCCGCCCGTTTCATAGCCATACCAGTCTTTTGCTACCCTTACAGAATAATTAGGGCCCTGCTGGTAAACAACTCTTGTAAGATTGCCTCCATCTATTTTTAAATGATGAAATGGTTGGGCCAATATTTTTTTATAAGTCCAGTAAACATCTGATCTGTCAATTTTGTCGTATTGTTTTTTTAACAGCATATTGGAGGCAAACAAGCCCGTTGTAAACAATAGCAGCAATACAATCAAAACCTTTGAAGTAAGTTTCATAGTTAATTTATTTTGGAAAATTATTTTTTATGAATTGATCATAATAAGTTTTGATCTCTTTTGGATCTATTTTCAATAAGTAGAGGCTGCGTAAAAAAACAGGTAACTCATTTTGCATAAACTGTTCTCGCCTGAATATCATAATTTGTTGCGTAGCATCCGGCTCTGTGAAATAGCCAATTCCTCTTTTATTAGTAATAATATTCTTTTGTTGTAAAAAATCATACGCCCGCTGCACTGTATTGGGGCTAATCTCAATAGCAATGGCCATCTCCCTGATGCTCATAATCTTCTCACCCAGTTTCCATTTATTCAAAAGAATCTGTTCGCATACATACTCTGCAATCTGGATATAAATTGCGGGGTTATCTCTGAACTCCATTCATTACATTTTAAAATTCCTTTTCCTTTAGCCTCAACCAGGCCAGCGACCACAAAATAACAGGAAGCACCAGTTGAAAAAATATTTTAATGATACGGAGCGTGGCTTCAGGCAACTCCAGCCTGCCTCTCTCTTTGCCTTCCATTAACCATACAAGGTAATAGGGGAAAGCCGTTTGAACATTTTTAAAAAATATATTTGCAATCAATAAATTCAATAGAAATGCGCCCAGCCAAATACTACATGCAATCAATGCTACTTTAATAAAAGCAGCTTTGTTAAAATACAAGGATCCTACCAGCATAATACCGGCAAAATTAAAGAACAGCATAAAAGATTTATCAGCTACAAATTCATCATAGGCAAGCACCCTCACCAAATCGTATTGCTCTTTGTAAAATGGCGCTGCAGGATCTAATCCTTTATGGTAAAAAGAAACAAAGGCCATGTCCATCAACCTGAAAAATAGTAGGAATAACAACAGATAAAATACTCCTGTTATAACTACACCACAAAGCCATTTTTCAAATAAAGAAGCAGGCAATGTGAGAAAAGAAGATCCGGAAGCATTGCTGGTAAAATGACCAAAAACGAAAGATGCCAGAAAACAGCCACCACCCAATAAGCCAACAAGGAAAGAAAAATTCTGTGCATCGTCAAATCCGCTCATCATTCTTACAATACCATAAATCAAAAGAGACACTAAAAAACTAAGGGCGGTTAATCCTGCCAGTTGTGCGGGTCTTTCAAGGATGGTTTTTTTTAATAACCAGCTAAACCGGCGGAGACTGAATGTATTGTTCATTACAAATGATTAATTGTAAAAAATGGATTTTGCAAGTGCAGGGTTTTCTGTAACTGCATTAAATAAATGCTCAAGGTTAATTTTTGTATCCTCATGCTGTGTGTTTGGAGTAACAATTGATTTTCCTTTCAGCGCATCTTCTTCATACAAAATACTGGTGCCTTCAGGAATTTCCTCAACTGTTTTAAAAGATAATTTTTCACCAATGAGCGGGATTGAAGCATTTAATAACAATTGGCCGTTATCAACAATAATAACCTGGTCTATCAAATTATCCAGGTCTTTCACCTGGTGGGTGGATATAAAAATCATCCGGTCTTCGTTCATTACCGAAGCAATCAATTTGCGGAATCTTTTTTTAGAAGGTATATCAAGGCCGTTGGTCGGCTCATCCAGCAAAAGTATTTTTGTATTACAGGCAAGCGCAAAGGCAATGATAAATTTTTTCTGCTGACCAAATGAAAGCGTATTCAATTTATCTTTTGTAATTACCTCCAACCTGTCCAAATAAACCATCAGGTGATCACGGTTAAACAAAGGGTAGAAGGGCGAAAATAGATTGATGTAGCGGTCAATAGTTAGCGCAGGTACCAGCACTTCTTCGGGGATAAAATAAATCGTCTCAAGGAAATCCGGCTTTCTGCTTCCCGGCGTGTGCCCATTGACGTTGATATTTCCTTTAGTAGGGTATAAAAGCCCTATAATATTCTTTAAAAGTGTTGATTTGCCGGCACCGTTTCTTCCCAATAGCCCGTAAATATTTCCAGTGTCAAGTGTTAGCTGCAGGTTTTGGTATAACAACTTCTTACTGCTATAGCCAAAAGAGAGGTTATTTATTTCGATCATCAGTGTATTAGTTATGTTGTACACCTCAAATGTAGCTTGCCCTTTTCTATATTCCAAATTATTTTTTTGCAATAGCGGGTTGTTGGCCGATGGACGAACAATAACAGGCCCAATAAAAGTACCGCGTAAAGAAGCCAGGCAAGTAAAATCATGCTATTCAATGATACGTGTCAGTTACCCATACTCATCCGGATCTTATTATTGTGTGACGGAACAGCTTTGTAACTATATAAAAACGGCATGGCCAAACAGCAAAGCGCTATTCTTACCATTAATGCGGGTTCTTCCAGTATCAAATTTTCGATGTACGGCACCGGTAGAAAACCAATCTTGCTTGCAACCGGTAAAGTTCAGAAAATAGGATCTCCAGAATGCTGTTTTGAATTTGCGCCGGCAGGTAAATCTCCTGTGCTTGAAAAGATTGCCACAAAAGATATGTCAGGTGCCGCAGACTATTTAATTAGTTGGGTCAGTAAAAATATTGGGTTCATTAATATCAAAGCAGTTGGTCATCGTATTGTACATGGTATGAATCATGTACAACCACAGGTTATTAATAATAAACTGTTAGCTGAATTGAAAACAATTATTAAATACGATCCTGATCATATGCCAACCGCTATCATGCTGATAAAAAGTATAAAAAAAGCACAGCCGGCATTGGCGCAGATTGCCTGCTTTGATACTAGTTTTCATACTTCGCTGCCACGGGTTGCGCAAATGCTACCGTTGCCACGCCGTTTTGAAAAAGAGGGTATTAAACGGTTTGGCTTTCATGGTATCTCTTATCAATATTTGCTTGAAAAGTTACTCATCACCGGCGGTAAAAAACTGGCACATGGAAAATTAATACTTGCACATCTTGGAAGCGGGGCCAGCATGGCTGCCGTAAAAGATGGCAAATGCATCGATACATCTATGGGATTTACGCCGGCAGGTGGTTTTATGATGAGTACCAGAACAGGGGATTTGGATCCGGGCGTTATTTCATTTTTGCTGGAGCAAGACAGGTTATCAGCGCATCAGCTTGATGCAATTTTTAATCAGCAATCAGGATTATTAGGTGTATCTGAATTGAGTGCAGACATGGGTGAACTTTTAAAAGTTGAAAAGAAAAACAAAAAAGCGGCTGAAGCCATTGCTTTATTTTGTTACCAGGCAAAGAAAACATTGTGTGCTTATGCGGGAATACTGGGAGGAGCCGATACAATTGTGTTCACCGGGGGAATAGGCGAACATTCGCATTTGATACGATCACGAATTTGCGAAGGACTTAAATTTTTGGGCATACGATTGAATGAAAAAAAGAATAGTGAAAACGAATTGAAAATTTCTGCTGCTGATAGTAAAGTGGCTGTTTACGTAATTGCTGCAAATGAAGAATATATTATTGCGAAATCTGTAATTAAACTGTTGCAGCACCCCGGAAAATAAATTTATAAATTTTTTACCATGGAACTTACAGCAAAAGAAGTGCAGGATATACACGACTACTGGTCTGCTGCCAATTATCTTTCTGTTGGACAAATGTACCTTCAGGATAACCCATTATTAAAAGAGCCATTGCAGCCAAAGCACATTAAAAAAATGTTGCTGGGTCACTGGGGAACAAGCCCAGGACAAAATTTTATTTATGCCCATCTCAACCGCATTATTAAATTGTACGATCTGAATATGATTTATGTTTCCGGGCCCGGGCACGGAGGCCCCGCATTGGTGGCCAATACTTACCTGGAGGGAACCTACTCAGAAGTATATCCTCAAATAAGCCAGGATGAAAAAGGTTTGCAAAAACTATTTAAACAATTTTCATTTCCAGGCGGCATACCAAGTCATGTGTCACCAGAGTGCCCGGGTTCTATTCATGAAGGTGGGGAGCTGGGTTATTCTTTAAGTCACTCATTCGGCGCAGTATTGGATAATCCCAATTTGATCGTTGCCTGCGTAGTAGGAGATGGTGAAGCAGAAACAGGCCCACTGGCTACAGCCTGGCACTCCAATAAATTTATTAACCCCGTTACAGACGGAACGGTGTTGCCAATCCTTCACCTTAATGGATATAAAATTGCCAACCCCACCATCCTTGCGCGGATCAGCCACCAGGAACTGGAACAATTGTTTAACGGTTATGGTTATGCGCCCATTTTTGTGGAGGGTGAAGAACCTTTTGCCATGCACAAAATCATGGCGGCCGCATTGGATAAGGCAATCGGACAAATAAAAAATATCCGCGACGAAGCAAAAACACAAACAAACAAACAACGGCCACGCTGGCCTATGATAATTCTGCGTTCACCAAAAGGATGGACAGGCCCTAAACAAGTTAATGGATTACAGGTTGAGGGAAGTTTTCGGGCACACCAGGTTCCTATCACTGATCCTGCAACAAATCCGGATCACCTGGTTCAATTAGAATCATGGATGAAAAGTTATAAACCGGAAGAGTTGTTTGACAGCAATGGCAGATTAATACAACGTCTTGCTGCGCTGGCTCCAGTTGGAGAAAAGCGAATGGGCGCAAACCCGCATGCTAATGGTGGATTGCTGCTGAAAGATTTACAATTACCGGATTTTAAAAGCTATGCTGTTACCGTAACCCATCCCGGAAAGGAAACAGCTGCAGATACGCTTGTTCTGGGCAGTTATTTAAAAGACGTGATAACAATGAATCAGCCGCAACGGAATTTCAGGATCTTTGGCCCGGATGAGACGCTTTCTAACAAACTCAATCGTGTCTTTGATGCAACATCAAGACAATGGAATGCCGACACAATTGCTACGGATCAATATCTTGCTGCTGATGGCCGGGTGATGGAAGTATTGAGTGAACACCAATGCCAGGGGTGGCTGGAAGGCTATTTACTAACGGGCCGCCATGGATTGTTCAATAGCTATGAAGCCTTTATTCATATTGTTGACTCTATGTTTAACCAGCATGCCAAATGGTTAAAAGTTACCGCGTCAATTCCCTGGCGCAGAAATATTGCATCGCTCAATTATTTACTTTCATCTCATGTCTGGCGCCAGGATCATAACGGATTTACCCACCAGGATCCTGGTTTTATAGACCATGTGGTAAATAAAAAAGCATCTATTGTAAGGACTTATCTTCCGCCCGACGCCAATTGTCTTCTTTCAGTAATGGATCACTGTTTGCGCAGTAAAAATTATGTAAACGTAATTGTATCTGGCAAGCATCCCGCACCACAGTGGCTGAGCATGGAACAGGCGGTAAAACATTGCGCAGAAGGCATTGGTTTATGGACATGGGCCAGCAACGACGATAATGAGGAACCGGATGTAGTGATGGCTTGTGCCGGTGATGTGCCCACGCTGGAAATACTGGCGGCAGTTTCAATCCTTCGCAATAAAATCCCTCAACTCAGGATACGTGTTGTGAATGTGGTAGACCTGATGAAATTACAATCTAAAACAGAGCATCCGTACGGGTTGGATGACAATAATTTTGATCTTCTTTTTACAAAAAATAAGCCGGTGATTTTTGCCTACCACGGTTACCCCTGGCTGATACACAGGCTTACTTACAAAAGACACAATCATGTCAATATCCACGTGAGGGGATATAAAGAAGAAGGTACTATCAGTACACCATTTGATATGACTGTGGTGAACGACATGGATCGGTTTCATCTTGTGCTTGATGTAATTGAACGATTACCCCAATTACAAAACAAATGTGCGCACCTGGTGCAGGAAATGAAAGATAAACTGGTTGAACACAGGAATTATATTAATGAAAACGGAGAGGATATGCCGGAAGTACGCAACTGGAAATGGCCGGTCTAAAAGCCAAGTGTTAAATAACCATGCAAACAAACCTCCAACAATTTTTCTGGCATTACACCCGCGAAGAAGCTTTTGCTGCATTGAACTGTAGTGAAGATGGTATCACTTCGTCAGTTGCAGCAGAACGTAAAAAAAGCGCTGGCCCCAACAGTTTAAAAGAAAAAGTCTACGCAACACCCCTGGTGCTTTTTCTTGGTCAGTTTAAAACACCGGTTACATTATTACTTATCGGTGCAGCCATTCTATCAATGGTATTGGGAGACCGGGCAGATAGCTATATCATTTTTTCTATTATTCTTGTAAGCAGTATACTTGGCTTCTGGCAGGAAAAAGGTGCTGCTGATGCAGTGAGCGAATTAACAAAAATGATACAGGTAAAATGCAATGTGCTTCGCGACAAAACAGCAAAAGAAATTCCGGTAGAGGATATTGTACCGGGCGATATTATTTTACTTTCTGCGGGTGCCATCATTCCTGCGGATTGCCTGTTGCTAACAAGCAACGAACTTTTTACTGACGAAGCAGCATTTACAGGCGAATCTTATCCCGTTGAAAAAGATCCTGCTGTATTGCCGGCTGACACGCCGCTCAATAAAAGGACCAATAGTCTTTTTATGGGTAGCCATGTAATTAGTGGCAAAGGGACTGCGCTTGTTGTGAGGACTGGTCAGCAGACAGAATTTGGAAAAATATCTGCCAGCCTGCGCTCAAAAACGCCGGAGACAGAATTTGAGCGGGGTATTGCTAAGTTTGGTTACCTGCTGATGCGCATTACTATCTTTCTTGTCTTTATTATTTTTGCCATCAATGTTTACCTGCACAAACCAGTATTAAATTCATTGTTGTTTTCTTTGGCACTGGCTGTTGGGTTAACCCCGCAATTATTACCCGTTATTATTTCCGTAAACCTGGCTACCGGCGCCAAACGAATGGCACGCAAGAAGGTTATTGTAAAAAAATTATCTTCTATTTCTAATTTCGGCAGTATGAATGTTTTGTGTTCGGATAAGACCGGCACACTGACGGAAGGCAGCGTAACTGTGAAAGAAACACTCGGATGCGATGGCAATCATTCAGAAAAGGTTTTGCGCTACGGCTGGCTCAATGCGGCAAAGCAACAGGGATTTCGCAATCCCATAGATGACGCTTTGTGTAGTATCAATGCTACATCCGCGGATGCTTTCCAACTACAGTGCGAAATCCCCTACGACTTTATACGCAAGCGCCTTACTGTTCAAATATTTAATCATAATGAAAATCTGGCCATCACCAAGGGTGCAGCACAATCTGTACTTGACATCTGCAGCCATGCAGAGCTGCCTGATGGCAACATTATTGCAATTGAAGAGCGGAAAGAAAGTTTGTATGCGCTGTTTGAAAAAAACTGTGCAGAAGGATACAGAACACTGGGCCTTGCTTACAAAAACATTCCGGATGGAAAAGATTTTTCCAAAGAAATGGAAACGGACATGGTTTTCCTCGGTTTTATTTCATTGTACGATCCTCCCAAAAAGGAAATGTTCGCTACTATTAATGAACTGAAACAAATGGGTGTGTCCTTAAAAGTAATTACCGGAGATAATTCATTAGTAGCGGTGAACCTCTTAAAACAAATAGGATTTACAGAGCCGGTATTGCTCACTGGCAGTGATATCAGGAAGATGAGTACAGCGGCGCTGATGCACAGCGTAGCATTAACGGATGTATTTGCAGAAGTTGAACCCAGCCAGAAAGAAAGGATAATACTTGCTTTGAAAAGTGCAGGCCATGTAGTAGGTTTTATTGGGGATGGCATCAACGATGCGCCAGCCCTGCATGTAGCCGACGTGGGTATTTCTGTAGATTCTGCAGTGGATGTTGCAAAGGAAGCGGCAGATATTATTTTGCTTGAACGTGATTTGCATGTTCTTGTAAACGGAATTAAAGAAGGACGGTTTACGTTTGCCAATACCATGAAATATGTTTTCATGGCCACCAGCGCCAATTTTGGCAATATGTTTAGTATGGCTGGCGCATCACTATTTCTATCTTTTCTGCCTTTGTTGCCAAAACAAATTTTGCTCACCAATCTATTGACAGATTTACCTGAAATGACAATTGCAACAGACAGGGTAGATGCTATTGCTGTGATGAAGCCCCGCAGGTGGGATATCGGCTTTATACAAAAATTCATGCTTGTATTCGGACTCTTGAGTTCAATTTTCGACTACTGCACATTTGCGATATTGTTATTGCTTTTAAAGGCGAATGAAAAAATGTTTCAGACCGGGTGGTTTACCGAATCGGTGATATCCGCTTCACTTATTGTGCTGGTAATGAGAACGCGGTTGCCTTTTTTTAAAAGTATTCCCGGTAAACCTTTGCTGATAACTACCTGCTGTACCATCATTGCTGTAACGGTTTTACCGTATACGCCCCTTGCAAACCTTTTTGGGTTTGGCCGTTTGCCACTGTATTGTTATGGCCTGATTTGGGGAATTGTTATCTGCTATGTCATCAGCGCAGAATTAGCTAAGCGATGGTTTTACAAAAACCCTGCAGAATAAGCTTTCAAATATCATTTCAGGAGATGACGCCAATCATTCGAAGTGATCGTAGGAATGTGTTGCTTTACAATATTTAATTTTCAAAAACATTTTCTATGCTGCATTATCTTCTTGCTGCGTTGGTGCTTGCCCATGGTGCAATACATTTCACCGGGTTTGCACGGACTATGAAATCAGATAATTCAACCGGTGCAGTAGAACCAGTTCCAGGCGGGCAGGGATGGTTATGGTTTATTACGGCTATTCTTTTTTTACTAGCAGCAGTGCTTTTATTAAAAGATGCTAATGGCTGGTGGGTTATTGCACTTGCAGGGCTTGCATTATCCCAATGGCTGATTGTGCTGAATTGGAAGGATACCAAATGGGCAACAATTGTCAATCTCCTGATCCTAATAGCTGTCATTTATGCCTTCATCCATAGGCAATCATAAACATAGAATTACTGCAAGTATATCTGTAGTAACTAAATCAATAAAAACAGGGTGCTAATTGAGAGATGTAATGAAGTTAATTATGTTAATCATAAATTTTATCCCGTAAGGAAGTCCTCAATAAATAGTTTCACAACCCACCGCATTCAGAAAAATCCGGTCAGCCATTTATTTTATTGATAAACTTCAGCTCTCAAACAAACATCCATCAGTGCATATTTCCCGTTTCCGTGGTAGCATTGCAACTTATAATAGAATCTATCTGTGGATACCAATCCGGATAAGTACCAGTAAATATTTTGTATAAAATGATAATGACATCCCAGCAGGCAGCAGAAATGATTGTTCCGGGTAGTAATATTTTTATTCAGACCGCAGCTGCAGCGCCACAACAACTGATCAGGGCCATGACGGCCAGGTCTGCAGCGTTACATAACATTACCATCTACCAGATGCATACCGAAGGCGATGCGCCATATGCTGCCCCGGGAATGGAAACTGTCTTTACTGTCAATTGTTTTTTTATTGGCTCAAATTTGCGCAAAGCCGTGCAGGAAGGACGGGCACAGTACATACCAATTTTTATCAGTGAAATTCCTGCTTTATTCAGGAAAAAAAATATCTGCATCGATTATGCACTGATACATGTATCTCCACCTGATAAACACGGCTATTGCTCTCTTGGCGTATCAGTAGATATAGCGCCGGCTGTTATTGAAAACGCGAAGTGTATTTTTGCACAGGTAAACCCCAATATGCCCAGGACACACGGTGCCGGATTTATCCACAGCAGTAAAATAGATGCGATGGTAATGGTGGAAGATGATATTTCCGAAATTCATGCAGGTGAGCCCAATGCTGTTACAAAAAATATTGCACAACATGTGGCTTCCTTAATTGAAGACGGCGCCACATTGCAGATGGGTATTGGAAATATTCCTGATGCAGTGCTTAAGATGCTTGGTAATCATCGCCGGCTGGGTATACACTCAGAAATGTTTTCAGATGGTATTATTGAACTGATTGAAAGGGGAATTATTACCGGGGAGGAAAAGAAAAAACATCCGGGTAAAGTTGTTGGTGGATTTATACTTGGTACAAAGCGTTTGTACAATTATGTAAACGACAATCCATTGTTTGAAATACTGGATGCGGCTTATATTAATAACCCGCTTGTCATCGCTCAAAACCCAAAAGTTACAGCCATCAACAGTGCTATTGAAATAGATCTCAGCGGACAGGTTTGCGCTGATTCAATTGGTTTGAACATGTATTCAGGAGTAGGAGGGCAGTTGGATTTTATGTTTGGTGCATCATTGTCTGAAGGTGGAAAACCGATCATTGCGATGCCCTCAATTACAGCAAAAGGAGAAAGCAAAATTGTGCAAATACTGAAACCTGGTGCGGGTGTTGTTACCACCCGATCGCATGTGAGGTACATTGTGACTGAACATGGAATTGCAGATCTGCACGGCAAAAATTTAGAGCAAAGGGCGATGGCACTGATCAAAATTGCACATCCTTCTCACCAGCAACAGTTGCAGGAACAGGCATGGGTACTGAAGAAAAAATATGGTGCAGAAAAATTGCTTCATCATTGACAAGTTTTGTGCATTACATCCGCAAGACGTCATTCAGTAATAATAACCGCCATGGCAGCAATCATTTTTCGTAAGCATATTCAAACAGGTTTAAAGTGTAAGCGAGTTATTGCTAATAGAATGAAAAAGGGGCGGATAGATATCCACCCCGCCCATATAATCCAATGTCCTATGAAAAACCTGCTGCAAGGTCTGCAAATGTTTTTTGCCTCACAATGTTTGCGATCATATCCTTGCATGACTTTCATTTGTTCAGCTTTGTTTGTGTTTTTGTATTAAATAGTGCAATGATTGCAGTAATTTGATGCAATTACGGACTTCATTGTATCAAACAACATGGAGATTTTTCTTTGTGTAGTCAGCTATTTTATGATTTAATATTTCTTTTATGACGGAAGAAGATACAAAAAGGTGAATGGAGTAAAGGCAATAGCTGAAGAAATACAAACTAACGTATTGCTGTTTGGGTAATTAATCAAAAATAACACACGTTGGATTAATAAGGCAGGCTCTTTAATTTATCTATGTTCGGCACCAATATTTTTCCTTCTTTAATTTCTATTAATTTTTCAGATTTAAAGTCGCTTAGGGTACGAATAAGCGATTCAGTTGCTGTTCCTACATAATGGGCTACATCATCTCTTGAGATTTCCAGGGGTTTGTTAGAAAGGTCAGCGTTAAATTTCTGGTGAAGATCAACTAAAGCCTGACCTACCCGTTTACGTAAGGAACTATAGGCAAGGCTTATTAGCCGTTCTTCTTTTTCTTTTACATTTTGGGTAATGATACGGATAAAACGGTTGGCTATATTGATGTCTCCATAAATCATTTGTAAAAACTCTTCACGGGGTATTTGTAATATTTCAGCATCTTCAAGAACAATTGTGCTTTCTGTATAATTTGTATTTTCTATTAAAGAAGAATAGCCAATAAAATCTCCTTCGGTATAGATATCGGTGATGTATTCTTTTCCGTATTCATGATTCCTGAATCCTTTTACTTTTCCTTTCATCAGGTAATATAAAAATTTAGGCCTTCTGCCCTCAAGATACACAGTGAGTTTCTTTCCAATTTTGTCGATATTATATTTCTCCGACAATTGTTTTATCAGGCCAGCACCTTTTATATCTCTAAGGAAATCGCCAATTCCTTCTTCTGAAGCCTCATGATTTTTTTTAAGTACGTCTGCTTTTTTTAATCTTATTTCAATTGCGTTCAGCAATTCAATTTCGTCAAATGGTTTGGTAATGTAATCATCGGCACCCATTTCCATTCCTTTACGAAAATCTGTTCTTTCTATCTTCGCTGTCAAAAATATAAACGGTGTATTCTGTGTATCGGCATTTTTCCGCAATAGGTGCAATACGCCATAGCCATCCAAAACAGGCATCATAATATCACAAACAATCAAGTCGGGCTTTTCCCTAATGGCCGTTTCAACACCTATTTTTCCATTTTCTGCACTGAATGTTTTATATCCTGCAAGATCAAGTATCTCTTTCGTGTTTTCACGAATATCTTTGTTATCCTCTATAACCAATACAGATTTCATGGCATTATGGTTGAGTGATTGGAATATAAATTGAAACGGTTGTTCCCTCATTTAATTGACTTTGCAATTTTACGGTGCCACCCAGCAACTCTGCATAGCGCTTCACGATATGCAACCCAAGTCCGGTACCTTGTATATTAATTGCATTTGTGCCCCTGAAGAAACTAGAAAATAAATGTGCCTGATCTTCTTCGCCAATTCCAATTCCCTGGTCCTTAATTTCTAGCAGTACCCTGCTGTTGTCAATCGAAGATTTGACAAAGATGTTTTTTTCTTCGCCTGAAAATTTAATTGCGTTACTTACCAGGTTGATGATAATATTTCTTAGAAGTTTTTTGTCGGAACACACAATTCCATTCCCTTTATTTGAATATTCAATGTGCTGCCCTTTTTTTAAAAAAGGTTTCATTTCGTCAATCGTATCGCTAATACACTCTTCCAAATTGAATTCAGTAATATGACTTGCTATTTTACCTTCATCCAGTTTTCCTAGTGATAAAAACTCTTCCAGGATATCGTTGAGGTTTTTTACTGAGTTTTTTATTTTTTCGATGTGCCGGTCCCGTTGTTCCTGTTCTTCAACTTTTGTATATTTTGATAGCAATGAGGCGGATGATAAAACAGTACTCAATGGGGTGCGGAATTCATGTGATGCCATTGAAACAAAACGGCTCTTTATTTCATGCAACTGCTTTTCCTTATCCAGTGCATCACTTAATTCTGATTGTGACTGTTCCAGTTTTTGAAGTGCTTCTTTTAAAATGATTGTGCGTTCCTCAACTTTTGTTTCCAGGTCTGAATTGAGCTTTCTTAATTCCTGGCTGATTCGTTCCAGTTCTGCCTGTTGTTGTTTAACATTATTTTCAATTTCCTTGCGCCGGGTTATGTCTACTATAAAAGCAATAACAAATATTTCGTTGTTCTTTTTATAATGACTGAGGCTAACTTCAACAGGTATACCCGTTCCATCTTTCCTTTTGCCATACAGATCACGATTCTGTCCCATAGATCGGTTAGAAGGATGTTCATAAAATCCTTCCCTCAGCTTATAGTGGTGAGAGCTGAATTGATCCGGAACCAGTATTTCTATTGGCTTGCCTTCAATTTCACTGCTTTTGTATTGAAAAATTCGTTCTGCAGCAGGATTAACCAGTATAATATTGCCCTTCCCGTCTGTAAGAATAATACCTTCAGTGGCATTCTCAAATAAGGAGCTCAGGTGATCATAATCCAGCCTGTTAGGCATTCTAATTGGTTGTTGGTTGAGACAAAAATAAGGAAGTATATAACTACGCGGCATTATTTTAGTAATTCAGTCTCAATTTGCAAAGCCCTTGGAAAAAGGATTTCATTTTCAAGATATATGTGCTGCATTAAATCAGAATCAAGATCTCTCAGTCGGCACAATGAGAGGATGTGGCTTACACAGGCTTTTTCCGGAATTGTATAATTATTCGTTAACAGCCTTATTTTAAGGATAATTGCAGATAAATCATCCTCTTCATTTTTCATGATAAACTGGATAGGTTTCCGAAGCGTTTTTACGAGCAATTTAGCATATGAATCTTTGTTTTCATGCGCATGTGCTATCTGCAGAATGTAGGGAAAAATTGTTTCTTCCTCATACTTTAAATGCGGTGTTATGTTCAACTGCAATTGATTAAACAACGTGCTTACTTCGTGTATTTCCGGGTATTTTTTTCTGTGGCCGTCTGCAAAATCTTTAAGGATAGAAGCTGTGTCAGTAAGCGAATGTTTTAAAAATTGGTGATGAATATTGATAATATAGCTAACCAGGAAATCAGTTTTCCACGCATCGTAATTAATTAAGGGAGGTAATTCAAACTTGCGGCATGCATCTTCCAGTTCTTTTTTTAATACTTCAAATTCAATACCTTTTGACATGCAAACAGTTTTAAGTGGCCAATTGCCGCCACAACAATATTCTATTTCATATTTCCGAAATACAGCTGCAGTGTTGTGATTTTGCCTTACCATATTTGATACTAACGAATCAGGGGCTATCACTATTTTTTGTAAAAACATATACCGTAAAAGTAAACGTTGCCTAAAAAGCGCTGGTTGATTTTTATCAAAGCGCCACTTGATTAAAATCATTCCTGAATAGCGACAAAAAATTAGCTATTCCAGGCAAGAAATATGAAGTGTGCATTAATATTTTAGTGCAGGAACTCCTTTACGCCTGGTTAAAGCTTTACAGCGTATCTGTAATATTGATCATCATTTTCGATATTTAATCCTTATTAAATTGCTTTGCTAAAAGAGTGCTGAGTTGTTAAACCTGCATTACGTTGAAGGTGTAAATCAAATGCGCTGCAAATATTCCTGATAAAGAAATGCCCTGTATCCGTTAATTTTATTTGTGTGTTATCATAATTTGCCAGGCCATCAGCAACAATTTCTTTAAGTGCCGGAAAACAATATTTTTCTAACAATGGAAGATGTGCAGGATTAAATATTGTTCGTTCTTTACAGGCAATATCTTTAATATACTTTTTGAAAACTACGTCTTCTGTATTTAGAAAATAACCACGTTTAACCGGTAGCTGACCGGCATTAATAAGCGCATAATAATTATGAAGTGTTTTATCGTTTTGGGCAAATGCATTTCCCAGATCACTAATTGCAGAAACGCCAAGACCTATAAGCATACCGCTGTTTTGCGTTGTATAACCCATAAAATTGCGGTGGAGCATGCCTTTTTGTTTGGCGATGAACAGTTCGTCGTGTGGCAATGCAAAATGATCCATACCAATATCCGAATAACCATTTTGCCCCATCAATTCTTTTCCCGTTATATATAGCTGCAGTTTTTCTACTGCACCAGGCAAATCAACTTCATTAAACAATCTTTGGCCCCTGCTCGTCCACGGCACATGTGCGTAACTGTAAAACGCAATGCGTTCGGGTTTTAATGTCATTATTTGGGTAATTGTTGCTTCTATGCTTTGGGTTGTTTGTAAAGGCAGTCCGTAGATCAAATCAAAATTTACGGAGGTAAAACCTGCAGCCCTTGCTTCTTCTGTTGCACGTTTCACATTTTCAAAAGGCTGAACCCGGTTAATTACAAATTGAACTTTTGGATCCAAATCCTGTACGCCATAGCTGATGCGCCGTAAGCCCAATGAAAATAAAATATCCAGTTGTTGCCGGGTTGTATTGTTGGGATGACCTTCAACACTGAATTCATGATGCGGATGAACAATGCTGTTTTTGGTGAGCAGGTTAATCAACCGCTTTAAATTAAGGGCCGAAAAGAAAGTAGGCGTTCCGCCCCCAAGATGTATTTCACGAATTACGGGAGTTTGATCCATCAATTTCCGGTACTGCTTCCATTCTTTTTCTATAGCATCCAGGTATTCTGCTTCAACAGCATGAGTAGTTGTAATTTTTTTGTTGCAACCACAATACGTGCACAGTGATTCGCAAAAAGGAAGGTGCACATAAATACTGATTCCGTTTACTGCATTTTGTACAGAAAACTGTTTTGTAAATTGTTGCTGCCATTGCTGTACATCAATTTGATCTTTCCAGAATGGAACTGTTGGATAACTTGTATATCGCGGAACGGGCAAATTGTACTTTTGTATCAGTATAGGATCGATGGTTGTATTTTCTGTCATGAAACAAATATCTAAAAGGGCTGAACTCGTTTTACTGACCTTGGTTAATTGCCCGTAAGATAAATATCATGTAAGCAGATTTTTATTGAAGATTTTTAAATTATGCTACTGGTTTTCTAATCAGCAAGTTTGCCACGGGAGATTGCTCGTGATATTTTAATACGGAAATAGTCATAGAACAATGCTATCAATAAAAAACAAATGGGTATATAAAAAGAGGCAAATTTAATTTTTAAGAATAAAAAACCACCAATTACGCCTCCCAACAAAAACGAAATAATGATGGTCAACCGGAGCATAATCCTTCTTTTCACAACCGGGTTGATAGCATTTACTGAATGTACAGCTTCTGATAAGTCAATGCCTAAATCTGTAATCATTCCGGTAAGATGCGTAGTTCTGACTACTGAACCTGAGATCATTGATACCATCGCATTTTGAACGCCCATTGAAAAAAGCAGGCTTCCCGCAAAATATTCTGTTTCCGGCAAACTGTTATTATAGGCGTAACCAAAGATGGCAACAAATAGCAGCACCAGAATGATAAAAACTATTGGAACTGTATAAGCAAAGGATTTATTTCTGCCAACTTTAGAAATATAAAAACTTGAAATAAAAGCGCCTGCTAAAAAAAGGATCAGCCACAATGCCACCATTCTAGTTGAACGAATATTTCTTGTGGCAATATCAACCGCTAGAAGCGCTGCATGCCCGGTTACATTTGTAGTAAGAACAGAGAACGCAAGAAACCCGGCCGCATTAACAAATCCCGCATTCAGGCAAAGCAGAATGGCAAGCCGCATATTGTGTTTGAAACTTCTTTTTTGACCAGTGTGTCGAAGCATGAAATGAATAAAATATTGTTTAGATCAATCTTCAAAAAAACAGGCTGATGCTATCATGACCAAAGTCACTTGTTTGCCTGAATCTACTCATACCCGCCGGTTTGTTATCATATTAGTTTAGCGGCCTGAAATTGAAAGGGTATGGCGGCAAAAAGCGCAGCACAAATAAATACAACCTGTTATCATTGTGGTGATGAATGTATTCCAAATATTCATCAGCAAGAAAAATATTTTTGTTGCGAAGGGTGCAAATTGGTATACCAGATTTTGAACAAGGAAGGATTGTGCGATTATTACAGTTTTAATAAAACACCTGGCCAACATCAGCGAACTCCTCCCCGTAAAGACAAATTTGCATTTCTTGATAATGAAGCCATCCAGGCAAAGTTGATAAGTTTTAAAAACGATATCCAGGTACATGTAACTTTTTATATACCACAAATTCACTGCAGTAGTTGCCTTTATTTACTGGAAAATCTTCACCGTCTCGAAAGCGCAATCATTTCAAGTAAAGTAAATTTCACCAGCAAAGAAGTCACCATCGTTTACCGGGCAAAAGAAACAAGCCTGCGTAGTGTGGCAGAGTTACTAACAAGCATCGGATATGAGCCCTATATCAGTTTAAATGATTTAAAAGAAAAAAAGACAGGCATTGATAAGAGCATGGTATACAGGCTTGGCGTAGCTGGCTTTTGTTTTGGCAATATTATGCTAATGAGTTTTCCGGAATACCTGGGCATTGACGCAAGCGAAGCTGTATTAAGAAACTTATTTCGTTGGTTGAATTTTATATTATCAATACCTGTTTTTTTATACGCGGCTTACCCTTTTTATAAATCTTCTTACAAAAGTCTCCGGCATCGGTTCCTGAATATAGATGCACCTATAGCGCTGGCAATTATTATCACATTTATCCGCAGTGCATGGGAAGTGATCTCTGGCACAGGCGCTGGTTACTTTGATTCCATGACAGGTATTGTATTTTTTATGCTGGCCGGAAGAATTTTGCAGGATAAAACTTACCGGCAGTTGTCTTTTGACAGAGACTATACGTCCTATTTTCCCGTGGCTGTTTCAGTACTCAGGAACGAAACTGCAAACGCCACTGCTTTGCCAGATATAAAACCTGGCGACACTTTATTAATTCACAATGAAGAATTGATTCCAGCGGATGGTATACTTTCCCGTGGAAAAGCGCACATCGATTATAGTTTTGTTACCGGCGAATCGATGCCTGTGACAAAAGAAACAGGTGAACTGGTATATGCAGGTGGCAAACAAACCGGAGGCAATATAGAGATACTCGTTATAAAAGAAGTTGCGCAAAGTTACCTTACCGCACTTTGGAGCAGGGATGAATTAAAGACTAAACCCACAGACAGCCATGTATCATTTGTGCATTTACTCAGCCGCTACTTTACTTATATAGTTTTTGTTATTGCATTAATTACAGCATTGTACTGGAAAATAAATGATCCTTCCCGTATGTGGATGTCCGTTACTGCTATATTTATTATTGCCTGCCCATGTGCTTTGTTATTATCCAACACATTTACCAATGGAAGTATTTTAAGGATATTATCCAGGAATCATTTTTACCTGCGCAATGCACAAACCATAGAAGCTATTGCAAAAGTAAATCACATCGTTTTTGATAAAACGGGAACACTAACTTCTGTAAAACAGCAGGTAGTGAAGTATGAAGGCAAGGAATTATCAGCATTACAGAAACAACAAATAGCTTCTCTTGCTGCTTATTCTAATCATCCATTGAGCAGGATGCTTGCTGATAGAAATAAAAATGAAACCCATTTGCAGGTGTTACAGTTTAAAGAATACCCGGGAAAAGGAATTGAAGGCGTTGTTGAAAACACACTTATTAAAATAGGCAGCAGTCATTTTGTTACCGGCAATATTAAATTTCAGAAGGGCACAGTTGCATACATAAGCTTTAATAATGAAACAGCCGGATGGTTCATCTTTGGAAATAATTACAGAGCCGGAATAACCACAGTAATAAAAAATTTAAAAAATAAATATAGATTTTCGGTTTTAACAGGAGATAATGATACCGGGAAAGAAGCACTTTGGAAACTATTGGGAAATGAAACGTCATTATTATTTCGCCAGACGCCCGGGCAAAAACTTAATTATATAAAAACGTTACAGGCAGGAGGAGAAAATGTGTTAATGATTGGAGACGGATTAAATGACGCAGGCGCATTAAAGCAAGCTGATGCTGGCATTGCGCTAAGCGATGACAATAATAATTTTACACCTGCCAGCGATGGCATTATTGCTGCGGGCAGTTTTTCTCAGTTGTCAAAATTTATCCGCCTTTGCAAGGCCAATAATTATATCGTCAGCGCCAGCTTTTTTATATCAATCTTGTATAACATCATTGGTTTGTATTTCGCAGTTCAGGGGCGGTTGTCGCCGTTGGTAGCTGCAGTATTAATGCCCAGCAGTTCACTTTGCATCGTACTTATCACATTTGGTAGTAGCAACTGGTTGGCAAAACGTATGAAGTTATAGTTGATGCTACTGCCACTGACAAAAATCAAGCTGCCTCATGATATAGGTTATGTAATTACAAAACGTTGCTAAATATTTTTACGGCTGAAAATGCATCTATGAGTGTCATTATTGTCCTTCTTATTGCGAGTGTAAGTGTGGCATCGCTTTTCCTGTTTGCTTTTTTATGGAGCGTTAAATCGGGGCAGTTTGAAGATGATAATGCACCAGCATCAAGAATTTTATTTGATGACAAGCCTTTTGATGCAGACAGTAGAAATAAAATTGTATAAAATCAAAACCAACATATGGACTTAGGAGTAATTGCAATTGATTCACAAAGTGAAGGAAACACATACAGCAACCGACCCGCTGAAGTAGACAAGTTTTTTTACGATAACAGTATTGTTAGGGCGTTTGGCTATGCAACTGTAATTTTTAGCATTGTTGGTATGCTGGCTGGTTTATATGCAGCTGTGCAAATATATTTTCCACAAGCCAGCATGAACTTTGGTCCTACAACTTTTGGCCGTGTTCGCCCGCTTCATACCAATGCCATCATTTTTGCCTTTGTAGGCAATGCCACTTTTGCCGGTGTATATTATTCATTGCAGCGGCTGTGCAAAGCAAGAATGTTTAGCGATAAATTAAGCTGGCTACATTTCTGGGGCTGGCAATCTATTATCCTTGCTGCTGCTATCAGCTTGCTGCTGGGTAAAACTACCGGCAAGGAATATGCGGAATTGGAGTGGCCAATAGATATTGCCATAACATTGGTTTGGGTAATATTTGGCATCAATATGTTTGGTACCATTATTAAAAGAAGGGAAAAACATTTGTACGTTGCCATCTGGTTTTATATTGCTACATGGGTTGCAGTTGCATTGCTGCATATTGTAAATTCTATAGAGATACCGGTATCGTTTATGAAAAGCTATAGCTGGTATGCTGGTGTGCAGGATGCATTGGTGCAATGGTGGTACGGGCATAACGCAGTTGCTTTTTTTCTTACCACACCTGTACTTGGGTTAATGTATTATTTTCTGCCAAAAGCCGCTAATCGTCCGGTATATTCTTACCGTCTTTCAATCATCCATTTCTGGGCATTGATCTTTTTGTATATCTGGGCCGGGCCTCATCATTTGTTATATACTGCATTGCCAGACTGGGCACAATCGCTGGGCGTTGTTTTTTCTGTTATGTTGATTGCACCAAGCTGGGGCGGTATGCTTAATGGTTTGTTTACACTGCGTGGCGCATGGGATAAAGTAAAGGAAGATCCTGTATTGAAATTTATGGTAGTGGCCATTACCTGTTATGGTATGGCTACGTTTGAAGGGCCGCTGTTGAGTTTGAAAAGTGTGAATGCTATTTCGCATTTCACCGACTGGACAATTGCGCATGTGCATATAGGTGGGTTGGGCTGGAATGGATTTATGGCATTTGCTATTTTGTATTATATGGTTCCCAAAATGTGGGGCACTCCATTGTATTCAAAGAAGATGGCTACTAACCATTTCTGGTTAGGAACAATTGGAATTATTATTTATGCGGTGCCCATGTACTGGGCAGGTTTTGAGCAAAGCTTGATGTGGAAATCATTCACACCAGAAGGACAATTGAAATTTCAGTTTCTTGAAACAGTAAACAGTATAAAGCCATTTTATATTTTACGAAGTATTGGTGGGGCTATTTATCTGGTTGGCGCATTTGTAATGGTGTATAATCTATATAAAACAATTAAGCAAGGTTCGTTTATTGCCAATGAAGCTGCGGAAGCAACACCAATAGTCAATGAAGTGCATCACAAAAAAGAATACTGGCACAGGGTTATTGAACGAAAACCAATGGCTATGCTGGTGATAAGTTTAATTGTAGTGGCAATTGGTGGTTTAATAGAAATGATTCCAACCTTTCTTGTAAAATCTAACATACCTACAATTGCCAGCGTAAAACCGTATACAGCACTTGAACTGCAAGGCCGTGATATTTATGTGCGTGAAGGTTGTTACAATTGTCACTCACAAATGATACGTCCTTTCCGCGATGAAGTAGCACGTTATGGAGAATATTCCAAAGCAGGAGAGTTTGTGTATGATCATCCTTTTCAATGGGGAAGCAAACGAACTGGTCCAGATCTGGCACGTGAAGGTGGTAAATATCCTGATAGCTGGCATTACAATCATATGTACGATCCGCGGTCTATGTCACCAGGTTCTATTATGCCGCAATATCCGTGGTTGCTGGATGATGCTATTGATACTGCATCTACGCCAGCAAAAATAAGGGCCATGCAAAGTTTAGGCGTGCCTTATCCTGATGGCTATGATAAAGTTGCCAATAAAGATTTAATGCACCAGGCAGATTCTATTACAGCAAATCTTAAAAAAGATAAAATTCTTACACCATCCAATACAGAAATTATAGCGCTGATTGCCTATATGCAACGCATTGGAAGGGATATTAAAACTGATTCTAAAAAAACATTAGCAAATAAATAAAAGCATCACCATGAAATTTATACACTATATAGAAAAAATTGGAGGTGTTGATGTATTCGGCACAATATCGCTTTGTCTTTTTGGAATTTTCTTTCTTGCTGTATTGTTGTGGGTTTTCAAAACAAACAAAAGCACATTTAAAGAAATAAGTCAGATTCCGCTTAACAACTAAAATTCAAAAAACTGTTTATATGCCTCCTGTTCATTCATCTATGGATAATCCCGTTGTTATTGGGTTTGTTATCTTAATGCTGATACTTCTGCTTATAATTTTTATGCTTTCTCATTTGCTGCTCAATATTGCCCAGGTAAAAATGGAAAAAGAGAAGAAAGAAAGTAGCGCTGCAAAAAAAATTGTTCCGGCAGTTGTACTTCTTTTTCTATTGGTCAATCCGCTGCTGGCGCAAGATGCAAAAGATGCAGTTGCTACAACCAGCCAGAATATTGCAGGTGTATCAAACACTGCTTTTTATTTGATGGCATCAGTTATTTTTCTTGAGCTGCTGATAATATTAGTGCTTTTGATAAATGTGCGCATATTATTGAAAGTTGAAAAAGAAAAAGCTCAAGAAGCTATTAAGGTTTCTGTATGGAAAACAAGATTTAAAAAATGGTGGATAAAACTGAACAGTTTTAAATCTGCAGAACAGGAAGCTGATATAGATCTAGGTCATGATTATGATGGCATACGTGAACTGGACAACCGCTTACCACCGTGGTGGCTGTATGGTTTTTATATTACTATTGTTGTTGCTTGTATTTATCTATATCGTTTTCATGTATCGCATACAGGGGCGTCTTCGGTACAGGAATATGAAACCGCAATTGCCAAAGCAGATATTGAAGTGAAAGAATACCTGAAGAGCAAAGGCGAAGCTGTTGATGAGAACACGGTTACTTTATCAACAGACCCCGGGGATATTGCAGAAGGCAAAACCTTTTTTATAAAATCATGCGTAGCCTGCCATAGTGAAGGCGGTGCAGGAAATGTTGGACCTAATCTTACAGATGATTACTGGCTTCATGGCAGCGATATTAAAAGCATTTTCAAAACTATCCGTTACGGAATTAATGCTATGCCTCAATGGCAAAACAGTTATTCAAACAAACAAATTGCAGAACTGGCCAGCTATGTAAAATCTTTGCGTGGTACCAATCCTGCTAATCCAAAAGCGCCACAGGGCGTATTGGAAACAGAAGCACCTGCCAATGATAAAACAGCAGACAGTACTATAAAAGCAGCTGCAGGCAATAGCAAATGAAAGAAAATTTATCATGAATGAAACTATAGCAAATAAACCGGCAACAAAAGAATCTTTTCGCGACAGGCTTACTACCGTAGATGCAAAAGGAAAAAGGAAATGGGTGTTTGCGCAAAAACCCAAAGGCAGGTTTTATAATGCCCGTTCATTGGTTAGTATTGGTTTTTTTATTTTATTTTTTTCTCTGCCTTTTATAAAAGTGAATGGCCGCCCGCTGTTTCTTTTTAATATACCGGAGGCGAGGTTTATCATTTTCGGAAAAATATTCTGGCCACAGGATTTTTTTATACTTGGCGTAACCATGATCACTTTTATTGTGTTTGTGGTGTTGTTTACTGCAGCTTTTGGACGTTTGTTTTGCGGATGGGTGTGCCCACAAACGATTTTTATGGAAATGCTTTTCCGCAAAGTTGAATATTTAATAGAAGGCAATGCGGCTCAACAAAAGCTATTGAGGAAAAGTGGCTGGACTTCAAAAAAAATTCGGATAAAATTAACCAAGCACCTCGCATTTTTCTTTTTAGCATTCATTATTGCCAATTTCTTTCTGTCGTATGTAATCGGAGTGGAAGCATTAAAAAGAATTATTACTGAGCCAATAAGCCAGCATAGCGCTGGATTGTTTTCAATTTTAATTTTCTCAGGTGTTTTTTACGGTGTGTATGCCTATTTCAGAGAACAAGCTTGCACAGTGGTATGCCCCTACGGAAGATTACAAAGTGTATTACTTGACAGAAACTCTATGATTGTTGCCTACGACTATAAAAGAGGCGAACCCAGGGATAAATTTAAGAAAACAAAAGATATTGATCTCATTACTGGTGACTGCATTGATTGCTTTCAATGTGTAAAAGTATGTCCAACAGGAATAGATATACGCAATGGCACGCAGATGGAATGTGTCGGCTGTACAGCATGTATTGATGCTTGCGATAAAATAATGGACGCAACAGGCATGGAACGTGGGCTAATTCGGTACGCTTCTGAAAATGGTATTGCAGAGAATAAGAAGCTGCGTTATACTGGCAGAATGAAATTTTATACAATAGTACTTATTGTACTTGCATGCTTGCTGTCATTTCTACTCGCTACAAGAAAAAATGTGGATGGTACTATAGTAAGGGCGCCAGGAATATTATACCAGGAGCGGGGAGAAGATAGTCTTTCAAATCTTTACACCATTAAAGTGATTAATAAAACGCTTAATAGTATTCCTGTTACACTCCGGTTAGAAAATGCACCCGGCCGCATTATTGAAGCAGAAGGGCATAGCATTGAAGTAAAAAAAGAAGCGCAGGCTACAGGATCTTTTTTTATTGTACTACCTAAAAGTTATTTGCACCAGCGAAAGCTGCCGGTACGCATAGGGCTTTACCAGGGCAATACACAAATTGCAACTGCTGAAACAACTTTTATGGGTGCTTTTACAAAATTTTAAAAAATGTTTTATGAGCTGGGGATATAAGTTAATGATAACATTTATTGCATTTGCTGGTATGATGAGTTATATGGTGTACCGTTGTTACGGTACCAATTTTGAACTTGTAGAAAAAGAATATTATAAGAGCGAATTAAAATACCAGGATGTTATTGATGGATCTGGTAATGCTGCCAGGTTAAGTTCATTACCAGAAGTGAAACAGTCAGGAGATAACATTGTTTTGCAAATGCCTGCAGAAATGAAGAATACAAAATTATCCGGCTCTGTTTTATTTTATTGTTCATACAATTCTGTAAACGATAAAATATTTACTCTGGCTGTTGATAACACTGGAAAGCAGGAATTCGGTAATACGCTGGCGCACGGAACTTACACTATAAAGATTAGCTGGAATAGCAATGGAAAAAAATATTATTCTGAAAAAGGTATAACCATTTTATAAAAATGTATTCGATACTTGTTGCTGGTTTTATATTGGGGTTTGCAGGCAGCCTGCATTGCGTGGGCATGTGTGGGCCACTAAGCCTCGCTATTCCAACGGGTCATTTGAATGCTGTATTAAAAACTGTTTCATTGGTTGTTTATCAATTGGGCCGTGTTGCCACATATGCTTTGCTTGGATTGTTGTTTGGCTTTGCAGGAAAAGGAATTTATGTTGCAGGCGTTCAGCAGTGGTTCTCTATTACGATGGGAATTGTTATTATAATGATGGCTGGTTTTAATTTTGTTCGTTCACGTTCTGTTCATTTTACTTTTTTAAATAAGCTGTATTTGCAGCTCGCACAATTGATGAGTAAAATCATGCAAACCAAACCAGGCATTAGCGGTTTCTTTTTATTGGGTATGGCTAATGGTTTATTGCCCTGTGGTATGGTGTATATTGCTTTGGCTACTGCACTTTCGTTTAATGAAGTTTCATCTGCTGTTGTATTTATGGCATTGTTTGGCAGCGGCACTTTACCAGCAATGATGCTGGTTGCGTATACCAGGCAATTATTTAAAAACGGCATTACCCAAAAGTTGCGAACGATTGTTCCTTACTTTGTTATGCTTACTGGTATTCTTCTTGTGTTACGTGGGCTTAATCTTGGCATCCCTTTTATAAGCCCGGTACTGACTGCTGCTAAGGCAACAACTGTTCAATGTCATTAGTAGCTGTTAAAGTGTGTGACGCCCGTCCGACCGGCATCATCCGGGCGGGCAACAATGTTCATTAGTTCTTTAGGCTGGCATATACTATGTGTTTACAATGCCTTTTTTTTAATGGATCTTTGTTTAAGGTTTTAATGGACAGGGTTATTTCTATAATCCTTATAGTGTTAAGCCCTAAAGTATTTATCAGCATAATCTCTTTTGTCAATTTTGTCCTGTAACTAGAGTGTCTGCTTTTTTTTGAGGATATACCATTAGAAGTGAAACTCTCCAGTTTCCTTGGGTATCTTTCTTCCAAATATGTAACACCTTGTTGCGTATCATGTGAATTGTGCCGGTAGAGTCGGGCATGTGAACTTCGTTTCCATCTAATGAATATGCCATACTTCCGTCATTCGAAAAGTGAATAATATTTGGCTTTTCTTCGTTGTCCCACTTAATGTCTAATTCAAAATTGTTAGGAGCATCTGCATAAGTCTTAATTACTGCTGGCTTTCCCATTATGAATTCTGGATCAGTTCCTATTATTTGTGCATCGTCACTATAATAATAAGCAAGTGAATCCGGTTTTCCGCTTAATGCTTTCTTTGACCAATCCGTCCAGGCAAATGTAATTTTCCTTTGCTCCTCTTTAAAGTCCACTTTTGTTTGTTTACAAGCAGTTAGTGAAAATATAAAAGCGATTACTGATATTGAAACAACTTTTTTGATTGTGGCGTGTATCATAATATTAATAAAGTTCATTGTTGATTTTAGTTCTACTGGCATCCGGCCATCAACGATCGGGTATTATCGATTATTGGGGATTTCATATCCCTCTGCCGGAACTGCTACCTTTTTTATAAAGTTAAATATATTAAGAACTAAAGCTGGGTTTTAACCCTCCGGATGTTGTATGTTCTATTTTTCCAGTTCAAATATCATCGTTTATAGAAGAATGCATTGCGATAAGAGCCATTGCTTTTTAAAGAAAATTTATACGAACATGAAATCAAATCTAAAGCGGGTGAGAAAATGTAATAAGCTTTGGGCCACGACCAAATTTACACGTCATTAACAATATTCTCCCAACCATTACGCTGCTGAAGCGTATCTAATGCGTCATCCTGCCATTGGGTTTTTCGTGGCCATTTTTCTTATTCTTTTAACGAATCCGGTTATGTTATGAAATTAATTACCGCTTCTCTTATCTGCCTCGTCATCTCTTTTTCCATTACCTGGGAAAATGATTTTGGCAAGGCAAAGCAAACGGCTGCTGCTGATCATAAATACATCCTGCTTAATTTTTCCGGCAGCGATTGGTGCGGGCCCTGCATCCGGATGCACAAAGAAATTTTTGATGCAGCCGATTTCATCAGCTACGCCAATGAGCACCTCGTTTTGGTAAATGCCGATTTTCCAAGACAAAAAAAGAACCAGCTTTCAAAAGAATTGCAGGAACAAAATGATCAACTGGCCGAAAAATACAATGCCACAGGAAGTTTTCCTTATACCGTACTGCTGACTGCCGACGGTAAAATTGTAAAAGCATGGGAAGGTTTTCCAAAACAGGGTGCAACAGCATTTATTAATGAACTAAAGCTTGCAGTGGATGGTAGCAAATGATATTGAGGCAGCGTGTGCCAATCAGCTTTTTAAGCGTAGCATGAAGCTAATGGGCAACCGTTTTGAAATTTCTGTTGTAGCAGAAGATGCGAACAATGCAAACCATGCTATTGATTTGGCTGTTGCAGAAATACAAAGAATTGAAAACCTGCTTACCACTTTTAGAGATGATAGCGAAACAAACCGTATCAATGAAAATGCCGGCATTGCACCGGTGCAGGTAAGCAATGAAACACTTGAGCTGGTAAAACGTTCATTGCGCATATCCTCCCTTACCCAAGGTGCATTTGATATCACTTACGGATCAATAGACAAGCGCCTCTGGAATTTTGATAAAACAATGACAGCATTGCCGGATAAAGCAATTGCAAAACAAATGATCCGGCTGATCAATTACCGCAACGTAATACTGAATGAAACAGCGAACAGTATTTTCCTGAAAGAAAAAGGCATGCGCATTGGCTTTGGCGGTATTGGCAAAGGTTATGCTGCAGAAAAAGCAAAACAACTGCTTCAAAAGATGGGTGTTAAAGGCGGTATTGTTAATGCGTCCGGCGATTTAACTGCCTGGGGCTTACAACCAGGTGGTAAACCATGGACGATTGGCATTGCTCACCCGGATTTGGCAGGTCTTCCATTTTCTTACCTGAACATCAGCGGCATGGCCATTGCCACTTCCGGCAACTATGAAAAGTTTGTGATGATTGGAGGGAAGAAGTATTCGCATACCATCGACCCCCGCACAGGCTTGCCCGTAACCGGCATAAAAAGTGTATCCATTATTTGCGCAAATGCGGAGATGGCAGATGCTATGGCCACCCCGGTTACCATAATGGGCATTGAAGCAGGCCTGCACCTCGTAAATCAATTGAAAGGACTGGGCTGTATTATAATTGATGACAACAACCGCATTTTCACCTCAAACAATATCCATTTAACATGAGTAACAAGAGAAAACAACTAAAACACCTGTGCGTAGTATTGCTGGCTGCAACAACTATTATTTCCTGCAAGCCGGTAAAGGAATACCAGAAAAGCAGGCTGAATGATGGCGAAATGTCATTGGGGGCCCGCAAAGCAGAAAAGACAGAAAATAGTTTTCAAACCTACCGCGAAGGTGCATCCGGAGCCAATGGCGGCAAAACAGGCGGTGGCTGCGGCTGTAATTAATACTTTTTGTTTTACAGCTACAGAAAACTTGTCCTGCTTTATCTTACTTAATTGAATTGACGAATGAAAAAGACCTGCTTAACTTTTATTGGTTTGTGTATTGGATTTTTTGCCGGCTTCGGCCAGTCTCAGACAGATTCTTCAAAATACAAAAACCACACCCTCACTTTTGAAGAAGCGAATATAGTTTCGAGTTACTATCATCAAAATGGCAATAACTCTGCCGTTACCGGTGGTATTGGTACTGAAAAACTAACCGATATCTCCAACAGTTTTGAAGTGAAGTTTTTCCGCTATGATAATAAGTTCCGGAAACATACCTGGGACTTTGAATTGGGTATAGATCATTATACATCCGCATCGTCTGATATGATAGATCTGAAGGCCAATTCTTCTGCTTCACATGCAGATACAAGAATTTATCCATCCATCAACTGGACAAGGGAGAATGAAAAGAAAGGAACCACCATTGGCGGCGGTGTTTCTTATTCTCATGAGTTTGATTATACTTCTTACAGCGCCAATCTCAACTTTGCTGCCAAAACAAAAAACCGCAGCGGAGAATTCAGTGCACGTGCGCAGTATTTTGCAGACCAGGTAAAACTGGTATTGCCCACCGAACTGGTTGCAAGTATTGTGGGCACTTCTTCCGCATCCTCTTCAGGCAATAATTCAGACAGGCATCATGTAAACTATCCAAGCAGTCCACGAAATACTTTTGACCTGGCGCTTTCTTATTCGCAAATAGTAAACAAGCGGATGCAGGTGATGTTTTTGGCAGATATGGTTACACAGAATGGATACCTGAGCCTGCCTTTTCACAGGGTATATTTTACAGATGGTTCGGTACACCAGGAAACGTTGCCTTCCAGTCGTTTTAAGTTACCCATTGGCGTTAGGGCCAATTACTTTTTGGGCGACAAAATTATATTGCGGGCTTACTATCGTTATTATACAGACAACTGGGGCCTTACTGCGCATACCGCAAGTCTTGAAATGCCGGTGAAGATTACACCGTTTGTTTCAATCAGTCCGTTTTACCGGTATTATGTACAAACAGCGGTTAAGTATTTTGCCGCATACGGGCAACATACCGCAGCAGACAGCTATTACACCAGCAACTATGATTTGTCTGCATTCAACAGTAATTTTTTTGGTGCAGGTATAAGACTAACGCCGCCGAAAGGTGTATTTGGAATGGAGCATTTTAATATGCTGGAGCTGCGTTACGGGCATTACAACAGTAGCAATGGAATGCAAAGCAATATCATTTCATTAAACCTGAAATTTAAATAACAGCAGAATCAGGTGTGGGCTTTCTTCTGCCAGTTTATTTTGCGGCCAAGGATAACTTTAAATACAAAGCGATCGGTTGAAGCCGTGAGGCCCAATCCGGCACCCATGTTAAACTCCCACTTTGGATTGTTCAGCATGTCATAAGCCAGGAAAATGGCATCGCTTTGTTCAGGAAGTTTTTCCAGGCTGTTAACGTAGCCAATGTCTCCGTAATATTCAATACCCAACCCGGCGTTCTTTAGAATAGTATAATACAGTTTTACATTTGGTTCAAAAGTAGGCGTAGATTTATCGTATTGACTCTTTAATGAAATGCCAAGGGTTGGATTAAATGAAACATACCACTTTTGCCATTGCTTGTCAATGATGGGTCTTAGTTCAATGCTCCAGGTGCTGGAAGAATATTCTGGTCGCTGGTAACCAATTTCGGTACTCAAACTCAATCCTACCGGCAGGTTCCATTTTGTGGGCGCCATTATTCTTGGTCTTAGATGAGAACCCACAACCTGGTAGCCATGCCCGGGAATATAAGCGGTAAATAAATAAACACCTATCTCAAAATTATTGGTAATACCGGTGGTGACTTCTATTGTTTCGTGTAATGAATGATTGCTGGGCAATACGCCTTTTGCAACTTCCTTTTCGCCATCAAAAGTAAAATTGCTGTGCAGTTCAAACATGGTTGATTTCTTAGCCTGTGTTTGTGAACCGTATACCTGTATTTCATAATTGTCCTGTGCATACAAACAAGGAAAAACGAAGAGCAGCAGGATGGTGAAAATTTTATTCATTCAATAGCATTTAACAATGAAGTTTAAGGTACGGTTATTTTGAAAAAGAAAATCTCCCTGTTTAAAATATTCTTTGATAATCGCAGCCCATCATCAGATTTTACATTCTGCCAGGAGGCTAGTATAGTTTTTTGAGGAAATTTAAAACTTTGTATATTAGTATTTCACTTTTAACTCCTACCTAAGTAATTGGTGAATTAAAAACCCATTCTGGCAAATGGTTTCGAAGGCTAAAAAATTGCACCTGTAAAATAATAAAAAGCTACTTATACAAGTTTGATAAAAAAATTATGAAGACTTTCATCGCATTATTGTTATACTTTTTTCTGATAGAATTTTCTGCCGATGCACAAAAAAGTGCACCATTGCCTTATGGCCCCGTGCCAAATGAAAATCAAATGCGCTGGCAGGAAATGGAGTATTATGCTTTTATCCATTTTTCTGTAAACACTTATACGGATCAGGAATGGGGTAACGGTGATGAAGACCCTAAAATTTTTAACCCGGTAAAGTTAGATTGCCGGCAATGGGCCCGTATCTGCAAAGAAGCAGGAATGAAAGGCGTTATTCTTGTTGCTAAACACCATAGTGGATTTTGCTTCTGGCCCTCTAAGTACACGGAGTATTCTGTAAAAAATTGTCCCTGGAAGAATGGTAAAGGTGATATCGTTCGTGAAATGTCAGACGCCTGCAAAGAATACGGATTGAAACTGGGAATCTATTTATCGCCATGGGATAGAAACGCTGCTTCTTATGGAAAGCCCGAATACATTACCTATTTCAGAAATCAACTGAAAGAATTGCTGACCAACTATGGAGATATTTTTGAAATTTGGTTTGATGGCGCCAATGGTGGTTCTGGTTACTATGGCGGCGCAAGAGAAACCCGTAAGATAGATCGTACAACTTATTACGACTGGAAGAATACCTACAAAATGATACGTGAACTGCAACCCAAAATTGTAATATGGAACGACAACGGTGACAGGGCTGATCTTCGCTGGGTAGGAACGGAAGCAGGATATGTTGGCGAAACCAACTGGAGTTTATTAAATGCAACAGGTGATGTTCCTGAAGATATGTTGCGTCATGGCGTTGAAAACGGAAATGCCTGGGTGCCCGGAGAAGTAAATACGTCAATCCGCCCAGGTTGGTTCTACCATACTTATGAAGACAGCAGGGTGAAAACACTGCCGCAACTGCTTGATTATTTTTACAATGCTGCAGGCCGCAATGGTACCATGTTGCTCAACTTTCCTGTTATGCCCAATGGGTTAATACATGAAAATGATGAAAAAGCGGTCTTGCAACTTGCTAAAGCAGTAAAAGAAACATTCGCTGTAAACCTTGCATCCGGAACAAAAATAGCGGCAACCAATATCCGCAATAACAACGGTAGCTTTGCTGCAGTAAAAGCTATTGACGGAGATAAAAATACATACTGGGCCACCGATGATGGTGTAACAACCGGATCGCTAACCATTAACTTTGGCAAGCCCACTACTTTCAATCGTTTTTTAGTACAGGAATATATACGGCTGGGGCAAAGGGTAAAAGCATTCACCGTTGAAGCATTTGTAAATGGTGAGTGGAAGCAACTGGCCAAAGAAACTACAATAGGTTATAAGCGTATCCTTCGTTTTCCAACGGTTGAAGCAACACAATTGCGGTTTAATATTACTGATTCAAAAAGTACCCCGCTTATATCAAACATTGGCGTTTATAACGCACCGCTGGTACTAACAGCTCCTGAAATTATCAGGAGCCAATCTGGTGAAATAACAATTACACCCGCAGATAAAGAAGCAGTAATCTATTACACATTAGATGGAACTGCTCCAACCCCGGCATCAAATAAATATACAGCTCCGTTTTTAACTGATGGAAAAATAAATATCCAGGCTATTGCTTATGCGCCGGCCGCAGGTAAAAGCAGCCCCGTAAGCAATGAGAAATTTGACATTGTACGCAAAAGCTGGAAGGTTGAAGGCATTGATGATAACAAAGTTTACAACATCATAGATGGCAATCCAAATACTGCATGGTACCAAACCCGCGATAAAAAAATGCCGATTGATATTACAATTGATTTGGGCAAAGAAGAAAACCTGGCAGGTTTTAAATACTTGCCAGGACAGGGCCGCACCGCTGGTATTATCACTACCTATAAATTTTTTGTTTCACAAAATAATATTGACTGGAACCTGGTAAGCGAAGGGGAATTTTCCAACATTCAAAATAATCCTTTGTGGCAAATAAAAAACTTTGAACCGATAAAAGCGAGGTATATAAAATTGCAGGCTGTAAAGAATACACAAAATGATCAGGCTGTGGGGTACGCTGAACTGGACGTTATTACCAATTAAAATTATTACCCGCTAAATAGATAGATTAAATGATGCCAGCAGTGGTTTTCTGTTGAAGTGTGCGACGCAAGGATGATCAGTAATGATACTAAAGCCGGGTTCACAAAAAATCATTTTTTTAATTGCAGGTGCTGTACAAAATCTTTTACTTCATACTATTTATGTTTTTACCGAATTATGGTCGGATGAAGAATACATTTGTTGGTATATTTATAGGGCATGAAACCAGAAAGCAGCCGGATAAAACCTTCCAGCCTATGTACCAGGAAATCTACTATTCCAGGGGCGGGTAAAGGTTTGTTTGCAAAAGAATTCATTGGTAAAGATCAACTCATTATTGAATACAAAGGAGAAATTACAACCTATAAGAAAGTGCAGGAGTATGCAGTGATGAGCACTTATGTATATTATGTGAACGAAAACCATGTTATTGATGCAAGGGCTTTTCCGGAGAACCTGGGCCGTTATGCAAATGATGCTGATGGCATTGCATCTTTTCCGGGAATAACCAACAATGCAAAGTTTGTTGTGTTAAACAAAAGGGTTTACCTGAAGGCAATAGCAAATATTTTACCCGGTTCAGAAATACTGGCAGCATACGGAAAACCTTATTGGGATATTATACGGGCCAATAAAGCGCTGGAAAAGAAAAAAACATCTTGGTGATAGAAAATAATTCTACAGCATCAAAGCACGGAATGTGTAACTTGTAGCCCTGAAAATTGAAAAATTACACATCTGTAGAAGTTATGAAATATTCAAGAATGAATACTGTTATATCGCAAATACAATATTGTGCCATCGTTGTTTTTTCATTAATCTTATGGAGTTGCGGTGCTGCCGAAAAAAAACCACCTGAAGAAAAAACTGCGGGAAACAGCCTTGCAAAATTGAAAATAAGCAATGCTATTAGCTGTACAAAAAATGGGCTAACTGTAGAAGACAGCACATTGTATGCAAATGGTGGTGGCAATGAATTTACTCCTACAATAGAAAATACAAAAAAACCTTCAGGGCCTTTGCCTGCAGGTATGGTTTTTATACCCGGCGGAGAATTTAGCATGGGTGGTGTAAACCCTGTAGGGATGAATGATGGCGGTCATGAAGCAATGAATGATGCAAGGCCAGTCCACCGGGTATATGTAGACGCTTTTTATATGGATGAAAGCGAAGTAACCAATGAGGAGTTTACTGCTTTTGTAAAAGCTACTGGTTATGTAACTGTTGCGGAACAAACGCCAACAAAAGAAGAATTTCCTGATGCGCCTGCAGAAAACCTGGTTGCTGGTTCAGTTGTTTTTACGCCACCAGCTACAAAAGTTCCATTGGATGATTACCTGCAATGGTGGGCTTATGTAAAGGGAGCAGATTGGCGTCACCCAACGGGCCCTAGCAGTTCTATTGCAGGTAGAGAAAAATACCCGGTAGTGCAGGTTGCCTGGGAAGATGCAGTTGCATATGCAAAATGGGCGGGCAAACGCCTGCCAACAGAAGCGGAATGGGAGTTTGCAGCAAGGGGTGGGAGTGCAGGTGATTTATATCCATGGGGCAACCAGTTTAAGCCCGATGGCAAATGGAAAGCAAATATTTTCCAGGGAAGTTTTCCTAATGGGGATATTGGAAGCGATGGCTTTGTAGGTATAGCTCCTGTTAAAAAATTCGACGCAAATGCCTACGGGCTTTTTGATATTTCAGGAAATGTATGGGAATGGTGCAGCGATTGGTATAATGTTAATTATTATGGGACGTTAAAAAAAGAAGGCGTTGTAAAAAACCCTAAAGGCCCGCAAACATCTTTTGATCCTAATGAGCCGGGTACAATGAAAAAAGTAAACCGCGGTGGTTCTTTTTTATGTACTGATCAATACTGCACAAGATATATGGTAGGCACGAGAGGAAAAGGAGAGTGGCGTTCAGGATCAAACCACATGGGCTTTCGTTGTGTAAAACCAATATGATATTTTAACATTTGCGATTACTATACATCACCATTAAAATTTTGCCATGGAAAAGCAACCCTCACGCAGAACAATGCTTAAACAATTAGGAACTGGTTCCCTTGTAGTAGGATTAGGAAATGCAATGTCTTCTTTTATACCAAAAGAAGAAGCAAAGGATGTAAAATTGAAAGGCAATATCAATCATTCTGTTTGCTGGTGGACATACAATTTTATTACGCTTGATGAATTGTGCCAGGAGGTAAAGAAAATTGGATTTAGTGCGATTGATCTTGTTGGACCTAAAGACTGGCCAACATTACAGAAGAACGGAATTTTTTCAAGCATGTGCAATGGTGCTGAAATAGGATTGACAGACGGATGGAACCGCAAAGAATTTCATGCTACGCTGATAAAAAATTATAACGATCATATAGAGCTTGTTGCTAAAGCTGGTTATAAAAATCTGATTTGTTTTAGTGGCAACCGCAAAGGCATGGACGATGAAACCGGAATGAACAATTGTGCTGAAGGATTGAAACAGATAGTTGGTCTTGCAGAGAAGAAAGGCGTTATCATTCAAATGGAGCTATTGAACAGTAAAGTAAACCACAAAGATTATATGTGTGATAAATCTGCATGGGGCGTTGAGCTGGTAAAAAAAGTTGGGTCGCCCAATTTTAAATTGTTGTATGATATATACCATATGCAGATTGACGAAGGCGATGTGATAAGGACAATTAAAGACAATAATCAATACTTTGGTCATTATCATACCGGTGGTGTGCCCGGAAGAAATATAATTGATGAATCGCAGGAATTATACTATCCTGCTATTATTAAAGCAATAGTTGACACAGGGTTTAAAGATTATGTAGCACAGGAATTTATTTCTACAAAAACAGTTAAAGAAGATAAACTGGCCGAATTAAAAAAGGCTGTAGAGATTTGTGATGTGTAGATCTATCTTGTTTCACGTATCGCAAAAGCAAAGCAAATAAAGTAGAAATCTTTTTAAACTAAAAAGCCCCGGTAATGGGGCTTTTTGTTAGAACACAAGGTAGGATGGTTAGAAATTTAGCGCTATTGAACCAGTATAATTTGTTTTGATTTTATTTCGGCGCTGGTTTTGCAAATTAGTACGTAACTGCCGCCTGATAAACCAGGCACTTGCAAACTAATGGTTTGCCCTGTAGAAACAAGCGACGGCAATTTTATTTGTTTTACCTGTTTGCCATTCATCTCATATACATCTATAACTGCATTATTTAATGCTGAAGAGGTTTTAAGATATATAGCAGCATTGCTTACCAGTGTTGGAAAAATTGATACGCCTTTTTTATCGTCTGATAAAATTTTGATGACAGGCGAAAAGCTGAACTTGCCATCTTTATCAACCATGCGCAAACGATAATAGTTTATTCCATTTAGCGGAGATGCATCAGTATAAGTATAGGTTTTGTCTGCAACAATAGCTGCACTTGCATCTGTTTTGCCTATTGGCGAAAAATCAGTACCATTTGCGCTCCTCTCTATTTGGTAAACATCTGTATTTAGTTCACTGGCAACTTTCCAGTTAAGGATGATGCTTTTGTCAATGGCCCTTCCTTCAAAACTTATTAATTGTACAGGCAATGTTGAATTGATAACTGCATTAAAACTTACTTCATTTCCTCCACCGTTTTCATAATATTCCAGCACCATATCATAAGTTCCGGAAAGTGGTGCATTGTATGTTGTAGTGGCGTATGAATGATCTCCCCAATTATTAATCACCCAAGTTGCGCCTCCATCAAGACTAAGTCTGTACCCATCATCTCCACCAACAGTAATAGAATAGTTATGTGCAACAAATGTTTTTTGCAGCCTGTACCTTGCACTAAAACCTTCTGTAGCTATAACGCATGAACTTGTATTGTATAAAACATTGTCTCCACCAAAGCTTTCATTAAAATTGGGGTTACCGCTTGTGCCTTCAGTAACATATCCGCTGTAGGCATCAAAATTTGTTCCCTGGTAAATATATCCTCTCCATACATCACCGGTTCCATAAATGGTTTGATCATCAGTTGGTGCGCATGCATTGGCTACTGAAAAAGAAATCCTGTTGCCGCCACCATTTTCATAATATTCAAGCACCATATTGTAAGTGCCGTTTAAGGTAACATTTGCAACAGTAAAAGCATAACCCTGGTCTACCCATTTATTGATCACCCATGTGGTGCCGCCATCAAGGCTTAAACGATAGCCATCGTCTGCGCCAACAATAAACTGGTAAGTGCCTGGAAGAAAAGTTTTAGTAAGCTTGTAACGAACACTAAAGGTTTCAGTAAGTACAGGACAACCATTGGTTGTGTAATTAACATAATCTCCCCCAAAACTTTCATCAAAATTTGGGTTGCCGGTTGTTCCTTCGTTCACAAAACCACTATAGTTGGTAAAATCCATGTTATCGTACACATAGCCAATCCAGGTGTCGGAAGTTCCGTAGGTGGTTTCGTCGCCAGCGGGGGTACATGCCTGGGCATGGAGAAAATGAATTGCAAGCAAAGCAATTGTTAGAGCAAGGATTTTTTTCATAAACAACATATTGGTTAACAGGTATACACGTATATATGTAAACCATTAGAACGCATTGACGTAATTTTTTATGCGTTGGTTGTATTGAGTATTAGCTAAAAACGCAGAAGGTTTAGTTTTTTTAATTTCTTTTTAATCCTTCGTCTTTATTAAACATTGATTTCTAATGAGTTGCAGGCAAATGATGTAGATCAATTTGTGCTTATATTAAAATGCCACGGGGAAAGTATTAGTAGGACTTTGCCGAAAAGAAGTGGAGAAAGCAGTAGAAATGTGATGTCATTAATCCTTTTGTGCAGTCATGCGCATTTCAAACATGTGTTCATTAAAGCCCGCTTTTTGATAGGCTTTTATAGCAGGTGCATTTAATGAATATACAATAAGGCGAAACTCATGAATGTTTTGAGCAATTGACCAGGATTTGAGTGCTTCCATTATTTTAAGGTTGATGCCTTTGCCTCTATATTCAGGAAGTGTGTACATAAAACCAAGATAAGCATGATGGCCATGTTGCAGGTAAGGTTTTGATTCCTCAATGCGTGAATAACCTGAAGCAACAACTTTATTGTCTGTTTCAGCTACCAGCAATTGAATGTGCGGTGCGCTAATCATTTCTTCAATATCATAATAATGAATGCGGCCTTGTTTTAATGTTGGATCAAACGGTCGCTCAGCTTTAATAAGATCCTGTTCAAAACCCAGCAGTGTATCAAGATCGTTTAAAGTGGCAGGTCTTATAATGATTTGGCTCATTTATTATTGCTTTGAATATTTTGTAAACAGCAGGCTCTTGGTTTCAAAAATAATTATTTGCAACTTCAAAAGAACAGAATTTCAAACAATGTAAATTTGAATATTATCCACGCAATTAAAACATGATACTATGGTTGTGCTGATTGCCCTTTGGGTATTTTTTTCTTTTGTAATTGCGTTATATGGATCACAACGTAAAATAGGTTTTTCTAAAAGCCTTCTTTCTGCTGTGTTTTTAACGCCATTGATTGGGCTGATTATTACTTCGCTATCTAAAAACAAAAAAGATATTGCAAAAAAAGAACAGTGGGATAAACAAACCAAAGAATACCTTGATGCAATAAATTCAAATAAGAAAGTTTAGTTGAAATTTTATAGTACAACAAATCCATTTAAAAAAAGCTCCAGTTCTTTTCTGTATTCATCCATAAGATTTGCTGAAGTATAGGTTAATAATTGTACTGTTCCTTTAGAAGATGAATAGTAATAACCGAAGTAGCAAAACTTAATGCCGCGTATGGTGCCATTCATTTGCAACATAAGAACAAGATTACCATTTACACGACGGTATTCTTCTTTTACAATTTTTATATCTGATGCTGCGTCCTGCGCATTTTTAAAAGCAGCTACTTTTAAAGTTTCCAGGGGCATTTCAATTTTTTCGGAAATCATCATACCATATAGATCTTTTTCCCTGGTATGAAATTCATATTCAGAAGCTCCGTCGCCAGTCTTCTTTTCAAATGACCATTTCTTGGGATCAAGATAAACACCATAGCTGACCCTGTTACTTTTAACAAGAAAAGATGCTGCTGCATTTTTGTTATAGCTTATCTTACTGGTATCAACTTTGCTTTTGCCAGCATCATTCAGAGAATCGTTTACATATTTCCAGGTGCCGTCTGTATTTAAAATTACTTCATCACCATTATTGGTTACAGCTTTTATCTGGGCATGCGTAATAAGGATAGAGAAAAAGAATGTGAGTAGCAAGAGGGGCTTCTTCATCAGGTGGTTTTTGGTAATAAACAGAAATGTTTGTAATAAACGCTAAGCTATCAATTAAATTTTATTGGTACAAATGCAATTGGTATTTGCTAAAACGGGTTGAATTATTTTAGAATACCTTTTATTTCATTCAGTTTCATCAGCGCTTCTACTGGCGTAAGACGGTTAATGTCCAGGCTTTCCAGCATTTTTCTTATCTCATCAAAAGTTTCTGAATGCGCATCAAAAATAGAAAGCTGCAGTTTTTGCGCAGGCATTGTTTTTATTTGTTCTGTAGGACTAGTACCTGCATGCGCTTCTTCAAGGTGTTTAAGCATTTCATTGGCACGTTGTATAAGTGAAGCTGGCATGCCCGCCATTCTTGCTACATGTATACCGAAGCTGTGTGTACTTCCGCCGGGTGCAAGTTTGCGGAGAAAAATAATTTTATTGCCAGATTCTTTATTGGTAATGTGGTAATTTTTTATCCGCGGCATCCTGTTTTCAAGTTCATTCAGTTCGTGGTAATGCGTTGCAAATAATGTTTTGGGCTGATGAGGGCTTTGGTGTAAATATTCTGCAATGCTCCATGCAATAGAAATACCATCGTAGGTAGAAGTGCCGCGACCTATTTCGTCCAGAATAATTAAACTGCGGGGCGTAATATTATTAATGATGCTGGCAGTTTCGTTCATCTCTACCATAAAAGTAGATTCGCCGCCGCTTAAATTATCCGATGCACCAACACGTGTAAATATTTTATCCGTAAGTGCAATACGTGCATGGTCTGCAGGAACAAAACTTCCCATATGCGCCATCAGTGTAATTAATGCCGCCTGTCTTAGTAATGCACTTTTACCACTCATATTGGGCCCGGTGAGAATAATAATTTGCTGTGATGATGGATCAAGAAAAATATCATTTGAAATATAAGGCTCGCCAACGGGAAGGTTTCTTTCTATTACCGGGTGACGTCCTTCTTTTATATCAGTTTCAAAACCCTCGTGCAGTTCTGGTTTCTTATAATTGTAATGAAGCGCATTGGATGCAAAGCAGCTAATACAATCCAAAACAGCCATTACATTGCCGTTTACCTGCATTGGTGAAATATAATCCTGCAGTTCCAGCAATAATTTTTCGTACAGGTCAAGTTCTATGGCAAGTATTTTATCTTCTGCACCGGTTATTTTTTCTTCGTATTCTTTTAGTTCCGGCGTTATATATCTTTCGGCGTTGGTAAGTGTTTGTTTGCGTATCCATGCAGCAGGAACTTTGCTTTTGTGTGCATTGGTTACTTCCAAATAATAACCAAAAACATTGTTGAAGCCAATTTTTAAAGAAGAGATGCCTGTTGCTTCTGCTTCCTTTGTTTGTAATTCTGCCAGGTATTCTTTTCCGCCACTGGCAATTTTACGAAGGGTATCCAGTTCTTCATGTATGCCTTCTTTTATAACGCCACCTTTTGCAGCAGTAGCCGGCGGATTTTCATTTATCTCTTTTATAATCTTCTCAACAATATAATGGCAGGGATTAATAGCATCAGCCAATCGTTTTAAATAATCATTGGATGCTGTTTGTGCCAGTTGCTTAATAGCATCTGCGTGCTGCAGTCCGCGGGCCACCTGCATAATTTCCCTCGGATTTATTTTCTTCAGCGGAATTTTGCTTACAATCCTTTCTACATCTCCGCACTGTTTAATGTGCTGTGTTATTTTGGTGCGGATGTCTGTTTCTTTTATAAACCATGTTACCAAATCAAGCCGCTCATTAATCTTTCTGATATCTTTTAATGGCAGAAGGATCCAGCGCTTTAGCATACGTGCACCCATGGGCGAAACAGTATTGTCTAATACTTTGTGCAGGTTATTGCCTTCGCCGGTATTGGTTGCCGTTAGTTCAAGGTTGCGGATGGTAAACCTGTCCATCCATAAATAATCTTCGCGGTCTATACGTTGTACAGAAGTAATATGTTGCAGGTTAGGATGCTCTGTATCTTTCAGGTAATGAAGAACAACACCAGCAGCAATAATGCCATCCTGCATTTCTTCTATACCAAAGCCTTTTAAAGAATGCGTTTGAAAATGTTTCAGTAAACTTTCAGTAGCATAGGCTTTATCAAAAATCCAGTTCTCCAGGGTATAGGTATAAAACTTATTGCCGTGTATTTCTTTAAAATGTTTTTGAAAACTGCGCTGAAAAATTACTTCCGCAGGTTTAAATGTTTGCAACAGTTTATCAATATATTCCTGGTTGCCTTCAGCTAAAAAAAATTCCCCTGTAGAAATATCAAGAAAGGCAATGCCATGATTGTTCTCTGTAAAATGAATAGCAGCAAGAAAATTATTGGTATTGTGTTCAAGCAGTTTATCATTTGTTGCTACACCCGGTGTAACCAATTCTGTAACGCCTCTTTTTACAATACCTTTTACCATTTTAGGATCTTCCAGCTGATCGCAAATGGCTACCCGGTATCCTGCTTTTACAAGTTTGTGCAGGTAGGTATCCAGCGCATGGTGCGGAAAACCTGCCAGTTCAGAAGAAGAAGCAGCGCCATTATTTCTTTTGGTAAGAGTAATGCCCAAAATACGTGAAGCAATTATGGCATCTTCTCCAAAAGTTTCATAAAAATCGCCCACACGAAAAAGCAATATGGCATCGGGGTATTTTTGTTTAATAGCCCGGTGCTGCTGCATTAAGGGAGTATCGGCGCTGTCTTTTGCCATGGGGGGCAAATATAACCGCTTTTGCTATGGCGGCAGAAGGCACAACCGCCTATGTGGAGAATTTGAGTATTACCGTTTTATCCGCTGGCCAATTGCCGGTAATATTAATTTTTTTCAACTAAATGCAGGGTTTTGACGTATGCTGTTGTATTCAAAAATCCTTTACCAGCCTGTTCATATTTTTGTGCAACGGGCAACAAATCCCTTTCTTTGCAACATTCTAGCAACAAGGAAAATATGTACGCAGAGCTTAATAGATACCTTTTTCAGCATAAAAGTATCAGCATACCCGGTTTGGGTTCGCTGGTAGCAGAGAATATTCCGGCTATAACTGATTTTGCCAGCAAACAACTATTGCCCGTACAAACAAAAATCAGGTTCGATAAATATTTTGATTCACCCGATAGAAACTTCTTTGCTTACCTGGCAGATAAAAAAAACATTCAGGATTTTGAAGCCATCAAATGGTACAATGAGTTTGCTGCAGATCTGCGCAATAAAATACGTACAGAAGAACAAGCAGTATGGCATGGCCTGGGTGTTTTTAAAAAAGATTTTGGCGGTGAAGTTGTTTTTGAACCCTATCCACCCAAATATGAATTTTATCCGGCGGTAAGAGCAGAACGCATAATACGTGCAGATGCCACACATTCACTGCTTGTGGGCGATAAAGAAAAAACAAATTATGAAATGACCGAATTGCTAAGCGATGTATATGTTGAAAAAGAATCGTGGTGGATGTATGCACTCATACTTGCAGCAATTGGCCTTAGCATATTGTTTTTTCATTTGTACAGCAATGGAAACCGGTGGGGCTTTACAGGCAATCAGCAAAAGATACACATTGTTCAATAATTTTTTTGCCGGGCAATTGAATTACTATTTAACATTCTTGCGTCGCACCCTTGTACAAAATATCTTTGCTCAACTGTTATTATAACTGGCTAATGGCTATCAGCTAAAAGCTAATAGCTACCAGCTCAACCACAAAAACTTCATGGCAATTATTATAAGAAACAACTGCCCGGTTTGCAACTCAGCATCAATCAGTAATAAGTTTAGTGCAGAAGATTATACCGTTTCTCACCAGCAATTTGAAATATGGCAATGCGGTAATTGTTCATTGCAGTTTACACAAGGCGCACCAGATGCTTCTTCCGTTGGCGATTTCTATCAGTCAGACAATTACATTTCTCATACAGATACACATGAAGGACTGATCAATAAACTATATCACTTTGTACGCAAAACAACTTTAAAAAGAAAGCTTCGTCTTATAAAACAAACTACAGGTATACAAAAAGGAAACCTGCTGGATATTGGCGCAGGCACTGGTGCTTTTGCAAACATAGCTAAGGAAGATGGCTGGAATGTAACAGCACTTGAACCCGACGCAGCAACAAGGCAACGTGCAGCAGATTTATATAAAATACAATTGCAGGATACTGCTGCGCTTTTTCAATTGCCTGCAAATAGTTTTGATGCGGTAACCATGTGGCATGTACTTGAGCATGTGCACGAATTGCATGCCTGCATTGAACAAATAAAATTATTGCTGAAAGAAAAAGGAAGGGCACTCATTGCAGTGCCTAACTACACTTCTTATGATGCAAAGGTTTATGCTAAATACTGGGCTGCATACGATGTGCCACGGCACTTGTATCATTTTTCTCCGGACTCAGTTAAAAATTTATTGGCGCAGCATCAGTTGCAATTGCTGGCTGTAAAACCAATGTGGTTCGATAGTTTTTATATTGCTATGCTAAGTGAACAATACAAAAACGGAAAAAATAATTTTATAAAAGCCGTATGGAACGGAATGTTATCTAATGTCAAAGCTCTCTTTAATAATGAACGTTGTAGTTCTGTTATTTATATTATCGGTCGTAAAATTTAAAATGTTTATAGAAAGAAAGCTACTAGCTGCTAGCTTCAAGCTACAAGCTGTTAGCTATTAGCTTCAAGTTTAGCTGTTTCGAAGAAACACTCCGTGTATTGCCTTAGGTGAAGAAGAGCTACAAGCTTTTAGCTATTAGCTACAAGCTTTGGTTGTTTCGAAGAAACACTCCGTGTAATGCCTTAGGTGAAGAAGAGCTACAAGCTGTTAGCTATTAGCTTCAAGCTTTAGTGGTTTTGAAGAACGTCGATTAGTGTCTTTATTATTTCCGTGCTTCTCTGTGTTGCCCGTGTCTCTGTGGTTCAAATTTCCGCACAAAGCTAGAGAAGAAAAAGAGGTAATCAATTAAACTTTATCTCATAAATAGTTGGCCACAACTTGCCCGTAACATAAATGCTTTTTGTTTCTGGGTGGTAAGCAATGCCATTTAAATATTCAGCCTCGCTGTATTTCTTTTTGGCTTCTGCGTCGAGGTTGCTTAAATCAAGTTTGCCCACTACTTTGCCATTGGAAGGATCAATCTTTAAAATATAGTTAGTGGTGTATTGGTTAGCGTAAATAAATCCTTCAATGTATTCCAGTTCATTGATGTTTGATACAGGGCCATTGTTATCTGATACGCCAACTATACTCTGTGCTTTTAATGTTCCGTTTATACTTGCCGGATCAATATATTGAAGATTACTGCTTCCATCGCTCATAATAAGATGGGTGCTGTCGTGCGTAAGCGACCAGCCTTCACCCGGATAGGTAAACTCCTGGAGTTTTTTAAATGTTTTTGCATCGTAGATATAACCAGTATGGTTTTGCCAGGTAAGCTGGTATATTTTTCCATTTAAAATAGTAATGCCTTCACCAAAAAAATGTGTGTTGTCAAGCGATACTTTTCTATCTACTTTCCCGGTTTTAAGATTGGCAATGCCAAATGCAGAAGGATAGTACGGCTTTCCGCTTTCATTCTCTGAAGAGCCGGAACCAGAACTTTCATACAATTGTCCATCGTGAAATTCCAGTCCTTCTGTATAAAAGCCGGTATCATGCGGATAGGTATTTACAACAGTAAAACCAATAATTGGGGGTGCTGTTTCAGTTGGTGTAGTAGTAACCGTGTTATCCGGGTTGTTACAGGCGGCCAGAAAAAATATACAAGTAAGTGCAATCAGTAAATTCTTCATAATGCATTAAAACAATTGGTATGCAAATGTACAGTTCGGAAGGCTGAGTTAAGACAAGGAATTCTTAAAAATGGCAGCAATCTCCAATGTACAAATATCAAAAAGGAATGAAATTAACATCCTAAATAAATCAGCAATCAGAAATCCCAAAATCAGAAATAGGATTAATGCATCATTTGCCTTGAAATAATATCGCCAACAACCGGCGACAATGCAACACCCATACCACTCATACGCACCGCACAGTAAACATTTTTTTCAATCCTTTTTATAATGGGGAATTTGTCTTCGCCCATACCCATAATTCCGCTCCAACGGTGTTCTATGGTATACTTTTGTTTTGGCAATATAACTTCTTTCAGAAAACGTTCCAGTTCCTGTTGTATTGGATTCGTTGTTACCAGTTCACCTGAATTTTCTGCTTTAAGATCTTTATTGCGTGCACCGCCAAGCAATACCCGGTTGCCCGATAAATTACGGAAATAGTAAAAACCTTCATCAAAATGAAAAGCTCCTTTGAAAGGCAATTTTTTTATAGACGAAGTAACCAGCACTTGCCCACGTACCGGAACAACATTTATTTTTGGAATTAACTCGCTGGCAAAAGCATTAGTGCAAATAAGCAATTGATCTGAAGTAAAAGGTGTTGATAAATTGGTATGAACAGTAATGGTATCATTTGCTCTTTCAAAAGACTTTACTTCTGTTTGCGTCATTACTTCAACGCCCATGGACTGCACTTTTCTCAGGAGTGCCTGCAACAACATGCCGCTGTGCAGTTGTGCTTCTGCACGGCTTTCTATTAAATGGCTGGTGTTTTTAAAACCAAAATCTTTTATTTTTTTATCGGCTATGCGGAACACCTTTTCGTCTTTTATGGCTTTGCGTAAAACAATATTTAACCAGCCTAAATCATTTTTTAATTGTTTCAGCTTGCCGTATTGCTGTTGGGTAATCAATTCATAACCGCCGTATTTCTGGTATTCAATTTCTTTGTTACCGAATATTTTTTTTATTCGCTGAAGCCCTTCGTAGCGCATGGCTACAATTTCCAGCATGCTTTGCTCACCTGCTTTTCTTGCATCGGCCAATAATTCTGTTGCGCTGCCTATACATGCAAAACCTGCATTGCGTGTGCTGGCGCCGGTGGGTATTATGCCACGTTCCAGAATCATTACTTTTAGATTAGGATTATTTTTTTTAAGATAGTAGGCACTCCATAAACCCACAAGGCCACTGCCAACTACTATTACGTTTTTGTGGGCAAAAAAAGTTTCTTTCTCCCAAATGGATGGAGCTATCATGCAGGCAAGTTTTAATAATGTACCCAGGCAAAAATATTAAACGGATACTTAACCGCAAATTTAAGCTTACAGTCCGGCATAACTTATTAATTTGATAATATCGTTTGGTGTGCCGCAGATGCGCAATACACGGAGTGTTTCTTCGAAACAGCTAAACTTGCAGCTAATAGCTTGTAGCTTTCTTTACCACAGAGAAGCACGGAAATAATAAGGACACTAATCGACGTTCTTCAAAACCACTAAAGCTTGAAGCTAATCGCTAAAAGCTAGCGTTCTTTTGCGCTGCCCCTTTGCGTGAAACCTTATAAAACCCAAAAAAGCCGCCAATTAAGGCGGCTCTTATTAAGTTAAGTTTATCAATCGCTTACAAATGTATTGCTTCTCCGTACGCTACTTCTATAGCATCTTTTACACTTTCGCTGATGGTAGGGTGGGGGTGAATGCTGTTCAATACTTCGTGGTGCGTGGTTTCCAGCTTGCGGGCAACTACAGTTTCAATAATGATTTCAGTTACGTTGTAACCAATCATATGTGTGCCCAGCCACTCGCCGTATTTAGCATCAAAAATTACTTTTACAAAACCTTCAGGTGCACCTGCAGCGCTTGCTTTTCCGCTTGCACTTAAAGGGAATTTACCTACTTTAATTTCATAACCCGCATCCTTAGCCGCTTTTTCTGTATAACCTACAGAAGCAACTTCGGGATAACAATAAGTGCAACCAGGAATATTTCCATAATCCATTGGCTCTGGCTGGTGATTGTATTTCTTTTCGTTATAGCCAATGTTTTCAATACAAATAATACCTTCTTTGCTGGCTACGTGTGCCAGTGCAGGTCCGGGAATACAATCGCCAATAGAATAAACGCCAGGCAAACTTGTCTGGTAAAATTTATCAACCACAATCCTTCCCTTATCTGTTTTAACGCCTGTTTCTTCAAGTCCAATGCCTTCAATATTGGCAGCAATACCAACAGCGCTTAATACTACGTCTGCTTCAAGTGTTACTTCGCCAGTGGCAGTTTTTACTTTTGCTTTTACGCCATTGCCGTTTGTGTCAAGAGATTCAACTGAAGCGCTGGTCATAATTTCAATGCCTTGTTTCTTCAATTGTTTTTCCAGTTCTTTAGAAATGTCTTCGTCTTCTACAGGAACAATTCTTGGCAAAAATTCTACCACGGTTACTTTAGTACCCATGCTGTTGTAGAAATAAGCAAACTCAACACCAATAGCGCCACTGCCTACAACTATCATAGACTTTGGTTGTTCTGGCAATGACATTGCTTCGCGGTAGCCAATTACTTTTTTACCATCCTGTTTCAGGTTTGGTAGTTCACGGCTGCGTGCACCTGTTGCAATAACAATATGTTTTGCTTCTACTACTTCTTTACTGCCATCAGTTTTTGTTACTTCTACCTGGCCTTTGGCTTTTAGTTTGCCAAAACCCATTATAACATCAATCTTATTTTTCTTCATTAAAAACTGAACACCACGGCTCATTTTATCAGCTACGCCACGGCTGCGTTTAATAACCGCTGCAAAGTCGTGCTTGCCGCTTGCTTCAATACCATAATCTTTAGCGTGGTTAATATAATCCATTACGTTAGCACTTTTCAACAGTGCTTTGGTAGGAATACAGCCCCAGTTAAGACAAATACCGCCTAAGCTTTCTTTTTCTATAATAGCAGTCTTAAAACCCAGTTGTGCTGCACGGATAGCAGCTACATAGCCGCCGGGCCCACTGCCCACAACAAGAACATCGTATGCCATACTCTTTTCTATTTTAGTGGTTAATTATCCTTTTTAAAAAGACCAGCGAAGCTACTTTAGAACGGTGAAACAGCCAAAAAAGCTACTGGTTGTTAGCGGCAAGCTGTTAGCTACTAGGTACAAGCTATTAGCTACAAGCTGCGAGCTATGAGCTATGAGCTGTGTAACGTGAAAGATATTGGATACGTCCAAATGACTGGCCGCAGATTCGCAGATTATACAAATGCGGAAGCATCTTAGCGGCTAATTGAAAGAGATTTTAGTGAAATTAGAAAAATTGCGGACAGCAATATCTGCGAATCTGCGGCTAAATCCTTTGTAACATTTACTTATATGTGGTGCCCAACAAATTGTTGTATTTTCAAAATCAAATTCTCTTTATGAAAAAATTCTTTAAACGGTTGTTGTTTGTAATTATCGCTATCCTTCTTCTTTTTTCGGGTTATGCATTGGTTACGGGAAAAACCTGGATGTTTAAAGAAATAATGTACAATTTCGCCGATATTGATGATTATAAAGTTTTCAGCAATAATGTAGTAAAAGCAGGCACTCCACAACCCTGGCCACTTGCATCAAATTTCAATAAAATTGTTTTGCCCGATACAGTAAAAAACCTGCTGGAAAAAATACAATCTATAGGCGTTACCGTTATAAAAAATGATTCGCTGCTGTTTGAAAAATACTGGGAAGGATTTAGCGATACATCCTATTCCGGATCTTTTTCTATGGCAAAAAGTATAACCAGTATATTGATTGGTGCTGCGCTGAAAGAAGGAAAAATAAAATCAATTGAAGAACCGGTTGGCAATTACCTGCCCGAATTTAAAGACGGGGAAAAAGCAAAACTACGGATTGTAGATCTGCTTACTATGAGTAGCGGCAGCAATTGGGATGAATCTTATTCTAATCCTTTTTCTGTAACTGCAGAATTGTATTACGGGGACGATGCGTATAAAACTGCCACCGGCGTAAAAATTACCAGGCAGCCGGGTACGTTTCATTCTTATAAATCTGGCGATACGCAATTACTTGGATTGATACTTGAAAAAGCAACCGGTAAATCTTTGAGTGATTACGCCACAGAAAAAATATGGCAACCAACCGGTGCGGCACAACCTGCATTATGGAGCACCGATAAAGAAAATGGAAATGAAAAAGCTTATTGTTGTTTCAACTCAAATGCACGTGACTTTGCAAGAATAGGACAACTGATGCTTGACAGTGGCAAATGGAAAGGCAATGAAATTATATCTCCTGCATATTACGCCGCTTCTATAAAACCATGTTTAATACCAGACAATGCAGGAAAACCCTGCGATTATTACGCTTACCAGTGGTGGTTAGTTCCTTATGAACCGGGTGTGTTTTATGCACGTGGTATTTTAGGACAATACATTATAGTAATGCCAGCCCAACATATGGTAATTGTAAGATTAGGCAAACACCGCGGTAGTAAAAAAATTGGTACTGTACCCGAAGAAGTAAATGCGTTGGTGCAATGGGGGAAAGGTTTGTAAGTCGTTAATCGTTAGTCGGGAGTCATTAGTTCGTTCGTTCGTTAGTTCGTTAGTTCGTTAGTTCGTTAGTTCGTTAGTTCGTTAGTTCGTTAGTTCGTTAGTTCGTTAGTTATTTTGACGGCGCAAATTATAATTTATTAGCAGGATTTGTTAGTTTGAACCAAAGCCCTGAAAGGCGATATACCTGTGTACCTATGGGTGAAGCCTATATTAGTAGAATAAAGCCCTGAAAGGGCGTAGTATACATAGCCACGGGTGAAACCCGTGGTGCAAATGCGATTGTAAGATCAACCCTAACGGGGTTGATTAAGCCGATGAATTAAAATATACAGTTGAAGTGTGCGACGCCCGCTTGACCACGCGTCGCCAGAATGAATCTTTCGGGCTGGCATTCGTACGGACAACAATGTTGCCCAAAGAACAAATGCTTGCACCATAAAATAAAAATGGTTGATCTCAGATCAACCATTTTCTATATTTTACAAATCAACTAATAAACCGATCAACCAATCACTACCTGCTATTTGCGTCGTTCATCCTGATGCTTCTGCCTTTGTATTTTTTTCCATCAATAGCACGGATCATTTGTTTGGCAGCGCCGCGGTCTACTTCTACCCAACTGTTCATTTCCTTCATGTCTATTCTGCCCAGCACTTCTTTTTTCAATTCGCTCATATCAAGAATGAATTGTAAAAAGCTGGCTTTATAAAAACCATCTTTTGTACCGAGGTTTACAAAGAGGCGCATGTAATCACCATTGTTTCCGTAAGATTCACGTCCCCTGGAATTACCAGCATCACGACGGTTAAAATCCCGGCCATCGCGGCTAGCCCCTGCCGGTATACGTTCCCTGTCCCTTACTGCACGTTCACGCACGTTTAAATCTTCTGCGTTTTCATAGTATTTCAGAAAACGGTTAAACTCCATTGCTGCCATTCTTTTCAATACATCTTCTTTACTTACATCTGCAAATTTCTCTTCCAGCATTTCAACATAAGTTTCATAAAAACCATGGCTGATATCTGTTTGCAACAGTTTATCCATAAAATGAAAAAACTGTTTGCGGCATACATCTTTTCCGCCTGGTATTTCCAGCTTATGAAAAGGCGCTTTTACAATGCGTTCAATCTGGCGAAGGCGTCCAGTTTCTCTACTGTGTATAATGCTCATGCATATGCCGGTATTACCTGCACGCCCTGTACGGCCGCTGCGGTGGGTATATACTTCAATATCATCAGGCAATTCAAAATTGATTACATGGGTGATATCTTTTACATCTATACCACGTGCTGCCACATCAGTAGCTATAAGCAATTGCAATTGTCTTTCACGAAAATCGCCCATTACTTTATCACGTTGACCCTGCGTAAGATCTCCATGCAGTGCATCAATATCATAACCTTCGCGGGTAAGTTTTTCTGCAATGTTCTGTGCATCGGCTTTGGTGCGGGTAAAAATAATACCGTACATGCCAGGGTTAAAGTCTATCAGCCTTTTTAGCGTTTCATAACGGTGCTGCGCAGACGTAACATAATATTGGTGATCAATATTTTTATTGGCAGTGTTTACCTGGCCAACCGTTACTTCCATCGGCTCTTTCATATAGCGCTTGCTTACACGGCGTATTTCCATGGGCATAGTAGCGCTAAATAGCCAGGTGCTTTCGCGTTTTGGGGTATTTTTCAGAATGAATTCTATATCATCCTGGAAACCCATGTTCAGCATTTCATCTGCTTCATCAAGCACTACATACTGAATCTGCTCGAGGTTAATGGCTTTTCGTTCAATAAGATCAATTAAACGTCCGGGAGTAGCTACAACAATCTGCACGCCTCTTTTTAGATCTCTTATCTGCATGCCGATAGAAGTACCACCATATACGGCTACAACATGTACAGCCGGCATGTATTTTTTAAACAATTCCAGTTCGCTTACTATTTGCAGGCAAAGTTCGCGGGTGGGGCAAACTACCAGCGCCTGCGGGTATTTAGCAGAAGCATCAATCAGATCCAACAGTGGTAATCCAAACGCAGCGGTTTTACCAGTGCCGGTTTGTGCCAGCCCTATAAAGTCTTTTGTACCGCTTAATAACACAGGAATAGCCTTTTCCTGTATTGTAGTGGGATTTATATATCCCAAATCCGTAACTGCTTTCACCAATCGCTCACTAATACCAATCTCTTCAAATTTCATCATACTAATAAAAATAAATTTTTGCAAAGGTAACGCAATTAGCCCCTTTAGCCTAATCTAATCATAACTGAAAATGAGGGCGAAACTGTTTAATAATCAGCGATAAAGCTTTTTTAACAAGCATTGGTTTTTGCAATGCTCAATAGGAATTCAAATGCGGAAGGGTGCGACGCAACAACTGCCACATTTATTTACAGAAGCTGGTAACCCAATTATAACCGATCAACAATTCCATTATCTTAGCAACGTAAAAAACTAATGGCTAAGCGCTATTGGCTAAAAGCTATACTAAATGAAACTTGATATACTCGCAATTGGCGTTCACCCCGATGATGTGGAACTGGGTTGTTCCGGCACGGTGCTGAACGAAATAAAACTTGGTAAAAAAGCTGGCATTTTAGATTTAACGCAGGGCGAACTGGGCACCCGCGGCACAGCGCAAACACGTTACGACGAAGCTGCAAAAGCAGCAGCTATCCTGGGCGTTGCTGCCAGGGAAAACCTGAAAATGCGTGACGGGTTTTTTAAAAACGATGAAGAACACCAGCTTAAACTAATTACCGCCATCCGAAAATACCAACCAGAAATTGTACTGGCCAATATACTGGATGATCGTCACCCCGACCATGGACGTGCAGGCCATTTAATTGCGGATGCATGTTTTTTATCTGGACTTGTAAAAATTGAAACCAAAGATGAAAACGGAAACCTGCAGAAGCGCTGGCGCCCCAAACAGGTATTGCATTACCTGCAGGATTGGTACCACGAGCCCGATTTGCTGGTAGACATTAGTGATGTGTTTGAACAGCGTATGCAATCGATACTTGCTTACCATACTCAGTTTAGCAACAATACAAATAATGAAGGTGGCCCGCAAACCTATATATCTACCCCCGATTTTTTTGAGAGCATTATTGCAAGGGCCCGCATGTTTGGAAAACGAATAGGCGTAAAATATGCTGAAGGCTTTATTACACAGAAAAAAGTTGGCATCCGTAATCTTGATGCGCTGATTTCAATTGAAACATAAAAATGCAATTGTGTGATTGCGGTATTTTGAGATTTTGTGATTTGCAGGTAGGGAAGCCGAAACCAATCGAAAAATAACTAAATCTCAAAATCAGCAATTTTTAGCTGCGGATTGTTTATTGTTTGTCTGGCAATTGTCATCAAAATGCATGATTATTCTTAAATTTTAGTGATTGTGTATACATTCCCGGTGCGGATAACCGTTTATTAACAAGTAGGGCTTACCTTTGCGTTTCAAATTTTTAGCTAATAAACTGTATCACAATGTCAGTTCCCAAATTTGCGAGTGTTCCTTATTCATTCCATACGGAGTTGAAGAACCGCATCAACAATTATTTTGAAAAAACTGGTAAATCGCAGTACGGCAATTTCAGCCTTTTTCTGAAAGCTGTTGTGTTGGTAACTGCATTTATAGCCTTATATATTCACCTTGTATTTTTTACGCCTGCTACTATCTGGGCATTGGCTGAATGTACTTTACTTGGTTGCGTAACTTCTGCTATCGGGTTTAATATTATGCACGATGGGGCACATGGCAGCTTCAGCAAAAATAAATACATCAATATGTTCGCTGCGTTTTCACTAAACGTGCTGGGTGGCAGCAGTTTTATGTGGAATGTAAAACACAACATTATACACCATGCTTATACCAATGTAGATGGTGTTGATGATGATATAGATATTCAGCCGTGGATGCGTATGAGTGGCACACAACCCAAATACAAACTGCACAGGTTTCAGCATGTGTATTTCTGGTTTTTGTATTGCCTGTTGTATATACTCTGGATTTTTGTTTTGGATTACCAGAAATATTTTAAAGCAAAAGTGGGCAATATGCCACTGAAAAAAATGAGCGTAAGAGATCATGTAATATTCTGGAGTTTTAAACTTTTCAATGCATTTCTTTTTGTTGGACTTCCTATCTGGCAGGTTGGTTTTACCGCATGGGTAATTGGTTTTATTGTATTCACTTTTGTTGCTGGCCTGGTGTTAAGCCTGGTGTTTCAATTGGCACATACAGTAGAGCATACTTCTTTCCCGATGCCATCAGAAGATACTGGTCGTTTAGACGATGAGTGGGCGATACACCAGATAAAAACTACTGCCAATTTTGCTACAAAAAACAAACTTGTATCGTGGTTAGTAGGTGGTTTAAATTTTCAGATTGAGCACCACCTGTTTCCAAAAATTTCACATATTCATTATCCGCAGATAAGCAAAATTATTAGAGAAGCCTGCCAGGAATTTGGTGTAGAGTATATTGAATATCCAAAAGTGCGTTATGCAATTGCATCTCATGTTTCGTTCTTAAAAGAAATGGGAAGGAAATAAATACCTCATCCCCGCCCTTCTCCGCCTTCGGTATAGAAGGGTGCCCCTCCGCAAGATTGCTACATAAATTATATACAGCGTATTGGTGTTACATTTTCTGATACCTGCATTGGATTTCATGTTATCATTATTTCACCTGTCCCAAACTTGAGTCGGGATCGCAAGCACTTCATCTTTTGTACAAAAGAATCTTTAGCGACTATTGCATAACCATACTTATAAGTTCAATTTTTTCTCCGGTTAATTTTAGATGTTAATGCTTCATGCAATAATAAATGCTGTTCAATTATTATGAACTCTCACATACTAATTAATAATTGAAACTTACCGGGAGGCACCCCTCGCCACGAAGTGGAGAGGGGCCGGGGGTGAGGTAATCTGCGTTCCATCTCATATTTTTGCAACGCAAAATAAAATAACCAAATGTCTAAAGTAAAAATTGGTTTGGTGCAAATGAGTTGCACAGCAAACAAAGAAGAGAACCTGCAAAAAGCAATTGGCAAAGTAAGAGAAGCGGCAGCAAAAGGTGCGCAGGTAATTTGTTTGCAGGAACTATTTACATCGCTTTATTTCTGTGATGTAGAAGACTATGATAATTTTAAACTGGCAGAACCTATTCCCGGTCCTTCAACAGATTCTTTGAGCGCATTAGCAGCTGAGCTGGGCGTTGTTATCATTGCTTCTCTGTTTGAAAAAAGAACACAGGGTATTTATCACAATACAACGGCGGTGCTGGATGCAGATGGAAAATATTTGGGCAAATACCGCAAGATGCATATTCCTGATGATCCTGCTTTTTACGAAAAATTTTATTTTACTCCCGGCGATTTAGGCTATAAAGTTTTTAAAACAAAGTTTGCAACATTTGGTGTGCTTATCTGCTGGGATCAATGGTATCCTGAAGCGGCACGCATTACATCATTAATGGGTGCAGAAATTTTATTTTATCCAACTGCTATTGGTTGGGCTACAGCTCAGGATGAAGCCACCAACACAGAACAATACAATGCATGGCAGACCATTCAACGCAGTCATGCAGTGGCCAATGGTGTGCATGTGGTAAGTGTAAACAGGAGTGGGTTTGAACAAAATGGCGCTATGAAATTCTGGGGCGGTTCATTTATCAGCAATCCTTTTGGTACTGTTTTGTATCAGGCATCCCACGAAGAAGAGGAAGTGGTAGTGTATGAAATAGATACGGCCAAAACAGACAGTTACAGAACACACTGGCCATTTATGAGAGACAGAAGAATTGATTCTTATCAGCCGATTGTTAAACGCTTTATTGACGAAGAATAAAAACAGTTCTTAGTTCGATAGTTCATAGTCCTTTAAGTGCAGGTTACAAATTAGCATGCGGACATCAGAATTTCCGGAGTATCGTTCCAGAAGCATTCATCATTAGCTCCGCGCAGCGAACTATTGAACTACGAACTCACGAACTTGCAGGTACTTAAAAAACATGAACTTAGAATAGCGAACCATGAACTTTGAACTGAAAGACACACCAAAAGAGCTCGGATATTATTTTCCTGCAGAATTTGCACAACACACTGCAACCTGGTTGTCGTGGCCGCACAAAGAAGCATCGTGGCCGGGAAAGATTGATACTATTTTTCCTTCTTATGCAAAGTTTATAAAAGAACTTACGCTGGGAGAAAAAGTTTGCATTAATGTAAAGGATGAAACAATGAAAGCATTTGCTATAGGGCATTTGCAAAAAGAAAATGTTGATCTGCTCAAAGTTGAATTCTTTTTTCACCCAACCAATGATGCATGGTGCAGGGATCATGGTCCGGCTTTTTTAATCAACCCCGCTGCAGAACAAAAGAAAGTAATTGTTGACTGGAACTACAATGCTTGGGGCAATAAATATCCTCCTTATGATTTGGATGATGTAATACCCACTTTAATTGCCAAAGCATATAATATACCATTGTTTAACCCAGGTATTATTATGGAAGGCGGCTCTGTAGAATTTAATGGTAAAGGAACATTGATGACTTCGACTGCATGTTTGCTGAATAAAAACCGAAATCCCCACATAAACCAGGAACAGATAGAAAATTATTTACGCAATTACTATGGTGTAGAACAAATTCTTTGGGTAGATGAAGGTATTGTTGGCGATGATACAGACGGGCATATAGATGATACAGTGAGATTTGTAAATGAAGACACTGTAATTACGGTGATTGAAGAAAACAAAGCCGATGAAAATTATGATTTGCTGCAGCACAATCTTAAACAACTACAACAGATGCGTTTGCTGAATGGCAAACAATTGAATATTGTAGAACTGCTGATGCCTGAAGAATTGATTTACGAAGATCAGCGACTGCCTTGTTCTTACGCAAATTTTTATATTGCCAATAAATCTGTTATAGTACCCACATTCAGAAGCAAAAGAGATGATAAAGCCCTGCAAATAATTCAAAACTGCTTCCCCGAAAGAAAAGTAGTTGGTATAGATTCAACAGATATTATCTGGGGGCTGGGCAGTTTTCATTGTCTGAGCCAGCAGGAGCCGGCGGTTTAAATGATACTGTTTTTCAACCAGCAAAGTGTTCTTAAAAACTTTCGGGTAATAATTTGTCTGCACGATTTTTTGCCTAACCAAACTGGCCTTAGCCTGTTTAAGGCTAGGTGTTTTTATTTTCGATACGCTGCATATTCCTGCTAATAGTACTATTTTATTTCCTTTCTTAATATGCAAAAAATAAATACTGTATCATTTAGATTTAGCAGTATTTACGTAAAACGCCTCCCCAACTTTCTCAATTGACAAAAAATAAAAAATGTTATTCCGGAGAAAAAAATATTTTCTCCCGGATAGAATTATTCCGCATTAACACTGTTATTATGTAAGGGTATTACGTACTTAAATAATAATCCTAAGTAATGCTACAGAGTTAAGTACAAAACATTTTTTAGTTTAGAATAAAAATAAACGCAATTGCGAAGCTGTTAAAAATTTGGATGCAATAAGGAAATGCAATATTGAAAATACGGTCACGTTTAATTTGTGATTTTTTAGGTGCCTGAAAAAAGTTTGTTATAAAACTTTTGATTTACTTTTTTACAATTGGTAAAACATCAGGTTGCCAGTTGATAGTAAGCTTTTTTATTATAGAGCCGATGAAGTTTTTTTGAAACAGGCAAGCATTTAAGATTTTTAATAAAAGTATTTTATGAAAAGATTTCTATTCTCTTTTTTATTTTTATTTACCACAATTCACCCTTTTGCACAGGGCAATTATGTTTTTAGCGGTGCAGAATTTTCTAACGGAGGTGCTATTGATCTTTCTACGCCAGGAGGTCAAACATGGGCAACAGATCGCTCTTCTGCGCCTGGTTATTTTAGTGCGCTTACCGGCGCAACTATTACAGGTGCTTCCACTACCGCTAACGTTAACGGCTACGTTAAAAAGTATGGCGCCGAAGCTTTTACTTTTCCGGTTGGGTCAGGAACTGACTTGCGTACATTATCTATCAGTGCCCCATCAAATCCGGCAGATGCATTTGCAACCGCATGGATTGAGGGAAACCCTGACGGAAACCTGGATCCTACTGCACCTAATAGCGGTGCACATTCAAGGCAATCCCTGGGTGCAGGCATAATATCTGTAAGCCCTGTGGGCCAATGGGACTGGCAGGATTTTAATAACGACGGTGCCGGTCTTACCATAACAGTTTCGTTACCAGACGTAAGCGGGTTTGCGCTTACAAATAATTTACGCCTCGTTGGCTGGAACGGTGGTATATGGATTGATCTTAGCGGTTCGCCAACTGCAAGTGGTAATACAGCTAATTCTACACTTACTGGGACAATGGTTGCCGGTATAACTGCTATTGGTATTGCTTCTACTACATGGCCTTTACCAATTAAATATGATGATTTTACTGCAACAGAAAAAGATTGCAGCGCTTATTTAACGTGGACAATTTTAAGCCCGAATAACTGCAGCTATTTTGATATTGAACAGAGCACTGATGGCAATAACTTCAGCAAAACCGGTACTATAGATGCCAAAGATAATGCGGGCGGAAATAAATATCATTTCACCAACCTGCAAAACATTGGTACTGCTATTTTCTACAGGATTAAAATGGTAAATAACGATGGCAGCTTTGATTATAGTTCCGTTAGGAAATTAACTGTTAACTGTAACAATACCAGCAATTATATAAAACTTTCGCCCAATCCTGTAATGGGCGCCGGCATGGTTACAATTCATTTTAAAGTGGGTTATAATGGTAAAGGAACATTACTGGTGATGAATAATTTGGGAAGCCTGGTAGCGAACAAGTCAATTTATATTTTTAATGGAGAAAATAGCTATTCATTTAATACAAGTGCACTGGCAGCCGGAACTTATTATGTAAAACTGGCAGATGCCGGGGGCAATACCGTTATTGAAGTGCAAAAACTAATCAAACAATAATTAATATAAACAACAATTTTTTACAATCCAATTTTGTACCATGAATAAACTAATTTATCTTTTACTGTTATGTGTTTGCGTAGTAACGGTAAATGCACAAATGAAAGTAGGTAACAACCCTGCTACAATTAATGCTAACGCTGTGCTGGAAATAGAAAGTGCCAATAAAGGATTGCTCATACCAAGGATGGCGCTAACCTCTACCAGCAGCCCGGCGCCATTAACTGCACATGTTGCAGGTATGCTTATTTATAATACAGCTACGGGTGGATTAAATTCTTTACTAAGCCCGGGTTTTTATTATAATGACGGCTCGCAATGGGTTAAGGTATCAAATCAGACAGACCCTGTTGTTGTATTTAGTGTAAATACAAATCCCAATACAGGCGGCACTACATTCCAGCCAAATGTACCTGCAGATCCTACTGCATTGTATACATCCAATATAGACGGTTCTGTTTGGAAATACAGCGTTACCTATAGCAGCTATATTACTTATAGCCCGCCTTCAAGTACAGCCTGGTACCTTGCCGGGGGCACTACGGATGCGTTATCAAATAAAGCTGCATCCATATATAGAACAGGTTCTATGGGGATTGGTGCAAAAACATCTGCCGACCCCAGCGCTATATTGGATGTAAATTCTACCAGCCAGGGTTTTTTGCCGCCAGTTATGACATTGGCACAGCGGTCGGCTATTGCCACTCCTGCTACGGGCCTTATAGTATATTGCAAGGATTGCAATAACGGAGGCCCCTGTTTATCTGTAAATAATGGTACAGCTGCCACCCCTTCATGGGATTGTACGAGTGTTATCAGCGCTTCTGTAAATACAGATTGCGGAAATAGTACAGTAAACGGCGTTTATGTTACCGGTATAGCCAATACGGCATCCAATACCGTCAGCTTCAAAGTAATCAACAATTCTTTTAGCAGCATCGGGCCAATTGATTTTTCAACAGGTGTTACACTCTCAGGCACTGGCGCAGCGGGTTTAACAGTAGGTACAGGTACTCCATCTGGTGGATCTGGTACAATAACAGGTTATACAATAGCGAGTGGCGGTACAGCTACCCTTACTTATCTTTTGACCGGAACCCCAACTACTGTCGGAAACTTTACAGCCTTATTTTCCAAACTGGGGCTTAGCTGTTCTAAAACAGGCACAGTTAATCCAACAGCACCAGTTGTAAATTGTTCGGGGCAAACCATTACGGGGCTAACGCCGTTTTCTTATACATTTAATGGTACCACCTATACTGCCGGTACAATCAGCATACCATATACAATATCTTCTAATACGGCATACCCTGCTGAAACAATCACCAGCAATGGGTTAACGGTAAGCAGATCTGCCGGTACTTTTACCGCCCCATCGGGTGTGGTAACCTATACAGTAAGTGGCACCTACACCGGCACTTCATATTTGCCCTGTACATTTAGCGCTAATATAGGTGGTGCTGCATGTACACTTATAGTAGGCACATCAAGAGATTTTAAAACTGGAACTTATAACTCACCAAATGGTACTTATGGTTCTTGCCCTGCGGTAACTGCCAGTGTACTAACAGATAATAATTATACTACAGGTTGGGGATCAAAAACCACCACTGCGGGCCAAATCCTGCAAATTGATTTGGGAGGAACTTATTATATTGACAGAATTAAATTTGGAGGAGGACTAGAATCAACTTGCTGGGGTGGTGACTGGACTGCTTTCGATAATAACGCAGGTTTGTTGTTTGAATACTGGAACGGAACAACATGGGTTACACTAACTACAACACCGGCAGCAATTAACAGCAGTAGTATGACAAATACCAGTACTAGTATATTTACACTTTCATCTATTATTAGTACATCAAAAATTAGGGTTAGAAGTACTCTTGTAGGTTGGTGCGGCGCAGGCGAATTCTATCCAATGTGCTTTTATTAATAAATGATTATACCTGCCTGTACTAAATGCAGGAAGTATAAAAATAAATTTTATAACAACGCAGTGCCTGAAAAGCCACTGCGTTGTTTATTTAATTATTTAGAACAAATATTCAATGATGTGATTTATTTGTCATGCCTGGTTTGTGTATAGGCAAGATTGATTTTGATTCTGAGAATATTACTTGAGGACTAAGTTTTCATTGCCTCAGTCATCAGGAACCTGATACAAATGTGGTGTAATGGCTGATGTCTGATTTTGGGAATGCTGATATCTTTTAGGCAAGCATGTTTGCGCTCTTTGGCTCAATATAACTTTAACCATTATTGCGATTGACTGCTGAAAATATACTGCTGCACAGAGGAAATCAGAAACCTTCACATCGGCTATTTCGTATTAGTGTGTAACTCACTTAAGGAACATAATAACTTTTCACCACCCGGTGCTGTAAAACCGCCCCGCTAATAGGTTGAGAAATAATATTTTCAATAAGGCCTATATTTTTTGCAAAATAATAATCAGTGATGCTAACAAGTGTAAACCCGATTGTGGGAACATCTATTCCTGTTTCTGCATAAACATGAATTACGTCATTATAAGTTTTACCGTTAAGCGTTCTGGAAATACCTTTTTCTTTTATTGTAAAATTATATTTCGCCAATTGGCCAATGGGATTAACTACCTGGTTTGTCCATGAACCGCCTGCAGGTAGATTAGCTTTTAATATTATAATGTCTGCAACGCTTATCGTGCCGCCGCCAAATGTATTTGCATCATACACTATTGCGCGGGTTGCACCGTCTGTACAATTATAATAAGAATAGGAGTTTGATAAAGGTGAATATAGTTTTACAAACGTTTTGCTATCTATAGTTGTGTCTTTTACAAAACGAATGCTATCCGTTGTAATAGCAGGAACTGAATTCAACGTGTCGAGGAAAGTATACCATGATCCATCGCATACAGGCATATAGGAACAGGATTTGCAATTAGTAGAAGTATTACCTGTACCGCCACTATTACCGCCGTTATTACCAGTATTGCTTCCGGGTACGCCAGAGCTATCAAAAGTTATTTCTTTTTGGCATGCACTCAGCATTATTGATGAGATGATAGCCAATGTTAGAATTTGTTTCATAAAAGCGATAAGATGTGGTTTTATAAAAGGTAACTTACAAATGTGAAGATAAGCGTAACCGAAGAAAGCAAAAAAAGAACAATTTCAACTACATTTTTAAATCAGCAATTGGCAGGAGTTGATATCGGATTTCTTTATATGCCAATTTAGAAAAATGGCTAACGCCTGATTTTGAAATGTTTGATTTATTCTATGCAAAAAAGATTTCAACAAATTAGCAATCACCTCATGAGCGATGTTTATATAGATTAATTAGTTTTTAATCCACTTCACTTTATTTTCAATTGCATTTCTTTTGCCTTGCGGTGAAGGCACGGCAATTACACCAACATATAGGAAACCAAGCAGTTTATCATCTTTATCAAGATTAAAAAATGGTTTTGCGGCAGGGTTATTAGTAACCCCACCGGTGGTCCAGTAGCAGCCAACACCATAAGCTGCTGCGGTGAGGTACATGTTCTGTACAGCACAAGCCACAGCCGCTATTTCTTCAAACTCAGGAATATTGGCCTCTGTATGCCGCTTCATGCCTATAGAAATGATATGCGAAGCCAGTAAAGGCGTATTCAATAACTTTTGGTAATTGTCTTCTTTAAAATTATCTCCGGCAGAATTTTTATAAACAGAGGCCTGGAGACTGGCAAAGGTTTTTAAACCCTCGTTTGTAAAAACTGTAAAACGCCAGGGTTCAGTTAATTTGTGAGTAGGCGCCCAGTTGGCATTTTCCAGCATTTGCTCAATAATACTATCATTTACGTGTTTACCCGCATCATATTGTTTCGGAAAAGTACTTCTTCTCTCCTTAATAAGCTGGTTTAACTGGTTGATATCAAAGTTCATAGCGCAAATTTTGTGAATATTGTGAGGATAAGATATAGCCGGCGAAAGTACAATTTTTAAATTGCCGGCAGCGTTATTACTGGGTCCAAACCATTGAAAAACTCCAAATCCAAAAGCTATGAACCATTCTTTCCTTAATCAGCAAGATTATCTTGCCCAGAAATTTCGCTACACAGAAGAGCATATTCAACAAATGTCAAGACTGGCACTTTTAAAATTGCAATCGCTGCAAATGGTGCGCAACAACCGTTACCTGGCAGAAACCAGGAAAAAAGAAATGGAAGACTTTATTCAGAACACACTGATGAATGTTGTAACCAACGATTACGTGTTAAGTGAAGAAGGTTTTTATTTCAGCGATTTTTGCAATTAAGAAGGCTGGTCCTTTAAATCCCATCAAAGGAGATTTTGGTAAATCCTGAATTAATTGTAAGTATCATTCCTTTTAAAGTAGATATTAGCATTGCCTATTTTTTTATGCCCATAAAATGAATTGTTGACTAGTAACTAATCAACTACTCAATAAATCAACTATTCTCCGGCCTGCATAAATAAAAATGAGTTTACCGGGTAAAATGAATATTTTCAGTTTCATTTTATTTGTAAAAATTTATTTAATACAGCCTGAGAATGAAAAATTTTTATTCCCGCATATTGCAATCTTCTTTTGCAATTCTATTTGCACTTTTCGGCTTTTTATTACCTTATAATCTTTGTGCGCAGCCATTGAAAGTTGGTGTGGTAGGTTTAAACCATGACCATGCATATGGGTTGATGAACCAATACCAAAAGGGTGAAGTAATTATTATTGGTATTGCAGAGCCCGATCAGCAACTGGCCGATCGTTATAAAAAAAGATATCATTTACCCGATTCACTTTTTTATACAAGTACAGCAGCAATGCTGCAGCATATAAAGCCAGATGCAGTACTTGCCTATAATGCAATTGCAGATCATATTGCTGTAGTGGAAGCATGTGCACCCAAAGGCATTTCTGTAATGGTAGAAAAACCGTTGGCAACTACTGTAAAGGATGCACAACGAATGGCTGCGTTGGTAAAACAATACCATATACAATTGCTTACCAATTTTGAAACCACATGGTATAACAGCAACCAGCAAGTTTATGCAATGGTGAAAGAAGGCAATAATGCCTTCAATGTAAAAAAAATGGTAGTACATATGGGCCACCAGGGCCCTAAGGAAATTGGCTGCAGCGAAGATTTTTTAAAGTGGCTGACAGACCCTGTAAAAAACGGGGGAGGAGCGGTAATGGATTTTGGTTGTTACGGTGCTAATCTTATGACATGGTTAATGGATGGGAACAAACCAATAGCTGTAACTGCTGTTACAAGGCATATAAAGCCAGCTATCTATCCAAATGTTGATGATGATGCAACCATTTTACTTGAGTACGCAAATGGGGCTACGGGTATTGTTGAAGCTTCGTGGAACTGGCCTTATGGTATAAAAGACTGGGAAGTGTTTGGCGAAAAAAATTATTTGCATGCACTTAATGGCAATACGTTACAAAGGCGTGACAGGGATTCTGCAACCTATTACAATGTACCGGTGAATACTGCGGCTTATACCAGCAACCTTGTATACCTTGCCGATGTGCTTCACGGAAAAATACAACCAGTAAAAGATCTTTCTTCACTCGATAATAATCTTATTGTGGTTGAAATACTGGAAGCCGCTAAAAAATCTGCAAAAGAAGGAAGAAGAGTTGTGCTTTGATGATGTTATTGGGAATGCGTGCTGAGATCAAAGCAGGTTGCTTCGCCGTGTAAGATTCCTTTATTGTAATTTACTATTGCGGCCCGCAAAGACGATTAGATGCGATCATCTTCACGGGCTGCAGTAGATTTTATCAGGCCAGTTTATAAGTTATGGGTTGTATTTTATATGCTTTTACTTTTACGCCATGATCTTTTCCTGGTATCCAAACACCGCTTTCTTTTATAGCACGAATGCTTTCTGCTTTTAATTCTTCTGGTCCGCTCATGGCTTTTACATCACTTACTTTACCATTTTGGTCTACAATAAATTTTATTAAAACAGTGCCCTGTATATTTTTCTTTATGGCAGTAGACGGGTATTTCAGATTTTTTATAAGATACTCGATCCAGCCTGACTGGCCGCCTGGATAATCTGGTTCAAACTCTACTTTAGTCATGATAACTTCTTTTTTGCCAGCAGGTGTAGTGTCATTAGTAAGTTTTGTATCGATAGGCGAATTTTTATCTGCTGCAATTGTTTCTGTTGGTTTGTCAGTATTAACAGAAACCCCTTGCGCATTGCTGTAGTTTACAATTCCTTCTAAAATCTTTCTGGCTATTTTTTCCTGGTTTTCTTTATTGCTAATGAAGGCTGCGTCAGTTTCATTATTAATATAGCCACACTCCAGCAAAACAGAAGGACAATTCGATTTATCAATCACTAAAACACCCTGATCTCTTTGCTGGATTGTTTCATCAACACTATAGATGTTTTTTAAACTGGTTAAAACGGTAGAGGCAAGCTGGTTTGATTTGGGATCTGATTTCCTGCTCGAAACATACGCTTCAAATCCGGTACGGGTCGTGCTATTTTCGGTTGCCATGTTTACATGAATTGAAATAAAAGCATCTGCTTTTGCATTGTTTGTAATTTCAACCCTGTTCATTAAGTCTTCCCGCAGATCACTAGCATTGCCAACCAGCTTGTCATCGTTACGGGTAAGTACAACGTTTACATTGTATTGGCCAGAAAGTTGTTTTATTTTTTGAGAGATGCTTAGGTTGATATCTTTTTCCTGCAGGCCAATATTGTTTGCACCTGGAAAAGTGCCCCCATGGCCGGGATCTATTACTACTGTAATATTTTTAGCGGCAATATGTGAAGGTTTTATTACGGACTTATTGGTAATCTTTACTGCAAAAGCAGATACCAATATAAAAACAAGCGGAAGTGCCATTATGCGACTGATATAGCCGCTGCGGCGGATGAGGCTGGATTGTGTAATCATGGTAATGCGTCTTTTTATTTGGGTGTGAAAAAATGGATTGGCTAACGAAATATTTTTCTGCGCAATGGCGTGCTGTACCAGTAATTCTGCATAAGCATAGCGGTTGTTGGGTGTGGCAGCATATTCATCTGCAAGGAACTCGTGTATAGCCCTTATTTCTTTGCGAACAAGATGGAAGAAAGGATTAAACCATGCAATGCTGCAGGCTATCTCCATCAACAATACATCGGCACTGTGTTTTTCATTTACATGATAAGCTTCGTGCCGGAAGATTTGCTGCCCTTTCCAATCGTTAAACACTAAATCGCGGTGCCAGAAAATATGATTGAAAAAAGAAAATGGTGTACCAGGTTCTGTTGTATTGTAAAAATTGAACTGACCTAATTTTTCTGAAGTGTATTTTTTGCGGAGATTTTTTATCCATAGTAATGAACGTAGCAAAAGGAAAAGACCTGTAAGCAGGCCAGCTGCGTAGACTATAATAAAAATGTTTTGAAAACTTATCCAGTTTAACCATGGGCTGCGGTTTGCATAAATAACCACCGGTTCCTCCCAGCCATTTGCGTTGATTACTTTCAAGGTTTTAATGAATACCGGTTGTTGCGAACCACCCAGCAGGCTTACTGGTATATGTATAAACGGAATGACAAAAGATAGCAGCGTCATGGCAAGCAGGTAAAACCGGTTATAGCGGTGAAAGCGTTTGTTGCGCAAAAACAAATGGTAATAACCGTAAAGCAGGCCGCTGCTAAAAACAAGTTTGGCTATAAAGCTAAGTGCTACCATGGTTATGGCTTTTGGGATGATTTAATTTGTTGTAGCAATTCTTCCAGTTCTTCCTGGCTGAGTTTGTTGTCGTTCAAAAATTGTGAAACCAACCTGGCGGGCGAACCTTCAAAATATCCTTTAACCAACTGGTTTACAGTTTTTTTGCCATAATCTGCCTTGCTGATTTTTGGTTTGTACAAATTATTGCGGCCCTGGGTTTCATACACCACAAAACCTTTTTCTATCAGAATTTTTAAAATAGTGGCGATAGTATTGGAATGGGGCTTTGGCTCAAGGCTGTTTTCCAGTATATCTTTAAGAAAACCTTGTTGCAGTTTCCAGAGTACCTGCATCACCTGTTCTTCTGTTTTTGTGAGGCTTTTCATTATCACTAAAAATTTAGTTATAAAGCAAACGTATAACTAAATTTTTAGTTTAAGAAATAAAGTTCGATTTTTTTTTAATTTTTTTTTGAATGTTGCTGTGATGTTGAAGTGTGCGACGCAAGAATGCTCAATGCCAGTACTGGTGCTGGTTACATAACAATTAACTTTTTAAGTGCAGCATTGTTTTTGCTTTTTACGACTTGCATTTTGACTTTTGTAGTCGGGGTTTTTTATGAAAACGCTATGAGTTCTCAACTATAAAATTTACATTTGTTACGGTTCTGGACGGGTCACCTTAGGCTTAACACCCTATTTGCATATATCTGCAACTTCCCCCGAACATTATATGTCTTTTGATCGTTACAAACTCGTACCCACCCTGGTATCATTTATTTTTATACCTTAAGATTATTCATGAGACAGTTAAAAATTGCTACACAGATCACCAATCGTGATTCACAGGCGGTAGAAAAGTATTTACAGGAGATTTCTAAAATTTCCATGATTACACCTGAAGAGGAAACCATACTTGCACAGCGCATTAAAATGGGTGATCAACGGGCATTGGACAAATTGGTGCAGGCCAACTTACGTTTTGTGGTATCTGTTGCTAAGCAGTACCAGCACCAGGGCCTTTCTCTTAGCGATCTTATCAACGAGGGTAACCTTGGTTTGATTAAAGCAGCCCAGCGTTTCGATGAAACAAAAGGTTTTAAATTCATTTCATACGCCGTATGGTGGATTCGCCAGTCCATTTTACAAGCGTTGGCAGAGCAAGGCAGATTGGTCCGCCTGCCTCAAAACAAAATTGGCACTTATAACAAAGCAAATAAAGCCTATATGGCTTTTGAACAGGAGCATGAACGTGAGCCTTCTACAGAAGAGCTTGCAGAATTGCTGGAGATGAGTGAAACGGAAATCAACAATATCTTCCAGAGCAATACCCGTCACACTTCGCTTGATGCACCCGTGCACGAAGCTGAAGATGTAGCTATGGGAGATTTGCTTGAAGGTGGAGACGATACCGATGATGATGTAATGAAAGATTCCCTGCGCAGTGAAATACGCCGTGTGCTGAAATCACTAAGCCCAAGGGAAGCGGAAATAGTAAATGCGTATTTTGGACTGGATGGAGAAAATGGTGTTACCATTGAGCAGATTGGCCAGAAATATGATTTGACTAAAGAACGTATTCGCCAGATTAAAGAAAGGGCAATTAAGCGTTTGCAGAAAGCCCGTTACAGCAATGCATTAAAAGCTTATTTGGGATAATTTGTTCCGTTATTTTTTTAACAGCCCTTCAGTTTATCTGAGGGGCTTTTTGTTGGAGCTGGTTTAGCAAAAGGCTATACCTTTTGCTATTATACTTCGGCCTTTCAGGCCTTAGTAAAAGTTTATTTGGGATAATTTGTTCCCTTATTTTTTTAACAGCCCTTCAGTTATCTGAGGGGCTTTTTGTTGGAACTGGTTTAGCAAAAGGCTATACCTTTTGCTATTATACTTCGGCCCTTTAGGCCTTAGTAAAAGTTTATTTAGGATAATTTATTCCGTTATTTTTTTAGCAGCCCTTCAGTTTTTCTGAGGGGCTTTTTGTTGGAACTGGTTTAGCAAAAGGCTATACCTTTTGCTATTATACTTCGTCCTTTCAGGCCTTAGTAAAAAAAGCGCTGAAGGCGCGGAGTATAACAGCGAAGGGTGAAGCTCCTCACTTCAATGCAATTAGCTATCAACTTGCAGCTAAGCGCTAACAGCTTTCTTCCTACATTTGCATTATGAAGCAATGGTTATTGATTGTTAGCGTGGCTTTTTTATTGAGTTCCTGCGAAAAGGCAATTGACTTTAAACTGGATCAAACAACACCTTCCCTGGTAGTAGAAGCAACTATTGAAAATAACCAGCCGCCGGTTGTTATTCTTTCTTCCAGCTTTGATTATTTCAGTACCATTTCTGCGGAGTTGCTGGCCAATTCTTTTGTGCACAATGCAACAATAACTGTTTCCAACGGCGTAAAGACACATCAGCTCAAAGAATATTTTTACACTACGGCTGCCAATCTTAAAGTGTATTATTATAGTATTGACTCTTCAAATTTGGGAACTGCCTTTCTTGGCGCATTTAATACTTCTTATTCGCTTAATATAAATGTAAGTGGTAAGGTTTATACAGCAACAACCACCATTCCATTTGTTGCAAAAAGAGTAGATTCTTTATGGTGGAAAAAAGCACCTAATAATCCGGATAGTAATAAAGTAGTGTTGGTGGGCAGGGTGGTAGATCCGCCAGGCTATGGAAATTATATCCGCTATTATACAAAAGCAAACAGCGACCCCTTTTTTCCGGGTTTAAATTCTGTTTTTGATGACCAGATTGTAGACGGAAAAACATATACGATTGATATAGAAAGAGGAGTGGATCGCAATACAAAAATTGACAGGGAAAATTATTCTTATTTCTATAAAGGCGATACCATTACGCTCAAATTTGCAAATATTGATAAAGCAACTTACGATTTCTGGCGCACTATGGAATACAGTTACCAGAGTATTGGCAATCCTTTTTCTTCTCCAACAAAAGTATCGGGCAATGTAAATGGTGCATTGGGTTATTTTGGTGGCTATGCAGCACAGTACACAAGCATTATAGTTCCTAAATAATTATTTTTTTTCCCGCGTGTAGGTATAATACACTTCTGTTTTACCGTAATAACTATTTGAAAATTTTGGCGGATACACAACTTTTGTTAGCATTCCGTTGCTATCAAAAGTATTTTGAAAAACGCCTAATGCATGATCCAGTATAGTAGGATCTGGCGGATAGGTTAGCCAGTTTTCAATAGATTTAATTGATGGCCCGGTATAGGTTGCTGTTCCAAGATTTAATGCATTGGCAAAACCTTCGCTGTTTTCACTTATGCTAAACCAATACATGTTCTTATAAATTTTCAAAAATGTATTGCGCACATCTATATTGTTGCCCTCTCTTGTAATGATATTGCTATCTCTTGCATATTCTGCTTTTGTTGCTACAGGCGAAAAGCGATAAGCATAATCGAGAACCTGTTTGTTTACATAATTGTTATTATCGTAAGACAGTTTGATGTCTGTTGTGTCTTCAAATACGTTTTTGGGTATTTTAAAAAGCGTATAAATAATTGTTTCACGAACCAGCTTGTTGCCAGCATCAAACGTAAACTTTGTTTTTTGCGGCCTGTTGTCTGTATTGTTATTATAAAGACCGCTGGTGTCGTACATCGTTATTAACTTCTGCCCGTTTTGCGTAGTTGTGGTAAAATCGCAGGCGATTGTTTTGCCTAACCAAAGATTGTTCATAACTGCTTTGCTGATATTGCCTGCAGCATCGTATGTAAAGTCTATCTGGCTTACGGCTTCATAACCGCCTGTTGCTGTAAATTGCGAAAGCCTGTTTTGGGCATCGTATTTAAATGTTTCATTCCACTGGTAAGTCATGCCGTTTTTTTGTGAGTCGGCAATGCTTACTACAGTTTGATTTAAAGTTTTATCGAATAAAAAGGTTTGTTTTTCCTGGGTGGAGAATACATCGTTTGCATCATAATTAACCAGCAGTGCTGATTTGACAAGCCATACCGAATCTTCAGCCGGCAAATCTTCAAAATGGAGTTGCTTCTGACAGGAATTAAAGCATTGTGCTAGTAAAAAGAGGCAAACAAATGCACAAAATATTCTCATCGGGTTAAATTGTCAGTTAGTGAACCACAAAATACATAAATTGTTAGTTTATTTGCACCCCTATACTAAAATTTGAAGAAAAGAAGATATGGCTACTATTGAGCGCATTCACTGTCTTATAATTGGTTCTGGCCCCGCAGGTTATACAGCTGCTATTTACGCAGCACGTGCAAACATGAAACCTGTTTTATACCAGGGCATACAGCCTGGCGGCCAGCTTACTATTACAACAGAAGTTGAAAATTACCCCGGTTATGCAGATGGCATACAAGGCCCGGAAATGATGGTTCATTTTGAAAAGCAGGCAGTAAGAATGGGCGCCGATATAAGGTTTGGACTGGCTACCAAAGTAGACTTTTCAAAACAGCCTTATAAGGTTTGGATAGATGAAGAAAAAGAATTGGAAGCCGATGTTGTTTTAATTGCTACCGGCGCTTCTGCCAAATGGCTGGGCCTTGAAAGTGAGCAAAGATTAAATGGTTCTGGAGTAAGTGCCTGTGCAGTTTGCGACGGAACTTTCTTTAAAGGAAAAGAAGTAGCTATTGTGGGTGCAGGAGATACAGCTTGTGAAGAAGCTATCTATCTTTCTAAACTTTGCAGCACTGTGCACATGATTGTAAGAAAAGGTGAGGATGGCATGAAGGCTTCTAAAGTAATGCAGGACAGGGTAAAAGCAACTGCCAATATTAAAGTTTACTGGAACAGCGATACAGAAGAAATTCTTGGCCAGTTTAAAACTGAAGCGGTACGTATAAAGAATAATAAAACCGGCGAAACACAAATCATTCCTGTAAGCGGATTTTTTGTAGCCATTGGGCATGAACCCAATTCAGCCATTTTTAAAGAGTGGATTGATATGGACGAAGCCGGTTACATTAAAACCATACCTGGCACTTCAAAAACAAATGTGGAAGGCGTATTTGCCGCAGGCGATGTGCAGGACAAAATCTACCGGCAGGCTGTAACCGCAGCCGGCAGTGGTTGTATGGCTGCGCTTGATGCAGAACGTTACCTGTCTGCAAGAGAACATAAAATGTAATAGTATGAGAATGTGAAAGTGTAAAATATCCTTGATTTTTTACACTTTGAATTGCGGGTCATGGTTCTATTTTACATCACTACATTTTATGTAGCTCTGCAATTTTAGCTGATGACAGAATATTGGTTACGAATTTCGTTATGGTACTTGTTACAGCCATAGTTTTTTATTTTCACATCATCACATTTTTCACATTTTCACATTCTTTATCATGCTTACTGTTCATCTTCAAAACCTGCATTTTTTTGCCCATCATGGTGTATATGAGGGCGAGCCGGAAACAGGAACAGGTTTTGAAGTTGATCTGCATGTACAATACGACGAGAAAGAAATAAAGTTTGATGATTTAAAGAACGTTCTTAATTACGCAGAACTTTATCAAATTGTTAAAAAAAGAATGGCAATGGCAACACCTCTGATAGAAGAGATTGCCGAAAGCATTATTTATCAAATCAGGCACGAATATTCCTTTGTAAAAGAAGTAACTCTTTCTATCTTTAAGTTACATCCCCCTATAGAAAATTTTCAGGGAAAGGTGGGTATTACATTGCAAAAGAAATTTGATGAGTAGTGAAAACTTTGTTCTGCAGCTTACTTCTTTTATTGCAGGTTCTTTTATGTTTTTCGCAGGACATTAGCTCACTGCAAAAAGAAGCTGAACGACTGGAATCTACCAGCGAAGAAAGGGCTTTTTTAAAATACCAGGAAATACTAAAACTTCAACCCTCCAATATAAATGCACTTTGCAAAAGCAGCGAATTGTGCAGCTCCATAGGAAGAAGACAATCGTCAAAAGAACGTAAGATTGATTATTTTAAAGCCGCACAAAAATTTGCCGGTCAGGCTTTGCGTATTAACGCTAGCAGCTCTGAAGCTAATTTTGTAATGGCTGTTGCTATGGGCCGCATTGCCCTTGTAGTTGGCAACAAAGAAAAAATTGCCGCTATAGCAGAAATAAAAAAATACGCTGAGTTATCCATTAAATACGATCCCGGTAATTACAAACCCTATCATGTGTTGGGCAAATGGCATTATGAAGTAAGCGATCTTAATGGTTTTGAAAGAGGTGCGGCAAAACTTTTTTATGGTGATATTCCTCCTGCATCGTTGAAAGAAGCTATTTATTATTATGAAAAATGCAGATCGCTGGCGCCGGATCTTAAAGTAAATTATCTTGAGCTTGCCAAGTGCTACCAGCGCAACAATGAAAAGCAAAAAGCTATCGATTATCTTAACAAGGCTATTGCCATGCCCGATAAAATGCAGGATGATGCACGTGTAAAAGAAGAAGCGAAAGAGTTGTTGAAGAAATGGCGGTGAGCAAGTCTTTAGTCGGGAGTTGATAGTCTGTAGTTGATAGTTAATAGTCAATAGACAGGGAGTAGCACTAGGCTTTGCCCAGTGCTTTAGTACATTGCCCTTGCAGGGCTTTCTTTTTTCTAGATTACACGAGCCAGGCCTGAAAGGCCGATGTATATTAGCGATGGGTGTTAACCCATTGCTATGCAAAATTATTGTAAGCTGTGTATGTTGAAAATATGAGAATAGCACAGGGCTTTGCCCAGTGCTTTAGTACATCGCCCTTTCAGGGCTTTTCTACTTTTTACATCATGAGCCAGGCCTGAAAGGCCGATGTATATTAGCGATGGGTGTTAGCCCGTCGCTCTTTGCCCAGTGTTAGCTATACGGATGAACTGAGCGTAGCAACGATGATGCCCAATGATCATATGCTGGTACCAAAAAATAAATTTCATTGTATAGGAAACGCTCAATCCGTAAAACGATAATAGACTCCCGACTAAATAACTTTCCCTTTCCATTTTCCACTGCGCAAATAAATAAACGCCATTATAAACATGACTCCCCAATACAACCATTCGCTGGCCCAGCCGATGGCAACAGAGAGGTTGAGGTGCTCAAGCACAAGCCATACATAAAAGCAATAGAGTACAATGGTAATGAACTCTATTATAAAACTTACTTTGGTATTGCCGGTGCCGGTTACAGCATTTACGCATACTGTAGAAAAAGACATTAGTACCAATGCAGATGAAACAATTCGCAATACAGGTATGGCATGTGTTACCCATTCATTGTCCTGTCCGTAAACAGAAAGAAAGGTAGCAGGAAAAATGTTTAACAGCAGGCAAATAACAATAGCAATGCCCGTACTTACTTTTACTATTTTCCAAACAAGAAGAAGCACACGTTGTTGTAAACCTTGTCCGATTATATTGCTAACCATACTGCTGCAGGTAGCAGCCAATGCCCATGAAAACATACCAAACAAACCAAAAATATTGCGCATGGCATTGCTAATGGAAAGATCCATTTCTCCGTGGTGTTCTATGAGTATATAAAAAAACTCCCAGCTAATTAGGCTTATGCCACTCTGAAAAATTAATGGAGAAGATTGCTTAAGAATTAAATTAGCAACAGGGGCATCGTATTTAAAACTGCTGAACAATGAAAATCGTTTGCCTATTCCTTTGTAGTGAATAACTGCAAATACAACTGCCATTCCAAAAAATTCTGCAATAATAGAAGCAATGGCTGCACCATTAAAACCAAGTTTAGGAAAACCAAAATGACCAAATATTAAACTGTAATCAAAAAACACATTGGAAACGGCTTCTGCCAGTGTGCCTGCAATTAAATATTTACTTTGATTGGTTCCTACCAATAAGGCATTGCGCATTTGGTACACATACAAAAAAGGCAAACCCCAGATGCGAATTTTTAAAAAAGAAACAGATTGTTGCAACAACACAGGATCATGTATGCTAAACCGCAATACCCACGGCGATATAGTGTATGTAGTAAGAATGCCTATTATGGCAATAACCATAGAAATGCCTACACCATGAATAAATAATTTACCAATTTCGCCCGGCCTGTTTTCTCCTGCCCGGCGAGAAATAAGTGCCTGCAACCCGTTGTTTAAACCAAAACCAATAGCTGCAAAAATGAGGTAGTAAACTCCTGTAATAGCCGCAGCAGCAAGCGATTGCTGACTAAGCTGGCCAAGAAAAATATTATTGGTAATATAATTCAGTTGCGGCACCAGCATAGCCAGACTAATGGGTAAAGCAATGCTTAATATCTGTTTATAACTGATATTAACCTGCAAATTATTATATGCCGCTGGTTGTTCCATTTTAAATGGGTGCAAACCTACCGAATATTATTTTGAAAGAGCAAATGCAGGCATTATCAGTGGGCAAAATATAGTACTTTGCAGCACTTTTAGTATGGCAAAAATATTGTTTGATATACCGGTTTCGGCAGCAGAAGATTGGGCAGACGGGCATCTTGTAATGGAAGTTAGTCAGCATATATTTTCTTACGTGGTTATAAACCCCGGAAAGAAATTATTGCACCTTCGTTTTTACCAGGTAGATGCTAATAATGGTAAAGAACTTGCAGAAAATCTGTACAACATCATTACATCAGACGATAAACTAAAAACAGAAACAGCAAAAAAAACATTGTTGTATAATTTTCCTGAAAGTGAGTTAATGCCAGAAAATTTATTTAACGCAAATACGGGGAAAGACGTTATTGAGTTATTGCACGGAGATCTTAACAAAGGCATTACACTTAGTGAGAAAATAGAAAACGCTGCACAATACATTGTTTATAAGGTGCCGCAAGAAGTGCACAGCCTTTTGCAAAACAATCTAGTAGCAGGAAAGTATTGTCATTATTACAATATATGGCTGCAATGTTGCAATAACAATGCTAAGAACCATTTAACCTACGCATCAGTTATATTTTATCCGCATCGTATACTGGTAAATGTTATAAAAGACGGGCAATTAAATCTTTTGCAAAGTTATACTTACGAAGCGGCAGAAGATGTGGGCTATTACCTGCTGAATATTTATGATCAGCTCGGTTTATCGCCGGAAACTACGCCTGTAGTTTTATCGGGTATGATAGATGTTGCTTCGGCATTGTATATTGAAATACACAAGTATTTTGGTTTGGTAGAGCTGGACAATTTTTCAGAAAACAGCAATGAGCCTGCATTGAGTGATTATCCTGCGCATTTCTTTTCTCCATTACTGAAACTGGCATTATGCGTATCATAGGAGGAAGCCTTGGTGGACGAAGGGTAAACCCGCCGGCAAACATGCCGCATACAAGACCTACTACAGATATTGCAAAAGAAGGGTTGTTTAATATTCTTCAAAACAATATTGAAATAGAAGGAATAAAAACGCTTGATCTTTTTGGTGGTACGGGCAGCATCAGTTACGAGCTTGCTTCAAGAGGTGCGGAAGATCTTACTATTGTTGAGAAAGACGATAAGATGCATGCGTTCATCAGCAATAATATTCAGTTGCTAAAAATTGAAAACTGCAAAGTAGTTAAGACGGATGTGTTCCGTTTTATCAATCAATGTTCAGAACAGTTCAATTTTATTTTTGCCGGGCCGCCTTATGCATTGGCTATTATTGATAAATTGCCGGAACTGATAGCAGAGAAAAAACTTTTAAAACCCGGTGGCTGGTTTGTACTGGAACATACACCCAGGAATAATTACGAAAAGTTTGCTTTGTTTAAAACGGCAAGAAATTACGGCACTACTATTTTTTCTATTTTTATTGAACCAGTGGAATAGCTGTTAGTTATTAGCTGCAAGCTACAAGCCATTATCTTTGTAGTTGAAATAAAAATATCTAACCAGTCTGCACAGACTAGTAGCTTGTAGCTAGTAGCTTGCAGCTTTTAACTTAACACTCGCATTGTCTACTCCCATTTTTATAACAGGAACCGGTACAGACGTTGGTAAAACTATTGTATCTGTTGTTTTGGTAAATGCACTAAATGCCAATTACTGGAAGCCGGTACAGGCAGGAACAGAAAATACGGACAGGGATTTTGTACAACAATATTCATCTTGTGAGGTGCAATTTTTTGATGAAGCCTATAAACTTGCAATGCCTGCATCGCCCCATATAGCTGCAAAAAAAGAAGGAATTAATATCGACCTTAATAAAATTGCTGAATCTTATAAAAGCATAACCGTTAGTGCAGCAAAATATTTGATTATAGAAGGAGCAGGGGGAATTTTTGTTCCGCTGAATGATAACGAGTTTGTGATTGATCTTATTAAGAAGCTGAACGCAAAAGTAGTTTTGGTAAGCAGGAATTACCTCGGCAGCATTAATCATTCTTTGCTAACAGCAGAAGTGTGCAGGGTAAACAATATTGATGTGCTGGGATGGATATTTAGTGATGAATATATGCATTACGAAAACCAAATTTCACAATGGACCAATTACCCTGTTATTGGTAAAATTCCACAGTTAGAAAAAATTACTAAGCAAACTTTATATGATCAATCGTTGTTAATTAAAGATAAACTGCTTGAATTATTAAAGCAATGACAAAAAAAGAGCTTCGCGAAATATACAAACAAAGAAGGACTGCACTGCCTGAAAAAGAAAAACTCAGGCTGAATGATTTGCTGTTGATACAATTTCAGCAAATGGAAATTCCTTATGATGTAAATATTTTGCTTAGTTACTGGCCGCTTGATATACATGCCGAAGTAAATACTTTTTTGATGACGGATTACCTCTTGTTTCGTATGCCCGAATTGCAAATTGCATACCCGGTAGCAGACTTTGAAAACATGACACTTTCTGCAATGCTGGTAAACGATGATACCGATTTTAAGAAAAACAAGTATGGTATTGCAGAACCAGTAAATGGTGAACCCATTGATGCGGCTGATATAGATATGATATTTGTTCCCTTGCTGGCGTTTGATGCAAATGGTTATCGTGTTGGTTATGGCAAAGGCTTTTACGACCGGTTCTTACCCACTTGCAGGGAAGAAAGCATTAAGGCCGGGTTTTCTTATTTTGAACCAATAGCTGCCATTGAAGACATCAATCAATTTGACGTACCTTTAACAACAGGCATTACTCCTGAGCATATTTATGAATTTTAATTTTCCATTGCTAAAGCCCATACGAATACTGCTGTTTCCATTTTCATTAATTTATTTTGGCATTATTTTTCTGCGCAACCGCCTGTTCGATAATGGTATCTTTAAATCAACTTCTTTCAACCTGCCACTAATTTGTGTAGGCAATATTGCTGCAGGCGGTACTGGTAAATCGCCTATGACGGAATACCTGATTAAAGAATTAAAATCACATTTCCGGATTGCAACACTAAGCCGTGGATACAAGCGAAAAACAAGTGGGTATGCACTTGCAAATGAAAACAGCAATGCATTGGAGATAGGAGATGAACCCATGCAGTTTCATATAAAATTTCCGGATGTACCAATAGCTGTTGGCGAAGCAAGGATAGAGGCCATACCACAATTATTGCACGACAGGCCCGAAACGCAGGCAATTATATTGGACGATGCTTTTCAGCACCGCTCTGTAAAAGCAGGAATGAATATTGTACTAACAGATTGTGCAAACCTGTATACCCGCGACTGGTATTTGCCTACCGGCGATTTGAGGGACGAAAAGAGAAGTGTAGAAAGGGCGCAAATTGTAATTGTAACAAAATGCAAGCCTTCCCTAACAATGGAAGAGCGAGACGCAATAGCAGCGGAACTTGAACTTGCAAAGAACCAGCATCTTTTTTTTAGCAGTATCCGTTATGGAAATCCATACCATATTACTACCAAAGAACGGGCAAACGTAACCCCAGAGGTAGAAGTATTGCTTGTTACAGGTATTGCTAATCCCAAGCCGCTTAAGAATCTTTTGCTGGAAAAATCGAAAACCTATTATGAGATGGCGTATAACGATCATCACATTTTTACCATAGACGATTTAAAAGACATCAGGAAAAGGTTTGGTTCGATTAATGCCGCCAATAAAATAATTCTTACTACAGAAAAAGATTCGGTAAGGTTAGTAAAGTTTGATCAGGAACTTGCGTCGTTGCCATTGTATGTAGTACCAATTGAACTGGAATTCCTTTTTAATGGCGCACAGCGCTTCAATGGATTAATCAGTACATTTATAAAGGACTTTGGGAAACGAATGTGAAAATGTGATAAATATGCGAATGTGGAAATGTAGTAAGAGAATGTAGAAAATGTGGAAATGTGGTTAATGTGGCAAATGCACAATGTTATTGATTGAGCCAAACCCTTTAAGGGTAATAAGTGTGAAAATTTGATAGATGTGAAAATGTGATAAATGCTAAGTGAGAAAATGTGGCAATTAATAATTAAGCAAAACCCTGAAAGGGTTTATTCAAAATAGCCCCGGGCGAAGCCCGGGAAAAAATGATAATAATACAACCAACCCTGAAGGGGTTGAACAATATGATATAGGATTAGATCATTAAAGATATATCGTACAAGTGAGTGACACAACGATGCTGGGATAAGAACAGCGGTTGATAAAAAAATAAAAATGGCAAAGAAAACAGATAAAAAGAAAAAGAAGAGTACATCGTTTGAAACATTGTACAAAGGGAGATTGGATGTTACCCGTTCCGGAATGGGTTATGTAATAGTAGATAAACTTGATTCCGATATTATTGTACGTCCGAATGGTTTTAATACTGCATTGCATGGCGATACAGTGCGTGTAAGGATTACTGGTGATGCTAATAAAAGTGGTCGCAAGCAGGGAGAGGTTACAGAAGTAGTAGAACGCAAGCAAACAGAGTTTATGGGGCGGATTGAAGTAAGCGCAAATTTTGCTTTTTTCATTGCAGAGACAGACAAGCCCATGCCGGATATTTATATTCCACTGGAAAAACTAAATGGCGCAAAAAATGGTGATAAAGTAATAGCAAAGCTGGAGAGCTGGGAAAAAAATAAAAAACCCAATGGCACTGTTTTAGAAGTAATGGATGCCAGCAGCGCAGGCGATATGGCAATGAAAGAAATTATTATGGAGAATGGCTTTTCCATAAGTTTTAGCGAAGAAGTAATAGAAGCATCAGAACGTTTGCCTGATACCTTATCAGAAGCGGAAATTAAAAAGAGAAAAGATGTACGCGGCATACTAACCTTCACAATTGATCCGGCAGATGCAAAAGATTTTGATGATGCTATTTCATTTCGTGTGCTGAAAGACGGCAATTACGAAATAGGCGTGCACATTGCCGATGTTAGTTATTATGTAGAGCCCGATACGGAACTGGATAAGACGGCTTATGAAAGGGCCACTTCTGTGTATTTGCCCGATAGGGTTAACCCGATGTTGCCTGAGCGTATTTCTAATGAACTATGCTCATTAAGGCCCAATGAAGATAAATTTACCTTCTCCGCCATTTTTGTAATAACACCAAAAGCAGAACTAAAAGATTACTGGCTGGGGAAAACAGTAATTCATTCCGATAAACGTTTTGCTTACGAAGATGTACAACAGATTATTGAAACAGGTGAAGGCGAATTGAAAGATGAAATATTGATTCTTAATAACCTTGCGCAACGTTTCCGCAAGCAAAGATTTAAAAAAGGGGCTATTAATTTTTCGAGCCAGGAAGTAAGGTTTAAGCTGGATGAAACCGGTAAGCCAACAGGTATCATTGTAAAAGAAAGCAAAGAGTCGCACCAGTTAATTGAAGAATTTATGTTGCTTGCCAATAGAATTGTGGCAGAACATGTTTCAAAAATAAAAGTCAATAAAAAGCCTATTCCTTTTCCATACCGCATACATGCTGAACCCGATGAAGAAAAACTTTTACCATTTGTAGAGTTTGCCAAAAAGTACGGGCATAAGTTTGATACAAAAACACCGGAAGGTATTGCTGCATCTTTTAACCAGATGCTGCTGGATATACAGGGAAAACCAGAACAGCATGTATTGCAACAATTGGGCATCCGCACAATGGCAAAAGCTATTTATACAGCAGAAAATATTGGCCACTACGGTTTAGGATTTGCCGATTATACACATTTTACTTCGCCTATACGCCGGTACCCGGATGTGATGGTGCACCGTATACTTGAACAAGTGCTGAAGAATGAGCTTCCTATCGATAAAAAGATGGAGCAGAAATGCCGCCATTGCAGCGAGAGGGAACGTGCAGCTATGGAAGCAGAACGTGCAGCCAATAAATACAAGCAGGTAGAATTTATGCAGGATAAACTGGGAGAAGAATTTGAAGCTGTTATAAGTGGTGTTTCTTCTTTTGGTTTTTGGGCAGAAACAGTAGAGTATAAATGTGAAGGCCTGGTAAGCATTAACGGTTTGTTCGATTACGATGATTTTCGCTATGTAGAAAGTGATTATTGTTTGGTAGGAAGAAGAAGTGGCCGCACTTTCCGTATGGGCGATAAAGTAAAAGTAAGACTTGTGTCTGCTAATCTGGCTAAACGTCAACTTGATTATGAGTGGGTGGCTGCCACAACAGTTGCTGGCAATGAAGAAAGCAATGAAAAGGGAAAAGGGAAGAAGAAGAAAGGGTAGAAGAATAATGTGGTAATGTGATAGTGTGATAAATGTGGAAGAGAGAGAGAGCGTATTATTTTGAGATTTTGGGATTTGAATTCTCAAAATCTATCGATCACAAAATCAGAAATGTAAAAATCAGACATCAGACATAAGATGAGTATGCAATCATTTGAAGAGTTATCTGTAGTATTTAAAGATAAATTTGAAGTAGCACATTTTCCCAAGGAGCCTGCAACCTTATACGATCCCAATAATTATTTTTTAAGCATTGGCGGAAAAAGGATAAGGCCTGTTATGTGTTTAATGGGCAATGAATTGTTTGGGGAAATTATACCAGATTGTTACCATGTAGCTACCGCTATAGAATTGTTTCACAATTTTACATTGATACACGATGATATTATGGACAAAGCGCCTTTGCGGCGTGGCATGCAAACCGTGCATGAGAAATATGATCCATCAACTGCATTGCTTGCAGGAGATGTAATGCTGGTGCGTGCATATGATTACCTGAACAAAATAAGAACAACATACATACACCAGGTACTTCATCTCTTTAACAAGACTGCGCAGGAAGTTTGCGAAGGGCAACAACTTGATATGGATTTTGAAAAGGAAGAAACAGTAAGCATGCAGCAATACTTGAAGATGATTGAACTGAAAACGTCTGTTTCTTTGGCAGCAAGTTTACAAAGTGGAGCTATCCTTGGCGGTGCAAGCGAAGGCAATCAACGGCATTTGTATGAATTTGGCCGTAACCTTGGTATAGCTTTCCAGGTGCAGGACGATTACCTCGATGCGTTTGGTGATCCGCAAAAGTTTGGAAAAAAAGTTGGTGGGGATATAATTGCCAATAAGAAAACGTTCCTGATGATTCATGCAATGGAAACTGCCCCGGCGCCAGAGAAAAAACAATTGCTGCAATTAATAAAAGAAAATCCTTCTGATAAAGTTTCCCGTGTACTAGAAATATTTACAAAATGCGGTGTAGATAAATGGGCTGTTGATCTTAAAGAAAGATATACAAACGTTGCATTTCAGCACATGGAAGATATAGCAGTAATGAACAAACGAAAAGAACCTTTAAAACAATTGGCGGAGTTTTTAGTGAAGAGAGAATATTAGGCGCCGTTTTTCAAAGTTGAAACTTAAATTGAGCAAACCAGATCATACCTTATCATTTTAATCTTGATAATCTGCGTTCCATTTACTCACCTGTTCTGCGGATTTTTCCATTGCTTATTTAACCGCTCCAGCGTTCCTTCTATTCTTATTTTGCGTGTAGCTTCCTGCTTTGCGGTTACAATCCACTCTACATATTCTTTGCGATGAGAGTATGCCAGCGAATTAAAATAATCTCCAGCGGCTTTGTTTTTTTTAAATGCCAATGCAAGATCTTCCGGCAGGCGCACTGTTTTTGCAACAGGATCTATGTACTGAAGAATAGGCCGTTCTTCTTTTGGTTTGGCCTCTTTATTCTTATCTGCATCAGTTTTTAACCTGCAGCCAAAAGCAGACCATGTATCGTCAAAAGCAATAAGGCTTATCCATGTAAGCTTATCGCCCTGGGCCAGCAATGCATCCCAGCCTTTATCACGTGTAAGATCAGTTTGTATTTTAGAAGTGCCTTTGGGGTAGTAAATCCAGCAGGTTACGTTTTCTTTTAGCAGGCCTAAAACTTTTTTCATTTCTTTTTCTACCTGTGCTTTATTGATTACAAACCAATGTACCTGGTTGTATGTTTTTCCTTCATTAACTATTTTAACGCCCTGCGGAACTGCTCCAAGATGTTTCTTAAAATCTGCAGGCGCATTTATAGTTAGCAATACATCCTTGTCTTTAATTTTAAGCTTTTGTGCAATGGTTAATGGCATAACTAAATTATTTAAGCAATAAAGATTTATTGAAAGTACGATATTGTTTCCTGAGAAAAGCTCCTTCTTATTACTTCAGTTGAACCGAGCGTGGCAAGGATGATCAATCCGTGTTACTCCCGCTGGCTACAAAATCTAAATACTATATACTGGATACTAAGTACTGATTTTTTGCCTATCTTAAAACCCTAAAACAAAACTGCATGTCCAATTCTCTTTTTCGTACAAAAAAGATAGCGTCCATACTGGCAGAAGGAGCAGACGATACGCATGGTGGCGGCGGATTGAAACGTGTGCTTACACTCCGGGATCTTACTTTTTTTGGTATTGCTGCTATACTTGGCGCAGGAAGTTTTAGCAGTCTTGGCGGTGCCGTTTTTCATGGGGGGCCGGGTGTAATTATTTTATTTATTATCACTGCTATTGCCTGTGCGTTTACAGCGTTTTGTTATTCAGAATTTGCTAGTCGTATACCCGTTGCCGGCAGTGCTTATACATATGCGTATGCAAGTTTTGGAGAATTGTTTGCATGGATAATTGGCTGGGCACTTATTATGGAATATTCCATCGGCAATATTTATGTTGCCTATAGCTGGAGCGATTATTTTACTTCCTTCCTGCAAAAAATAAATATTCACATGCCCGAATATTTGTGCACCAGTTATATGGAAGTAAAACACGCCATGGCAGATGGCAGTACTGCAAAAGACGTACTGGAAGCATGGAATACTGCGCCTGTTATTGGCGGCCTGCATATTATTTTTGATTTGCCTGCGCTTATCATCAATATACTTATTACTTACCTCGTATTTCGGGGTATAAAAGAAAGCCGCAACTTTAGCAATGTAATGGTGATACTTAAAATGATTGTAGTTGCACTGGTAATATTGGTTGGTGGTTATATTATTTTTTCTAACGGACTTACCATAAACTGGACGCCTGCAAATGATGCGGGTGTAAAATCGTTTATGCCTAATGGTTTTAGTGGTGTAATGGCTGCGGTAAGCGGTGTATTCTTTGCGTACATTGGTTTTGATGCTGTTAGCGTACTGGCAGAAGAAAGTAAAAATCCGCAACGTGATTTACCAAGGGGAATGATCCTTTCGCTTGTTATTTGCACAGTCGTTTATATTTTGCTCACACTGGTATTAACCGGTGCCGTTAACTACAGGAACTTTGAAGGTGTTGGCGATCCGCTTGCTTTTATATTTGAAAAACAAAACCTTAATGTTGGATGGATGCAGTTCTTTGTTTCCATTGCTGCGGTAGTAGCTATGACAAGTGTGTTGCTGGTTTTTCAAATGGGGCAACCGCGTATATGGATGTGCATGAGCCGCGACGGTTTGCTGCCACCTGTGTTTCAAAAAATTCATCCAAAGTATAAAACCCCATCGTTTTCAACTATTGTTACAGGTCTTGTAGTGGGCGTGCCTATATTGTTTACAGATAAGACATTTGTGCTCGATTTTACAAGCATCGCTACACTGTTTGCTTTTGTATTGGTATGCGGTGGTGTGTTGCTTATTCCAAAAAAAGAAAAGCAGGCAGGTAAGTTTCATATTCCCTACATCAATGGGCAAATATTGTTTCCTGTCATTATTATTGGTGCATTGATTGTTATTTATATTTTTAATCACAATTACCTGCAAGATCTATTTCATCTTTCATTAACTACAGAAGAAGCACAGGGTGCAGTTGCTGGTATAGATCCGCAAAAAACAGATCTTATCAATAATGCTATAGATGGGGCTTCTCTTGCAAAAGAGACGCTTAATATATCAACCATTATTTTCTGGCTTGCTTGTATTGTCATAGGCATACTCGCCTTTGCAAAAAAATATTCGCTAATACCACTACTCGGCCTTGTAACCTGTTTATACCTTCTTACCGGTATGACCGCAAGAAACTGGGCATGGTTTACCGGCTGGTTGGTAATCGGGCTGATTGTTTATTTCCTTTACGGCATTAAAAAAAGTAAACTGGCAGGTAGTTAGTTGCTTAGTCAAGCACCGTACATCTTTTTTTGATACCTGCATAGGCTCTTTGGGCATCATCGTTGCGTCGCATTACGTTCATCGGTATATCAATAATCATCTTCTAACTGCGATGGGCTACACCCATCGCTATTATACATCGTCCCTTCAGGACTCTACAACCAGCCCTGGAAGGGAGTTGTACATTAGCACAAGGCAAAGCCTTGTGCTATATTTTTTTGTGTTTTAAAATATCTAAATCGCATTTGCGGACAACACACATCGCTATTGTACATCGTCCCTTCAGGACTCTACAACCAGCCCTGAAAGGGCGTTGTACATTAACACAAGGCAAAGCCTTGTGCTATATTTTTTTTATGTTTTAAAATGTCTCAATCGCATTTGCGGACTACACCCATCGCTATTATACATCGTCCCTTCAGGACTCTACAATCAGCCCTGAAAGGGCGTTGTACATTAGCACAAGGCAAAGCCTTATGCTATATTTTTTTTATGTTTTAAAATGTCTCAATCGCATTTGCGATGGGCTACAACCATCGCTATTGTACATCGTCCCTTCAGGACTCTACAACCAGCCCTGGAAGGGTGTTGTACATTAGCACAAGGCAAAGCCTTGTGCTGTTTTGTAATAATATCTTGCTGCTCTGGTTTTCGTATTTTTGCAAAAACATTATTTTCTTAACATAATCCTCCTTTAGGAGCAAGAGGCGATATGAAATTTGAAATAGGCGATAAAGTAACAGTGTTGCACAGCAATGAAGACGGCGAAGTAATTGACATTATAAATGATAAAATGGTAATGGTAGAAGTGAGGGGCGTAAAATTTCCTGCTTATACAGACCAACTCGATTTTCCTTACTTCAAGCAATTTTCTCAAAAGAAAACACAACCAGAGAAAAAGCCAAAAACTTATATAGACCAGGTTCCAAAAGAAAGAAAAGTTATTTCATCTGTAAAACATCCGGCAGGCGTTTGGTTAATGTTTTTGCCAAAATTTGAAACGGATGAATTTGGCGATGATGTTGTTGACTTGCTAAAAGTGCACCTGATAAATGGAACAGACACGCCTTACGGCTTTCATTACAAAGTAAATTACGCCGGAGAAACTGGGTTTGATTTTAAAAATGAAATTTTGGTAAACCAGGATTTTTATGTGCACGATATTCCGTTTGATAATTTAAACGATAACCCAACATTTGCCTGCGAGTTTACCTTGTTGAATCCAGATAAAGCAAAAGCTGAGTTTTATGAAACGTCTCTTAAATTAAAAGCACAGCAATTATTTAAAAAGATTGAAGAAATAAAAATTAAAGGAGAACCAACTTTTTCTTATAAGCTATTTGATGTTTATCCTGCAAAGCAGGAAGAAGAAAAAATGGATATTTCGGCATTATCTGCTGCGGGTTATAAAATATACGAAGCATCAAAAGGAAGACAGCACTTGCCGCCTGCAAGAACAGTTGTGGATTTGCACATAGAAAAAATAATAGATGGTTGGGAAAAGCTCAGCAACTTTGAAATACTCACCCTTCAGTTAAAAGAATTTGAAAAGTATTATGATCTTGCTGTGGCACACCGACAGCATTCTGTTGTTTTTATTCATGGTATAGGTACCGGCAAACTCCGTGATGAATTGCACCAGCAACTAAGGCATAAAAAGGAAGTGAACTATTTTGTAAACCAGTATAATGCTTCTTATGGTTATGGTGCTACGGAAGTATTTTTGAAATACTAAGCCCCCTAAATCCCCCTGTAGGGGACTTTTTGGCCAGGCCCGATGCCATTACAAATGGTGCGAAATATTCAATATGCAATTTTCAATGCTCATTGCTCATTGAAAAGAACGTTCATACTAATGTTGATGGATTTTCTTTAATAAGAATTGAAAATTGAGTATTGGCCATTGAACATTTATTGGATATGAAAGCTTCGGTCTTATCAATCAACTATTCAAGTAACTGACCTACAAATGTTCAGCATCCTAATCGGGGAGCCTAATTACTAATTCTTAATTACTAATTATTAATTAATCTACCTTTGTTATAACTACCAACCGAGCTATCGATCTTATGGCAACATAGGGTAGGAAAGTCCGGACAGCATAGGACAATGCACCGGTTAAGCGCCGGGTCTCTATTCAAAAAATAGGGAACAGAAAGTGCCACAGAAAATAACTGTCCCGATCCTTCGGATCGGGATGAGGGTGAAAACGTAGGGTAAGAGCCTACGTCGCGGTATGGTAACATGCCGGGAGGGTAAACCTTGCATGCTGTAATGCCACGTAAACCAGCGATTGAGGGCTGTCCGCCCAATGCTGGAGGGTAGGCAGCAAGATCCCTGCAGTAATGCAGGGGCCAGATAAATGATAGTTTAGAAACAAAATCCGGCTTATGAGTTGGTAGTTATTTTTGACCACGATTTGGGGAGATTAGAAGGATTAGTAGAACGAAAAAGATCGATTATTTGAAACATTCAATGTAATTAAATTTCCAATTCTACGCCAGGTGTGTATCTCACTTTCTTCAATGGAAATGAAGCCCAAAATAAAACTTACATTATCGCCATTCGACAATTCACTGGAGTTTTTCAGTAAAATATTGTTGGGTATTATGTGGTGCTTAACAATTGTTGCGGTTGTTAAATTGCCGGAAACAATTCCCATTCATTTTAATTTTAAGGGACAGGCAGATAATTACGGAAATAAAATAGCAATTTTTTTTTTACCAGTAGTTGCAACAATCGTTTATTTTGGTTTAACATGGCTCAACAAGTATCCTCATGTTTTTAATTATCCTGTAAAAATTACTGTAGCTAATGCGAAAGCACAATTCCAGGTTGCTACAAGACTGATAAGGTTTGTAAAATTGTCAATACTATTAATATTTTTCCTAATCATTCTCTTTACTTATTTAACTGCAATGGGCATTGCAAACGGATTAGGTATTTGGTTCTTGCCTGTAGTTGAAGGATTATTATTAGTCCCTGTTGCAATAGCAATAACAAAATCATTAAAGAATAAAAATAAAACCGCCTAATAAAGTGGAGAGAAAAGTTTAACCATCAGCATAACTTCTATTGGCGTTGCACTTATTTCTTATACAGGTTACCAATATATCCTCCTGCTTCCATCATCCATGCAATGCCAAGGTGTACCATAATGCCACCAAGTATAGATTGTGTTCTGTAGGCAATAATGCCAAGCAATAATCCGCCAAAAAAAGAAGAGATACATTCAAACAGAGGTTTGCCAAAATGAATGCTGCAATAAAATACAGCCATAGGTAAAACCGCATCTGCACCCACATAACGCACAAATACAAATACAAGAAACCCACGAAAGAAAAGTTCTATCGTTACAAAATCAATACCATAAGAAAATTCATATACCAGTTTATACCACCACGGATGTTTTGAAAGAGAATCAACAAAAGCTACTTGTTTTAATTTGGGGTACATGTGCAAAAAGTCTGATTGGGTAGAAGCAAAACTTATCAGCGGTACCATTATCAGCAACATAATGGCATAAGGTTGCCAGTTAAAATTTTGTGTAGTAAACCCCCAGAAAGAAGTAGTTGATTTTTGTTGCCACCACAAAAGCAGTAGCGGTATAACAACCAGCAGCAACCGCGAAGGCAGGTTGATGATAATAGCGTAATATCTTTTCCAGGTATTTGTATCTGTTCCTGCAATCCATTGTGTTAACCCGCTAAAGCTTACTTTTAATGCAAAGATGGCTGGTGCAAGTAAGACCAGAAACCAAAGCATAGGTAAGCCCGCAGCTTGTTTGTGTTTTGTAAAAACCAGCACTGCAAACGGAACAATAAATGCAATGGCATACATACAATAAAAACCAGCAAATTTTCCAATACGGGAATTGATATTATAGAGCCATTTTGTTTCTATGCCCAATTTATAATTAAGTGTAAGAAACAAAGCTGCAAAACATGCGCAAAAAGCAAGCAGCCATTTATCTACGCTCCTGAAATAATCCTGCAAATATGAAAAGATGAGGTTCATTGGCTTCAGGCATTGCCTGTAAAAGAAGCTTTCATTTTTGTCATGAGGTCTGTTTCAATCATTTTGGCTGCTACAGCAATCATATTTTTAAATGCTTTGCTTTGAGAAATGCCATGCCCAATGATTACAGGTTTGGCCACGCCAAGTACAGGTGTGCCACCATAATATTCAAAATTGAACCGATCTAAAAATTCGTGTTCAATCTTTTTAGCTTGGGTAATATCATAAATGGATTCCGCCATTTTTAAAACAACGTTGCCAGTAAAGCCTTCGCATACGGTTACGTCAGATTTATCCATCATTATATCACGCCCTTCTGTATTGCCAACAAAATTGATTTGTTTGTTTTCTTTTAAGAGGGGATAAGCAGCTTGTGCAAGAATATTTCCTTTACCTTCTTCCTCGCCTACGTTTAGCAAACTAACACGTGGGTTTTCTATATCCAAAATGTGTTTGGCATATAATGAACCAAGCACAGCAAACTGGTTAAGGTTTTCTGGTTTGCAATCTGCATTTAAACCTACATCAAGCAAAATACCTGTATTGCCATTTTCTTTTGGTATAACAGTAGCAATTGTAGGCCTTAGAACTCCTTCAATTACTTTAATGCTGAACATAGCGCCTACCAGCATGGCACCTGTATTGCCTGCACTTATAAACGCATCAATTTTATGGGAAGCGAGATAATGAAAACCAACAGCTATAGAAGATTGCTGTTTTTCTTTTAAGGCTTTGGTAGGATGTTCGTGCATGCCAATAACCTGTGGCGCATGCACAATTTTTATTTTATCTGCAGAAATTTTTTCCTGTTGTACCAATGGAGTTAGCTGGGCTTCATCTCCAAAAAGAAACAATGTAACAGGGGCTTTATGTTCGGTTAAATATAAACGGATGCCTTTCGCCGCTTCAAGCGGAGCAAAATCGCCACCCATCATATCTAATCCAATATTCATAGTGACTGCAAAAAAAAATTCCAATACTCAAAGGTAATAGAATACTATACCGTTGAATGCCGGAATCTGTGAAAGGATAAATTTATTTTACAGGAGCCTGCTCAGCAACTACTTTTCCTTTGTAGTATAATTTGCCTTCACTTACGTGTGCACGGTGGCGAACATGTATTTCACCTGTTGTGCTGTCTTTGCTCAGTGTAATAGAACTTGCCGTGTAGTGTGTCCTTCTTTTTGCACTACGCTGCTGAGAATGTCGTCTTTTGGGATTTGGCATGGCTCAACTATTTATAATAATCAAAAAATGTTTGTTAACGTATGTAACAGTTTTAAGACTGTTAATTATCTAAATTCTTCTTTATTTTTTCAAGTCCTTTCCAGATAGGGTTTTCTGTTTTTTGAACTTTGTCTTCGTTGTTTCTTAGCATGGCAAGTACATCATTATCACAATACTCGCTGCCTATTTCTTCTTCGCTGCACATACGCTGCATAGGTATGCTCAGGTTTACGAATTCAAAAATCCAGTCGGCAATATGCAGGTGGCTTTCTCCGCGGCCAATATAATAAACGTCAGGATCTTCTTCCTGTGCATTCATTTGGTCTGGCTCTTCTGTTAGCTTCACTACTACATTAAATTCATCCCATAAATCTACTGGGAGGGTAGTACTTCCACAACGGTCGCAGGTTACTTCAAGTGATCCGCCTATTTCAAACTTCAATAGCATAAAGCCATTTTGTTTGTCAAGGGTCAGCTTAATGTTTGCGCTGCACTTTTTAAAATCCTGTTGCTGGTAAGGCTCAAAGAACTTATCATTTACCTGGTACTGGAAATCATGAATCCCCTGCTTCAGTCCTACAAATGCTATATCATAATCCCTGCGGCCCATGTACATGAACTTTTAAAGGTTGGCAAAGGTAAGGCAAAATAACCAAAATAAGGGTATAAATTAAGAAGAAATGTTGTGCAACGGCTTGCTACTATTACCTGCCGCTAAAAAATGACAAGAATTCGCAAGTTCGTTTATCATTAATCATGTGCTTGCAAAGCTATGGTTAATGATGCCAAAGGAGCAGTTTTTTTGATTGTTTTTGGACTTTAATGCTTTGAGAATGAGTTAATTTTTAAAGTATGAAACCGTATTTTAATTTGATTTTAATAGGCTGGAACACAATTGTTTCTGCGTTGCAATTTTAATTACAGACCTTTACCCCCGCTAAAAAAAGATAAGTATGGAAGATGCAAGAATATTACTGGTAGAAGACGAAAGAAAGATAGCTGATTCATTAAAAAAAGGCCTTTCAGAAAACCAATATGAGGTAGAAGTGGCGTATGATGGGCTTGCGGGTAAAAAGCTTTTTGAAACACAATCCTTTGACCTTGCTATACTGGACATTAACCTGCCTGGTATGAACGGATATGACCTTTGTAAAGAAATACGCCTAAACAACCAGCAGATACCCGTAATGATGCTCACCGCATTAAATGCGATTGATGATAAAATTGAAGGTTTTGATGCAGGTGCTGATGACTATATTATTAAACCGTTCGATTTTAAAGAGCTGTTGGTGAGAATTAGGGCTTTATTAAAAAGACTGCGGCAGGTAGTGCCCGTTGGCAATATTCTTAAAGTATCAGACCTGGTAATGAACCTCGACAGCAAAGAAGTAACAAGGGATGGTAAGGTGATTTCACTTACTGCAAAAGAATTTCAACTGCTGGAATACCTTATTAAAAACAAGAACAAGGTAGTATCCAGGGCAGATATTGCTTTAAACGTGTGGGACATAGATTTTGATACAAAGACCAACGTAATAGATGTTTATGTAACTTTCCTCAGGAAAAAACTTGATAAGGACTTTGCCCATAAACTCATTCATACACAGGTTGGCATGGGCTATATACTGAAGGAATCTTAATGAATATCCGGGTTAAAATAACACTGCTCTTTACCCTTCTTGTAATGGGTATCTTGTCGCTTGTAAGCTATTCAGTTTATTATTTTACCGAACAAAGCCGCGAAGCTATTTTTAAACTTCGCCTCCAGGCCGGTGCAAACAACAGGGCCAATTTATTTGCCATACTTGGCGATAATAAAATGTCTGTCTTGTACAAAATGGACAGTAGTTCCACAGCCCTTATATCTCAGCGGGCATTAATTATTTACGAAACTGAAGACAAACCAGCATATGCTTTTACAGGACCCGGTGCCAAACCTGTTCCTATTACAACGCAAATGATAAGCGATGTAAAAACAAAAAAAAATGAATTTTACAAGGTTGGAGGGTTGGATGTTTGCGGTATTTACCATGTGTATAACAACAAAGGCATTACCGTTTTTTACATGGGCATTGACGAAGACGGAAAAAAAAGAATTGAAGATCTTAAGCGTATACTACTTTCCAGTTTGCTTGCAGGCGTTATTATTACCATTCTTACTGGTTATATTTTTTCTACGCAACTGGTAAAACCGCTCAACAGAATTATAAGAGAAGTAAACGAAGTTTCATTCAACAATTTATCTGGCAGAATTTATGGAGGCGAAGGACAGGATGAATTGTCGAGACTTGTAAATACTTTTAATAACCTGCTTAGCCGCTTACAGGAATCTATTTCTATTCAAAAACGGTTTATATCAAATGCATCTCATGAACTTTCTACGCCGTTAACTTCCATCAGCAGTCAATTGCAGGTTACATTGTACAAAGAAAGAAGTACAGAAGAATACCACAATGTACTGTATTCAATACAGGAAGATGTAGACCAGATGCGCCAGCTTACCAAGAGTTTGCTTGAAATAGCAAAAACCGGTTATGAAGGAGGTATAGAATTAAGTGAAGTAAGAATAGATGAAATAATGCTGAAGATAGTAGCAGATGTAAAAAAACTGAATGCCGATTACAATGTAGAACTTGAGTTTGGTGAATTTCCGGACGATGATAGAAGTTGCCTTACTTATGGCAACCCGGATTTATTATACAGCGCTATTAAAAACATTACTGAAAATGCATGTAAATATTCATTCGATAAACATGCCTATTTATACCTGAAATTTGACAACAACCAGATAATTGCGCAGGTAAAAAACCACGGTGAAGTAATAAGCGCAACAGAAATTGAAAGTATCTTCCATCCTTTCTACCGTGGACGCACAGCCGGTGATACGAAAGGCTTTGGTTTAGGCCTGGCTTTGTCTCAACGTATTGTTGCTTTGCACAAAGGAAGGGTAGAAGTGAGTTCAGATAAAGAGAATGGCACCGTATTTACCATTACTTTTCCGTCATTAAACACTTATTAGTTTTTCATTTAATGTGTTTTTAATTTTCTTTTGAGGTCGGTTTCGTTTTTAATGCGGAAATTTATAATGCACATATTTGGTTCGTAAAATTGTTTTCATAGGGTAGTTTTAGGTTGCATTTCCCCGGCTTTAAAGGATGTATGTAAATCATATATCCTTTTTTTGTGCCCCATAATAATATGCAAGTATCTTTTATAATAAGCTTCATAGCACTGTATAAGCTTTTTTATTTCCCTCTCAAAGCGCTGAAAACCAGTTAGGTTGGAAAAAATTAAAAATTTATATCCTAAAAAGCTATGATATATAAAAAACTTTTGCAAGTTTTACATCATCCAAGCCCCCAATGAAAGACCTGCATCTGCAGGTTTTTTTATTTAGCAGATGGTTTTATCAAGTTCAATTTCCGAAAAAACCGTAACCCTTTTGTAAACTTGATAACCGTTCGTACCATGAAACTTTTTATTACCCTTGCTGTTGCCGTTATTTCTTTTAACGCTTCATTTGCCGGTTCAGGCACTCCTTCAACAATCATTATCCCAAAATCGGTGAACACTTCTTTGAAAGAGAAGAAAACACTTTTTGAAGTTGAGTCAGCTAAAGTTTGTGCATGCCAGATATTGCGTGTTGCTTCTAATAACCAGTCTGAAACCTTTATTGCTGTATTTGCACAAGGCACTAACAACGGTGATTTGTCTGCAAACTTTGCTTCTGCAACAAGTGTTATAGAAAAAGAAAAAAAGCATTTGAAAGATATGTTCTATACTAAAGTAAAAACTGCGGAGAACATTACAGCGCCTACACCATGCAGCATGCTTTCAAGAAACATTAAAGTTAAGTATGCAGATATAAAAACTTTTGCAGTACTTGATGCTGATGCTTTGAATAAAGTTGCTAAATAGTTGATTGGTTGATCAGTTGATCAGTTGATTAATAAGTTAACTGCTTTATGACCTTTAGTTGAAATAGTTGGTTGTTTTAATAATAAAAGTGTTTCGATTATTTTATCAAATGAATGTAAAGGTTACTAAATAACCTTTCTATTGAGCAAACTGATCACCTAATACTGCTCTTGTTCATTTGGAAAATCATTGCTCTTTACATCTTTAATATAATGCTGAACTGCGCCAGTTACCGAAGTAAACAGATCCAGGTATTTGCGCAAAAAGCGGGGTTTAAATTCTGTATTAATGCCCAGCATATCATGCATTACCAGTACCTGGCCGCCGCAATGTACGCCTGCACCAATGCCAATAGTAGGAATGCTAAGACTTTCAGAAACTTCTTTGGCAAGCAGCGCCGGTATTTTTTCAAGTACAATAGCAAAGCAACCTGCTTCCTGCAGCAGCAAAGCATCCTTCTTTAATTTCTCTGCTTCTGCTTCTTCTTTTGCCCTCACTGTATAAGTGCCAAATTTATAAATGGATTGCGGCGTTAGCCCAAGATGCCCCATTACCGGCACACCTGCAGAAATAATACGTTTAATAGATTCAAGAACTTCTTCACCGCCTTCCAGTTTAATAGAATGTGCGCCGGTTTCTTTCATTATACGTATAGTAGAACTCAGTGCTTCTTTTGAATTGCCCTGGTAAGAACCAAATGGTAAATCCACCACTATTAAACATCTTTCTGCGCCACGTACCACAGAAGATGCGTGGTAAATCATTTGGTCCAGCGTAATAGGCAATGTTGTTTCATGCCCTGCCATTACATTGCTGGCAGAATCGCCAACTAATAATATATCTATCCCTGCTGCATCAAAAATTTTTGCAAAAGAATAATCGTACGCAGTAATCATGGAGATTTTTTCTCCTGATTCTTTCATCTTTTGCAGTGTATGCGTGGTTATTCTTTTTACTTCTTTATTGGTAGACATACAGTTTATTGAACTTGTTCCAAACGTAATAAAATAATCAGACAAATATTTCTTTCATCTTTACTTCTTCATACAATGTATGCAGCAGGCCATCTGCAAGGCCAATTTTAGGAACATAGATTTCTTCAATAGAAGCCCAGCGCATAACGTTTATATAAATCTGTATAGCGGGTAAAATTACATCGGCCCTGTCTTCGCGAAGGTTATAGGTGCGCATACGTGCATACAAAGAAAAATTGCCCAGCTCTTTATAATAATCTTTTAATAAATCCAGCGGTAAGGGTTTGCCATCTTTCTTTTTAGAAAGAGAAAATACTTTGTTGATGTTTCCGCCAGTACCTATGGCCACAATATTTTTATGGCTTTTTGTTTTTTCGCGGATGTAGTTTTTTAAATCGTCCCAATGGCTTTCTTCTACCTGGTTTTTTAACAGGCGAATGGTGCCAATATTAAAAGACTGCTTAAATACAAGTTGATTCTGGCTAAAAAAAGTAAGTTCTGTACTGCCGCCGCCTACATCTATATACAAGTAAGAATGATCTTTGTCCAGGTTTTCTGCCACATGGTTTTCATAAATAACAGCAGCTTCTTCATCTCCGCTAATTACCTTTATTTCAATGCCTGTTTCGTTTTTTACCCGTTCTATAATGGCAGGAGAGTTAACGGCATCACGCATAGCAGAAGTAGCGCAGGCTTTTACATGTTTTACATCGTACACATTCAGCAGGCATTTGTATGCTTTGATGGTTTGAATGATCATCTCCGTTTTTTCCGGTGAGATTTCTTTTTTTTCAAACACATCAAAACCAAGCCGCAGCGGAACACGTACCAGGTTTAATTTATTAAAATCGGGCCTGCCTTCACTATTTCTTACCACGTCTGATATAAGCAGCCGGGCCGCGTTACTTCCAATGTCTATTGCTGCCAGTCTCAATGTGTAAAGTTTTAAAAGTGAATATTGCCGGCCTTATTGATCCGTTCTTTAAACAATATCAGGAAAAGCCACGACTGGCACAATGGGTTCTTTAATTTCACTTTCCGGCGATACGCTTTTTACAGCGCTGTGCAGGTAATTGTAAATTTCCACTTGTGAACGCACACGTTTGCCGTTTGCCCTCACATATTCATTGCTCAGTTCGTTATTCAAAATTCTGGCTTTCACATTAGCATTCAACTGAATGCCCAGAATAGTTTTCAACACTTTCTTAATATCATTGTTGAAAATAGGGCAGGTTACTTCTACACGGTGATCAATATTTCTTACCATCCAGTCTGCAGAAGAAATAAAAACCCTTTCCTTTCCGCCATTATTAAATATGAACACCCTTGCATGTTCCAGGTATTCATCTACAATGCTGATGGCTTTTACCGGAACAATAAATTTTTTGTTTTCTGTAAGCATGCAGAATATGCCCCTTACAATCAATTTTAATTCTACACCTGCTTTAGCAGCTTCATATAATTTAAAGATCAGTTCCTCGTCTGAAAGCGAATTCATTTTAAGAATGATAGAAGCAGGCTTTCCTTTTTCTGCCAGCTTAATTTCTTTTTGAATCATTCTTAATAAATGTGTGCGAAGGCTATAAGGGCAGGGAATGAGCGTTTTGCATGCCTTTATAAATTTTTCGCCTTCTTTTGGTTTTTCCAGGTACAAAAAAATCTTATTTACATCTGCCATAATACTTCTGTTGGAAGTAAGCAGGCATTGATCTCCATACAATGTTGCTGTTTTTTCGTTGAGGTTACCTGTGCTTACAAAACCATAGTGTGTAGTGTGATTGTTTACACGTTTTTTTATAAGACATAATTTGGCATGCACTTTCATATTGGGTATGCCAATTAAAACTTTTACACCTTCTTCTTCCAGTCTTTCTTTCCATTCAAGATTGGCTTCTTCATCAAAACGTGCCCTTAGTTCCATCATTACGGTTACCTGTTTTCCGTTTCTTACAGCATTAATAAGTGCATTAATTACTTTTGAATTAGAAGCAAGACGATAGGCAGTTACTTTAATGGCAGTAACATGCGGGTCCATAGCTGCTTCGCGAAGCATATCCAGCACACCGTTATAAGAATGATAAGGAAAGCTGAGTAAAATATCTTTTTCAAGCACTACATCTGTAACCCTGCGTGTGCCTATAAGTAAAGGATGTGTGAATGGTTTTTTACGCTGGCTCTTTTTAGAAATAATATCAGGGAAATCCATAAAATGCCTGAAGTTGTGTATGCGCCCACCCGGAATAAGATTGTCTTTCCTGGTCATGTTCATTTTGCGCATCAAGAATTCTAGCAGGCCGCCATCCATTTCTTTATCGTATACAAAACGTACCGGCTTGCCCCGGCGGCGGTTCTTAATTCCTTTTTCTATTTTTTGAATAAGGGTAGTAGACACATCATTGTCTATATCAATCTCTGCATCACGTGTTACTTTAAATATCCACGAATCAAACTTGTTGTAATTAAAATAAGAAAAGATGGAAGGAAGATTAAACCGCACAATATCTTCAAGCAAAATAACATGCTGTTCTCCCGGTGGCGAAGGCAACAATACAAATCGGCCCAAAGCCCTGCTGGGAATTTCTATTAAAGCATACTTCTGTTTATAGGCATTGTCTTTTGCAGACATTGCTACGCCGAGGTAAATTGATTTGTCGCGCAGGTAAGGCAGTTGCGGAATGTTTTCAATCATTAAAGGAATAATGTTAGATCGCACTTCTTCTTCAAAATGCCTTTGTACAAAAACCTTTTGCTCCCTGTTTAACTGTTTTTCGGTTACAAGAAATATCTTTTCTTTCTGAAGTTCTAGTTTAATATCTTCCCATACCCGGTTGAATTCATTTTGCTGTTTTAATATTATCAGCTGAATTTCTTCAAGAATTTTTTCAGGGCTTTCCTCCAGGTGCATATTCACCTTTGCTTTGTTGTTTTTGCTTTCAAACTCAATCATCCTTTTAAGAGTAGCCACACGCACCCGGAAAAACTCATCGGTGTTATTGGAAAAAATACCCAGGAATTTTATTCTTTCTTTTAGCGGAACGGTATTATCGGCAGCTTCCTGCAAAACACGGGCATTAAAAGAGAGCCAGCTGATATCCCGTGCAATTGTTTTTTTCTTCATAGATTTCCTGTCGTTCATGTTGTAGGGGCTTTTGCGCAAGGTAAAACGCCCTTAATTCCTTGAAATTAATTAATTATTAAATGATTAGCTTTCGTTCAATGCAAAATAAACAGCCAAAATTTGAGGTGCAGCGGTTTTAAGGTTTTTGAAAACACTGGCTTAGAAATAAGAGATCTGGCAGGCAGGGCCCTTTTTATCTGACTATTTTGGCCTTATTTTGAATTGATTTACCTTTTTTATAGCGTTTAAGCCTGAAAAACTTTATTTTCTTTGTGATAATTCGCTGCCTTTCCTTACCTTTGCCGTCCTAAATTTTGTACATCATGGCCAGAGTATGTCAGGTAACCGGAAAGGTTCCGGTAACAGGGAACAAAGTTTCTCACTCAAATATTAAAACTAAGCGTCGTTTTTTACCTAATCTGCAAACAAAACGTTTCTTTCTTGCAGAAGAAGACAAGTGGATTGTGTTGAAATTAACTACCGATGGCATACGCACTATCAATAAAAGAGGTCTGTATACCGTGGTTAAAGAATTGAGGGCAAACGGAACGCATATATAAGTAATACACAACAATTAAATTTTCCGAACAATGGCAAAGAAAGGAAACAGGGTACAGGTTATCCTGGAATGTACAGAACACAAAACCAGCGGCAAACCCGGTACCAGCCGTTATATTACTGTAAAGAACAAAAAAAATACTCCAGAACGTATTGAACTTAAAAAATACAATCCAATTCTGAAGAAAGTAACTGTACACAAAGAAATCAAGTAATTTAACTCATCTTAATAATATACAGTCATGGCAAAAGCAGCTTCAAAAAACGCCAAAGTAAAAGACCTTAAAGCATCTGCTGATGCAAAAAACTGGACTAAGGTAATTAAGGCTGTACGCAGTCCTAAAACAGGAGCGTATACTTTTAAAGAAACCATCGTTCACAAAGAAAAAGTGAAAGAATTCCTGGCAGCTAAATAATTGCCGGATGTACTATATTTAAAAGCTGTTCTGAAAATTTTTCGGAGCAGCTTTTTCTGTTTTATAAGTTTAGGTTTAATAGTTTAAAGTTCTTTTAATGAAAGCAAGAATTTAGCGTAAAGAACCTTAAACCTTATACCTTTAACCTTAAACCTTCTCACCACCTCAAACCTGCATTTTTATGGGCTTATTCGATAAACTGTTTGGTAAAAAAGAAAAAGAAACACTCGACCAGGGTTTGCAAAAAACCAAGGAGGGCTTTCTTTCAAAAATAACAAAGGCCATTGCGGGTAAAAGTACAGTAGATGAAGAAGTGTTGGATAATCTTGAAGACGCCCTTGTAAGTGCTGATGTGGGCATAGATACAACTGTTCAGATTATAGACCGCATAGAAAAAAGGGTTTCTAAAGACAAATACCTTAACACCAGCGAACTGAACCGAATATTACAGGAAGAAATAGAAACTTTACTGGTAGATGCGCCGGAAGGCAATCAATATACATTTACGTCGCCAATGCCTGCAAACCCATACGTAATACTGGTGGTAGGCGTAAATGGTGTAGGCAAAACTACTACCATAGGTAAACTGGCAAACAATTTTAAAAAAGGCGGAAAAAGTGTTTTGTTAGGCGCTGCCGATACTTTTAGGGCAGCAGCTGTAGACCAGCTAACCATCTGGAGCGAAAGAGCTGGTGTGCCTATTGTGAAACAGGACATGGGCAGCGATCCTGCAGCCGTTGCTTTTGATACAGTGCAGAGCGGTGTTGCAAAAGGTAGCAATGTTATAATAATAGATACAGCAGGAAGGTTGCACAACAAAGCACATTTAATGGATGAACTGGGAAAAATAAAAAGGGTTATACAAAAAGTTATTCCTGATGCGCCACACGAGGTAATGCTGGTATTGGATGGCTCTACCGGGCAAAATGCGCTGGAACAGGCAAAACATTTTACTGCGGCAACAGATGTATCTGCACTCACCATTACAAAATTAGATGGCACTGCAAAAGGCGGCGTAGTACTGGCCATTGCCAATCAATTTAAAATACCCGTAAAGTTTATTGGCGTAGGCGAGAAGATGGAAGACCTGCTTGTTTTTGATAAACATGAATTTGTTGACAGCCTTTTTAGCCTGGAGAAAAAAGACTGATAGAAAAGTTTGTTTTATAATGATTGCAGATAAAACAATATCAAAGCAACGCATTTATACAGTAATCAATCTTCTTATTGCTGCAGTGTGGATTGCAAATGGTTTGTTTTGTAAAGTGCTAAATCTTGTTCCACGCCACGAGCAGATTGTTGCAAGAATTTTGGGCAATGCTCATTCACGGTTATTAACTGTTTTAATAGGGTTGTCAGAAATTACAATGGCCATTTGGATTGCAAGCAAATGGCAAAGCCGCTTAAATGCTATAACCCAAATTATTGTTATTGCAGTAATGAATACCATTGAGTTTTTTCTTGCGCAGGATCTTTTGTTATGGGGGAAAATGAATGCTGTTTTTGCATTGCTTCTTATAGCTGTTATTTATTACAATGAATTTGTGCTACACTCAAAACCCAATAAATAATTGAATGGGTGCTTATAACTATTTTAAAATATCATGGTAAACGAATCGTTTAATTTCCGGGCATGCCGCAGATTCACAGATTAATTCAATAACTAATTTTGATATTTTTTTAAAAAGTAATGGAAGTTTTTTTGTCTGAAAGGCAAGTTAATCTGCGCATCTGCGGCTGATTATAAATAGGCATGTAAAGAATTAAATGAATAATACTGATGTTTTCATTTTTAAAAAATCATCCGTTTGCAGTAGAAGCATTTTTTGAATCATCGCTTGTGCTCACATTTGCGGTGCCAAAAGAACAATTGCAACATCTTATTCCCGAATGTCTTCAGTTGGACACATTTAATGATACATGGGCGTTTATGGCTATGGCAATGGTGCAAACAAAAAAACTCCGTCCAAAGGGTTTTCCCCAATTTATGGGCAACGATTTTTTTCTTATTGGTTACCGCGTATTTGTTCGGTATACAAACAATGCCGGAAAAAATTTAAGAGGTTTGTATATTCTAAAGTCTGAAACCAATAAAAAAAAGATGGAGATAATGGGCAATGTATTTACGCATTATAATTATACCACCACAGATATACGCCAAACAATAATTAATGATAACACTGAAATAAGATCTGCTAACTCCGGGTTTACGATAACTATAAAAAATAACCAGGGAACAATTGCATTGCCTGTAGATTCTCCTTTTGCAGACTGGAAGGAAGCGAGAAGGTTTGCAGGCCCTTTGCCTTTTACATTTACTTATAATGATAAGTCAAAAGAAGTTTTAATTATAGAAGGCGTAAGAGAAAACTGGAAACCCGAGCCTGTACAAGTACTGGAGTATGATATTTCTTTTTTGAAAAAAATGAATCTTGAAAATGCAATGCTGGCTAATGCGTTTATTATTCATAATATTCCGTATTACTGGAAAAAAGGCAAAATTGAACTATGGAAGAAATAAGGAAACCATTACAAGGGGTTATGAATATTGTGCGGTTTAACTGGCACTTTTATATTATTACTGCTGCTGTTGTGGTTTTACTATTTATTGGTGTAAATGATTCTGCTGGTGTAATGCATTTTCTGTTTTTAACCAGCGCTATTTTAATCATACTAACAATTTTTGGATCTTTATTGGTTTCAATGTATGTATATGATTTATCCGGGCTTTACAAGTTTGATTGGATAAAAGAAGAAAGCAATAACCAGCGTATTATAAACATTAATGCCGGATTTGATGAAACCAGTAATTTGCTTCATAATAAATTCAAGCATGCGGACTTACTGGTGCTCGATTTTTATAATCCTTTAAAACATACTGAAGTTTCTATAAAACGTGCAAGAAAATATTATCCCGCATACCCAGGTACATTGCAAGTGGAAACAAACAATTTGCCGGTAAAGGATCAATCGACAGACAAAATATTTTTGGTGCTTGCAGCACATGAAATACGAAGCGATAAGGAACGGATTGTTTTTTTTAAAGAACTGAACAGGATATTAAAACCCCAAGGACGAATTTTTGTTACTGAGCATTTGCGTGATGTTCCTAATTTTATTGCTTACAATATTGGGTTTCTGCATTTTCTTAGCAGAAAAAATTGGACGTCAACATTTGATGGATCTGATTTTACAATTGAAGAAGAGATAAAACAAACGCCCTTTATTTCAACATTTATACTCCGTAAGAATGGAAATACATTTTAAAATAACTGGTACACTTTTAATTATACTGGCATTTATTCACCTGAGGTTTTCAAAATATTTTAGGTGGAAGGAAGAGTTAGGATCCGTAAGCCTCATTAACAGGCAAATGATGTGGGTGCATACTTTTTTTATAGGGTTGATTATTTTTTTGATGGGTATTCTTTGTCTTAGCTCAGCAAATGAAATAATTAATACAACATTGGGAAAAAGAATTTCATTGGGTCTTGCTGTATTCTGGTTGGCCAGGCTCGTTATTCAATTTTTTGGATATTCATCCTTGCTCTGGAAAGGAAAACGTTTTGAAACCAGCATGCATATTGTATTTTCCGCGTTGTGGATTTACTTTAGTTGGTTGTTTCTTGCGGTGTACTTTAAGTAATTCGGTTTATTTATTTCCTACTGTAGATTCTCTTATAAATAATTTTCCTTCCATATTGATCTGTTTTATTGGTGTATTGTTGTTTTCAATGTTTTCTAATAACATTCTCACTGCAAGTTCGCCCATTTCCTTAATGGGCTGTTGTATGCAGGTAAGTGGCGCATAAAAAAGATCAAACGCATCAGATTCGTCAAAACATGCCAGCGCTATATCTTTAGGAACAGAATAGTGTTGCTTATTAATGTATTTTACTGCGTGCATCGCAATTACATTAGATCCAAACAAAATTGCTTCTGCTGGCTTTTTATGTTTTAAAAGACGATCAACTGCTTTTTCTGTTTCTTCCTGCAGTGCATCTTTATTTACCTGTTGAAGATAGTCTGAAGTAAAAGCAATTTTATTTTTAGTAAGCGCAGCAAGATAACCTCTTGTACGTTCAGCAAGGTGAAAAAGTGACGACGCATAATTTATCATCCCAATTCTTTTATGACCGCAATCTATAAGATGTTGTGTCGCTTCATACGCTGCTTTAAAATTGTCCAGCACTATATAACTGGCTGCAACACCGGGAAAATATCGATCGATAAGAACAAAAGGAATTTGCTGTTGCTGCAGTTCGGTTATTTGCGGTTCTGCATGTTCTGGCGGAGAAAGTATTAAACCATCTGCCTGGCGGTTTATCAAGGCATCAAGGATTTTTTTATACTTTTCTTGGTTTTCATCTGAGCTTCCAAAAATTACAGTGTAATTATGTTTATCGGCTTCATCTTCAATAAAGCGGGCAAGCGCAGCCGAAAATGGGTTTGATATATCTGCCAGCACCAAACCAATGGTGTGTGTTTTATTTGTTTTAAGGCTTCTTGCTATCTGGTTGGTGCGGTAATTCATAGCCAGTGCAGTGGCCCGAATCTTTTCAGCAACGGCTTTTTTTATCCTTCCTTCTTTTTTATTATTGAGCACATACGATACCAATGCCGTTGATACGCCAACAGCTGCAGCAATGTCTTTTAAAGAAGTTTTTTTGGCCATAAGGATAGTGTAAATAAACCCAGGGTTTTGATTTCCAATCGCTTAAATCAGAAATTTGTCTTTTGAAGCTCAGCTAAACCTGTTGCAGGCAAAGGTAATAACAAATTTGTTTAATCGTTTAAACAAAAATGATTAGCTTTGTGTCCTGCTTAGGAAATCTCTCTGTATTGCTTGCCGGTTTTAAACAGCGCAAGCGGTTTTTAAAACAAAGACTATGTTTTAAAAAACATGCCCGCCGGTTTACTAACAATTGCCCAGTACACTTAGTTATTATGTGCTGAATCTTGTCATTAAAATTTTATAACGAATTGTTTGTTGCGAAAGCAGTTTTAAAAACTGTATTGTAAACTATAAAACGTGTGTATGATTAACAATAGAAAAATGAACGTAAAAAAAAGAATAGCCTTTGTGGCTGGAGATAATAACCGAAAATCATTAATTGAATGGTCTTATTATAACCAGGAGGTTTTAAAAGATCACGAACTTATTGCAACAGGTGCAATGGCCGATATACTTGAAGGAACAATTGGCGTTAAAGTAACCAGGTTGCAGGATGGCATTGCCGCAGCCAACCAGGAACTTATTTCAATGGTAGCAGGACAGAAAATAGATATCCTTTTATTTTTCTGGGATCCGGTACAACCATTACCAGTTGATAATGGTGTGCGTGCATTGCACGATGCAGCTGTAACAAATAATATTATTATAGCCTGTAACCTTGCCAGTGCAGATTTTGTTTTGTCTTCTGCACTTATGAACAAATCTCATTCAGTACCTGTATTGCCTGATTTTTCTTATGCAGGAAAATCGAGAACATACAACTATAGTAATCTAAACAACAGCAGGCAGGTTGTTTTAAAAGTAAATACAATTAATTAACCATACTATGAATATATCAATAGCAGCAGGTAAACCAAGGGTCTATCGTATAGCTGTAAGCGCATTTTTCTTTATTTCCGGATTAACTTTTTCCACATGGGCGAGCCGTATTCCGGATATAAAAAACCAGTTGCAGTTGAGCAATGCCCGGCTTGGTGCGGTATTGTTTGCATTACCAGCAGGGCTTATGACAAGCTTGCTCTTTGCGGGATGGCTTGTATCTCGTTATGGCAGCCGTAAGGTAATGATTTCTGCTGCGTTGTTTTATCCGGCTGCGCTTGTAATGCTTGGCCTTAGCAGCAGTGTGTGGCAACTTGCATTTGTATTGTTTCTTTTTGGCGTTGGTTCAAACATGGTAAATATTGCAATGAACACACAGGCAGTAGATGTAGAATCAATGTATGGAAGATCTGTAATGGCATCTTTTCATGGCTTATGGAGTATTGCTGGTTTTACCGGTGCTGCGTTGGGTACATTACTCGTTTCAGCAGGTGTTGCACCATTGCTGCACTTTATAATTATACTAATAATAGCAGCATTTATGGTGTTTGTTTTTTACAGGTACACATTGCCTACTGATACAGCACCTGCAGAAAAGCAACCATTTTTTGTAAAGCCCGATAAATACATTTTAATATTAGGATTGATTGCTTTTTGCAGTATGCTTTGTGAGGGTGCAATGGCAGACTGGAGTGGCGTTTATTTTCAGAATATAGTAAAAGCAAACCCGGCGTATATTACTTTAGGTTATGTTGCATTTACTGCAGCTATGGCTACAGGCCGCTTTTTAGGAGATGGATTGGTAACAAAACTGGGTATAAAAAAAGTATTGCAGGTTAGTGCTACATTAATTTCTACCGGATTGTTTATGTCAATTTTATTTCCTTACCTGGCCACGGCGGTAATTGGCTTTTTACTGGTAGGTTTGGGTGTATCATCTGTTGTGCCGCTTATATACAGTTTAGCTGGTAAATCACGCACAATGAAACCTGGTTTGGCACTTGCAGCAGTATCTTCCATTTCTTTTCTTGGCTTTTTAATTGGGCCACCATTAATAGGTTTTATTGCTGAAGCAGCAGGTTTACGGTTGTCTTTTACCGTAATAGCTATTGCAGGTTTGTTTCCTGCAATACTTGCAGCAAAGATTAAAGAACAATAATGCTAAAAAGCCTGAAGCGGAATTTATTCGTACTGTTACATATAGCAAATAGCCCCGGAATTTTTTCGGGGTTATTTTTTGTAAGGGTGATGAATGGTTTTTTAAAAAGCTGTCAATGATTTAATTTACACGGTAATCAATGAAATTACCTGTTATGCGCAGAACCCTTTCTTCCACTTTTATTATTATTGCCGCTTTTATTTTATTAGGATGGATGTCTTTTAAAAAGCCAGGCACCCCAAACAAAATAGCAAGTATAAACAAAGCAATTTCCGATAGTGCTGAGTTTAATTACCAGAATTTTTGTGGTGGTTGTCACGGAGAAAAAATGGATGCATTTGTAGATCGCAAATGGAAACATGGCAACACAAAAGCAGATATGTATAAAGCCATAAAGTTTGGTTATGCAGATGAAGGCATGCCTTCTTTTAAAGAAGCATTTTCTGATAAAGCAATAAATGACCTGGCTGATTATATTGTTGCCGGTGTAGAAAATGTAAAGCGGTACGATCTAAACAATGTGGTAATAAAAGAAAATTATTTTCCCTCAGCTTCTTTTGCTGTAAAACTTGATACAGTAATTGCAAATATAAAAGTACCGTGGGGAATGGCTTTTTTACCCGGTGGTGGTTTATTGGTTACAGAAAGATCTGGCAAGCTGTATAAAAAAACAGGGAAGAATAAAGTAGATACCATTGCAGGGTTGCCACCTGTTTTAGCAGAAGGACAGGGAGGATTGCTTGATATTGTTTTACATCCGCAGTTTGCAAAAAACAAATTCCTGTATTTGTCTTATTCTGCTTTTAAGAAAACAGATTCGGGTGTTGTAGCAACTACCGCAATAATGCGTGCAACGTTTGAAGGCGCTCATCTTGCCAACCAGAAAATTATTTTTGAAGCATTGCCTTATTCAAAAACAAGGCATCATTACGGTTCGCGAATGGTGTTTGGCATAGATGGAAAATTATATTTCTCTGTTGGCGAAAGGGGCAATGAAAAACAAAACCCGCAAACTGTTTTAAATGATCTGGGAAAAATTCATCGGATTAATGATGATGGCACTATTCCTACTGATAATCCTTTTGTACATACTGCAGGGGCTAAGCCTTCTATCTATTCTTATGGCCAGCGAAATCCACAGGGTTTGATGGTATACCCGCCAACCGGTGCTATTTGGGAAACAGAACATGGCCCGAGGGGAGGAGATGAGCTTAACCTTATAAAGAAAGGTGCTAATTATGGCTGGCCGCTTATAACCTATGGTATTAATTACGACGGAAAAATTATTTCTAAAAATTCTGCGGCGCCAGGTATGGAGCAACCGCTTACTTATTGGCTTCCTTCTATTGGGCCAAGTGGTATGGCTTATGTAACAGGCGATAGGTATCCGCAATGGAAAGGCAACTTGTTAGTTGGTTCATTAAGGTTTAAATACCTCAATCGTTGTGTGCTCAAAGGCAATAAAGTTGTACAACAGGAAATGTTGCTGAAAAATATTGGTCGTCTCCGGGATGTAAGAATGGGCCCTGATGGATATATCTATGTTGCAGTAGAAGGTGGTTATGTGTTTAGATTGATTCCGGTAGGGAGGAAGAAGTCGTGAGTTGTGAGTCGTGAGTGATTGTTGGATATGCAAGGTATGTTATTCTCTAAGCAAGCCCTGAAGGGGCGTAGTATAAATAGCCACGGGTGAAACCCGTGGCGAAAAATGAATATAAAGCCCAACCCTGATGGGGTTGAATAAAGCAACGCTGAGTTATTATCAAAAAGTACAAGAGTGTGACACCCGTCCGCCCGGATGAATAAAATTTTATTTGTTCATCCGGGCGGGCAACGATGCTAAATAGATATTAAACTGCCGACTACCTAATGAAAATTCTTTTTTAACAGAACCATCATTGCCGTTACTAAATCAACCAACAAACAGATAAACCGATCTCCGTATCTTCGCATACTCCATGAAGCATCTTAAGGCTATTAATAAATATTTCATTAAGTACCGTTGGCGCCTGCTGCTTGGTGTTGTTTTTATTACACTATCCAACTATTTCCGCATACTTAGTCCGCAGTTATCTGGTTATGTAATTGACAAAGTAGAACAAACCGTTCGTACATCGGTAGAAAAAGTAAAACCAGTAACAGGTCATCGCTCTGCCAATTATGATATACTGGTACAAAAAGTTATTGGTTGGCTGGATAGCAATTCAACAGGTTTTGGTGGACAGATTATAATATGCGGCATTACGCTTTTGCTACTTGCATTGCTGGGTGGGTTCTTTATGTTTTTGATGCGGCAAACAGTAATTGTAATGAGCCGTTTGATTGAATACGATCAGAAAAATGAAATATATCGGCATTACCAGCAACTTGATGCTGCTTTTTATAAACGCAATAGCACAGGTGATTTAATGAACCGGATAACAGAAGATGTTAGCAGGGTAAGAATGTATACCGGTCCGGCAATGATGTATTTTATTAACCTGGCTGTTACCATTGGCTTCTGTGTTTTTTTTATGTTGAGAGAAAATAAAATGCTTACGCTGTATGTACTTTCTCCATTGCCCATTCTTGCAGCTACAATTTATTATGTAAATAATATCATTCACAAAAAAAGCGAACGCATACAGGCATTGCTTTCTGAACTTACTACAACGGCGCAGGAATCTTATTCGGGCATAAGGGTTATTAAATCTTTTGTTCAGGAAAAAGCAATGATGGGATTTTTTAATAAAAACAGTGAAGAGTATAAAATCAACGCTATCGGGTTGTCGAAACTGGAATCTGTTTATTTTCCTGCTATGGGCCTTTTAATTGGCTTAAGCACTTTGCTTGCTATCATGATGGGCGGCATTTATGAACTAACCGGGCAAGGCAATGTAAGCAGCGGTACCATTACTGAGTTTGTAATGTATGTAAACATGCTCACTTTTCCTGTAAGCGCTATTGGGTGGACAGCGAGTATGATACAAAGAGCAGCCGCTTCCCAAAAAAGATTGAATGAGTTCCTGGATATTGTTCCAGATATAAAAGATGCCCCAAAAGCCGGAAACCCTGTTTTGCAAGGCGATATTGTTTTTGATAAAGTAAGTTTTACCTACCCGGATACAGGTATTAATGCCATTCAAAATTTTTCTTTTCATATAAAAAAAGGACAGAAAGTTGCCATTATTGGAAAGACCGGAAGTGGAAAATCTACAGTGGCGCAATTGCTGTTGCGCATGTACAATGCAGACAGCGGCAACATTTATATTGACGGCAATAATATAAAAGACATTCAACTGAAATCGCTCCGCGAACAAATAAGCTATGTGCCGCAGGATGTGTTTTTATTTAGCGATACTGTAACAGGCAATATTACTTTCGGCCTTGGCGTAGCCCCGTTTGAAAAAGTGGAACAGGCGGCTGTCTATGCAAGTGTTGATAAAGAGATTAAAGGATTTGCGCAGCAATACAATACAGCTATTGGCGAAAGGGGCGTTACACTAAGCGGCGGCCAAAAACAACGCATTTCTATAGCACGGGCTTTAATAAAAGATCCGCAACTGGTAGTTTTTGATGATTGCCTTAGTGCTGTAGATGCTAAAACAGAAAACGAGATAATTGGAAATTTATACAGGTTCCTGCAGAATAAAACAGCCATTATTATTACGCACCGCATTTTTTCTTTGTTCGATTTTGATAATATACTTGTGCTGGGCGATGGAAAAATTATAGAGCAGGGCAGGCATGCAGAGCTGCTGCAGAAAAACGGCTATTACCGCCAGTTGTATGATGAACAGCAAAAACAGGAGCACGGAAACGGTAAACAGCTTGTATAAGCGCAATCTTTCAGGTGTTCTATTGTATTGAAAAAGCTGGTTATCAGCCATACCTGGCCTTATTCCCATCAAAAAATGCCCGGGCGGAAATATTCTCTAAAATGAAAGCAGGAAATAGTGTTCAAATTTTGCCAGTTCCATAACAATATTATATTTGTAAGGCATTCTACAAACCAACATTTCGATTAACTGAAAATTATTACAACTGTGGCGTACGAAAACAACAATGAAAAAAGGATGGAAAGCGTTTACAGCAAACGCATAAGGGCTGGTAAAAGAAGAACTTATTTTTTTGATGTAAGGGCTACACGGAGTAACGATTACTACCTTACAATTACAGAAAGCCGTAAGAAGTTTGAAGGAGAAGGGTACGACAGGCATAAGATTTTTCTGTATAAGGAAGATTTCAACAAGTTTATCAAAGGGTTGGTTGAAGCAGTTGATTATGTAAAAACTGAATTGATGCCTGATTTTGATTTTGATGCTTTCAACCACGACCAGGTAGAAGGTGAAGCAACAGAAGAATCATCAGCTATTGCCGCTGTTGCTACAACGCCGGTAGTTACTGCAGAAGCGCCAGTTACTCCCCAGGCCAGCAGTGTTGTACCAAACACAAGTGCTACTGAAGAAGTAGATAAATGGTAAAATCTTTAAAGAACAAGTAACCTTTTTGGACAATAAGTATAAGCCCCTCTTTTTGAGGGGCTTATTTATTAATGGTTACTAAATAAAAATTTAATTCCTGCGTTATAGTTTTTTTCCAAATATCCTTATAACCACTGTTTATGAAACTATACCAGGTTTTTTTAACGGTATTGTCCTTTTGCTTTTTCGGGTTGAACGTTCATTCTCAAGCAATTTGCGGCTTCGACGATATGCATGCAAAGCTGATGAAATCGGATCCTTCCTATCGTAAAAATGTTGAAGCTTCAGAAGCAAATATCCGCCGCTATATTGATAACCACAGAAACCTGTCAGACGCACGGGTGAATGGGGTTGAAGCTACTTTGTATACTATTCCGGTAGTAGTGCATGTGGTACATACTGGCGGTGCTATCGGCACTATTTATAATCCTACCGATGCTTCTATTGTTGGAGCTATTAATTACCTGAACCAGATTTATAATGGTACTTATCCTGGTACCCAGGGTGTTGGCGATATACAAATACAATTTGCACTGGCAACAAGGGATCCTTATTGCAATGCTACAACTGGTATAGATAGAATTGATGGTTCATCACTTACCAACTATGTTGCTAATGGGGTTAATTCAAGTGGCTCAACAGGGGTTAACAGCCTCACGCTAAAAAGTTTTGATCGCTGGGATCCTAACGCTTATTACAATATCTGGGTGGTAAATAAAATTGATACCAAAGATGGTACCAGCGGGCAGTTTATTGCCGGCTTTGCTGCGCTTGCGGGCGGTTTTGCATCAAATGATGGAACCATTATGCTGGCAACGCAAATGCAGTCTGGCAAAAAAACCCTGCCGCACGAAATTGGCCACGCACTGGGTCTCTATCATCCATTTAATGGATCACCCGATGCAGCAACTTGTCCTGCAAATACTGATTGTACTACAGACGGTGATTTTGTTTGCGATACCGATCCTATTTCTTACAACCAAACCGCAGGCGTTGTAGATTTTACCTGCCGCACTGGCACCAATTCCTGTACAGGAACTGCCTATAGCATTAACACAGAAAACAACTTCATGAACTACACCAGTTGTTTTACATTGTTTACTGCAGGGCAAAAAGCAAGAATGCTAGCAGCTATGACTTTACCCGGCCGTGCAAATTTTGCTTCGGCACAGGCATTTGGAGCCGCTGGTCCTTTGTATCCGTATGTAGCGCCAATAAGCGCATCTTGTACACCAACAACTTCAGCAACAGGCCTTGGTAGTTTGGGCGGCGGTCTTATAAATGTAACTGTAGGAAGCAAAACATTTACTTCTGATGCTACCCCTTACGATGGCGGCTATGTTGATAAAACAAGTGAATGTATTTACCTGGTGCCTTTGCAAAAAGGGAATAGCTATACATTTTCTGTAACTTTTCAAAGCCAGAACCGTGAGCAGGTGAGGGCATGGATAGATTATAATAATGATGGTGTGTTTAGTAACGCCACAGAACAAATTTATTACAATGCCGATATACCTAAACCCGGCAGCGGCTTTGCTTCCATAAGCACCAGCTTTACAGTGCCTACAACAGCAGCTACTACAACTGCTTTAAGGATGCGTGTATTGGAAGAAATTTCTACAGTATATGGCGGAGGATTTACAATAACCAATGCATGTTATAACCCAACTTACGGACAGGCAGAAGACTATCCTGTATACCTAACCGCTTTACTCCCTGTAAAGTTTGAATACTTTAAAGGAGAAAAAGCAGGCAATGATGCATTGCTCTCCTGGAAAACTTCTTATGAACAAAATGCAAAAGAATTTGCGATTGAAAGATCAACTGATGGTATTTCGTTTACGTTTATAGGAACTGTAGCAGCAACCAATTTGCCTAACGGAAGTATTTACTCCTTTACAGATAAAGACATTCCTGCAGGTGTGAATTATTACAGGCTAAGACAAATTGATGTTGATTTGCGTTCGGAACTAAGCCAGGTGGTAATAGTAAAAGCTGATGATAACAATACTCCGGGAATGAAAGTAATCAACAATCCTTTTGCCGGGCAGTTGGATGTTGTATTTACCGGAATGACAAAAGGAAACAGCATGGTATACTTGTTTGATATTACTGGCAGAAAAGTATTTAGTAAAAATTACAACGTGGCTAATGGACAGCTAACACATATTGATGTATCTGGTCTTGCGCTTACCAGTGGAACATACATTTTACAGGCACAAGTAGGAGATAAGGTAATAAGCAGGAAAGTGGTGAAACAATAAACTGAAAAAAAGTAATAAAAAAAATCCCGTATTTTTTATGATGCGGGATTTTTTTATTGAATGAATTAATTCTTCTTTTTCTTATTATACATCTGTGGCTGCAACGGGTTAGGCATATTGCTTTGCGGCACCGGTTTGTAATTACGGCTGCTGCCCGGCATATTTTCTACTGTATTCATATCTGGTACAAGTACAGCCATATTGTCTAAAGGCATATTGTAAATAGTGCCCCTGGTTGTTTTATTAATAACAGTAGCACCGGGATTTACCATTTCAAAGCTATTCATGTTTTCTGGCAGGGTATATCCTTTTGGTGAAGGAAAAACAAAAGGTTGATTTGATTTTGGAAGATTTTTAAACAGAGAATCGAGCTGCTCTTTATTATAAGGCAATGGGTCTGATTGTTTCTGCGCAAAGCTGCTGCTAAGTATACAGCATAATAATGCTGCCGAAAATAAACTTTTCATGACATTGAGTTTATATGCTGAAGTTAACCTATTTCCTGCTTTTTTTGTAAGCATTGATCAGGCCATTGGTTGAACTATCGTGACTGGAAACAGGCGTTTCATTTTCAAGTTCCGGTAAAATTTTACCTGCCAGTTGTTTGCCTAATTCAACACCCCATTGGTCAAAACTGAAAATATTCCAGATAACACCCTGCACAAATATTTTATGTTCATACAATGCTATAAGCTGGCCAAGTGTAAATGGCGTAATCTTTTTTACAAGGAAAGAATTGGTAGGCCTGTTGCCTTCAAAAACTTTATGAGGCAATAGTTTTGCAATAGCATCAGGCTTCATACCAGCTTTTTCTAATTCTGCTTTTGCTTCCTCCGTTGTTTTCCCATTCATCAAAGCCTGGGTTTGCGCAAAGAAATTAGAAAGCAGTTTATTGTGGTGATCGCTTATTGGGTTATGACTGATGGCCGGTGCAATAAAATCGCACGGTATTAGCAAAGTGCCCTGGTGTATTAACTGGTAAAATGCATGTTGTCCATTTGTTCCGGGTTCCCCCCAGATAACCGGCCCTGTTTGATGATCTACACGTTCATTAGTTCTTGATACATACTTACCATTGCTTTCCATATTGCCTTGCTGAAAATAAGCAGCAAAGCGGTGCAGGTATTGATCATATGGAAGAATGGCTTCACTTTGTGCGCCAAAGAAATTGCTGTACCAGCAACCAAGCAATGCCATAATTACCGGAATATTTTTTTCCGGAGCAGTATTTTTAAAATGATTGTCTGTTTCATGCGCACCTTTAAGCAATGCTTCAAAATTATCGTAGCCAATAGTAAGTGCAATAGACAAACCAATAGCACTCCATAGCGAATAGCGGCCGCCAACCCAGTCCCAGAATTCAAACATATTGGCTTTGTCTATACCAAATTTTACCACATCTTTTTCATTGGTAGAAAGAGCAGCAAAATGTTTTGCAATATGTGCTTCATCTTTTGCAGCTTTAAGAAACCAGTCACGTGCAGTGTTTGCATTGGTCATGGTTTCTTGTGTAGTAAATGTTTTGGAAGCAATCAAAAACAATGTTTCTTCAGGGTTTACTTTTTTTAGTGTTTCTGCAATATGTGTAGCATCTACGTTAGAAACAAAATAAGGCTGCATGTTTTCTTTCCAGTAGGGTTTTAATGCTTCTGTTACCATTACCGGTCCAAGATCGCTGCCGCCAATGCCAATGTTTACAATGTAACGGATAGGCTTACCTGTATATCCTTTCCATTGACCGCTATGAATTTTTTCGCAAAAACTTTTCATTTGTGCCAGTACCCGCAATACATCTGGCATTACATCTTTACCATCGCTATTAATGGGTGTACCAGAAAGATTTCTTAAAGCAATGTGCAATACACTGCGGTTTTCTGTTTCATTTATTTTTTCGCCGTTATACATGGCGCTGATGGCTTCGGGGAGTTTGCATTCTGCAGCCAGCTGTTGTAATAGCGCAAGCGTATTGTCGGTTACAATGTTTTTTGAATAGTCGAACAGGATATCTCCAAACTGTAAAGAATATTTTTGAAATCGGTCAGTATCTGAAGCAAACAACTGCCGCAGTTTTGCCTGTTTCATTTCATTATTAAAATGTTGTTGTAACTGTTGCCAGGCTTTGGTGCCTGTAGGACTGATTTTTGGAAACATAACCTGTAATTTTTTGAACCGTTCAATAAAGATTTGCCGTACAAGTGAGTGACACAACAATGCCTGATAGCATTACTATCGCTGGTAACACAATTGTAAACGCAATGTAATGAAAAATTACCTCACCCCCGGCCCCTCTCAAACGAAGTTGGAGAGGGGCCGGGGGTGCACGATGCATTATTAATTGTTAGTGTCACAAAGTTTATTGACAGTTAATAATAAAAAAACGCAAAGAAATTTTCCTTTGCGTTTAACTAAATATAAAATGTTATGTTGGCGAAAGCTCATAGCTAACAACTAGTAGCTCGTATCTATTTCTTCAACTGCTTTACTGCTTCAATCATTTTTGGAACAACTTCAAAAGCATCTCCTACAATACCATAATCTGCTGCTTTAAAGAATGGCGCTTCGGGATCTTTGTTTATCACCACAATTGTTTTACTCCTGTTTACGCCGGCAAGGTGTTGTATAGCGCCGGAAATACCAATTGCGATATAGAGATTAGGCGCAATGGCAAGGCCTGTTTGTCCAACATGTTCGTGGTGCGGACGCCAGCCAATATCTGCAACCGGCCTGCTACATGCTGTAGCCGCATGCAACAATTTTGCAAGTTCTTCTATCATGCCCCAGTTTTCTGGGCCTTTTAAACCACGGCCCGCACTTACTACTATTTCTGCTTCACTTAAAGATATTTCTCCGCTTACTTTATTTACTGCAGTTACTTTTACTTTTGGTGCATCTACAGTTGCATTTAATGCTACTACTTCCGCAGTTCCTTCAGTTGCAACAGTTTTATAAGCATTAGGGCTAAGCGAAATAATTTTTACTGCAGTATTTACAGTTATGTTGGCAAATGCCTTTCCGCTGAAAACATTTTTCTTTACAGTAAATCCTTTGCTGGTATCGGGCAATGCAACAGCACCTGCTACCAAACCTGCTTTAAGCCTTGCAGACAAACGCGGTGCAATGGCTTTGCCATCTACATTATTAGAAAATATCAATACAGTAGCACCAGTGGCTTCTGCTGCCTGTGCAATTACTTTGGTATACAACTGTGCATCAAACTGGTTTAGCGTTTCATTGTTTACATGATGTATCTTTTTTACACCGTATTTACCTAGTGCAGCAAGATCTTCTTTAGCTGTGCCCAACACTACACCTTCTGCAGTTGTACCAAGTTGTGCAGCTACTGCTGCGCCATAAGTAATAGCCTCAAGTGATGCTTTTTTTACAAGGCCTTCTGCCTGGTCTATAAATATTAGTACTGACATCTTTCTTTTATTTAAAATGCTTGAATAAAATGTGAAAATGTGATAGTGTGGAAATGTGATAATTAAGAAAAGGCATTAGCATATTTATCACATTTTCATATTTTCCACACTGGGTTTTAAATCGCTTTTGCTTCTTCATGCAGCAACCTTATTAACTCTGCAGGGTTATCTGCAGGTATTAACTTTACACCCGCTTTTGCCGGGGGAAGTCCAAAGTCTGCAACACTTGTAAGGGCATCAACAGCAATCGGATCTTTTACTTTTAACGGTTTTGTACGGGCAGCCATAATGCCTTTCATATTAGGTATGCGTTGTTCTGCCATACCTTTCTGGCAACTAACGGTAAGGGGCAGGCTAACTTCACACACTTCTTCGCCACCTTCAATTTCTCTTGTAATAGTTGCAGTGCTGCCATTAACTTCAAATTTTGTAGCAAGCGATACATAAGGCAGGTCTAACAATTCTGCTACCATGCCGCCAATAGCAGAGCCGTTATAATCTATTGTTTCTTTTCCGGTAAAGATTAAATCATAGGACCCTTCTTTTGCAACGGCTGCAATTTGCGAAGCAATTACAAAACTATCGTGGCTATCTGTGTTTACACGAATGGCTTCATCGCCGCCAAGCGCAAGCGCCTTGCGAATGATGGGGTCAGCATCTGGCGCACCTACCGTTACCAGGTGAATTACAGTAGCAGGATCTTTTTCTTTCAGCTCTATAGCACGTACCAATGCATACCACTCATCGTAAGGGTTAATGATCCATTGTACGCCAGCTTCAGCGAATTTCGTATTGTTATCTGTGAAGGCTATTTTTGCCGTGGTATCAGGCGTTTTGCTAATACAGACCAGTATCTTCATGGGAGCAATTTTTTAGTGAATGTAAATAATCAACATAAAGGTTGTTTATGCAACTAAACAAAGATAAGTGGATGCTGCTATATTTCAAACACTGATTTAAAAAATAATTGAGAATTTAATGGACAGGGTAGATCGGTTAAAGGAATTATTAAAAGCGAACCCGGCAGACAATTTTTTGCAACATGCTTTGGCACTGGAGCATATAAAAGTTGGGGATGATGCAGGCGCACGCAAAATTTTTGAAGACATTCTTGGCAACGATTCAACCTATATAGGTTCTTATTATCACCTTGCTAAATTATTGGAACGCACAGGAGAGCGGGATGCAGCTATTGATTGGTACCAAAAAGGAATTGCAGCGGCAATGAAAGCAGGCGATAATCATGCATTAGGTGAATTGCGTGCTGCGTATGATGATTTGGTTTATTAATTTATCTTAAAAAAATAATTGTGAATTTATCAAGAATACAAGCATATGTTTCTGTAGCAGTGGGTGCTGTTTTAATTATATTGGGCGTGGTGCAGCAGCAAAAGAAAAAAAAGCTTTTGCAAGAAGGTATTGAAACGGAAGGTGAAATTTATGATGTTGTTGGTGATAGCACTAAAAATGCAAATGGAGCACCGCTTATAAAATTTATTACCAAAGAACAGGTAGTGATTACAGAACAATACAAAGCCAGCATATCTTTTAAAAAGAAAGGCAGTAAAGTACGGTTGATATATGATGCTGCCAATCCAAAAAGGTTTATTGTTAAAGAGGTATTGGGATGATTGTCCAGGCATTTGAATAGCTATTAAACATTCTTGCGTCGCACACTTGTACTTTTTATTGTGTATCGGCTTTTAACCAAGGTAACACAAAGGACAGTGAGCAGCACAGCGATTAGCTCAGTGTTTCTTTGTGTTCTCCTTGTCTCCGTGGTTATCTATTACAAAACAGATTTTTAAAAATGCATTTGCTAGAAGCCTTCAAAGAATTTATACAAAAAGAAAATCTTTTCTCACCAGAAGATACATTACTGCTGGCCGTTAGCGGCGGTATAGATTCTGTTGTGCTTTGCGAACTATGCAGCCAGGCTGGTTTTGATTTTGTAATTGCACATTGCAATTTTCAATTAAGAGGTGAAGAGAGCGAAAGGGATGAACAGTTTGTAAGAAACATTGCTGCCAAATACAACAAGCCAATTCTTGTTAAGAAATTTGATACCAATGCTTATGCTGTAGAGAAAAAAGTTTCTATACAGGTAGCAGCAAGGGAGTTGAGGTATAGTTGGTTTGTTGAGGTAGTCATTAGTCGTGAGTTCTTAGTCAATAGTCAGCACCCACTAACGACTAATGACTATCGACTCCCGGCTCATATTGTAACTGCACATCACCTCGATGATAACATAGAAACCATGCTCATGAATTTTTTTAAAGGCACGGGCATTGCGGGTTTGCGTGGCATCTTACCAAAACAGGGAAAGATTGTTCGTCCGTTGTTGTTTGCAAAAAAGGAAGAGATAAAAAACTACGCTGCCGACAATAAATTGAAATGGGTAGAAGACAGTTCCAATGCTTCAGATAAATACGCCAGGAATTATTTTCGCAACCAGTTAATTCCGCTAATAAAAAATCTATACCCCGAAGCAGAAAACAATCTTGCCAATAACCTCCAGCGATTTAAAGATATAGAAGCACTGTATCACCAATCAATAGAACAGCACAAAAAGAAATTGCTTGAATACAAAAGCAATGAAGTGCATATACCTGTATTGAAGTTGAAAAAAACTGTGCCGCTTGTTTCTGTTGTTTATGAAATTATTAAAGACTATCATTTTACTGCAGATCAAACGGAAGAAGTAATAGCTTTGATGGATAGCACAACGGGCAGGTATATTCAATCAGCAACACACAGGGTTATTAAAAACCGCAACTGGCTCATTATTTCACCCAATCAATCTGTGGAAGCAGCCAATGTTTTAATAGAAGAAGGAGATACTGAAATTGTTTATAAAGCAGGGGTCTTAAAACTACAGCCAAATTCTCAACTCCCAATTGTTAATTCTGCAAGCATGGCTTTCCTGGATGCTGCTGATATAAAATTTCCATTGCTATTGCGCAAATGGAAAGCAGGCGATTATTTCTATCCATTGGGCATGCGAAAAAAGAAAAAACTTTCCCGTTTTCTTATCGATCAAAAGTTGTCAAAAACAGACAAAGAAAAAGTGTGGGTGCTGGAAGCAAATAAGAAAATTATTTGGGTAATTGGTCACCGCATTGATGATCGGTTTAAGATTAAGGCTTCAACCAAGCAAGTATTGCAGATAAATTTCAATAAATAAGTATAAAGTCAAACTTGGCCTACATCTGCATTTATTAAAACGTGTTCATCGCAGAAAAATATCTATAAGCTGTGAATGTATGAACTCACCTGTCTCGCAAAAGATTCAAACAAATTATACCTCGCTAAAAAACTTCCGGTTACCGCAAGAAATACAATGCCATACAATGCGCCCCAAATGTGTGCAGAGTGATTGATATTTCCACCTCCGCGTTTGTCCATTATAGTAGAAATAACCAGATATAAAAAGCCAAAAATAAAACCAGGTATCATAAAAGGTATAAATACAATCCCAATTCCGCGAAGTGGTTCAAGAAAGATAAAAGCAAATACTACAGCAGACACAGCACCAGATGCCCCGAGGCTACGATAATTAGCATTGTTTTTATTCTTATTATAAGTAGGTAGCAAACACGCAAAAAGTGAAGAAAGGTACATTAGCAGGTAAAGCCATTTTCCGGATGCCCCAAACACATCTGTAAACTGAGCTTCTACATACTCACCAAAAATATAGAATGAATACATGTTAAAGAACAGGTGCGCATAGTTGGCGTGTATAAATCCGCATGTAAAAAAGCGGTACACCTGGTTTTGGTTAGCAACAGCAGGCGGATAAAAAATCAATTCATCAAAAAGCCTTTCATTATTAAAAGCGGCCAGAGAAACAACACAGGTAACAATAATAATAACAATGGTTATAGTAATGTGCATGCTTTAAGTAATTGGTTAGTGTATTCGTGTTAATTATTGCACCTCATTGATGGTGGTATTTTTCATTTCTGTTAATGGTGCAGGCACGGTAAACCTGTTCTGCCAAAATTAACCTCACTAGTTGGTGCGGAAAAGTTAAAAGAGACAGCGACCATTTAAAATCGGCCCTTTTCAATATGCTTTCATGCAAACCAAAAGCACCGCCTATTAAAAAGATCACCTGCCTTGTACTTGCATTTGCCCTTGTTTGTATAAAAGCAGCAAGCTGTTCTGAAGAAAAAGTTTTTCCCCTTTCATCCAGTGCTACCAGGTAATCGTCTTTTGCCAGTGCATTCATTATAATTTCAGCTTCTTTCTTTTTAAGTTCCGCTTCATTTAATAGCCCGGCATTTTTTGGCGGGGCAATTATATTCCATTCAACCGGGTAATAGTTAGAGATGCGTTGCGTAAATGTTTCCACACCGGGTTTAATGTATGGCTCATGCGTTTTGCCCAGCGACCAGAATTGAAATTTCATCTGGCAAATTAATAACTAAAGCTGAGGAAATAAAGTTGATTAAAGGATGGATTATTATGATGTCTTGAAATCATCTTCTGTAAAACTCAGTTCTCCGGCATACACTTGTTTTATGCAATTAACTATGGCATCCAGGGTAGCAGTTTTTACAATATAACCGCGGCCACCAATGCGGCGCAGTTCGTCTGAATCCTGTCCAGACCATGTGTTTGACAGGCCAAGTATTTTTGCATCGGGATGTTGTTTCAAAATTTTTTTTGTGCTTTCAAGACCCGAAACCGGTTTCATCTGAATATCCATAACAACAACATCGGGTTTTAACTGGTTGTATTTTTTTTCTGCTTCAGGTCCGGAACTTGCAATGGCAGCAACTATAATGCTATTGTCGTGTGGCAATAAAGATTTTAATGCATTCAGCATCATGATATGATCATCTACAATTAATATAGAAATAGGGTGGGCCAAGGGTTTAATTAATATAGTTGGGGTGGGTTGTGGTAAAGAAAATACAGTGCTATAATCAGAGTTGGATATTCTCTTCTAAGTTAATCGATTTTATTTTATATTTCATAAATATTGAACAATTAAATTATAGTTTTCCATAAACGGCGATACTGTAAATATGGCAACAGTTTCAGCATATCTTTAAAATAAGAGAGAAGTTGAAATTTGCTTGTGCAAGATTGTTTTTTATTAGATTGCATTTCATACCATTAAGCGTAATAAGCAGATTAGAATATGAACCATTTTATACAAACCATGCGCTGGTTTGGTCCTAATGACCCCGTTAGTTTGAGCGATATAAGACAGGCTGGCTGCACAGGTATTGTTACTGCATTGCACCACATACCAGTAGGAGATGTATGGACTGTTGAAGAGATTAACATCCGCAAAAAAATGATAAATGATGCGGGTATGGAATGGAAAGTAATTGAAAGCCTGCCCGTACATGAAGACATTAAAAAGCAATCTGGCAATTATAAACAGTACATAGAACAATACAAACAAAGCCTGCGCAATGTTGCTGTTTGTGGGTTGCAGGTGGTTACTTATAACTTTATGCCTGTTCTTGATTGGTTGCGCACAGATGTTTCTTATACATTGGCAGATGGCAGCAAAGCTCTTTATTTTGAACGTGCAGCTTTCATGGCTTTTGATCTTTTTTTATTAAAAAGACCCGGCGCAGAAAAAGATTATAGCCCTCAAGAAATAGAAATTGCAAAAACAAAATTTGCGTCTATGAGCGATGCTGAAAAAGAAAAACTTTTCCGCAACGCCATGCTTGGCCTCCCGGGCAGCGATGAAGCATTTACCCCGGAACAGGTATTGGCAGCATTGCAAACATACAATGGCATTGATGCGACTGAGCTTAAAAAGCATTTGTTTTATTTTTTGAAAGAAGTAGTGCCTGTGGCGGAAGAACTGGGCTTGCAAATGGCTATTCATCCTGATGATCCCCCTTATGCAGTATTAGGATTGCCACGCATTTTAAGTACACAAAAAGATGCTGATGATTTGATAAAGGCCGTTCCTTCTAAGGCAAACGGACTTTGTTTTTGTACTGGTTCTTTTGGCGCACGTGCTGATAATAACCTGGTAGAAATGATAAAAATATTTGCCGACCATATCCATTTCTTTCATTTGCGCAATACAAAACGTGACGCGGCAGGAAACTTTTATGAAGCGCAACATCTGGGTGGTGACGCAGATATGTATGCAATCGTAAAAGAGGCTTTGTTGCTTATGAAAAGAAGAAATATTTCTATTCCTATGCGACCAGATCACGGGCACCAGATGCTTGACGATTTAAAAAAGAAAACCTATCCCGGTTATTCGGGTATTGGCAGGTTAAAAGCACTGGCAGAATTAAGAGGATTGGAAGTGGGTATTAGCAGGAGCATGGAGACGTAAGTCGTCAGTCGATAGTCGTGAGTCACTAGTCGTTAGGGCTACTGCGTTTCAACTCACGCCTCAGGCTTCGCGTCTCACGTGGTTAACATTGTACTATATTATGAGCAATATCTGTAATCATTTCAACCTATTTTTGAACGGGAATATAACAATATGATTAAGCTGACACACACCATGCGCTGGTATGGGCCGAACGATCCGGTAAGTTTAACCGATATAAAACAGGCAGGTTGTACCGGAGTGGTAACTGCATTGCACCATATACCTAACGGCCAGGTATGGACTAAAGAAGAAATTAGTAAAAGGAAGGCACTGGTTAATGCCGCAGGCCTGGAATGGAAGGTAGTAGAAAGTGTGCCTGTGCATGAAGTCATTAAAACGCAAAGTGGCAATTTTCAAATTTATATAGACAATTACAAAGAAAGCATCCGAAATCTCGCGGCAAATGGTATAGAAGTGATAACATATAATTTTATGCCGGTGTTGGATTGGACAAGAACTGATTTGTCTTACCAGGTAGAAGATGGTTCTAGAGCATTGCGTTTTGAAAAGGCAGCACTTGTAGCTTTTGATGTGTTTATGCTGAAAAGAAAAAATGCAGGTAAAGAATATACTGATGAAGAATTGGCTGCCGGAGAAAAACGGTTTAAAGCAATGAATGATGAAGAAAAGCAATTGCTGCAACGCAATATTATTGCAGGCTTGCCAGGGAGTGAAGAATCTTTTACGCTTGAACAATTTCAGCAGGCGTTGGATACATACCATGGTATAGACGAAGACAAACTGCGCAGCAACCTTGTTTATTTTTTAACGCAAATAGTGCCTGTTGCAGAAGAAACTGGTATTAAGATGGCCATTCATCCGGATGATCCTCCATTTGCCATTTTTGGTTTGCCGAGGGTAATAAAAACAGCAGCAGATGTAAAGAAATTGATTGAAGTAATTCCTTCATTGAATAATGGTCTTTGTTTTTGTACAGGTTCTTATGGTGTTCGTGCAGATAATGATTTGCCCGCTATGGTAAAAGCCTTTGCAGATAGGATTCATTTTTTGCATTTGCGTGCTACAAAGCGTAATAAGCAGGGAGATTTTTATGAAGACAACCATCTTGAAGGCGATGTAGACATGTATAGTGTAATGAAAGAAGTAGTGTTGCTGATGCAAAAACAAAAAATAAGCTTGCCTATGCGTCCCGACCACGGTCACCAGATGCTTGACGATTTAAAAAAGAAAACCAATCCCGGTTACTCTGCTATAGGAAGGCTACGCGGCCTTGCAGAATTGCGCGGACTGGAACTCGGAATTGCTAAATCATTGTTTAATTAATCTAACGATATACTTATGGCCTTGCCTTCTAAATTTACTACAGAACAGCCTGATATTCTTACTACCGATGCCCCAAAAAGTTATTTGTTTCCATTTATAATGGTGACGAGTTTATTCTTTTTCTGGGGATTCATTCATAATCTTGATCCGGCACTTATTCCGCATTTACGCAGGGCTTTTAGTTTAAATACTGTAGAAGCATCGCTGGTAGACTCTGCGGTTTATTTTGGATATTTTATCATGGCCATACCAGCAGGCATACTCATGAAAAAGTATGGTTACAAAATTGGGATTCTTATAGGACTAGCGTTTTTCTCCATTGGCTGCTTTCTTTTTATACCTGCTGCCAATACTATGCAGTATGCTTTTTTTCTTAGCGCTTTATTTATAGTTGCATGCGGCCTTGCTATATTAGAAACTGCTGCTAATCCCTACGCAACAATTTTGGGTAAGCCAGAAACTTCCACACAACGTTTAAACTTTGCACAATCATTTAATGGTTTGGCAGCCTTCCTTGCGCCGCTTATTGGTAGAAATTTTATTCTTTCCAAAAAACCATTAAGTGAAGAGCAAATTGCTGCAATGAGTGTTCAGGCAAAGAATGCATATCTCTTGCAGGAAACATCAACTGTTAAAATGCCTTATATGGTATTAGGGATTGCCATTTTGTTTGTTGCAGCTATTTTCTTCTTTACAAAGCTTCCGGATATTAAAGACAGTGAAGAGAAAGAAGATAATGGTTTTTTTCATGCCTTTACGCATAAACAACTTGTATGGGGCGTAATAGCGCAATTTTTTTATGTGGGTGCGCAGGTTTGCGTTCTCAGCTTTCTTATTTTGTTTGCTACTAAAGCAGCAGGTATCACAGAAACTGAAGCAGCTGTATATTCAAGTTTTGCTGGTCTTGCATTTATGATTGGCCGTTTTGCCGGAACCTTTTTTATGCGCTTTATAGAACCGCCAAAATTACTGGCTATTTATTCGGCTGTATGTATTTTATTAACACTGGTAACAATACTTGGCTCTGGTATTATTACATTATATGCTGTTATAGTAATGGCTTTTTTTATGTCGATTATGTTCCCAACAATATTCGCACTTGGTATAAAAGATATAGGGGCAGATACAAAAGCAGGTTCAAGTCTTATTATTATGTCAATTGTTGGAGGTGCAATTTTGCCACCAATATTGGGCTATATAGCAGACAAGACTAATAATATACAGTATGGCTATATAGTTCCTTTGCTTTGCTTTGTAGTGATTTTATATTTTGGATTAAAAGGATACAAACATTCAGAGAAAGCAAGTGAAATATTGCTTTAAGATTTTAGTACAAGGCGTTTAGCCGCGAAAATCTGTTGTCTAAATACTGAATACTAAATACTATTTAAATGAAACGCTATTGCCTTGCACTTGATTTGGTAAACGATGAAAAGCTGATTGCAGAATACGAAGCATATCACCAAAATGTATGGCCCGAAATAAAACAAAGTATTACAGGTTCAGGCATTACCAATATGGAAATTTATCGCACTGGTAATCGCTTGTTTATGATAATGGAGACCAATGACAGCTTCAGCTTTGAAAAAAAATCTGCGATGGATAGCGCAAATTCCAAGGTACAGGAATGGGAAAAGCTAATGTGGAAATTTCAAAGCGCATTGCCCTGGGCAAAAAATGGAGAGAAATGGATATTGATGGATAAAATTTTTGAATTGAATAAATAAAGTTTTTTCCTTCCTTCAATTGATAGCGTTGATAAACAATGATAAATAATTCAATGACCGGCACTATAGACACACATCAGCATTTCTGGCATTATCATCCTGTTAAACACGATTGGATAAATGATGAAATGGCAGTGATACGCAAAGATTTTTTACCTGCGGATTTGGTTCCTGTGCTGAAAGAAAACAATATAGCCGGTTGTGTAACTGTGCAGGCAGATCAAACAGAAAATGAAACAGATTTTTTGTTGCAACTATCAAAAGAAAATGAGTTTATAAAAGGCGTTGTGGGTTGGGTTGATTTGCGAGCCGATAATGTACAATCAAGACTGGAGCATTATGCGCAGTTTAAAGTTCTAAAAGGTTTCAGGCATGTATTGCAGGGAGAAGAACCGGCATTTATGCTTCAGCCTTCTTTTCTAAACGGAATAAGCTTACTTAAGCAATTCAATTTTACTTATGATATTTTAATCTTTCCGAAACACCTTGAAGCAGCCTTGCAACTGGTGAAACAATTTCCGGAGCAGGCGTTTATAATAGATCATATAGCCAAGCCATATATTAAAGCAGGATTGATAGACGAATGGAAAAAAGGAATGAATGCTATTGCTCAATACCCCAATGTGCATTGCAAAGTAAGCGGGATGGTAAATGAAGCCGATATGCGCAATTGGAAAGAACCTGATTTTACACCTTATCTTGATGTTGTAACAAATGCATTTGGCATTAACCGCATAATGTTTGGTTCAGACTGGCCGGTTTGTCTTTGCGGCGGAGCTTATAAAAAAGTAATGGGTATTGTACAAAAATATTTTTCATCTTTTTCTGCTAACGAACAGGAAGCATTTTTTAGTAAAAATGCAAAAGCATTTTATCATTTGTAATAAAGACAACCAAAATAAAACCGAAACAACCAAGAATGAGAGCATTGGTCTGCACTACACCAGGAAAATTTGAATACAAAGAAATCTCCGAACCTTTATTAACAGAGGGCAATACACTGCTACGCATAAAGCGCATAGGCATTTGCGGAACAGACCTGCATGCTTACGAAGGCACACAACCTTTTTTCAGTTATCCAAGAATACTCGGTCACGAATTGGCTGCAGACATTGTAGAAACAGATGATCCAAATTTTAAAAAAGGAGAAGCTGTTACTTTTATTCCTTATTTCTATTGCGGAACCTGTATTGCCTGTCGCACGGGGAAACCCAATTGCTGTACCAGTATACAGGTAAGCGGTGTACATACAGATGGCGGTATGGTTGATTATTTGCTGGTGCCTTCTTATTCGCTTGTTCATGGAGAAGGATTAAGTTATGACGAACTGGCATTGATAGAGCCACTTGCTATTGGTGCACATGGTGTAAGCAGGGCTGATGTAAAAGAGGGGGAATACGTTCTTATAGTTGGTGCCGGCCCCATAGGCCTTGGCACAATGGAATTTGCACGTATAGCAGGCGGAAAAGTGATTGCAATGGATATTAACGATTCACGGCTTCAGTTTTGTAAAGAGAAATTACAGGTAGCCGATATTGTTAATCCTGCTAAAGAAGATGCAATGGAAAAATTAAAAGCAATTACTAATGGCGATATGCCTACAGTTGTTATAGATGCTACCGGTAGTTTAAAAGCAATTAATAATGCATTTCAATACATGGCGCATGGCGGAAGGTATGTGCTGGTAGGTTTGCAAAAAGGAGATATTAGTTTCAGCCATCCGGAATTTCACAAACGTGAAGCAACGCTGATGAGTAGCCGAAATGCAACACGCAAAGATTTTGAACATGTTATTGCCAGCATGAAGAAAAAGCTGGTAAACCCAACGAATTATATTACGCACCGTGTAAATTTTTCGCAGGTAGAAGAAGAATTTGCCGGATGGCTCAACCCCGCAAATGGTGTAATAAAGGCGATGGTAGAAATGTAAAAACCCATGCATTGCGGCATGGGTTCTCCAGGTGTTTATGTTTTACTTCAGGATTTTGGTTTATAGTAATTGGCTTTCCATAGATCATATCTTTTAACCTGAACTTGCATTCTCTTTTCAAATTCAGCAAAATCTTTTTTGCCTTTAGGGCTCCACAATACTTCGCTTAAGGCGCTTAAACGCGGAAAGATCATGTATTCAACTTTGCGTGTATTGTCCATGTATTCTGTCCATACGTTGCCTTGTGCACCTAATACATGTTTGCCTTGTTCCGGTGTTAATACTGCCGGTACAGGTTCGTAATTATATACATTTTCCAAAGGCAGAAAACCACCAATGGTTACTGAGTCTTCATTTTTCATTTGTGCATGGTCCAAATAAACATACTGGCCAGGCGTCATAATTACATCATGGTTTTGTTTTGCTGCGTCAATGCCGCCTTCTTCTCCGCGCCAGCTCATTACTGTAGCATTAGGCGCAAGTCCTCCTTCAAGAATTTCATCCCATCCAATAATTGATTTTCCCTTGCTGTTAATGTATTTTTCTATCCGGCCTATAAAATAGCTCTGCAATCCATGCTCATCTTTCAATCCTTTTTCTTTAATCAACTTCTGGCAAAAAGCAGATTCTTTCCATGCATCTTTCGGGCACTCATCTCCGCCTATGTGAATATATTTTGCAGGAAACAATGGCAGTATCTCATCAATTACATCCTGTAAAAAATTAAACGTGTATTCGCTTGGGCAATATACATCCTTAAATACACCCCATGTTTCCTGTACAAGTTTTATACGGCCAGCTGCCAGTTGTTGTTTGCTTGCATCAGAAATCATATTAGCAGGAATAGCTGTTGCTGTATCAGGAAAGCAACTCAATTGAGGATATGCTGCAATAGCAGCGCTGCTATGGCCTGGCAATTCAATTTCTGGAATTACAGTAATGTACCGTGCAGCAGCATACTTCACTACATCTTTAATTTCTTCCTGTGTATAGAAACCACCATAAGCCTGGTTATCGTTTCCTTTACCTGGATAACGGCCAATGATTGTACCATTTCTTTTTGAGCCAACTTCTGTAAGCTTGGGATATTTTTTTATTTCTATGCGCCAGCCCTGGTCTTCTGTAAGGTGCCAATGGAAATAATTCATTTTGTGCAGGGCGATATAATCAATGTATTTTTTTACAAAATCTACCGGAAAGAAATGACGACCGGCATCAAGCATTAAACCGCGGTAAGCAAAACGAGGGTAATCTTTAATGCTAACATAAGGTATAGCAAGTTTAGGAATTTGCGCAGTTTCTGGAACGGGCAGCATTTGTATCAATGTTTGGATACCATAAAATGCCCCGGCTTCATTATCTCCGGCAATGTAAGCACCATTCTGGTTTATGGTTAATACATAAGCACCGGGAATTGCATAGCTCATTTTTTCATAGTTGAGCGCAATTACATTTTTTGAAGCGGATTTTTTTACCACCTTCAATTTAAACTTATAAAAACGGTTTAAATAATCATTCAAAAATGCAGCAGTGTTTTCAAGCCCACTTCCCTGCAATACAATTTCTGTAGCAGGCGTTACCGTAAAACTCGCCATAATTCTTGGCTGTCTTATTTCTGCCGGCTGCGGAATAATATTAATGGCTTGCGCAAAGCTGGTTGCTGTCATACCAAGTAATAAAAATAAAACGAAGATTTTTTTCATTGCACTTCAATTTTGCTAATTGTTCTGTTGTATTGTTTTGTATAGGCTAAAGATAATGAAACAAATGCTTGTACTGTTACGCAAACGTTTGCTTTAAAGTAGGAAGTATATAGTATGTAGGATGTAGGATGTAGACTTTGCCGCTAGCTTTGTTTCCTGACTAAAGACTATCGATTACACACTCTTCTCTGTCTTAATACTACATACTATATACTCAATACTCAATACTATCGAATCACCGGAAGTATTACGCTTGAACTATTCACTCCATCGTGTAGTATTTTTATGGTGCACTTTTGAAAGTCTTCATTGGTAGCAGTATAAATGTTTATAAACTTTTGCGGGTTGCGATCTGCTATAGGAAACCAACTGCTTTGTACCTGTATCATTATTTTATGGCCCTTTAAAAAAGTATGCGCTACATCGGGCAAATCAAATTTTACCCTTTCTGTTTTATTGGGTTTAAACGCTTCGGGTTTGGCAAAACTATTTCTAAAACGGCCACGCATAATTTCTCCGCGTACCAGTAATTCGTAGCCGCCCATTGGGTAATCTCCGCCTGCCATTCTCCGCTGCTGCGGTAGCGCATCAGTATATTTAAAGTTATCAGGAAACACATCAATAACCTTTACTACAAAATCTGCATCAGTGGTAGAAATACTGGTGAGCAAATCAGCAGTTACGGTGCCGCCAATAGTAAGATCATTATCCAAAACATCACTTGTAAAAGTTAAAACATCCGGGCGGCGTTCAGCAAAGCGCTGGTCATCTGTCATGTATTCTCTTGTTCTTGAATAATGCACATCTTCTGTATATGGAACCGGGTGTGCAGGATCGCTAACGTATTCGCTATAGCTGTTGTTTGCAGCAGGTTTATCCCAACCAAGTTTTCCATTTGGTTGAAAATAAAGTTGTTTATCCTGTTTTTCAACAGGTGGCCATTGCGCATAATTGTGCCATTTGTTTTCTCCGCTGAAAAAAATTGTTGCTTCAGCAAGTTTTGAAATATCACCTTCACCTTTAAGGAAATAATTAAAGAAAGGTATTTCAATATTGTTCTGGTACCAGAATGAAGTGTTTTGATCAAAACGAAGATTGCCTAAGTGTGTTCCATCTGTAGATGCCCATTGGCCATGATACCATGGCCCCATTACGAGTTTATTAAAATGTGCAGCAGGATTTTTCTTTTCAATAGCCTTATACAAATTCCACGCACCAAAGCAATCTTCTGCATCAAACAAACCACCAACTACCAGTATAGCGGGTTGCACATTTTTTACAAAATTGCGTGGGTTACGGGCTTGCCACCATTCGTCATAATTAGGATGTGACCATAAATCATTTATAAATTTGAGTGTATCGCCGGCGAGTTTTTTAAAGTTGCTCAGCGAGCCTATATCAAGGTATGTTTTATAATTATCTACATCAGGAATTTTTAAAGTTGATTTGGGCCCAACTGTTGTTGGTACTGGCCTTGGATAACCAAAGCCGCCTGCATAGAAACTAAAAGCATCCATTAGCATAAGCGCACCGTTGTGATGAAAATCATCGCCCTGGAACCAATCTGTAACCGGCGCCTGCGGACTAACTGCTTTTAATGCAGGGTGGTTGCTTAATGCAGCCATGGTTGAATAAAAACCCGGGTAAGAAATACCAAATACACCAACATGTTCATTATTGTAAGGAAGATTTTTTACCAGCCAGTCAATAGCATCATACGTGTCGCTTGCTTCATCAGTTTCATTTCCTTTTTTATTAGGGTTGAAGGGTTTTATGTCTGTATAATCGCCTTCGCTCATCCAGCGGCCACGGACATCCTGCGTAACTATAATATAGTTTTCCCTTGCATAATAACGCCAATGCCGGTTCCAGAGATTTGCATTAAAATTGTTTTCGCCATAAGGTGCGCATGAATAAGGTGTCCGTGTAAGCAGGATAGGATGTTTTGCAGAGCTGTCTTTGGGAACATAAGCGCAGGTGAAAAGCTTAATGCCATCACGCATGGGTATGTAACGTTCAATCTTATAATAGTGCTCTTTTATCCACGCAGAATCCTGCGCATATTGGGCATTCAAAAAAACTGGAGCGAATAATAAAATAATAAGGGTGAGTTTTCTCATGTAATTTTAATTTTGGAAAGCTAATTTACTTAATCAGCCATCAAAACATATTTTAAATTATGAACGGAAACGAACAACTTGTCAACCGCTTTTATACAGCTTTCCAGCAACTGGATTACAAGACCATGCAGGATTGTTATAGTGCGTCTCCTGTTTTTAGTGATCCGGTATTTGGTCTTTTGCAGGGCAATGAAGTAAAAGCCATGTGGGAGATGCTTTGTAAGAATGCCAAAAATTTTTCGCTTACCTATAATAATATTCAATTGCTGGACGAAGAATACATTACATGCAACTGGATTGCCAGCTATACTTTTTCAAAAACAGGGCGACATGTTGTAAACAATATAAAAGCGCATATGCGTATTGAAAATGGAAAGATTACAGAACATACAGACAAATTTGATTTGTGGAAATGGAGCCGCCAGGCATTGGGAATACCAGGTATGCTATTAGGCTGGAGCAATTTTATACAGGGAAAAGTACACAGGAATGCAAAGGCAAGTTTAGAAAAGTTTATGGCGAATAATACCGTTAACAACGCTTAGTCGATCAATTATTGAAGGATTTTGTGATTTAGGAATTTTGAGATTTGTTTTAATGATAAGTCAGAAGAAATTCCAAAATTCCTAAATCCCAAAATCAGAAATAAAAAGTAATGCTTGAAATAAGAAAAGCAACAACAAATGATTATGATGCCATATGGAACATCATCAGCGATGTAATAGCAACAGGCGATACTTATGTATTTCATCCGGCATCTTCAAAAGAAAAAATGCTGGCCTATTGGTGCTCACCTGCTGCACATACTTATGTTGCGCTGGATAATGATGAAGTGGTTGGAACTTTTGTGATGCGTGATAACCAGCCAGATCTTGGTTCACACATTGCCAATGCAGGTTATATGGTTTCTCCTTTGGCAGCAGGAAAAGGTATCGGAAAAACGATGGCGTTGTTTTCCCTGGAAGAAGCAAAAAGGCTTGGTTATAAAGCCATGCAATACAATATTGTTATAAAAAGCAATGAACGTGCAGTAAAGTTATGGCAGCATCTTGGGTTTACTATTATTGGCGAAATACCAGAAGCCTTTAATCATAGCAAACATGGATTGACCAATGCTTATATTATGTACAGAAAATTATAAACAGCAGCGGATAAAATAATTTGTCTATGGATAACTTACAATTAGCAAGGGCAACAGCCTTTAAAGATCTGCACATGCGTTCAGGCATATTTGTTATGCCCAATCCGTGGGATGCTGGTTCTGCAAAAATGCTGGCCGCATTAGGGTTTGAAGCATTGGCCACTACAAGTGCTGGTCTTGCTTTTTCTATTGGTAAACCAGATGGTGAAGGACTTGTTACCCGTGAAGAAACATTGCACAATGCAAAATCTATCGTAGGTGCTACTCATTTACCTGTTGCAGCAGATTTAGAAAATGGTTTTGGCAATGATCCGCAAATATGTGCAGAAACCATTTTACAGGCAGCTAAGACAGGTTTGTGCGGCGGATCTATAGAAGATGCAACAGGTAATCCAAAGGATCCTATTTACCCGTTTGCATTATCTATAGAACGCATTAAAGCAGCAGTGGCCGCAGTAAAAAGTTTACCGCTGCCTTTTACATTAACTGCAAGGGCAGAGAATTTAATTCATGGTAAAATTGATTTGGCAGATACCATTAAGCGACTGCAAGCTTATGCAGCAGCAGGTGCTGATGTTTTGTTTGCACCGGGTTTACAAACAAGCGAAGAAATTAGCATAGTTGTAAAAGCATTAGCGCCAAAACCTGTGAGTGTGGTTATGGGTTTAAGCAACGCAGATTTTACAGTGAATGAATTAGAAGATTTGGGCGTAAAGCGTATAAGCATTGGCTCATCGCTTGCACGTGCTGCTTACAATGCATTTTATGAGTCTGCAAAAGAGATAAAACAAAAAGGAAGTTTTGGTTATGCAACGGGCATTATGTCTTATGCAGCTATTAATGATCTGTTTAGGAAATAATTACTGATCAGACCATTATAGATTTGCTGATGAAGTGATTGCGAGGCAACGATGATGACCATAGCTGTGAAGCTGGTATAAAAAACCGGCTGGCTCAAAAGAACCAACCGGTAATATTTCTTCAACAACTTTCAGCATTACAATGTGAGGACGCTATAGTTCTTCAATTACATACTTGCGTGCAGATAATCTTTTAGCTGCGTAATGGTTTCTTCCTGCGAAAGAATGGTTTCTTTTACCACATCATTAATGGAGATGATGCCGCAAATGTTATCATTTTCAAATACAGGCAGGTAGCGGATATTGTTTTCGCTCATCAGGTGCATGCAAACTTCAATGGAATTGTCGGGGGTGATGCGGGGCAAGCCTTTCGACATGATTTCTTCTACCTTGGTATCTGATGAGTGTTTGCCTTTCAGGATTACTTTACGGGCATAGTCTCTTTCTGTAAGCAGGCCAAAATATTGATCGCCATCCATAACGAGGACTGAGCCTATATTCTTGGCGGCCATCAGTTCCAGGGCTTCAATTACAGTTGTTTCAGGCAAAATGGAGATTAGGTTGGCACCTTTGCGGTGCAGTATGTCAGCAACTTTTTTCATGTGGCAATCGTTTTTAGTCATCTGTAAGTTAACAAATTATCTGCTTTCGCAGAAATACCAGTAAGAAGTTTTTGTAAAATCATTCTATTGAGATGCCGTATATTGGCTATGTCCGGCTTTTAAATGGCAACTTCATTATTAGATAGGGTTTTAATTTTTCAACAAGGTTTGTATGGCACTATTTAAGGCATTGAGAATTGACAGCATTAAACAGGAAACTGCAGATTGTAAAACTTTTTATCTCAGTCCTGTAGATAAGGATCCTGTTTCATACCAGGCTGGCCAGTTTCTTACGTTTGTTTTTCAAAAAGTATCAGGAGAGGAGAGAAGGAGTTATTCTCTTTCATCTGCGCCTGCACTGCACGAGCCAATGGCCATTACAGTAAAGCGACTAGAAAATGGCGAATACTCCAGGAAATTATTAGACACGGCAAAGCCCGGCAATATATTAACTACAACAGGCGCAGCAGGTTTTTTTGTATTGCCCGAAAATATTCATCAATTCAAAGAGATTTTTTTCATCGCAGCAGGAAGCGGCATTACGCCTGTTTTGCCATTGATAAAAACACTGCTCCACTTTCACCCATACATAAGAGTGGTGCTTATATACAGCAACCGGTCACCAGCTACTACAATATTTTACGAGGAGCTTAAACAACTGGCAAATACATTTAAAGACCGCTTTGTAATTGAATTTTTATTTAGCACCTCGCCCAATTTAGAAAGGGCAAGATTGAGTAAATGGCTGCTGGGCAGGCTGTTGAAAGAATTAACGGTTGCGCCAAGAGCAGAAATATTGTTTTATACCTGCGGCCCTTTTGATTTTATGCGGATGGCCAGCATCGAATTGCTTGAAAGCCGTGTTCCTTTGCAACATATTAAGAAGGAAAACTTTACGCCCCTTAAGGTTGAATCAAAAACAATTCCTCCCGATGTTCAAAAGCACAATATTGAAATTCGTGTGCAGAATAAGGTTTATCGTTTGTCAACACAATATCCACAAACCATATTACAGGCAGCAAAAAATGAAGGCATAGCATTGCCATACAGTTGTGAAGCAGGCCGTTGCGGTAGTTGTGCAGCAACTTGTTTGCATGGAAAAGTGTGGATGAGTTATAATGAAGTGCTGATGGATGATGAAATGGAAAAAGGCCGTGTATTAACATGCACCGGCTATCCTGTAAATGGCGATGTAGTGCTGCAATTTTAAATAATTGTACTACTGACACTAAATCGGGCTTTGCAATGTTTGCAGCAGGTTGTTAATCTTCACAAAAAATAAAAGAGAAATAATTTACAGCAGCAAAACATACAAGTGTTATCTCCGAAAAAGTTTTTTTTATACTCGCTAAAGCTATTATTGATAAAGTTGACCACTATCAAAGAAGAGTTATTCACAATATCTTTTTTTGGTATATTATTGGCATAGTGCGTTCAACCAAATTCTTTTTTTGAAAACTGTTGCTGCTAAAAATTAATTACAGTTATCAACTGAGAAGAGTTTTACCCAACTGTTAATTACTGTTTATTTCTGATTGTAAAATGGCATTGACCAAACTCGCATGCATATGCCTGCGAAAAAAAACTGGTTAATGCTGTTAGGGGACTTTATTTGTTTATCCTGTAAAAACGAAGAGTATAATATGAGAGCTACCTTGAAACTTCAGGCACTGTGTGCATGGTTATTATTAAGCACATTTTCTTTTTCTCAGCAGGTTGCGAAAACTATTTCTAATTCCACTTCACCCGACGGCGTTATTGGTTTTCTTCAGTTTACACCCAAAGATTACGGTTCGCAAAAACATCCGCTGATTATTTTCTTACATGGCATTGGAGAAAGAGGCAATGGTACTTCTGAAATTAATTCAGTGGCAGCCAATGCTAT